>CAZTSC010000015.1:0-53709 GCA_964616655.1 uncultured Faecalibacterium sp.
TAGCAGTTGTCGCAAAGATTGTCATTACCGTCTTCTCCATCGCTGTGACCTGTGACAGGGATAACAAATGAGCTTGTGTCGTCCTTGCCGTTTGTTGCATTTGCAGCTGCATCTGAAGCGAAATACTTCTTACAAGCTGTACACTGCTTGTAATCGTAGCCGGTGCTGAGACAGTCGGCGTCCTTGTGCTGTACTGTGCCGAAGGTGTGACCTGTGGCATCAATTACGAAGTCTGCTGTGTCGTCCTTGCCGTTTGTGTCATTTGTAGCTGCGTTAGATGGGAAATACTTTTCACAAATTGAGCATTGCTTGTATGCTGACTTAACGCCATCTTCTAAGCAGCTTGCAGGCTTAACCTCAATTGTGTTGCCAAAGGTGTGTCCTTTTGCTTCAATTACAAAATCGTCTGTGTTGTCCTTGCCGTTGGTATCGGTTATTGCCGCATCGGATGCGAAATACTTGTTACAATCCGTACACTGCTTGTAATCGTAGCCGGCGTTGAGACAGTCGGCGTCCTTGTGCTGTACTGTGCCGAAGGTGTGACCTGTGGCATCAATTACGAAGTCTGCTGTGTCATCCTTGCCGTTGGTATCGGTTATTGCCGCATCGGATGCGAAATACTTGTTACAATCCGTACACTGCTTGTAATCGTAGCCGGCGTTGAGACAGTCGGCGTCCTTGTGCTGTACTGTGCCGAAGGTGTGACCTGTGGCATCAATTACGAAGTCTGCTGTGTCGTCCTTGCCGTTTGTGTCATTTGTAGCTGCGTTAGATGGGAAATACTTTTCACAAATTGAGCATTGCTTGTATGCTGACTTAACGCCATCTTCTAAGCAGCTTGCAGGCTTAACCTCAATTGTGTTGCCAAAGGTGTGTCCTTTTGCTTCAATTACAAAATCGTCTGTGTTGTCCTTGCCGTTGGTAGCTTTTTCATCTGCATTAGATGGGAAATACTTTTTACAAATTGAGCACTGCTTGTAATCGTAACCGGTGTTGAGACAGTCAGCGTCCTTGTAATGGTATCCACCTATAAATAAGTGACCAAGTGCTTCCATTTTAAAGTCATCTATGTTGTCCTTACCGTTGGTGTCATTTGTAGCTGCGTTAGATGGGAAATACTTTTTACAAATTGAGCATTGCTTGTAATCGTAGCCGTCATTTACACAGTCAGCGTTTTTGTACTGTACATCGCCAAAGGTGTGAGCTTTTTCTTCTTCGATTTCAAAAGTTTGAGTTGCTGTTGCACCGCCGATTGTAATACTACCACTTGCTGTACCTACATTGATGTTATTTTTGTAGGTAATTTCCAATTCTGTATTCAAGTTAACACATTCTACCTTTAATGGTTCAATGGCATAACCTGTGTAAGTGCGTGGTACAGCTTCGTCAACGGTCAATGTTGCACTTACAACGCCTGAACAGTTATTACAAGTACCAGTGATAACATTTTTGTTTGCGGTGTAGGAACATTTGTGGTCAGCATATGTTCTATTTGCCGCTGTCAACTTCTCGTTGTCTTCGCCGATTGTTATCTTATTCCACATATTTTCGCTACATCCACCATAGTAAACAGTCTTAAGAGAAGTGCAATTCCTGAAAGCTTTATTATTTATGGTCGTTACGCTATTAGGTATTGTTACACTCTCAAGGGCTTTACAAGAAAAGAAAGTAGAAGAATTTATTTCCGTTACTTTGCTAGGAATTGTAATACTCTTAAGAACTCTGCAAGTAGAGAAAGCAGAATCACCTATGCTCGTTACACTGTCAGGGATGGTTACGCTCTTAAGGGATGTGCAATAATAGAAAGCAGAATTACCTATGCTCATTACTTTGTTAGGTATTGTTACACTCTCAAGAGATGTGCAACAATCGAAAGCATTATTACCTATGCTCGTTACACTGTTAGGGATGGTTACGCTCTTAAGAGATGAGCAACCATTGAAAACATTATTACCTATGCTCGTTACACCATCATTGATAATAACCGAGGTGATTTTGGTGCTGGTGCTTCCACTAAACGGACTCTCATTGGTAGAATAGTTTTTCATTGGGCCCGTACCGCTAATGGTCAACACGCCATTATCAAGGCTGTATTTAACATTTGTGCCACATTCGCCGGCTGCGTAAACCGCACTCGCCTTAGTGCCGAAGCCGAGATCGAGTCCCACAAAGCCGTCAAGCGGAGCAGCTGTTATGCACATCAGCACAACAAGGCATACGGATAAAATTTTCTTCATTGTTTTGGTCATAATAAAACCTCCTTAAAATTGTTAATATTTATATGTAAACAGCGTTCTTCCCGACTTCGGAAATACGCACTTTTATAAAAGAAAGCAAAAAGCCACGCACAAAACGAAACAACAAAATTGTTTCGCAATTGCACATGGCTGATATTTTTTGATATGTAAATCCTTGAAGCACGGCAAACAAGACTGCGATAACGCCGTCTGTTTTTTATCTTTCTGATTTTTATTAAGGTATGCTTCGTGGAATTCATAATTTCTGCCTTTCGTTGTAAGTTCAATGCTTAAGCGATTTCGCCTTTCAAAAATGTGAGCATTGCCTTGATCGTCTCATCGGCAATTCTTTTGTAGTCAAACTGTGAAACGAATTCGATCGCCTCACGGATTTTTTCTTCGGGTACGCAATAAACACGCAAGGTCGTTTCAAGAAAAGCCTCGACTTTCTGATCCATTGTGAACCACATATCACACGGAACCATCATAAAGTTTCGTATGATACCGCCGGATGCGATCTCCAACTTATAAAAATCTTTCGTTTCCATTTCGGGAAGATGCTCCTTGAACAGATGTTCAAGCTTCTTCGTTATCGTGTTTTGGATTATCTGTGTCGTTTTCGGAAGCGAATAAGCCGCCGCATACAGATTTCGGACATTTTCACTGCTCTCAGCCATATATAACTGAAGTGTTGTTTCAGCCGCATAGAAAAGGATCTTGTCATCGGTTACACCTTTAAGAAAGTTGGCGGTTGTATCAAACTGGCCCTCCAAAACGTAGTAGACTATGTCGCTTAAAATGTCATCTTTTGTTTTGAAAATGTTTTGAAGTGTTCCTGTGTTAGTCTTTGCATCAGCCGCAATTTTCTTGATAGTAGTCGCTGTGTAGCCATATTCAAGAAACGAGATTGACGCAGCGTATAAGATCTGTTGTTTGTTTGTCTCGTAATTTTCCCCTCTAACATGATTGCTCAATATCATATCCCCCACATCAAAGTTATTATGTATAATAGTTTTGACTTATTATAGCACACAACAAATAAAATTGCAATACACATTCTGAAAAAATAATAATTAAATTTCATTTTTGTACACGGCAGTTTGTACAAATAATAAAAAAATCAGCCTGTCGTTGTTACAACAGGCTGAAAATGTTTCATTTAGCTTGGTTTTTATAATAGTTCATCAAGCATCCGTCTAAGATAATTGTCTTTTCATCATCAGTTAAACCCTTGACATAAAGTGTTATGTCATCGACCTTGCCGTTAGCTGTGATAACCTTAGCCGGAATAACTTCCTCACCATTTTGTATTTTTTCTCTGATTTTCGGAACAAAAACATAGTCACCGTCAGAATAGTTGAACTCTCTTTCTTTGTCTATAGTGAACGGAAGAATACCCCAGTTTATGCAATTTGAACGATATCTCTTTGTTGCAAATTCATAACAGATGTTAGCAAAGCCTCCGAGTACCTTCTGACATGATGCAGCCTGCTCTCTTGCTGAACCGTCACCCGGCTTTTTAGCGAATACACATGATCCGAACTGCGTATGTTCAAGCTCCTTTTCAGCGTTTTCGCATACCTTTGAGAGTACAGCAATAAGTTCTTCGGGTTTCTCGCCGTCACGTCTCGCCTGCTCCGTCTTAGCTATCGCCTTTGAACGTGGAACATATTGAGGCTCACGGCGGCTGAGAGCAAACTCGGATAGTCTAAGCGGATTTGATCTGTAACTTGAAGTTTCTCCTGACGGAATAAGTTCATCGGTTGTTGTGACATCATCGTGAATTACGCAAGCAAGCTTTACAAGAAGATTTTCTTCAAGTGCGTACATCTTGGGCCAATCTGTTATATTCGGGCCGAAACGAAGTGCTGAATTTTCGTCAGCTTTACCGACTCCGTTATATACTCTCTTTTGATAAACACTGCCGTCAAATGAATAGGTATAATTGCCCTCATCGTAGTCAATATCGGTTGCGGCGGTGAGAACGCCCTTATTTCTTGCTGTTGCGGCGATAGAGAGTGCATCAACCAAAGCGACAGCTGAAAGCTGACCGTCACCGGGCTTGCTTCCCTCACGGTTGGGGAAGTTTCTGGTGGTGTGTCTTATCGAAAGTCCGTTATTTCCCGGTACGTCACCTGCACCGAAACAGGGGCCGCAAAAACTAGGCTTGAAAACTGCACCGGCCTCAAGAAGTCTTTCCTGAACTCCGTTTCTGATAAGAGCAAGATTGACCGGAACGCTTGACGGATATATGCTAAGCGAGAAATAGCTGTCACCGATGTCTCCACCGTCTAAAATGTCAGCCGCACCGCATATGCTGTCAAACATACCGCCTGAACAGCCGGCAATGACACCCTGATCAACCATGATTTTTCCATCAACGACCTTATCGGTCAGATGGAAGTCAACTTTATCACCGAACTGAGCTTTCGCACTTTCTTCAACCTGTTTCAATATTTCAACGGGGTTCTCCTGAAGCTCATGTATGGTGTACGCATTAGATGGGTGGAACGGGAGAGCTATCATGCTTTCAATTTTAGCAAGATCTATTTTTACAACAGTGTCATAATAAGTCACATCTGACGGAGCAAGTTTCTTATATTCTTCACTTCTGCCGTGGTTTATATAGAAGTTTCTGACAGTTTCATCGGTTGTCCAAACAGATGAAAGACAAGCTGTCTCTGTTGTCATGACATCAATGCCGATTCTGAAATCCATCGGAAGATTTTTGACACCGGGGCCTGCAAATTCAAGAACCTTATTCGTAACCGTTGCATCTTTAAACACCGCCTTGCAAAGAGCAAGAGCCACATCGTGAGGGCCAATGCCCTTTCTCGGTTTATTTTCAAGGTACACCAAAACGACCTGCGGAGTTTTGATATCATAAGTGTTTGAAAGAAGTTGTTTGACAAGCTCCGGACCTCCCTCACCTATGCCCATAGTACCCATAGCACCGTATCTTGTGTGGCTGTCCGAACCGAGGATCATTTTTCCGCAGCCGGTCATGGTTTCTCTTGCGAACTGATGAATGACCGCTTGATTTGCCGGAACATATACACCACCGTACTTTTTAGCCGCTGAAAGTCCGAATATATGGTCATCTTCGTTTATCGTTCCGCCGACCGCACAAAGGCTATTATGACAGTTTGTCATCGAATACTGAACCGGAAACTTCTTAAGGCCGCTTGCTCTTGCGGTCTGAATGATTCCGACATAGGTTATATCATGTGATATAAGAGAATCAAACTTGATCTTCATTACATCGCCTGATTTTGCCGTGTTGTGGCTTGAAAGAATCGAATAAGCAATAGTCCCCTTTCGTGCCTCATCAGATGAAAAATCTTTTGCTCTCGGATCGTCCTCAAAAACTAATTCCGTTCCGTTTAAAAGGTACGCTCCGGTTTTTATTACATCTATCATTTTGTTGCTCCTTTCAACTTCTTCTGTAAAGTCTGTTTATATATCTGTAGTATTCTTCATCAACATTATCTATTGCATCCTTACCGGCTCTGTATAACCAATTTTCCTCAGCTATACCCGGTCTGTTCATTCTCGCATCGCTGCCAAATCCGCACATATCTTGAAACGATATTATCGACAGATACGCTGATGATTTCCACACAGTTTCGATTACACTTCGGCAGGACTCGCTTTTATATCCTCCGTCACCCCAATTATTGCCCTTATAGCCGCAATAGTCAAGAGCAAATTTTCTTTCATCGGGTGATGCCTCATAAAGCCAACCCAAAAGTGTGTTATTGTCGTGAGTTCCGACATAAGCAACACAGTTTCTCGGATAATTGTGCGGCAGATGTGTGCTGTCACCGTTCGGATCAAAGCCAAACTGTATAACCCTCATTCCGGGGAAACCGGTATCGTCAAGAAGTTTAACAACGTCCTCGCCGAAAGTACCCAAATCTTCAGCCACTATGGACATTTCGCCGAGTCTTTCACTTACCTTATTGAAAAGTTTCATTTTCGGGCCGTCTTTCCATTCGCCGACTTTAGCTGTTTTCGCTTCAGCATCAACTTCCCAATAAGAAGCCAAAGCTCTGAAGTGATCTATCCTCACAGTGTCATATATTTTCAATGCAAATTCGATTCTGTCTGTCCACCATTTGAATCCGTCTTTTTCCATTTTGTCCCAATCATATATCGGATTTCCCCACAGCTGACCGTCAGCAGAGAAATAATCCGGCGGTACACCTGCGACTTTTTTAGGCTTGAGCGTTTTTTCGTCAAGCTTGAAAAGCTCTGTGTTTGCCCAGACATCGGCACTGTCAAGACTAACATATATCGGCATATCGCCTAAAATCTCTATCCCCTGCGAATTAGCATATTTCTTAAGTTTATCCCACTGAGAATAGAATAAATACTGCACAAATGACTGGAAAAGTGATTCATTTTCAAGTTCGCTGTCAACCGAGCGTACCGCAGAAGAATATGACTTATATTTATCGCTCCACTCCCACCAAGGAGCAAGGTCATGTTTTTCTTTGAGTGCCATATAAAGAGAAAAATCACGACAGTATTTATTCTCCGAAACGAACTTTTTCACATTTTCCAAAAGTTCTTCACTTGCACTTTCAAAAGCTTTTCTCAATGAATTCATTCTTTTTTCCAGTGCAAATTTATAATCAGCGGTATAGCATGAGCCATGATAAATATTTCCGTTCACATCTTCATCTGTCAGCAAATCTTTCGGAAATTCACGAAGATCAATATAGACCGGATTTCCCGCAAATGCAGAGCAACTGCAATATGGCGAATTCATTTGATCCGTCATTCCAACAGGCAAGACTTGCCAACAAGAAAAGCCCATTCGCTTTAGCTTGTCAATAAAATCGAATGCCTCTTTGCCCATGACACCGACACCGAAATTTCCGTTTATACATGACAGCGGCATCAAGACACCGCTTTTTCGTTTTTTGTTCATTCAGATCACCTTATAAATTAAATCTCAATTATTATATAGCAAAACTCTCTTGTTTTCAATAAAAATATGATAATCAAAAGAAAATGTTTTGTTATGTCTAAAACATATCAAAAGTGCGTAGTCAGCTCCGACTACGCACTTTTAAACTCAATAATTTATCGTTCTTCTCTGAAGTATGTCATTCCTAAGCTTTGCGGCGGCTGATTTTCTTTTTTGTTTCTTGCGCTGATTATGACAAGAACTATTATAGTTACAACATAAGGCAACATTTTAAGAAGCGGAGTTGCCGCCATGCTGACCTTAAGCTCTCTTATGCCCGGTATATATGAACCGGCAACATAAAGAGCGCCGAAAAGAGCTGAACCGAAAATGCTGACAACGGGTTTCCAAAGAGCAAATATAACGAGAGCTATTGAAAGCCAACCGAGGCCTTCGATACTCAGATAAGCCTCCTGCGAACCGGCATAGTCCATTATATAGAACAGGCCGCCGAGTCCCGCAATTCCGCAACCGATACAAGTTACGGCATACTTATAACCGTTAACATTTATTCCGACAGCATCGGCTGTAGCTGGATTTTCGCCTATCGCCTTGATATAAAGACCGGTTCTTGTTCTATTGAGAACATATGAAGCGATGATAGCAATAATTATCGCAAGGAAAACCATGACACCGCAATATTTAAGCGAGTTCTCACTATTTGCAAACGGAAAACGGAAATATTCAAGGGCATAAAGATATCTGATGTTAGTCAGCTTTGACATGACAAATTTCATCATACCGACACCGAATGTGGTCATTGCGAGACCTGTAACATTCTGATTTGCCTTGAGTGTGACAGTCAAAACGCTGTAAACAGCACCCATAGCCGCTGCTCCGACAAAAGAGGCAATTATCGCAATAATAACAATAAGCACCGGAGGCACTTTGCTTTGATACATCGCCTGAATTGCCGCGCAACCGCTTGCAGCTCCGACACACATGACGCCGGGGATACCGAGATTCAAATGTCCGACTTTTTCGATGAGTATTTCACCGACAGAGCCATAAAGGAAAGTCATTCCGAGGGGAATGGCGCTGAGTAAATAATCGAAAACTTTAAGTAAAACCGACATATTATTTACCCTCCTTGCTTGAGTGGAAATTGATCTTGTAATTTATGAAAAATTCACAACCGATTATGAAGAAAAGTATTATTCCGACAACAACGTTCGGGAAAGCACTGCTGATATCAAAGGTCTGTGAAACCTGAGAAGCACCTTGATTAAGGAAAACAATCAGGAACGAGGTTATAAACATCACAAGTGGGTTGAACTTTGCAAGCCATGAAACCATTATAGCGGTAAAGCCAAGTCCTCCAACCGTTTCGGTGGTAATAGAATGGTCGAGTGCGCCAACTATCAGGAAACCTGCAAGACCGCAAACAGCACCGGAAACAAGCATCGTTCTGATAATGACCTTTTTGACGTCTATGCCTATGTAGCAGGCGGTCTTGTTGCTCTCGCCGACAACAGATATTTCATATCCATGCTTTGAATAATCAAGGTACACATACATTCCGATCGTCAAAAGAATAACGACAATAATAAGAAGTATGTATTCATTGTCAAATAACTTTGGAAGATGACCGTGTTCCAGTATTCCAAGTGAGCTTGAACCGTCAGGTGTCCACTTAATGAGGAAGTAGGCAACAAGGAAAGTTGCAACATAGTTCATCATAAGAGTGAACAGAGTTTCGTTAGTGTCCCACAAAGCCTTGCATACAGCCGGAAATAAGCCCCAAATTGCACCGGCAATAATAGAAGCGATAAACATAACAGCAATCAGTGCGACTTCCGGTATTTTTCCACCGAGATAATACATACAGGCGGCTGATGCGAGAGCGCCGACAAGAACCTGCCCCTCTGCTCCTATATTCCAGAATTTCATTCTGAATGCGGGTGTTATTGCAACCGAAATGCAAAGCAAAACAGCTATATCTTTAAAAAGTTTCCAGAGCTTTCTCTGAGAACCGAATGAGCCTTTGAAAAGCGAAGTATAAAATGCTGCCGGACTTTCACGCAAGAATACCGCAACAAGCAAACCGCATAAAAGCAAAGCTAAAACTATTGAGGCAACACGAATAGCCGAGGACTCCCAAATTGGCATTGAACTACGTTTAGAGATGTGAAAAAGCGGCTCACGAACCTTTTTTTCTTTATTCTGCATCGTTCGTTTCCTCCTTGCTTTCTAATGAATCGGTCTTTGTCATCAAAAGTCCGATTTCTTCCTTTTTGGCAGTTCTGCCGTCAACGATACCCGTTACCTTGCCTGCGTTTATGACGAGTATTCTGTCGCAAAGCTCGATAAGAACGTCAAGGTCTTCGCCGACAAAGATAACTGCAACTCCCGAATCTTTCTGCTTATTGAGAAGATTATATATCATATATGATGAGTTGATATCGAGTCCTCTTACAGGGTATGCCGCCATAAGCACTGACGGCGCAGCGGCAATCTCACGGCCGACAAGAACTTTCTGAACGTTACCGCCGGAAAGACGTCTAACGGGAGTACTCGTTCCGGGAGTAACAACTTCAAGATCGGAAATTATCTTTTCTGCAAGCTCTTTCGGCTTTTTTCTGTCAAGAAAAGCTGACTTACCTCTGCGGTAAGAGCGCAACATCATGTTGTCGGTAATATTCATATTTCCGACAAGTCCCATACCGAGTCTGTCCTCAGGAACAAATGAAAGACGTACACCGAGGTCACGAATCTGTAAAGGAGTCTTATCTCTGAGATTAACGTCTTTATCGGTTTTGGGATCGTGATATGTTATCTCACCCGAATCAAGATGCTCAAGACCTGCTATAGCCTCAAGTAGTTCTCTTTGACCGCTTCCCGCAATACCGGCGATACCGAGTATCTCACCCGAATATGCATCAAATCCGACATTGCTGAGAACTTTTATTCCTTCTGAATTTGTGCTGTTGAGACCTTCGACATGAAGTCTGAGTCGAGGATTTTTCGGTTCACTTCTTTCGATATTAAGATCAACTTTCTTGCCGACCATCATTTCAGTCAGCTCGGATTCATTTGTTTCAGCTGTGTTGACCGTAGCAATATGCTCGCCTTTTCTCAAAACCGCTACACGGTCGGAAATTGAGAGAACTTCGTGAAGTTTATGAGTGATAATAATTATTGATTTTCCGTCCTCACGCATACGGCGTAAAACCTCAAAAAGCTTTTGAGTTTCCTGAGGTGTGAGAACGGCTGTCGGTTCATCGAGAATGAGTATATCGGCACCTCTATAAAGAACCTTAAGTATTTCAACGGTCTGCTTTTCTGACACAGACATTTCATGTATCTTTTTCTGAGGATCAATATTGAAACCATAGCGTGAAGCTATTTCCATAATCTTTCCGGTGATATTCTTCATGTTATACTTCGTTCCGTCATTAATTCCAAGAACGATATTTTCACCGGCAGTAAAAACATCAACAAGTTTGAAATGCTGATGTATCATACCGATCTTATATTTGAAAGCATCTTTTGGTGAACGAATAATAACTTCGTTACCGTCAACAAATATTTTTCCGCTGTCAGGGAAATAAATGCCTGCGATCATGTTCATCAATGTTGTCTTTCCGCAGCCGTTTTCTCCGAGAATAGCGAGTATTTCGCCTTTCATAACTTCAAGATCAACATCGTGATTGGCGACAATATTTCCAAATCGCTTTGTTATTCCGACAAGTTTGATTGCTGTTTCAGCCATAAGCCTTACCTCCGTTGAATTACTCCGAACTCTATTGCATACTGCCTCGTACACAAAAGTATGAGCCGGTTTTTAAGTTGAAATCAATAGGAAAAAACCGGTTCTATTCGATTCTTTCCTATTGACTTTAGCCATTATAAACCAAATCAAGGCGGGGCAAAAGCCCCGCCTTTGCAGGAAAAATTATCAGTCACCGAAGTTAACATTAAGTCTTGTGATACCATCAATCTCAAGATCGAAGTAAGGTGCTGAACGGAAGTCTGACTCTGAGAAGTAGCCATCCTTAACAACCTCGTTTGTATCCTCAACTTTGTAGCTGTCAACTGTCTTGCCGCCGCTTGTGAACTTAGCGGTGTCAAATACGTGAACCTTGCCGCTTTCGAGGTCAGCCTTAGCAGCCTCAATAGCTTCCTTTGTGCCTTCAGCAGCAGCCTTGTCGTTGATCTCTGAAAGCTGAACTGAACCTGTTGCGAGTGTACCTGTCCAGTCAGTGTCGATCTCCTTGCCTTCAGCTACAGCCTTAACGATGTACTCAAGGTAGGGAGCCCAGTTGATCTTTGATGAAACGATGAAGGTGTTCGGGCAGCTTTCAACTGTGCTGCCGTTGTATGATACGTTGGGAACATTCTTTTCCTCACAAGCTGAGGGAGCGCCCATTGAGTCAGCATGCTGGCTGATAAGTACGCAACCACCACTGATAAGTGAAAGAGCAGTTGTCTTTTCTGCAGTCTCATCATACCAGCTACCTGTGAACTGAACATTCATCTTTGCGCTCGGGCAAACTGACTTAGCGCCAAGATAGAATGATGTGTAACCTGAGATAACTTCTGCATAGGTGAAAGCACCAACATAACCGATGAGAGCCTGATCTTCTGTGATCTTGCCTGCTTTGATCATTTCATTGAGCTTAAGACCTGCAGCAATACCTGCAAGATATCTGCCTTCGTAGATAGAAGCAAATGCGTTGTGGAAGTTTGAAACGCCTTCTGTGTGAGCCTTTGTGCCTGTTGCATGGCAGAACTGAACGTTCGGGAACTCCTTAGCAGCCTTGATCATGTGATCTTCATGGCCGAAAGAGTCAGCGAAAATTACATTGCAGCCCTCATCAACGAGGTCAGCAGCAGCTTCATAGCACTTGTTTGATTCGGGGATATTTCTCTTGATGATAACCTGATCGTCAGAGAGACCGAGAGCCTTCTGAGCATCCTTAACAGCATTGATGAAGTTAAGGTCATAGGTTGAATCTTCATCATGGAGACAAATAACACCGAGCTTAACCTTTGAAACGTCAACAGCACCTGCATTTGCACTGTCGCCATTGTTCGTTGTGTTGGCACTGTCATCACCGTTGCAAGCTGTGAGACATACAACACCGGCTACTACAAGAACGAGTGCCATAACGATTGCGAGAATTCTTTTCATTACCTTGTTCCTCCGTTAGAGTTTTGATATTTATGTAAAAAAATTACATACGCTTTAATTTCTGAAAACTATATTGTTTTCTTCCATACTGTCGATAAGTGCGAGAGCCTCGACTCTGATTCCTTGCTTTCTCAGCTCATCGCCGCCATGCTGAAAGCCTTTTTCAATTGCCACCGCACAGCCGACAAGTTCTGCACCGGACTGCTTGACGATATCGGCAAGACCGACTATTGCATTTCCTCTTGCAAGGAAATCATCAACAATTAAAACTTTGTCATCAGAAGTAAGATATTCTTTGCTGACGACAATATTGTAGTTAGTCTGATGAGTAAAAGAATAAACGACCGATGAATATACATCAGATTTGATATTGCTTGTGTTATGCTTTTTTGCAAAAAGAGCCGGAACGTGTAAACCTGCTCCTGCAGCAAGTGCAACTGCAATACCCGATGCCTCAACGGTCAGGACTTTAGTTATATTATCATTTTTATAAAGACGAGCTATTTCGTTGCCCATTTCCATCATAAAATCAGAGTCTATTTGCTGATTTAAAAAGCTGCCGACTTTTAAAATGCCCCCATCATATACCTTACCCTCATGAAGTATTTTATTCTCAAGAGCTTTCACAGCATTCACCTCCGAAAAAACTAAAAAGCAACAGGAAAGTTGCCTGTCGCCGACATAAATAAAAAAAGCAGAAACCGAAACGTACCTCGGAAAGCCTTTTTAACCAATAGTCGTAAATTGAATGGCATTACGGTAGAAACATCCGGGCCGTCTATCCGGAACTATATCAGAAATATTTGTTTATTAACATGACATAAAGATATCACATAAAATGTTCAAAGTCAACACAAAAAGTCGTAACAATTCTAACTTTGTATAATTCGACAAAAAATGACCGCTACTGTCCACGGCTTTTTATCGTCTTATACAAATTTCAAGATATGGTATGTGTGTAAGTCGAATTTCATATATATTGAAAAGATAAATAACTAATTTTTTTCATATATTTTCAATTTCTTTTCATTTTCACATTGTTTTTTTGCGAGTTTTGTTATACAATGTGTATGTAGCTGAAAACAAGCTTTTGATAGGAGGTTTTAATTATGACAGACAAGACGATCAAGTTCACCTTGAAGCTTGACAAAGAAGACGAAATGAAAGAAATACTCACAATTGTATATTCTTCACTTAAAGAAAAGGGATATAATCCCATAAGCCAGATTGTCGGCTATATACTTTCAGAAGATCCAACCTATATAACAACCCACAATAACGCAAGAAGTCTCATCTGCAAACTCGACCGTGATGAACTGTTGCAGGAGCTTTTAAACAGCTACCTTAACAATTAAATTTTACAAGGAGAGATGACTATGGCAACAAAGAAAGATCAGAAAGAATTTTTAACTTATAAGAACAAACCGCTTGTGCGTTGCGGAAACACACTTTATTATGGCAATATGAGCGACAAATTTGTCGTAATGTTTCAGATTCTCACGACAAAGGATCTTGGTGGACTTAGTATAGCCGATAAAGTTTCGGTTCAGCTTATCAATACAGATCCCGATGTCAGACCTCACGACAGAATCGCTCAAAAAACTGAAAAGAAAGGTTTGCACAACGCAATGGACATCGGCAGCATTTGGCTTGAAAGAGCTTTAGCCGAATAAGTTTAGAATCTACCATTTTCTTCCGACAGCTAAATGCGGTCGGAAGATTTTCTTTTTTGGTTTGTGCTTTAGGGAAGTTCGGGGGCGAGCGTTTCTGCCAAAGGCAGAAACCGCAACGGCGAAGCCGTTGCGAACGCTGCCGCAGGCAGCGTTGCTCGCCCCCCCTGCACAAACTCACAAGAACCGCAAACTATGCAGCTGATAAAAACCGACCGCACAAGCCAAAAAACGCAGAAACTTCCCTCTCGCACGAAAGGGAAGTTTAAATTTTATTTAATTTTCGGGTGTGTATTCAAACACGGGCATATATTCAAGCTTAAACAAATTCATTTTATGCATTCTGTCAATCTTCTGTTTGGTTTCTTCATCATCGCAAATACCGGTTCGGATATATTTGTCAAGTACCGCATAGGTGAAACCAAGATTGTCCTCATCGGTCTTTCCGCAAAGTCCGTCTATAGGAGGTTTTTCGATAAGAATTTCCGGAAGTCCGAGAACTCGTCCGATCGCCTTCACTTCCTGTACAGTAAATTTTGACAAAGGACTAAAATCACCTGCGTTATCGCCATATCTGGTTGAATATCCAACCCAATCCTCTGAAAGATTGCAAGTGTTTGCAACACGTCCGTTGACAGATTGACTCACCGCATACAAAGCGGACATTCTGAGTCTCGGTGGAAGATTGTTTTTCGTTTGAACGCTCAATTCTCCAATAGCCTTTTCAACTTCAGATGAAAGAGCATCATATGTCGATTTGATGTTAACGGTAACACTCTTAATCTTGAGATGATCAACAAGCATTTGTGCCATATCAATATCATGCTGTACTCCGTTTGGCATCAATACGCCCCAGACTTTATCTTTTCCAAGAGCCTCAACGCAAAGTGCAGCAACAACAGAGCTATCCTTACCGCCGGAGATACCAACAACCGCATTGCAATCCTTACCGTTTTCGTCAAACCACGACTTTATCCATTTGACTATATCGTTTTTAACCTTGAGTGCATCAAATGACATTCAAAACACTTCCTTATTTATTCTTGAGTATAACATCGTGGTAGCCGCCTTCAACAATACTTGTTGAAGAAACAACCGTCATTTTTGCATTCTTTTGAAGTTCGGGAATAGAAAGTACACCGCAGTTGCACATCGTTGACTTAACCTTATAAAGGCTCTTTTCAACGTTATCGTGAAGTGAACCTGCATATGTTACGTACGAGTCAACGCCTTCTTCAAATGAAAGCTTTGACTTTCCGCCAAGGTCATATCTCTGCCAGTTTCTCGCTCTGTTTGAGCCTTCACCCCAATATTCCTTAACATATGTGCCGTTTATGTTGATTTTCGGTGTCGGGCTTTCATCAAATCTTGCGAAATATCTGCCAAGCATCATGAAATCTGCACCCATAGCAAGGGCAAGTGTCATGTGATAATCATGAACTATACCGCCGTCAGAGCAAACCGGAATATAGATTCCTGTCTTTTCATAGTATTCATCTCTTGCTTTTGAAACTTCGATAAGTGCCGTTGCCTGACCTCTGCCTATACCCTTTGTTTCACGAGTGATACAGATAGATCCGCCGCCGATACCGACCTTGATAAAGTCTGCACCTGCCTCAGCTAAAAACATAAAGCCGTCTCTGTCAACAACATTGCCTGCACCAACCTTGACCGTATCTCCGTATTTTTCTCTTATAAAGTCTATAGTTTGTTTCTGCCAACAAGTATAACCCTCAGATGAGTCTATGCAAAGAACGTCTGCGCCTGCCTCAACAAGAGCCGGAACACGCTCGGCATAATCTCTTGTATTGATACCGGCACCGACAATATATCTCTTTGCAGAATCGAGATTCTCATGTGGATTTTCTTTATGCTGTGAATAGTCTTTTCTGAATACAAGGTAAACAAGTCTCTGTTCCTCATCAATAAGCGGAAGAGAATTGAGCTTGTGATCCCATATAATATCGTTTGCCTCTTTAAGAGTTGTTGTATGCGGTGCAGTGACAAGCTTTTCAAACGGTGTCATGAATGAGCTGACCTTTTCATCGGTTGACATTCTGCTGACACGGTAATCTCTACCGGTGACAATACCGAGAAGTTTTCCCGTGCCGGTGCCGTCATCTGTGATAGCTATAGTCGAATGACCTGTTTTTTCAACAATACTCAAGACATCGGCAAGTGTTGCATCGGGCTTGAGGTTTGAATCGCTGACAACGAAGCCTGCCTTATAGCTTTTAACCTTTGCGACCATTGCCGCCTCGCTCTCAATTGACTGTGAGCCGTAAATAAATGACACACCGCCTTCTTTTGCAAGTGCAACAGCCATTGTGTCGTCTGAAACGGACTGCATAATAGCAGAAACAAGCGGAATATTAAGGCTCAGAGCAGGCTCTTCGCCTTTTTTAAATTTAACAAGCGGTGCTTTAAGGCTAACGTTATCGGGAATACACTCAGGGCTTGTGTAGCCGGGAATGAGAAGATACTCGCTGAATGTTCTTGATGGTTCATCGTAATAAAAAGCCATATGACAGTCCTCCAAAAAATATATTGTCGTTTATTGTATTATGTCAGCCTAAAAAAATCAATAGGCATAATTGAAGAATTTTTCTTGTTTTCAGACCTTATCGTTAGTCAAATCGCCGTTTCCGCTGACGGGAATAGCCTCGCCGAGATAAATTGATTCGGGTTTTATCATACATTTCACGAAGTCTTTGTCCCTAGCGAGGATCTCTCTTATCTCACGCTGAATCTGTCCAACATACTGACGTTGATCAGAAGTGACTCCATATGCATCAATACCAAGCTTATCGGCGATATATAATGCTCGGTACAAGTGATATCCCTGCGTAACAATAATTATCTTTTTTGCCTGAAAGATCTCTTTTGCCCTATACATTGAATCATATGTTGAAAAGCCGGCATGATCCATAAAAACATCACTGCTGACTATGCCTCTGTCTGTTGCGAATTTCTTCATGACATTGACTTCATCATAATTCACTCTGCCGTGATCTCCGGACATTAACAGTTTAGGTGCTGCACCGCTTTCATAAAGTTCAATTCCTCTTGAAAGTCTATCGCTGAGCATATGGCTTGGCTCATCACCGTGTACACCGCAACCAAGCACCAAAATGCAATCGACATTTTGAAGTTTGGCAGCATCTTCAGGCGTTAATACTCTTTCAGCAGCACTGTTTTTAACATAGCTGTTGACACCGAATACTGCACTTGCGCCCAAAATACACAACGCAAAAAGGCAAGCAAAAGCGATTCTGAGTTTTTGTTTCTTCGTTCTTATTGTTTTCTCTTTCTTTTTCATTTTAATCTTCCCTTCTTACTCCAAAAGGAGTTATATTTAACTATATTTTACACCAAGAGTGCCAATTTGTAAAGCTTTCAACGCAGCAGGATCACATTTATGCATAATTTCGGAGAAATTTGTCATTAGTTAGTATATTTCAAACAAAACTTTTCGTCTAAGCTATTATTTTATTATTGATTGTTCGTATTGATTTATTTTGCAAAAATAAGTATACTATATATGGCAAAGACTAAATGTAATAGAAAAGGAGTTTTCATTTATGAAAAAGGTTATTTGCAAAGTTGAATACGACACCGAAAATGCAGAGCTTGTAAAAAAGGTTACTTTTGGTAATTTCGGCGACAGTGACGGCTATGAAGAAAGCCTTTACAAGACCGCTAAGGGAACATTTTTCCTTTATGTCAACGGTGGTGCAGATTCAAAGTATCCTGCAGAGGACATCAAGCGTATGTCTAAGGATAAGGCAGCGGCTTGGATAGAGAATAACTGATAATTTTAAGGACACCCGATGGGTGTCCTTAACTTTTCCTAATTTTCAATTCATATTTCAACCGGTGATTAGTCTAAAAGATTCAAAAATTCCCATGAACCATTTGAAATTTCAATTTCTTCTCCACTCGGAAAAAAGTGTACACATATATAAGGTTCATCTTCATCATCAAATTTAACTTTTATTGAACATTCTTCTCGGTGCTTATTATTATAACCATCATAGTAGCCAATAATCTCTCGTGTGTATTCCGGCGTATCATAAACAATTGCATCGGCTATAACCCTATACTTGTTCTCATTCGTACTTACATCATCATAAACTAATTGATCATAATCAAAGCTTTCTTCCGTCACTTCACTAAATTTAATTATTCCGTTTAATGAACACTCTGCCAATTTATTGAGCAAATTTACAAATTTTATAGTTTTAACATTTATCATACCATCTCTCCTAATTGTGTTTAATATCATTTGGTACACGTATTTCGGCGGTTTTGATATTCCTTGTTCCCAATTTCTAATAGTACCGACCGGTATTCCGAGAAAAATTGCAAACTTTGCTTGTGACATACCCGTCAAATTACGAATATCTCTAATTTCCATTATGATTCTCCTTTCTCGCCACAATTTATACGCAATTTGTGTACCTCATAACCATAATATACACAAATTGCGTATTACTTGTCAATAGTATTCGCATATATAATTGTTTTTAATAATCCTCAGGCACTTCAAAAGACAATCGGCCGAGCTTTCCGCCTCTGTATTCGTCCAAAATCATGACCGATGCTCTTTCAGTATCAATCTCTCCGCCGCTTATTAACATTCCCCTCTTTCTTCCTATAAGTTCCATAATTTCATAAGTTTCAAGGGATTTAACGTCTTCTATCTTAAGTTTATACCTTTCACAAAGCAACTGAGCGTAATCCTTTTTGAGTACCTCTAACAATCTCAAAGCCATAGTTTCGGTATCCGTCACATCGTCTTTGACAGAACCTATAAACGCAAGTCTGTCGCCGACCGTCTTGTCTTCAAATTTTGGCCAAAGTACACCCGGTGTGTCGAGCAATTCGATCCCGTTTCCTATAACAAACCACTGATTGTGGCGAGTGACTCCCGGTTTGTCTGCAACCTTTGCCCTGCTTTTTCCTGCCATTCGGTTTATAAACGAAGATTTTCCGGTGTTCGGTATTCCTACAACCATCACCCTCAGCGCTTTGCCGCCCATACCTTTTTCTTCATTTGATTTGATTTTATCACGCAATACCTGCCTTACAAGCGGAATATAAGCATTAAGTCCTTTTCCGCTTCGACAGTCCACTGCTATTGCATACTGTCCGTGTACTTTAAAATATTCAATCCAACGTTTAGTTGTCTTTTCGTCAGCCATGTCACATTTATTTAAAAGTACGATCCTAGGCTTTTTCTGTGTCAGATCATCAAGCTCAGGATTTCGGCTACTCATGGGAATTCTGGCATCGAGAAGTTCCGTTACCGCATCAACAAGCGGTAAACTTTCTTTTATCTGTCTGCGTGTTTTCGCCATATGACCGGGAAACCATTGCACGGTCTGTTTCTGGAAATCAGCCATTTATCTCACCGTCCGTATAAATTAAAATAGGAGCAGACACTTTCGCTGCTCCTATTATTATAGCGTTTTTTTGTCTTTCGGTCAAGCTGAGTAGATCATTTCCATATGCTTAGTATAAAATCCGAAATATTCTTCTTTTGTTCCCATTTCACCCGTGTCTGCGGCAGTGCAAAAATCATAGTGATCCGCACCCATTATTGTCGGCATAACATACCATACACCGGGCTGTAAAGTTATTCCTTCGCTATATGTAATATGATCTGCATTAGACGGATATAATGCACTCTTTAAAGGTACTATTCCGTCATTTGCACCCCAAGATTTGTCAATAAACTTTCCTCCGAGGAAAACATTGACAGAACCGGAAATTATCACAGAGGTGGCTTTGAACAGAGTGAAAATGTTATCATAATCTTCGTTGACCTTTGTGTAGCCACGCTTGTCGGTCTCGGTTATACAGGTTGAATATGAGAAATAATATGCTGTTTTGACGGTCTTTATCTTTTCGTTGAGTTCCTCTGCTCCCTGAACTGTCATATCATATGCACAGTTGTCCTTTGATGCCGCCGCTTTTATGCATTTTCTTAAACTGAGTTTAGGCTGTTCACCTGTTGCCGGATCGGCACTGATCCCCCACTGGTCAAATATGAGATCCATATTTAATAATCCTAAGTTTATGCTTGCCTGTGTCATCAGAGCAACAAATACCGCCGGTACAACCGGATCTGAAATATAGTTTGCAACTGTTGAACCGTTATGAGGTGCAGCTAAAGATGTTACAGAATATATTGCACTTTCATGTCCGCCTTTAAAGAGTCCTGAGCAATTTCCGCCCGATACATTGCGTTCTTCTTCATCACCGTAAGCAACAAGAGATGCAAAAAGTCTGACTGTTGCACCACCGAAAGAATGACCGACAAGGTTTAATGGCATTTCCATATCCCAAGCTTTGCCCATGGTTGCCCTGCCTGTATAATCTCTGCCGTATCTTTCATGACCGCACTTCTTTGAATGTGCCTCACCATAGTCAACAACCGTTCCCGTCAGCTGAGCATATAATTCACAAGCTCTATCCCAAGCGCTGCCTAAACCTCCGACAGGCGGATTATAGACTTCATATCCTTTATCTCTGAGATATGTCATAACGTTATTTTCAGGTTGTGTTCCCCAATAAGGTGTTTCTTCCTCAAAAGCTGTGCCTTCACCCCAGCCCATCATTCCATGAACATAGATAAACGGATATCTGTTTGACGATGTTTCCTTTGCGAATGTAGGCAAGCTGATACCTAAAAGCATACTTATGCAAAGAATAAGGCTCAGTGCAGCTTTGACATTTCTTCTTTTCATGCTTTTATTCCTCCTTAAAAACAGGCACACCTTGTAGAATTAACTGCTATGGTGTGCCACTTTGTTAATATTTTAGCATATTTAAACATATTGAGTCAAGAATAGTACAAAAAAATTCACAATTACTGCGTTTCAAGATATTCAGTTATTGTCATATTATCGACAAACATATTCTCCAACACTACTTTTCCGTCTTTAACCCTGACCTTTATATAAACAGTTGAGCTTCTCTCATATATCTTATGAAAAAGAGATTCATACGCTCTGTCGTTAAGCCTCATATAATTAATAGGAAACTGAAAATATCCATCTTTCTTGCTGGTTATATAATCTGTTGTCGGTTTCTGAGATATAATCGAGTTAATTTGTGCAAAGCCGTTTACGTTAACGGCTATAACTCCGTATTTTGCATCTTCAGATTGAACCGAATAGTCATCAAGAACTTCAAATTTTATCTTTTTGCCTACTGCGTACGCATTGACTCTGAACTTATACTCGGTTCCGTTCTCCAAAATATCATATTTTTCTCTGACTAACATAACGGGAATTGCAAGCTGAACAATAATAACGGCAATAAGTATCGGAATAATTATTTTCTTCTTCATTGTGTTTTTTCCTCCCGGCTGTCGATTGCAATTTTCTTCTTTCTTGCAAGTCGCTTATTGAATATAAAAAGTATTACTCCCGCCGCAATAAAGGCTATGCCCTTAGCGAATATATCTAAATCCCAATCGAAAAAACGCATTATAACAATAGCCCCGACAGCTATAAGTCCGGCATTTGTTATGAACGCATCAAAATTTTCCGTTCCGCTGACTATAAGTGTAATTCCGAAAGCAAGCATTGCGATATTGGCAATTATTGTCCAAACAATGCTATCCGAAACAAGTCCGATATAACAAGATCCCGATATGACAATGCAAATAACAGACGATGCAACAGCCATAACTTTTAGCTTATCCAATCCTCTGACAAAAGCCGAAACAACCGCTGCAACGCAGATTATAAAAGCAGGAATCATTTTATAAGTCTGAGATATAAAGTCTACATCCGAACTTACTGCGTACCAAGAATGTCCCAAAGCAAAAATTCCTATCATGACACCGCAACCCAACACACCGAAAATTTTAAATGGGCTTATATATTCGCTGTCTCTCGGATAAAGAGCCAACAACAATGCAAAATATGCAAGATAGGTCGCATTACTGTAAAAGTCGGCAACCCTAACCGCATTAATTACAAAAAATAAGGAAACCGCAACATTAATCCATCTAACATAGCCGACACGTCTTTGGTCGGGATTTTCCTCATTTTTCACACGCAAAATAAACAGCATACCGGCAACAATCAGTGCGGCGAAGATCACAAACTGTGCTACGCTCATATATCTCGCTATGCGGAACGCCCAAAAAAGAACACCTGCATAAAATACGGCAAGCGGAGCTACAGCCGACATAAGATAAATGACCGGCAAAGTCATAACCGAACAGATTAAAATATAATTTTCAGAAGCATTGACCAGATCAAAGCTATTTCCGACCATTGCAAGAGTTGCAAATATTCCCGCCGTATAAAGTATTGAAACACACTCACGGACAACGGTATTCTCATATTTTTTTATGACGGTGAACAGTGCCGCTGTTTGACCTGCAATCATCGGAAGAAAAGAGACAACACCTTTTGCTGCCAGTGGGATGTTCTTCCAATTTGTCGCAAACAGCAATATCACACCTGCTCCGACCAATATCGAACTCAAAATTGAAAATATCGTCACAAGTGTTATTTTTCCGCCGGCTGAATATCTTTCTCTCAGTCTGTCTGCGGCATAAGCATCTATTATATTTTCTTTTTCCCATTCATCAATTTCTCTGAGAAGTTTTTTATTTGTCATTCGCTTTCACTCCTTCATAAGCTTACTATAACACGAAAAGGAAAATTTTTCAATATCATGCAACTTTGCGTACATTATATCAGTTGAGTTTTTCAATATTATATTTATATGAAAGGTACGCACTGTTTTGTGCAAAAGGACGCATTATGTTCCAATATCCGACCGCAGTTATGCCGAACTCATCCGCTAAGTCAAATTTAGCTTTTATGCTTCTAATATCTTCAAACCAAACGATATGTTCTCTGCCTTGCGAGGCGTATTCAAAATATGGAGACATAGCTGTTTCATCAAACATTATTTCCGCATTATTCTCCGCCGCCAAAGCAACAGCCGTCTGATTGCCGAGACTTTGTGCCTTAGATATTCCTTTTTCATATGGCAAAGTCCAATCATAGCCGTAATTCGGAATACCCATTTGAATTTTTTCGATCGGTATCGCACTGACTCCGTATTCTATAACACGTCTGACTTGATTTAGCGGTGCTACGGGCAATGGTGGCCCATATGTATAACCCCATTCATATGTCATTAGCAAAACATTATCGGCTATCGCACCTATTCGTTCATAGTCATGAGCTTCATATAAAAGCCCCTGCTGTTCAGCTGAAGTTTTCGGTGCAAGAGCAACGTTTAGCAAAAGTCCATTGGCATGAAGTTTGTCTCTTGCGTTTTCAAGAAATGCGATATACGCATCAGCATCATCGGGATCAATATATTCAAAATCCACGTCAAGTGCAGTGTACCCCTTGTTGAGCATTGCAGTGATGACATTTTCAAGGACTAAATTCTGATAATTCAAATCGTAAAACAGAGCGTTTGCCTTGTCTCCGGAAAAACTGCCCTGCTCATCTATCGTTGTAAAAACCAACACCGGTGCAGCACCGTATTCATAGGCATAGGCTATAAGCTGAGAATCATTAACAGGTATAAGCTCTCCGCTTTCCTTGAACCCATAAGAAAACACCGCGAGATTTGACATGAACGGCAATTTTCGCAGCAAAATATCCCGATCAATATATCCGTATGCGTAACCTGTAGTATTCATATTTCCGGTCTTTCCTCCCCTAAAAGCGATTGCCAACCGGCTTTCGGGATAAAGTGTCGGATCAAGTATAAGTGACGGATTGTTCTGAAGAATTTCTACAACCGTTATGCCGTAAAAATCAGCTATTGATTGCAAAGTGTCACCTTGTCTGACGGTGTAAACAATTGACGGAATCAGCACAACGAGTGCCTGACCGACCGCAAGCCGTTGCGTAGGTGAAAGACCGTTATCCGTTCGCAGTCGTTCTGCCGATACACCATAAAGCTCGGCAATTGAGTATAATGTGTCCCCTGCCCTGACAATATGTATAATCAAAATATCATCTCCCATAGAATTTGATAATATTATATTCATCAGGTACACAAAGGTTGCACAAAAGGAAAAAGACTCACACCGTTTCGGTGTGAGTCTGCTATTAGCCGTTTAATTATTTAACAGCATCTTTGAAGCCCTGACCTGCCTTGAATGAGGGGATCTTTGTAGCTTCAACTGTGATTGTCTCACCCGTTCTCGGGTTACGGCACTCTCTTGCTGCTCTTTCTTTTGCCTCAAATGTACCGAAACCGATAAGCTGAACCTTATCGCCTGCTGCTACGGCTTCCTTGATAGCATCAAGAACTGCTGCAACTGCCTTATC
This sequence comes from uncultured Faecalibacterium sp., assembly GCA_964616655.1. Taxonomy (GTDB): domain Bacteria; phylum Bacillota; class Clostridia; order Oscillospirales; family Acutalibacteraceae; genus UBA6857. The sequence goes on from CAZTSC010000015.1 coordinate 24,342, forward strand.
GGCATCTTTCTTTGTAAGCTCACTCTTAAGAGCAACCGCATTAACTAATTCGGTTTTATTCATTGTTTGTATTCCTCCAAAAATATATTTCCATAAGGCTACCGCCTTATTGGTTTCCTATATCCTTTTTAGCCTCGTTCCAAAGTTCATCGAGTTCTTCTAAGGTTGAAGATTTCATATCAATATTACGCTCATTTGCAAGTCTCTCGACCTTCTCAAAACGGCTGATAAATTTATCCGTTGTGTGAGTCAGAGCTTCTTCCGGATCGGTGTCAACAAATCTTGCAACATTGACCGCTGAAAAGATAAGATCTCCGAGTTCATCAAGAATCTTATCCTTATCTCCGCTTGCGACAGCCTCTTTCAGCTCCTGCGTTTCTTCACCGACCTTATCAAAAGCACCCTGAATATTGTCCCAATCAAAGCCAACTTTCTTAGCTTTTTTCTGAACCTTTTCAGCTCTCATAAGTGCCGGAAGTTCTCTGGGAATCGACTGCATCACGGAAGTCTGAGTTTTTTGATTTTTAGTCTTTTTCTTTATCTCGTCCCATTTAATGAGAACGTCATCAGACGTGTCAGCTCTTTCATCGGAAAACACATGAGGATGTCTTGTTATCAATTTTTTGCAAACACCATCACAAACATCGTCAAAGTTGAAACCGCCCTGCTCTGTTTCAATCTGAGAGTGAAACACAACTTGCATCATCACATCGCCGAGTTCTTCGCAAAGAAGTTCCTTATCATCTTTATTGATTGCTTCAATAACTTCATAGGTTTCTTCAATGAAATTTTTCTTTATGCTTTGATGATCCTGTTCTCTGTCCCACGGACAGCCTTCAGGTGTTCTGAGTATTCGCATTATGTCAACAAGATCATAAGCATTGTATTTATCTTTAAATTTAAAGTTATCTATCATTTTAACACCTCGTGACAAAAGAGCAAAATACGCCGGCTAAAATCACTTAAAACATTTTACCCTAATAATTTAAGTTTTTCAAGTACTTTTGCAATTTTTTCCCCTTTTGGCAACATTTCTATATCATCTTTGGCGAAACCTTTAATTAAAAGCAAAATTGCAAAATATACAACAGCTCCGACAGCTATCGAGATAAAGGTTGAGATGGTGTTTCCGATACCGAGCTTTCCGTTTAACATGGAATAAACCAAATATGCCGCACCGCCGCACATTGCTCCTGAAATCAAAGGTTTTAAGATTATCGACACAAAATCGGGCTTAACCTTTGTTTCTTTGATAAGAGCTATAAGATTATACACGACTATTATGACGTAACAGGCAAGTGAGCTGTATGGTGCGCCCTTGATATTAATGTTCGGATTGCCGACAAGAACAAAGTTCAAAATAATTTTTGCTACCGATCCTAAAATCATCGACTTTATCGGAACGTCCATTCTGTTGACCGCATGAAGCATGTTGGTCAGCGGTGTTGAAACAGCGTAAAAGGCCATCGGAAGTGCGTATGCGAAAAGTATAGGCCCTGCTATAGGTACGATAGACGGTCTGTTTGAGCCGTATAGCAACTGCATTACCGGTGATGACAAAGCCGCAAGTCCGAAGCCTGCCGGCATACCTATAAGCATGGTTATTCTGAAAACAGAATCTATGTTTTGTTTTATCGCTTTTTTATCCTTATTAAGCCAAGCAGCAGACAACATCGGAATAACACTGACACCCAAAGTCATAGTAATTGTCGGAATAAGGTTTTTGACATCTATGGCAAGACCGTAAACACCGTAAAGATATGTAGGAATATCTTTGTCAAGCACTTGTGCCGTTTCGAGCGACCACGAATACATCTGTTTTATTGTGTCCGCACCTATCTCCATAGCATAGGCGAGTCTGTTTTTAACTGTGACCGAATCAATAAAGTTGCTGACACTGAGAACAACAGAACTTATTGCAACCGGAATAGCGATACTGATTATCTTTTTTGCGGTTTCTTTAAAGCCAAGCGGTTCAGGAGAGTTTATAAGCTCCTCTCTCGTGAACGCACCGCCGGTTCTCTTGTTTCTCAACATCAAATATAACATTCCGCAAAGAGATCCGATCGTGACTCCGAAAACAGCAGCCGCAGCCGCATAAGGATAAATAGCACTCAAAGCCTCCTGTTCTGTCGAGACAAGAGTACCAAAGACATTGACCGGTTCACCGTTTGCCGATGTGAAAGTTTTAAGTCCGTAGGTCATTACCCCGTACGCCAAGGCAAGGCCTAAAACGAGCTTTCCTGCCGCCTCTATAACCTGCGAAACACCCGTGGGATACATATTTCTGGTACCCTCATAGTATCCTCTGTATGATGACATCATGCAACAGAAGAAAATGCACGGAGCAATAGCGATTATGCTGACAAAATTTTCAGGTGTGTATATCAGATATTTTGAATACGGATAAGCTATTGCTATCAAAAGCACAGTACCAAACGTACCGACAATCAGAAACAGCTTTTGAGCGACCTTGAATATCTGTTGAGCCTGACGGAACTTATTCTCTGCTATACTCTCTGAAACAAGTCTTGATATAGCGACAGGTAAACCTGCCATTGAGATAGTGTAAAACGGCATATAGATATCATATGCCTGTTGGAAATAGCCCTTACCTGTCTCACCTATTATCCAGACAAGAGGTATTTTGTAAATCATACCTATAACTTTGACTATCATAGTCGAAATGACAAGGACTGTAGCAGCATTAAGAAGATTTTGTTTCTTTCTCTGAGCCATGTTATCACCTTTCCTTTCTTTAAGTTGACAGGAATTGAACACAATACGGTTTTTCAATGTATATTTTCGCCCATACTGCGTCAGAAATCCTCGACAGGCTGACGTATTTCAAGGCAAAAAATGTTCGAGGGTGCGTGATATTTTGCGTTTTGGGCGTATCGGGTTCGACTTCCGTCAGCTTATCCTAAAAACTCGTGCAAAAGCGAATTTTCAGGAAGTTTGCTCTTATCGAGCATTTGAAGTCTGCTGAGTTTTTCAATATATATTTGAGCTTGACTGTAATATATGCTGTCTGATTTAATGTGAGTCAACAATTCTGTCGCAAGCTCCTTATATAAACAAAGTTCATACGGATGTATGGAATCTATCTTAACATCGGCTCTGTCGCTGAATGGGAACAAATATCTATCCTCACCGGTTCTGACACCTTTCCAAAGATAGAATGTAAAATCGACAGGGCTGTTTCTGAACTGATAATCTCTTATCATTCTTCTGATAAATCTGATATCACGTTTTGTGAAGTAAATTTTATTGCCGTCATATATTCTTGAAGAAACACTGACATAAAGCTTTATGAGTTCTTCGCCCTCAAGCGGATCTGTGATAAGAGGATTCAGTGCATGAAGTCCTTCGACTACGACAACATCATCGTCTCCTATTTCGACTTTGCGAGCGTTTTCAATGGGTGTTCTTGTCGAAAAATCGAATACTGGAAGTGTTACTTTTCCGGTTGTTATCAGCGTTTTTAGACATTCGTCAATCTTCTTTATATCAAGAGCATGAACTGTTTCAAAATCCGGAGATCCGTCATCGAATTTCGGAGCAAATCTCTGGTCTTTATAAAAATCGTCAAGTGAGACCGTTATTGCGTTTCTGCCGGTTTGTTTTATAAATGAGCAGATTATGCCTGCTGTTGTTGTCTTACCCGATGAGCTTGGGCCTGCAAGCATGACAAGCTTTCTTCCGTCTGTTGAAACAATTCTGTCACTGACTCTTTCAAGTGATTTTCGATATGCATTTTCACATTCAGCTATATATGAATCTGCGTTTGCGTTTATGTTTTCATTAATACCGTCAATCGTGAATTTTGACACAGGACTCACCTCTTAAATATTTCTGAGCAAAACTCTGTTATTTGTTCTTTTCTCTTTATTATCTCTTGAAATTTATTTATATATTCATAGGGATATTTGAAGTTATATACCCTTTCTATCTCATCGCCATATGGATTTTTAAGTTTGCTGACAGCTCCGGCTCCCAAAGCTATGACAGTATGACACTCCTCCATCATATAAACGTTATAAAGACATTCAAAGCCCTTCTTTGCCCAACCGACATTTTCAAAATTGCCTAAGCATTTTGACTGACGATACATATAATAAGGTTCATAGCCGTTCGCAATCAGCTTTTCACTGGCCGCAGAAAGCATTTTTCCGCAAAGCTCGGCATCGTTTGTCTCAAGATGGTCTGTCGCTATTGTTGATGACCTCTTTTTTGATAACGTATGCACGGTTATGCTTTCGGGAGAGAGTGACAACGCTGTATCCAATGTGTGGCAAAAACTTTCAAACGTATCTGTCGGAAGTCCGGCTATAAGATCCGTGTTTATGTTATCGAATCCATTAGCTCTTGCCTTTTTCATAGCCTCCAAAGTCTGAGCAGTTGTATGCTTTCTTCCTATTTCTTCAAGAACGCTGTCATTGAATGTCTGCGGATTTATGCTAATTCTTGTACAACCGCTGTTTTTTATCGCTTTGAGCTTTTCATCTGTCACCGTATCCGGTCTGCCTGCCTCAACGGTATATTCCTCAACAGTTGAAAGGTCAAAATTTTCAGCTATAGTTTCGCTTATACGCTTATATTGTTCAGCGGAAAGCGTGGTAGGAGTTCCACCGCCGTAATAGACCGACTCAAGTCGCAAGCCCAAATTCTTAACGGCTTTTCCGGTATATTCGATCTCTTGACAAAGTTTTTCAACATATTCGGGAATAAGCTTTTTAGCTTGCTCATTTGAGTGTGATACAAATGAGCAATAACTACATCTGGTCGGGCAAAACGGAATTGAAATATATAGCGAAAATGAATTGTCTCGGCTCTTATTGATTATCGGTGCTTCGTTTTTTGCCACTGTTAAAGCAAGCTTTGATTTCTCATCGCTGACAAACAATTCGTTTTTGAAATATTCAAGAGCTTTCTTTTCACCATTTTGTGATATATGTTTTGACATAAGTTTTGCCGGTCTGACACCCGTGAGAATACCCCAAGGCGGTGTGTATCCCGTCAGTTCCGACAAGACTTCAAATAATAACTGCGCCATTTTCTTTTCGCAGGCATTGTCAAAACGATCACAAGGTTCAACTAAGCATTTTTTCTCCCGTACCTCAGAAGAAAAAACAGCCTTCACATAAATTATATCGCCGTTCTCTGTCTTTATTCTTTCAGTTGTGACGTAATTTCCGTTTTCGTTCTTTTCATGGAAAACAGTGACATCATCCGGAAAAAAAATTCGTGACAGTTTTTCCATTTCGTAATGAAATGAATGATCTATAATATTGAGATTCATCTGATATTCTCCAAATATCGGTTAAATTTTCGCTCTCTCGACAGCGTTGTTTCCTCTCCGTGACCGCATAATACTCTGTAATCTTCGGGAAGTGAAACCAACTTTTTGAGCGATCTTATAAGCATAAACAGATTGCTGTTTTCAAAATCGGATCTTCCAATCGAGTCCTTAAACAAGACATCGCCGGTGAAAAGCAAATCGTCTATTATATAGCAAACTTCCCCCATCGTGTGTCCCGGTGTATGGAGGACTTCGACTGTGTGTGAACCGAATTCAAGCTTATCACCATCATTAACCGTGAGGTCGGCTTTTGTGCTTTTGAAAGCTTTTTCATAGTCATCGGCACCATCAAGAAAACGATATTTTTCCAAAAACTCGGCATCTTGCTCACCGATAACAATTTTTCCGCCGAATTTTTCTTTGACGTACACCGCACCACAGATATGATCCATATGTCCGTGTGTCAAAAATATGTATTCAAGCTCATTGACACCGTTTTCTTTGAGAAATGCCTCAAAGCGATTTGAATAAAATCCGGGATCAATCACCGAAAATTTTCCGCTTTCATCATCTTTCAGAAGATAGCAATTAGCCTGATATGATCCAAGCCATATCGTTTTAACGGTCATGCTCTGTCAGCCTCTTTTCTTTTTCCATTCGTCAGTGTTGAACAATATGGTAACAGGGCCGTCATTTAAAAGCTCAACTGCCATATGCGCTCCGAATTCACCCGTTTGAACATTCTTAACACCGAGAGATCTAAGCTCATCACAGAATCTTAAATAAAGCTCATTGGCTTTATCGGGTTTTGCAGAACCGATGAAAGACGGACGCCTGCCATGCGAAACATCAGCACACAAAGTAAACTGCGAAACAACAAGAGCTTCACCCTCAACATCAAGCAAGGAAAGATTCATCTTGTCGTTTTCGTCTCTGAAAATACGAAGTTCAGCCGTCTTTTTGGCAAGCAGTTTCATCTCATCTTCGCCGTCACCTTCAACGACACCGAGTAAGATAAGATATCCCTGCTTGATCTCGCCCGTGATTTTTTCATTGACAGTCACCTTAGCGTGACTCACTCTTTGTATAACAGCTTTCATGTTGTTCTCCTTGTTTTTTAAAGTCCGGATCTTTCGACACCTAAAACACCGTCAATCTTTTTAAGTCTCGCTATAACGCTGTTCAGATGCTCAGCACCGTTGACCGTGATAGTCATATACATTTCACTTCTGCCGTCATTGGTATCTTTGGCGACAACATTGTGTATCATAACATGTATTCCTGCAAGAGTTCCTGTCAAGTCTGCAAGCATACCCACTCTTGAAATGCAAGTTATCATAAGTGTTGCCTTATATTCGCTCTTGGTGTTCTTATCCCAATAAGCGCTAACCCAACGTTCAGGTTCGCTTGCCGCCGATATATTTTTCGGTACGTTAGGACATTCTCTTGTATGAATAGATACGCCGTGTCCTCTTGTGATAAATCCGATAATGTTATCACCGGGAAGCGGATTACAGCACTTTGAGAACTTGACCAGACAGTTGTCAATGCCCTCAACGATTATACCATCGGTACTCTTGATCTTTCTGTTCGGAGAAACAATTATCTCCTCTGTTGGTTCTTTAACGGCAAGCTCTTTGACAAGCTTGTTATAGTCGTCTCTTATTCTCGGCATAAGCTTGACTATTGATATTCCGCCGTAACCGATAGCCGCATAGAAGTCATCAACACTCTTACAATGCTGTCTTTCGGCAAGTTTAGCTATATATTCCTGAAGTTGAGAGTCCGTAAAGTTAATTCTGTTATGTCTGAATTCTCTTTCGACTTCTTCCCTGCCTTGAACTATATTTTCTTCTCGACATTCTTTCTTGAACCAATTTTTTATTTTGCTTCTTGCGGCAGAGGTGTGAGCAAATTTCAGCCAATCTCGGCTGGGGCCTTTGTTTTGAGCTGAAGTTGTGAGTATTTCTATGATTTCTCCCGTATTAACAACATAGTCAAGCGTTTTAATTCTTCCGTCAACCTTAGCTCCGACCATTTTGTTTCCTACAGCAGAGTGTATTGCGTACGCAAAATCGACTATAGTCGCACCCATGGGGAGATTTATAACATCACCCTTTGGCGTGAACACGAACACTTCTTCCGGCACAAGGTCGCTTTTTATCGTTCTTACAATGTCTTCAACGTCCTCGGCATCTTTCTGTTCTTCAAGCAGTTGTCTTATCCAAGCAAGTCTTTCTTCAAACCTAGCCTTGCCATTTATTCCTAACTTATATTTCCAATGAGCTGCGATACCGTATTCAGCCGTCTGATGCATTTCCCACGTTCTTATCTGAACTTCAAAGGGAATACCCTCCTTGCCGATAACTGTCGTGTGGAGCGATTGATACATATTAGGCTTCGGAGTTGATATATAATCCTTAAATCTACCCGGAATCGGGGTGTACATATCATGAATTATTCCAAGACAGTTATAACAGTCATAAACCGAATCAACTATAAGTCTGACGGCATAGATATCATAAATTTCATCAAGACTCTTGTTCTGCATATACATCTTTCTGTATATACCGTGAACACTCTTAATTCTTCCCTCTATGTGAGCATTCGGAACCGTATTTATGACTCGCTTGTATATTTTGTCTTTAATTTCTTCAAGATACTTATTTCTTGACTTTCCGGCAAGCTCAAGCGAGTTTTGAATTTCACTATATGCCACCGGATCAAGATATCTTATAGCGAGATCTTCGAGTTCCTCTTTAAAGCCTCTGATACCCAAGCGGTGAGCTATCGGAGCATATATTTCCAAAGTTTCAAGAGCCTTGTCACGTCTTTTCTGCTCACGCATAAATTCGAGAGTCCGCATATTGTGAACTCTGTCGGCAAGTTTTATAATTATAACTCGTATATCCTGATTCATTGCTATGAGCATTTTTCTCAGGTTTTCCGCCTGTCGTTCTTCTTTTGTCGTCAACGAAACAAGACCGAGTTTCGTTACTCCGTCAACAAGATTGGCAACACTGACACCGAATTGCTCTTTCACTTCGTCATATGTGACTTTGGTGTCTTCAACAACATCATGCAAAAGTGCAGCACACAAACTGTCACAATCCATCCCCATATCTATGAGTATTTGTGCGACAGAAATAGGATGAATTATATATGGTTCACCCGAAAGCCTCTTTTGTCCATCGTGAGACTCCTCGGCTAGCTGATAAGCTTTTTCGACCTTATCAACTTCCTGTGGGCTGTAAGAAGCAACGATTGATTTATGCAATTTTTCATATAAGGTTTTTACTTCGTCCGCCATGTTATCACCTGTCCGCAATCAAATGTTTCTCAGCTTTTTCAATATTGGTGCCGCATCAAGCTCGACCTTGCTTTGATCCGGTGTGAGCCTCAGCTCACCATCTCGTGTTCTTTCCACCAGTCCAAGCTCACAAAGAGCTTCGACAGCAACAAGCATCTTGCAATGATTTTCGCCGTCATCACCCAATCGACAACAAATCAATTCCACATCATCGGGTATCACTGTATTTTGCTTAATATATTTGTATGCTTTAACGACATCATTTCTTTCAGCAAAAGCTATGCGTTTTTCGTCATTATTGAGCATTTCACCACGCATAAGCTTCTCATATATACGTCTTGATTTTAAACACTTATCGTCATCGGTCAGTGAGTCTTTGATTTCTCTAATATGTACACTGACTCGTACCTCGCCCATATATTCGTTTCTGTCCAGCTTGACCGCCGCATCAATGACATCGCCTTTTTTATATTTGAATTCTTGAATGGAAGTCGAGAATTTCATCGCTGTCAAAGTTGACCTTCCGTTTGAAAGAGTCAGCCGCAAATGTTTTCCGCCTCCAACCGCTGCCACATTTTCTATTCTCATATTGCAAAGAGCAAATAGCGGCTGTGGGTTTCCTGCACCGAACGGTTCAAGCAACTCAAACATATCGAGAATATCAACGGATATCCCTTCCGGATTGAGTCTGAAATCGGTTCTGACGGTAGGATAAGGCATTTTGACAGTTTTAGCGTAATCGTTGACCGTTCTTCTGAACAAATCAATATCTTCATGTTTGACACCAAAACCTGCCGCAAGAACATGACCGCCAAAATGAGTCAACATATGTCTTGCCGAATTAATGGCATCATAAAGCGAAAATCCTTCTATACTTCTTCCTGAACCTTTCGCCTCAACACCGTCACTTGTTATAATTATACACGGCTTTCCGAATCTATCAACAAAGCGTGATGCGACTATTCCTATAACACCGCCATGCCAATTCATGCCATCAAAGATAAGAACCCTATCATATATCATTTTGGGATTATCTTCAAGCTGTTTCATCGCTTCATGCATTATCTCGTTTTCTATCTGCTGTCTTTTTGCATTACATTCCTGAAGCTTAGTGGCAATTTCAAGAGCTTGATCGTAGTCATCTGTGATCAAAAGCTCAACCGCAAGAGATGCGTGTTCCATTCTTCCGACAGCATTTATTCGGGGTACGATAGAGAAAGCAACAGTAGTGGAGTTAACTGTCTTTTCACCTATTCCCGCAATATTTTTCAGTGCAATAAGACCGACTCTTTGAGTCTGATTAATCTTTTCTACACCGTATCTGACTAAAACTCTGTTTTCTCCGGTCAGCGTAACAACGTCTGCCACCGTACCGATCGTAACAAGATCGCTGAATTCTTCAAGCAGCATCTCAACATCATCGGGATCTGACATGGCACAGATAAGTTTAAACGCAACACCTGCACCCGACCACTCATCAAAGTCAAGCGGATTGTCAGGTCTGTGAGGATCAACAATGGCCTCGGCTCCCGGAAGTGTTTCGGGAACTTTATGGTGATCGGTGATGACAAGTTTCATTCCGAGTTCGTATATTTTTTCACTTTCTTTAATTGCTGAAATTCCGTTATCGACCGTAACTATCAGCTTTGTTCCGTTATTAGCTATTTTTTCAACAGCAGTTATATTCATTCCGTACCCTTCGGTATTTCTGTCGGGAATATAATAATCAACATTCGCACCTTGAGTTTCAAGAAACGAATACAATATCGCTGTTGAAGTCACTCCATCGGCATCATAATCGCCATAAACGGTAATTTTATCACCGTTCATCACAGCTTCACTGATCGTTTCGACCGCTTTGTCCATATCTTTTATTTCAAACGGATCGGAAAGAGCTGTTTCGTGTGAGCAAAAATCTTTTATCCTCTCGTCACTGTCCATTCCCCTTGAAATAAGGAGTGATGCCGCAAGAGGATCAATATTGTATTTTTCGGCTATCTCCATAGCTCTGATTTTATCAATTTTCGGAATTATCCATTTTTTTCTGCTCACGCTCTCACCACCCTTATTTATATTTACTTAGTTTAAACCGTCACTCTCATTGGTTCGTCTTTTTGTTTTCTTACCAATGCACCCTCCTCAAATTCAATGGGACATTCAAAAGAAAACTTCATCATCGCTCTGTTTGTGCTTTCGATAAACTGACCGTCTTGATCTTTAAGTGAAACAGCTTTAACCAAAGTCGGTTTCTTGCCTTTTTCGAGGATTTCTATTTCATCGCCCTCAAAGAAACGGTTTCTCTGAGTACAGTAAACAACACCGTTTTCACACTTATCGACAACGGCAACAACGTCCCATTCACGGTTATAGCCACCCTTATAGCTGATGTTGGCATCGTCACCGGGATCGCCGTAATAAAAGCCCGTGCAATAATCTCTGTAGCTGACTTTTCTCATCTCGTCAAGCACCCACTGTTCGGGTTTATAGTCCTTTGTCGGGTTTTCAAAATAACCGTCTATTGCTTTTCTGTACGCATTGGTCACTACTGCAACATAATACGCAGACTTGGCTCTGCCCTCAATTTTAAAACTGGTTATTCCTGCCTCTATCATTTCAGGTATATGCTCTATCATGCACATATCCTTTGAATTTAAAATGTATGTTCCTCCGTTTTCTTCGCCAATTGGGAAATAAACACCCGGACGAGTTTCCTCCATAAGGTGGTATTTCCATCTGCACGGCTGAGCACAATCACCTCTGTTGGAATCTCTGCCAACAAGATAATTTGAAATCAAACATCTGCCCGAAAAAGATACGCACATAGCTCCGTGTACAAAACACTCTATATCAATCTCATCATCGAGATTGTCTCTAAGCTGACGTATTTCTTTCATTGAAAGTTCTCTTGCCGTGACAATTCGCTTCGCTCCGAGATCGCAAAAAGCCTTGGCTGCGGCATAATTGACAATGCCTGCCTGAGTTGAAATGTGAATTTCAACATTGGGAGCATATTTTTTCGCATATTCAAGCACTCCCAAATCGGAAATTATAAACGCATCAACTCCACAATCTGCTGCGTGTTTTAAAAATGCAGGCAGTTCGCCAAGCTCATCATTTCTCGGCAAGACATTGCAGGTCAGATAAAGCTTAACACCGTTCTCGTGACAGAATTTAACTGCTTCTTCAAGCTGTTCATCGGTAAAATTGGCAGGTGAAGCTCTCATTCCAAATGTTTTTCCGCCGAGATAAACCGCATCTGCACCGAATTTCACGGCAACTCTTAATCTTTCCATATCGCCGACAGGGGCTAAAAGTTCAGGCTTTTTCATCTTTCTTCCTTTCAGATTTTCCAAGTTTCAGCTAGTCTGAGCTAATTTTTCACTCAGACTTACCGCCTTGTTTTAGCACAATTCGTAATTCCCCCGAATTCGGAGGAATTACGAACAAAGTTTAAATTTTCAATTAAAAATCAATTGCCGTTATTATCGTTAATAACTTGAAGTGAATCTCTCTGGAACTGATCGTAGGTGCTTGAAAGATATATCTTGCCCTTATTGTTGTGACAGAAGAAATAATAATTCGTGTCACTCGGATCAAGAGCAGCTTTTATCGCATCAAGACCCGGATTGCATATCGGCCCGGGAGGAAGTCCTTCTATCTTATAGGTGTTATAAGAATCGGCATATATCTGTGCCCTGCTTGAATCAACTTGAGGCTTGACATGATTTGTCACATAGTCGGAAGTCGAGTCGCACTGAAGATTGGGATATGTCGGTGACTTAAGTCTGTTATGAATAACTGATGAAACATCAGCCATCTGACTTTCGTTCGCAGCTTCTTTTTGAATTATAGAAGCTATTATAAGGATCTCATCTCTTGTGTAACCGAGTTTTTTAGCCTTAGTCTCATATTTTGATTTCCACTTCTTTTCGGAGTTATCAAAGAGCTTCTTAAGAACAGAAACGGCATTTTCATTCTTATAAAACTCATAGGTATCCGGAAACAGATAGCCCTCAACTCCGAGATATCTGGCCTCACTCTTAGGAATATCGTAGTAGAAGTCATACTGTTTCGCAACAGACTCAATGTTAGCATAAAGCTTACTTGCGGAACAAACGCCCTTCTTTTCAAGTCGCTCAAATATTTGAGTTATTGTCCAGCCTTCCGGGAAAGTAACGTTAACTGTTTCAGCTCCACCGCCATTGCTTTCCCTGACCGTATTAAGCATACCCTCTAGTCCCTGCTTAGGTTCAAGGTCATAAATTCCGGCAAGGTAATTTATCTGATGATATTCTCCCTTTGAGTCGGTATATCCGTCAAAATGTCTGTATTTAGCAAAAATAGTGCAAAGGAACTTCTGCTTAATAAGACCGGCATCATGAAGAACGTTAATGACATCATTCATATCGGGTTCTGCCGGAACTTCAACTCTGACAAATTCTTCCGATCTGTTAATAGCAAGTATATCTCCAATAGCTGACATCGCCATAGAAGTGAATGTTGCCGTAAACACAGCCACAATAGCAAGGAAGATTGCTAAAGTTGCAAACCTTGACTTAGCCGATGTTGTTCTCATTCTGACCTGACGCTTTTCATGCTCCTGAAACTGTGAATCATTTTGAATCGGAGCAGGTGCTTGAGCCGGCTTTTTTATTGTGTTTCCTCTTGAAACCGTGGCATAACCGCTGTTTTGTATGGCGGGCTTATCAGATGGCATGTTCACGGTGTTGGAAACCGGCGGCACTTCTCTTTTGGGAGTCGGTTTTTCGGGCATATTACTGCCCGATTGCAGTCCGAGTTCTCTTTCAAGCTCATCAAATTTTCGATACATCGCTTCCTTACGTCTTTGTTCAGCCTTTCTTTCGCTTGCACTTGAAAAAGCTTCAAAGTCGTATTCAAAGCTATCCGATGCCTCCTCATCAATGTGTACAACAAACTTTTCCCTGTCACGATCCGATGCCTCCGAGGGTGAAAGTCTGCTGCTTATGTCATCATTTGATGATTTTGCGAACAATTCTGTCGGATCTATATCAAAACGACCTCTGTATTCCTTATTGTCCATGCAAACACCTCCTGCTTTTTACATTTTCTCTTTATATTATTGCGTCACACATTATTCACACTGCATTGACGCAAGTATTGACATAGCTTTTTCTTCACCGACAAATTTTGAGGCTATTAAAGCTCCGAACTTGAGAGAAACTCCCGCACCTCTGGCAGTAATGAAATTGCCGTCACAAACGACATATTCATCCGATATCTCGGCTGAATCAAGCTCGCTTTGGAATGACGGAAACGCCGTGGCTTTCCTATCCTTGAGAAGTCCCTTGTGTCCGAGTATTGACGGTGCGGCACAGATAGCACAAATGTATTTTCCGTTATCCGCACAATAGTCGATAAACGATTGAACTTCCGATGAGTTTTCAAGATTAGGAGTACCCGGAATACCACCGGGAAGAACAATAGCATCAAGATTTTCTTTTTGTGCCTCGTCTATTCCGATATCCGCTGTAACCGGTATTTTGTGTGAACCGACAACTACCTTGCCCGTTACACCGACAGTTTTGACCTCAACTCCCACTCTCCTGAGTATGTCAACGGGAGCAAGAGCTTCTATTTCTTCAAATCCATCTGCTAAAAACACATATATCATAAGTATTACCTCAATTATTTCAAATTTTTCATAACACAGTCAAATACATCTTTTCCGATGTCTTCAATGCTCCTTACGCTGTCACCATCAAAGCATTTAACGGTTTCCCAGCCACACTTGTCTGCGGCGTACTTTGCGGAGCTGTAACACTTCTTCAAATAATCAACATCTCTTTCGTGGACATCTTTTTTATTCTCATCTCCGCCATAACGGCCTGTCATGAGTCTCTGAGATATATCCACCGGCATATCGAGAAATATAACACAATCCGGTTCGGGAATTCCCAACAGATTATATTCAAAATCGAACAGCCAATTGAGATATTTATCCCATTGAGAAGTCGGAAGCTTCGTCATTTGGTGAATAGCGTTTGAAGTTGTGTATCTGTCGGCAAGTATCAGACCACCGTGATATTCCTTTTGCCAATGTTTCTTAAAACTTGCGTATCTGTCCACCGAAAAGAATGTCGATGCGGCATAAGCGTTGACATCATCGGCTTTTTCTCCAAACTGACCGTCAAGATACATTTTTACCAATGTACTCGAACTGTCATCATAATTCGGAAGTTTTATTTGGTAAACATTAATCCCTGATTTTTCCAGCTTTTCTTTTAACAAGGCAACTTGAGTGCTTTTTCCGCTTCCGTCAAGTCCCTCGACAACTATCATCTTACCCTGCATTTTTACACCTTTAATAAGTCAGAATAACAGCGAAAAGCTTAAGCGTCTTATCGCTTCTGTTGGCTATTGAATGAGTCTGTCCCGAAAGACAAACGCAGCTGTCGCCTGTGTCAAGGATAACAGTCTCACCGTTATCAAGATAAATTGCCTGACCTTCTAATATATAGAATATTTCTTCCTCGTTCTCATGAACGTGAGGCCCTATGGAACAGTTCGGCTCAAGCGTAATAGTCGCAACAAGTCTTGAATGACCGTTATATTCTCCTTTTTCAAGTATCGGAGTTATGACAGCCTGACCGTCACCGTTTCTCATATGCTCTTTTATTTGGCTGATCATTTCTTCTTTTCTTTTTATCATGATAACTACCTCTTTTGAAAACAAATAAAGATTAACCCATAATAATTTACTATATATTATACCATTTTTTCCGTTTTAATCAATAGGTTAGGCATAAAATATTAGAACCAAATATGTTTTTTAATACTTTTTGATTACTTTATGTTGACTTTGAGAGCATTGTATTCTAAAATTAGATACAAGATATTGATTTGAAAAGGAGTGCAAAATATGAACGACACAAAAAGACCGGGAGTGTACGTTATAGGACTCAGCAGCACGGGAGAAGAGCTGTGTGCGGCAAGCGGAAGAATTTCAACACAGCAAGGCACGGCTTTGGACATATTTGAAAAATCGCATGACCGTGAGAAAAACGCCTCACTTATAGGTAAGGTTACAAGTTCAGGTCATACATCAACACTCGAACACTGCTTTTATAACCTTGCTTTTTCCAACGTTTCTGTCGTTGTCGAACAGTTCATGATAGAATTTCGACTTGCCTCATTCACTGTTCAATCAAGACGGTATGTTGATCTTCGTGGTTGCGGATACCATGTGCCTGAATTTGAAAGTGACATTTTAAGAAAAAAATACACCGACCATATGGACAGACTTTTTGCACTCTATGAAAAACTCACAAACGAGGGAATACCTAAAGAGGACTCAAGATTTGTTCTGCCTTATTGTTTCAGAAGCAATTTCTTCTGCTCACTTAATGCAAGAGAACTGCTGAACGTGCTTAAGAGCATGATCTATGGCAGAGGCAGCAAATATCCGGAGATCAAAGCTCTCGGAAACGAACTTTATGAGCAATGCAAAAAGCTTACCCCCGGTGTGTTTACCGATTTTGAGAAGAAGTTTGAGAATACCGAAGATAAGGCTGACTTTTCTTTCATTAAGTCGGATAAATCAAACAGCATCAAAAAGTCAAAGCTTTTATCCGCAACATCAGATCCCGAAAAAGTCATCGCAAGAGCCGCCTTACTTGAAAACACGAACTTTGGACTCTGCGAAATAGAGGATATTATCTCTGACGTCAATAATACAGCAAAAATTCTCGATGAGATATTCAAGTCGTCAAGACCGAGAGCGTTAGAGCAAGCTCAGTTCAGCTTTCTTCTGACAGACATGAGCCTAGCCTGCCTGACACATTTGACACGTCACCGTATGCAGTCATTGCTTATTCCCGACATAAACACCTGTGACAGAACACGTTTTGTCGTACCTGAAAGTTTAAAAGAAAACAGCGAGCTTTTAGCTGAATATAAGGCAGCATTCACTGACACAGCAGCTCTTTATAATGAATTGAAGTCACTCGGAGCTGACGAAAACGATCTGATTTACGTTCTTCTTGCCGGCAACTTGATTGATGTTGTCACTTCCATGAACGCAAGAGAACTGCTTTTGTTCTTTAGACTTCGTTCCTGCACAAGAGCCCAATGGGAGATCAGAGGTCATGCCGAATTTATGTTAGGCGAACTTAAAAAGGTATCCCCGATTTTGTTCTCACACTATGGGCCGAGCTGTTTTGTTTCGGGCAAATGCCCCGAAGGCAGATTCAGTTGCGGAAAAGTTAATGAGATGAAAAAGCTATATTCATAATTAAAATCTCAAATAATAGCAGAACACAGGCTGTCGTAACATGACAGCCTGTGTTTGTATGTTATTTCAAATTAAAATCCGATAAGTCCGAACAAGCCATAAGTCAACGCAGACATGATGAACCCTGCGATAAGAACACCCAAAGCTATAAGCGGCAATGACTTTTTCATTCTGATATCAAGAAGATCCGCTATCAACGCTCCGGTCCAGCCGCCTGTTCCGGGTAAGGGAATAGCAACAAAGATCAAAAGTCCCCATTCACGGTATTTTTTGACCGTCTCGCCCTTTCTTAACGAACGAATTTCAAGCTTTGTTATTGCCTTTTCAATATGCTTGTTTTTCTTAAGCAGATTGAATATAACTCTTATAAACTTAAGTATAAACGGAATCGGCAACATATTTCCGGCATAGCAAAGCAAAAATGCTTTCCAAAATGTGATATCCATAAGCTTGGCGGCAATCATTCCACCTCGCAGCTCAAGCACCGGAAGCATTGAAATTATAAAAACCAATATTTCTTCGGGAACTTTTCCACCGAGTGTTTCAACAAAATATTGAGCTATTTGTTCAGACATGATATCCCACCCTATATATTGTTGCGACAGATATATTCTTTGGCTTTTATCAAAATATTTCTGTCATTTTCAAATTTTAACATTCGCATGGCAGTGTTGAAATCAACCCAGACAAACTCGTCAATTTCTTCTTCCTGCTTAACGACATTCGTATTTTTTGCTCTGGCAAGAAAAATTATAACAGCTTTTTCGACTTTTCCCTGAATAGTGTATTCACTTTTGCAACTGAAGCCGTCAATAATATCAATATCAAGACCGGTTTCTTCCTTTGTTTCTCTGACAGCGGTTTCTTTTTCGCTTTCGCCCGCCTCAATGTGTCCTTTCGGAAATCCCCAGTGAGCGCTGCGTTTGTTTTTGATAAGCAGAATTTTCCTGCTCTCTTGTGTTTCATCAAGTACGACCGCACCGCATGAGCGTTCAAATAAGCACTCGATATCATAAGTTCCACTCTTTTCGGCGAAACTTATCGCCTGTTTAATATCGTTTATAATATATCTTGTGCTTTTTGGAGCAACAACCCAAACAACACCCCTTCCGGCATATCTGCGAATAACAGCGATCACTCTCCCGTCAAAATTTCTGACAGGGTGATCAACACCCATTATATATGCACCTCTGACACCGGATCTGACACGTCCCCTGCCGTCTATCACTCCGTAATTGAGCTTATACTCATAGCCGAAACGTCTGTTGACAGAGTTCATCGGTGCAGTGACCTTAACTCTTACAAATTTTCCAAGCATAATAATATTCACCTTTTCAAATACACGGCATTACGCTGAGGTATGCAATAATGCATACGACCGCAAATAGGTGCGGTATTTCTGCGTTATCACGCAGTATGTCGGTCGAAACACAAAGTTGCAAACTAAGTTTAAGCAAATCGACACAAAATTATCGGCACCCGCCGCAAAACAAATTATGTTATTATTATACAAGTAAAGTCTTGCAAATACAAGCTGATTTTTAAAAAAATATTACGTTTATTCTTAACTCTTAAAAAAATATGAGCATTTTTTAGTTTAAATGTAAAATTTTACTTAATATTAACTATACAGTTGTCTATTTATTGATTTTGTATTATAATGTACAATACTAAAATTTAAAACAAAGAGAGGTGAAGATATGTCAAAGTTATTTAAGCACTATATTTTGTCTTACAAACTGAATGAATTGTCTGATTGTGAATATATGTCGCTGGTTTCTGACCTTTACACTTCGGATCAGGTTCAAAGCCTTCAACAATATGAACAACATCTTGACATAAATCGACTTCAACACGTCACAAGTGTCTCATACCTCAGCTATAAAATTGCCAAAAAACTAGGCTGGGACTATAAGACGGTCGCAAGAGGTACTTTATTGCACGATCTGTTTTATTACGATTGGAGAGATCCGACCGGAGAGTGGCACAGACCTCACGGGTACAAACATCCGATATATGCTTATCATAATGCCATCGAGCTGAACAAGAGCATAAGTGAAAAAGAGAAAGACATGATAAGACATCATATGTTTCCTTTCACGGTCATACCACCTAGATACAAAGAGAGTTATATTATCATATTCACTGACAAATATTGTGCTTGGCGTGAAGTTTATTATTCACTCAGCAAACGCTATAAAGCCAGATTCAATAAATTAATTAAGGAATAACATTTATGCAAACAGTTTTTATCTATATACTATATTTCTTTTTCTACAGTGCAGTAGGCTGGCTGTTTGAAAGCATTTATTGCTCAATAGGCGAAAAGAAATTGATAAACAGAGGATTTTTAACCGGCCCTATTTGCCCAATATATGGCAAAGGCGCACTTGTTATGGCACTTTTACTCTATAACCCTTTCCGTGACAAACCGATGGTGGTTTTCTTCTTGGGAATGGTTTTTTGCGATATGGTCGAATATGCGTCAAGCTTTATCATGGAAAAGCTGTTCAACGCAAGATGGTGGGACTATAAAGACGAGCTGTTAAACGTCAAGGGAAGAATATGCCTAAAGCACACTCTTTATTGGGGTATTGCGGCAACATTTTTTGTCAAGACAGTTCACCCGATCGTTGTCAATATGTTTGAAAAGATACCGACAAAATATATTGTACCCGTAACTAGTGTTATATTGGTCATTTTCACAATAGACTTAGCATATGCGGTCGTTAAGGCTATAGGACTTATCAAACTTAAAAACAAGCTCAACGAGCTTAAAGAGCTTATCACTTCCAACACGAATGAAGCAAGACAGCAACTTGGCGATGCATATCTTACGGTCAAAGCAACAGTTGAAGAAAAGTACGATACTTTGGTATACTCAATTAACGATAAAGCGAGCGAAATAAACCGTATGATCAATGACGGAAATGACAAGTTCAATTATAAGCGTGAGGAAATCATAATTGATGCTAAACTTATTATCGAGCAGTTTGAGCGAAAATTCAAACCTTATAGACGAACAAACAAAAAGCATATCGAAAGACGTGAATTTCTCAATAAATACAGCAAAAAATTTAAAAATGCTGATATAAAATTAATTTCAGAGGAACTGAAACGTATTTCAGATGATGTAAAAAAGAAAATATCAAAATGATATACTTGATGTAAAAAGGAGAATAAAGAAATGAAAGACCAAACGGCAAGAAAACCGGATATCAGAGTTCAAAAAACTTTCTCACGTCTTTCCGATACGTTTTTTGAGCTTATGAAAAAGCAATCATATGACAGCATAACCGTTCTTAAGATATGCGATGCGGCCGGTGTTCACAGAGCAACATTTTATAAGCACTTCATTGACAAACAAGATTTCATGAACTTCTGTTTTGAAAAGAAGCTTGAAACTCTCAAATTTGAAAACGAAAGCTTATTCGGCAGCAACAGTGAGTCGGCAAAAGCCGAATATATTGGTCTTTGCGAAAAAATCGTTAATTTTGTCTATGAAAACCGGCAGATTATAGCTGATCTTAACATAAACACAACTTCATCAGCCTTTACTGTTGCATTGACAAATTCTATTTCTGACACTCTTGAAAAAAGGCTTAGCCGAGATGAGGCATCAGGTATTCATCTGTTCTCCCCTGCCCCCATGCTTGCTCATTATTATGCCGGAGCAATAGTTGAAACGCTTAAGTTGTGGATTGTTGACGGAGATCAATACACAAAAGATGACATTCTCAAGTTTGTTATGATGAGATTCAGTGAAGCTCAGTTTTCCTACAAGCACAGTCAACTTGTTTATAATGTCTAAAATAAAAACCGCAGATATGCATTATGAAGCAATATCTGCGGTTTTTTTATGCTGTCGGATTTTTAATTTTAAGTTCTTTTCTAATAATTTGAGAAATCTTAACGATAATCGGTGACAGTATCAATTGAAATACCGTCACAGCAAAAAACTGCGGAAGTCTTGATATGATAACCGCTTTTAATGGGTTGCCGTAAAGCACGGAAATCCACACGGAATTTAATATAAGACTGCTGACGATCTGAGAAACTGTCGCTGCCAAAGCCGTATGCCAAAAGCTTTTCCCTTTTTTCAGACACAAACCGTATATCGCTCCGATAAGCATAGCGGAAAGCGTGAATCCCGGAAAATAAGCACCTTTCGGGAAGAGTATAGCTCCTATGAAATCACCAAGTCCGCCAACAATCATACCTCCGTGTACGCCAAACAAAGCGGCGGCGGTAACGGTTGCGGCAAAGGCAAATCCGAAGTTGATATTCCATGCTGTCACGGACAAAAACCTATTCATGACCACATAGAGAGCGACAAGCATCGCCAAGCAAACAGTCTCATATAGCGATAGCTTTGTTTTTTTGTTTCTTGTGTTATTTTCGGGCATAAAAAATCCTCCTTTATGCCCGCTGCATAAGGGAGGACTAACTCTTAAACTGAAAGAGTCTGAGCTTTCTTATTGACAGCGGGATGCGGCAAGAGTATCGCAAACATAAGTTTTTCGGCCACTTGACAACTCCCCGTTCAAGCGGAACTTAACGCACTCAAGCCTACTCTGTTTAAATTTTGAGTTTATTCTACTATTAACCTTCACCTTTGTCAAGTATAAGATGATAATTTTCTTTCTCAAACGTGACGATCATTGCCGGCTGATTAGCTCCCCTTTTTGGCTTTTCAACTGTTTATATGTTTTAACGATAATAACTGCTGAAATAATCGCTGTGAGGACATCGGACACGGGCATAGAATAAAGTACTCCGTCAAGTCCGAAGAAAATCGGGAGTATAATTGCCAATCCGACACCGAATACAATTTCACGTACCATAGAAAGCATTGTCGATTCAACAGCTTTCCCCATAGCCTGCAAAAATATAAAAGTGGCTTTATTTATGCAGGCTAAGATCATCATACAAAGATAAATTCTGAACGCTTTAACTGCAAAATCAGTATAATAAACGCTCTCGTTCGCTGCACCGAAAATTTGTATCAGCAAATTCGGAAAAGCCTCAACTATTATAAGTGCCACTGCACCGACACACGTTTCCGCCAACAACAACTTTGTAAACAGAGAGCTTACTCTATCAGATTGCTTTGCACCCATATTATATCCAACGATCGGAATACAACCCGCAGCCATACCTATTACCACGGAAATAACTATCTGGAAAAATTTCATGACAATTCCGACAACAGCCATGGGAATTTGAGCGTATTGCTCCTGACCGAAAATTTCGTCAACAGCACCGTATTTGCGGATCATATTATTGATAGCCGCCATTGCGGCAACAAGTGAAATTTGTGCTAAAAAACTGCAAAGTCCAAGTGAAAGCGTTTCGGAAACAATCTTTTTATCAAGCTTAAGGTCGTCTAAGCTCGGCTTTACTATTTTCGCCTTACACAAATACCATGCGGAAAGCACTGCCGTTGCGATCTGACCGATAACCGTGGCTACAGCCGCACCCGTCATACCCCACTTAAAAGTAAAAATAAATATAGGATCAAGAACTATATTCAGCCCTGCTCCAAGCAAGGTCGATACCATAGCGAATTTAGGACTTCCATCAGCTCGGATTATCGGATTCATCGCTTGACCGAACATATAGAACGGAATACCCAAGGTTATCCAAAAGAAATATTCCTTTGAAAGTTCAAATGTTTCGCTATTTACGTTTCCTCCGAATGAAGTAAGTATAGCATCAGAGAAAATCAGATAAAATGCTGTCAGAATAACGCTGACAACTATACACAACAAAACTGAGTTTCCGACACTTTTCGCCGCATTTTTAGGCTTTTTTTCACCGAGTGATATACTCACAAATGCACAGCAACCGTCTCCTATCATCACTGCAATACCAAGGGCAATGACGGTCAGCGGAAACACAACCGTATTCGCCGCATTTCCGTATGAGCCAAGGTAGGATGCGTTGGCGATAAAAATTTGGTCTACGATATTGTAAAGTGCGCCCACTAATAGCGATATGATACACGGCACGGCATATTTTGCCATAAGCTTGCCCACCTTTTCACTGACAAGGTACGCTTGGTTTTGATTTTCCATTTAAATAACCTCCGAAAATAAAAAAATAATGCGTAAGGCCGATAACCGGACTTACGCATTTCTGCAACTCGTTGTGGATATTTTATCACAACACATTAATTTTATCAAAGGCTATTTTGCACAAATATCATGTCAAATTTGTCTTGTTTAATAATTAAAATTTATGAAAAAGTGCGTCAAGCAAAAATTAACCCCGACGGAGCAATTAAGCATATCCACCGGGGGTTAATGATCTTATGTAAGTTTATTTTGTGATAAGAGGAGCATTCTCCGTCAAACGCATAAAGTCAACTTTATCCATCTTTGTTCTCGGAAGTGCATCTAAAAATTCTATCTTTCTGGGAACAGAATATTTGCCGAGATTCTGTTTGCAATATTCAAACAGTTCCTCTTTGATCTGTTCCTTATCAAGACTATTATCGTTAAGCACAACACAAAGCTTTACGCAAACCTTACCGTTATCGTCATAGCCTTGAACAGCACACGCCTCATCAACATAATCAAGCAGCATTACTTTTTGCTCTATAGTTGCAGGATAGATATTGTATCCCGATATAATAATAATTCTCTTGATTCTTCCGGAAATGTAAAGATAGCCTTCCTCATCGAGATAGCCGGCATCACCGGTGAGTATCCAATCAACACCGTTCTCATCATGCCAAATACCGTCATTTTCAACATATCCGTCATCGAGATAGCCGTTCATCATAGTTTCACTGTGAATCATGATCTCGCCTACTTCTCCGACAGGAAGCTCTTTTCTATTCTCATCAACTATGAGAATTTCCGTTCCGTCAACCGGTAAACCAACAGTTCCGAGTTTATTGTATGACTTGCTGTTGGCTGTTGCCAAAGCACAAACCTCTGTCAAACCATAGCCGGGATAAATCGGGCAATCGGCACCGTTCTTTCTGACTCTTGCATTAAATGTTTCGGAAAATTCTTTTGTGACAACATCGCCACCGCATGAAAGGAAGTCGAGATTTTTAACTCCCGGATTATCGAAATTATCAGCTTCGATCATTTTCTTGAACATATTCGGTACACCGAAGATTTCCTTAACATTATAACGGCTAACATAGTCATTAGCTTTTTGTGCATCAAACTTAGGCATAAGGATACATGAATAGGCATTACAAACGAAGTAATGCATACCTTCACCCAAACCATAGGCGTGGAAACACGGAAGAACACAAAGACTATATGAATTTCCGTATTCATGTTTTTTACAATCTCTATCAAAGATATAGCAAGCATATGCAACGTAATTAAAAGCATATGATGAAAGCTTTATGATTTTGCTTCTTCCGGTTGTACCGCCACCACCGAGATAGTACATAGTTTCCTTGCCGAGATGTCTGACTGTTTCGGCTTTCTCATATTCGCCTGCCATAATATCTCTGTAAAGATGAACAGTGTCAAGATTAGGCACGTTGGAATTTTTAGCGTCATCAGCAACAACGTAGGGTTTGATCGGGTCGGAAGTGTAGTCAGATGTTGAGCATACTATCGTAAAGATGTTTTCGATTACTTTTTCGTACGCACCTGCTGCTCTGTCAAGGATAAACAGTGCCTTAGACTTAGTAATATCAATAATTTCCTGTATCGCATCGGGAGGCAGAAGCGGATGAGCCATGTTGCAGATTATGCCGAGCTTATTTAACGCATAGAAAGCAATAAAGGCATGAGCCGATGTGGGAAGGAATACGGTGATTACATCACCTTTTTTAAAGCCGTTTGCTTGAAGATATGCCGCAAGCTTTTCAACATCGGCTATCATCTGAGTTACGCTTGTTTCACAATCAAGATTAACAAATGCCGTGTAATCTCCGACATCTTTAATTATCTTTGATGAACATTCGCATAAATACTCATAGCAAGACTGGTCGCCCGGTTTTGAAAGATATCCTTTTTCGGGCTTCGGATAATTGGGTGCTTTCATATTACAGATCCTTTCATATATAGGAGTGATTTAATCCTCGATTACTATATATGAAAGTTTTAAATATGTCAACACGAATAAATAAATGACCGCTAAAATAAAAAAATGACCGATTTTTGGTTGAAATGTATATATGTTTGTGCTAGAATATCAATAAAGGAGTCTGATAATATGCTGGAATTTATCGAAAAATACTGTATTGATGCACTGGAAAGTTATTACAACACGGGAAAGACCGACTTCTTCGATAACGTTGACGACAATATCGTCTGGTACGGCCCTATGGAAGGACAAATCATAATAGGTAAAGACAAGCTGTATGATTTTTTCAAGAAAGAGAACAGAACACTCAGATTTAATATAGAAGATCTGGCTGTTAAGCTTTTCCCTCTTAAAGCTGATGCTTTTGCTTTTTTGGCTGAGTATACACTGTATGCCTATCACCCTGACGGCAGAGTATCTAAGTACAGCCGTCATATGTTAGTTCTGTCTAAACGAAAAAAAGATCAAAGCGGCAATTATGTATGGAAAAGTCCGCTTATACATATTTCCGATGTTAAGAACAAACGTAATGATAAGAAGTCAGCCGGTGCGTACCTCGGAGAAAATGAAAGAAGCCTGGTCGATATCCTTATGACACAGAGAAAATCGGTTAAAAAAATATTGTTCTCCGGTGTCGGTAATTCTAATTATTATGTTGCCGAAGATGCAATAATATATGTTGAAGGCGGTAAAGGCGTTCAGTGTTATGTTCACACTAAAGATGAAACCTTGCTCGTCACCCAACTGTTAAAAGATGTTTATGAAAAATTGCCCGACTTTTATTATCGCTGTCACGCAAGCTATATTGTCAATCTTCGCCGTGTCAGAAAAGTCGGCGGCTATAAGATAACACTTGACACCGGTGAAGAAATACCTATCCCCGCAAAGAAATATGCAAAGGTTAAATCAGATATAGATGAGTGGCTGAGGAAAGAAGAACCCGATATTTTGTGATGCGTTTCATCATAATATACAAAATGTAAGACGCAAATAAGCTAAATCTTTTCTTTAAAAAGATTGACTTGTAAAAAAAGACGTAATATAATATATAGGTAATTTTATGTTGGGGGACTTTGGTCCTCTGTCAAATTCAGGAGGTAAATATACTATGGTCAGAGCTATTGTCGGTGCTAACTGGGGCGATGAAGGTAAGGGTAAAATTACCGATATGTTCGCCGAAAAAGCTGATGTTGTTATTCGTTTTCAGGGCGGTGCGAACGCAGGTCACACGATAATCAACGATTACGGTCGCTTTGCACTTCATCAGCTTCCGTCAGGTGTTTGCTATCAGCACACAACAAATATCATCGGAAACGGTGTCGCACTTGATATTCCGAGATTTATTAAGGAGATAAAGTCTGTCACAGACGGCGGAGTTCCGGCTCCTAAAATTCTCGTCAGCGAAAGATGCCAAATCATGATGCCTTACCATGTTCTTCTTGACACATATGAAGAAGAAAGATTGGCAGCTAACGCATTCGGTTCAACCAAAAGCGGTATAGCTCCGTTCTATTCCGATAAATATGCAAAGATCGGCTTCCAGATTTGTGAGCTTTTCGATGAAAAGCTGCTTCGTGAAAAGCTTGAAAGAGTTCTTGAAGTTAAAAATCTCATTATTGAAAATATATATCATAAACCCACGCTTGACGTTGACGAAGTATACAACACACTTATGGAATACAGAGAGATGATAAAGCCTTATGTTGCTAACACAACAAAGTTTATTCATCAGGCTATAAAAGAGGGCAAGAATATCCTTCTTGAAGGTCAGCTCGGTTCTTTGAAAGATCCCGACCATGGAATTTACCCGATGGTTACATCTTCTTCGACACTTGCCGGCTACGGTGCTGTCGGAGCAGACATTCCCCCATATGAAATCAAGGAGATCGTTGTTGTTTCTAAGGCGTACTCATCAGCTGTCGGAGCCGGTGAATTTGTCAGTGAGATTTTCGGTGATGAGGCTCAGGAAATGAGAATCAGAGGCGGAGATAAGGGTGAGTTCGGTGCAACAACAGGCAGACCGAGAAGAATGGGCTGGTTCGACTGTGTTGCTACACGTTACGGTTGTGAAGTTCAAGGCGCAACAGAGGTTGCATTGACAGCGATTGACTGTCTTTCATATCTTGATGAAATCAAGGTCTGCGTTGGTTATGATGTTGACGGAAATGTCACAAAGGACTTCCCGACCACACCTGACCTTAAAAAGGCAAAACCCGTTTATACAACTCTCAAGGGCTGGAAAACGGATATCAGAGGAATTAAGGAGTTTGACAAGCTTCCCAAGGAGGCTCAGGACTACGTCAAGTTCATCGAAAATGAGATCGGCGTAAGAATTTCTATCGTGTCAAACGGCCCTAAGAGAAGCGAAGTTATTTTCAGATAAACTATCATTAAACGGAGGAAAAGATGACTAACGAAAAAATTCTTGTTCTTGATTTCGGCGGTCAGTATAATCAGCTCATTGCAAGACGTGTGCGTGACAATCATGTGTATGCCGAATTGTTGCCGTATACAGCCTCGCTTGATGAGATCAAAAACGGCGGATACAAGGGAATAATTTTCACAGGTGGGCCAAACAGTGTTTACGATGAAACGTCACCGCATTACACTAAGGATATACTTGATCTCGGAATACCTGTACTTGGAATTTGCTATGGCTGTCAGCTTGTCGCATGGATGTGTGACGGAACTGTCAGCACAGCACCGGTTTCTGAATACGGCAAGATCGAGCTTAATGCAGACACCGACAGCGTACTTTTTAAAGGCATAAACAAAAAAAGCACGGTTTGGATGAGCCACACCGATTATATTTCAGAAGCCCCAAGCGGTTTCAAGATAACTGCGACAACGAATGACTGTCCGTGTGCCGCTATGGAAAACGCGAACAGAAAGATATATGCGGTTCAGTTTCACCCCGAAGTAACTCACACCGAGTTCGGAAAGCAAATGCTCCACAACTTCCTTTATGAAGTTTGCGATTGCAAGGGCGATTGGATCATGGACGATTTCATTGAGAGAAGTGTCAAAGATCTCAGAGAAAAAATTGGCGACAGAAAAGTTATACTCGGTCTTTCAGGCGGAGTTGATTCATCGGTTGCCGCCGGACTTCTTTCAAAAGCTGTCGGAAAGCAACTGACTTGTGTTTTTGTCGATCAAGGACTTATGCGTAAAGACGAGGGCGATTTTGTCGAAAAGACATTCACGACACTCTTTGACATGACTTTTGTCAGAGTAAATGCTCAGAAAAAGTTCTACGAAAAGCTCAAGGGAGTTACTGATCCGGAGCAAAAGAGAAAGATAATCGGTACTGAATTTTTCAATGTTTTCTGGGATCAGATAAGAACCGAAAGTGCAGATGGAGCAGAGCCGTTTTTCGCTCAAGGTACGATATATCCGGACTGCATCGAATCCGGCAAGGGCGATGCCGATGTTATCAAGACTCACCACAACAAGGTCAAGATGCCCGATGATGTCAACTTTGCCGGCATAATCGAGCCACTGTGCGATCTTTTCAAAGACGAAGTCAGAGCAGTCGGTGAGAAGCTTGGAATACCGAAAGAGCTTGTTTGGAGGCAGCCATTCCCCGGTCCTGGTCTTGGAGTAAGAATTATCGGTGAAGTTACGGAAGAAAAGATAAAGATACTTCAAGATGCTGATGCTATTTTCAGGGAGGAAATGGCTAATACAGGGTACGAGGAACATCTCAGCCAATTTTTCGCTGTGTTGCCTGATGTAAAGACTGTTGGTGTTATGGGAGATCACAGAACCTATGATCATCTTATAGCACTCAGAGCGATCACGACAGACAACTTTATGACAGCCGACTGGGCGCAAATACCGTATGATTTGCTTGCCAAAGTGTCAAATAGAATTACAAACGAAGTTGAACACGTCAACAGAGTCGTGTACGATATCACGAGCAAACCACCCGGAACGGTGGAGTGGGAATAAAATAAGCACTACCCGAAAGCCCAAAACACAGGGCTTTCGGGTTTGTTTTTATCTCCAGGTACACAAAAACTTTAGGCAAAGGCTTCTAAGCGGTCAGCAATCCTTCGCTTTTTTGGACACAGCTAGAAAAAGTCCTTGTTTTTACTATATTGAGCAACAGACTACTTCATTGTTTCTTCGGTTGGTAAAAGAACTTGCCAAAAAGAAAATTTAACGGAGCAACTTAAAATTGACAACCAAATGAAGTGGGTTACTCGGATGAACAACATCCGCAGCAGAGCCACCGAAATCGTAAACACCGATTCGGTTTACACCTAACAACAAGTGGCGGCAGGGAGATTATTTCTCCTTGCTGCCATTTTCCTTTTGAACTTTTTGCAAAACCTATTGACAAAACTGATATAACTGTATATAATGAATATACACAGTATAAGCAGAGGTGATGGCGTGAACATTTTAATCGACAATAAAA
>CAZTSC010000016.1:0-52589 GCA_964616655.1 uncultured Faecalibacterium sp.
TTTTCGTGGCCCGCCCGAAGGGATTTGAACCCATGATCTTCAGAGTCGGAGTCTGATGCGTTATCCAACTACGCCACGAGCGGTTATTAACATTCAAATTATACACTCTGAAAATCGTTTTGTAAACCCCTGACATTCGATTTCATTTTCTGCTCAAACGCACAATTTCTACTCTTTTACCGGTCTTTTCGCATACCCTTATAACATGATCTGTTCCGTGAGAACTTCCGTCCCAAAAAGCTATTATTTCATCAGCATAGTCAACAATTCTTATGTTTCGCTTAAGCGGAGCTGATTTGCCGTATCTCTCATATTCAGGCAGAAATTCCGTCAGCTTTATATTATTCTTTAAAGCATATTCTCTTGCACAGCTGTCTATTCCCTTTGCACCGCCCGACACGATCTCACTCACTGATTCAGGCAAATAGCTCCCAATGTTGTCTACTTGCAGTCCTCGTGAACCGATTATAGCAACTTTCATATTTCTCACCTTGATTTTTCATATGATTGAAAGCAATTTTCTGACAATATTATATCAGTATTTTCATTTTTACGCAAGTGCGTATACGCACTTGCGAATAATATTGTACAATTTGCATGAGGTGAGAAGATGCTGATAAAAGACGCGGTCGTTTTACGATTTAAAAATATATGCAGAAGTCGTAAAATCAGTTTTAACGAGCTTGCAACACGTTCGGGAGTAACCCCCTCGACCGTTTACAGCCTGATGAACGCACACCGCCGTGACGTTTCTATTACAACCGTTAAAAAGCTTTGTGATGGGTTGGACATTTCCATAGATGAATTTTTTGATGACGAAATTTTCAGAAATCTCGATCAGGAAATATCATAAGACGTATCAAAAAGATGCGTCTTTTTGTTTTGCTTGTTGAAAGTTTAGACCGTTTGTGCTATGATTTTATAAGTTAATTCTATATGTACCCATAAACAAAGGAGTAGCCATGCATTTATTGAAAACATCTAAAAATAACTATCAAGGTCAGGCTGACCCATATATTTTAAAAAGCGGGAACAAATACTATATCTATGTCACCGGACACAATGCCGTCTATGCCTATCATTCCGACTCATTGTTTGAAGGGTGGGAATATTACGGTGAAGTGATGAGTATTCCCGATCATGATTCGTTTTGGGCTCCGAGCGTTATCGAAATTGACGGCAAATTCTATATGTACAACTCTATAGAAATCTTCGATGACACACCTGACAAAGGCGGTCACAGAGGTGCTATGCACGTTTCCGTTTCAGACTCCCCTCTTGGCCCATTTATGGGTACGAGACAAATATTGCATCCGTTTTCAATCGACTCACACATTGTAAAAAACGAATCCGGATTATTTCTCTTTTATTCGTCAAACAGATTTGACGGCGACAGGATAGGCACTTGCATTTATGTTGACAGAATGATTGATCCGTTCACACCTGAGGGAAATCCTGTTCTGGTGCTTGAACCGACACTTGATGAGGATATTTTCAGACGTGACCGATATAAAAAGGGACAGCACTGGCACACCATAGAGGGTGCTTTCTACTTCAAAGAGGGCGATTGGCATTATTTAATGTACTCCGGAAATTGTTATGAGCAGCCTACTTATTATGTCGGATATGCAAGAGCAAAGACAGACGAAACGGACTTGACAAAAATAAAATTTGAGAAATATCCCGATTCAAGTACATATTCACCCGTACTTAAGGCAAATGAATTTGAGGAAGGCACAGGTCACAACTCGATGATAAAAGAAGGAGGCCGGTGGTATGCGGTCTATCATGCGAGAGATTACGGCGATGAGCTTAATTCTTTTGACGCAAGAAGCGCAAGAATATGCAAAATCAACGTAAATGACGGAATTTTGATTGCCGAAAGGTATGAAGATCATATATAAAAACTGTTGCAAGCCAAAATTGACTTGCAACAGTTTTTATTATGAAAGTTTTCCAAATGACCTGAAAAACTCTTTTATGTCGTTGAACATCTTTTTAAACCATGCTACAAGGTCGTTTATAAACTGAACAAACGATGTTGTTTGGTTCGTGTTATCAGACGTTGTGTCACTCACGTCAACTATGACATAGACACTGAAATGATCTGTTTCAAAAGCTATGCAATCGCCCATTCTAAATGCGTTCATATCAGTCAAGGTTCCGTCATCGTTGACACGATAAACTTTATAGTGTTCATGTTGCCACTCGTGAGGAATCCTGACAAGAACAGTTCCGTTCGGCTGAACATTGACATTTTTGTCATTAACAAGGTTTATGTCAATTACTTTAACTATACCCGGTCTGTGACCATGATGGTGGCCTAACGCATCTGTGACAAGAATATATCTTTCATCACCTTCTTGAACTTCCTCGCTGTCAAAATCTCCGTTCGGCTGATCGGGTGCAATTATTTCTGTGTCACCTGTGTCGTTTCTTTCAAGCTGTTCGGACTCAATGTTGTCACAATAAAGACACTTCCTTGTTCTGACATAGTTATCCCAGTCATATGTCCAGTTCTTGTCATAGAAGTGACAAAGTTCATATTTTATACCGTGTTCTTTTGCGTAGGCTTCAGCGGTGTAATTAGGTGTGTCGGCATGGATTTTGAAAACCAAGTAGGGATTGGCATCTGAAGCACTGGAAAAATCTAAATTAAGTTCTTCAACTTTTTCTATCCATGTATTTGTATCCATTTCGCCAGAGAAAAACGCTTTATTAAGTTGTATATATAATTCCAAAGTTTCATCGGAGCAGTCCAACCAATCATAACCTAGCATAGACCCTTCAAGATCAACATTGTCGGACAAAAACGTTATATTCCTTAAAGAATACGCACCCTCAAATGCACCGGTCATTATCATTTCTGTGCATTTGGGAATTAGAACATTGTCTAATTCTACACAATCGGAAAAAGCACCTGTTTCAATTACTTTCAAGTTGCTTGGCAATGTTACACTTTCAAAAAAGCAAGTTTGAAAAGTATAACAACCGATGTTTTCAATATTTTCAGAAAAATTCAGATTTTTCAAATACACGTTATAGTAAAAAGCATATCCGCTTATTTCCGTAACTGTTGACGGCATAGTATAGGTTTCGGATTTATTTCCGGACGGATATGCGATAAGCGTTTTCATATCTTTGTCAAATAAAACGCCATTGTCATCGCTTGCATAACATTTGTTGTTTTCGTCAACAATTATTCTTTGCAGTTTATAACAATCTTGAAATATTACATTACTTTTCGCGATATTTGTTACGCTTTTCGGAATTGTCACACTTGTCAACTCTGAACATCCGTTAAAAGAAGTATAGTCAATCCCGGTCACAGAATATCCACCAAGGGTTTCAGGTATAGTAAAACCACCGCTGACAGAACTGCTGCAACTTGTTATTATCGCCTCGCCGTTTTTGACTTTGTATGTCAAATATCCCTCTGTATAATATTTGTCCTCCGCCGCAACATTCATCAACGGCAGCGCCGATAGCAGCATTATCACTGCCAAAAACATTGATATAGATTTTTTCGTCAGTTTTTTCATAAATATCGACCTTTCAATAACATTATTTCATGATAATTCCATTATATCAAATCAAAATTTGAATTTCAATCTTATTTGTGATATTTCTGTGATTTATGTAAAAAAGTTTGAAACACCGCACACTGTTCGTGTACATAAAAAGACTGCCGAATAAACGACAGTCTTTTGATTCTTTCACACCCTGACTTCGCCCTTAACTCCAAGGTCGTCACGGTATTTTTCTATAATCGGTTTCACAAATTCATTAACAAGGTCTTCCGTCTGTTGCGGCGCTCTGCCGATAAAGTTTTCAGGTTTCATCGCCGACATGATCTCCTCTTTTGTCATGTTGAACGCTTCGTCACCGGCTATTCTGTCTACAAGGTCGTTCTCCTTGCCGTGAACCTTCACCTGCATTCCTGCGTCCATCGAGTGAACTCTGATCTTTTCGTGAAGTTCCTGTCTGTCGCCGCCTTTTTTGACAGCCTCCATGAGAATATTTTCGGTAGCCATGAACGGAAGTTCCGAATTGAGTCTCTTTTCGATCATCTTCGGATAGACAACCATTCCGTCAACAACGTTCATATAGATCTCAACTATTGCATCTGTTGCAAGGAAAGCCTCTGCAACAGCTATTCTCTTGTTTGCCGAATCGTCTAAAGTACGCTCAAGCCACTGCGTTGCCGCCGTTATCTGCGGATTGAGTGTATCAGCCATAACATAACGTGCAAGTGAGGCTATTCTTTCGCAACGCATCGGATTTCTCTTGTACGCCATCGCCGATGAACCGATCTGAGACTTTTCAAACGGTTCTTCAAGCTCTTTTAAATTCTGCAAAAGTCGCAGATCGTTTGAAAATTTAGCCGCCGACTGTGCTATACCGCTGAGTACACTAAGTACCTGCGCATCGAGCTTTCTTGAATAGGTCTGACCGGATACGGCAAAACAGCTCTTATATCCCATTTTTTCGGCTATCTTTTTATCAAGCAACTTGCACTTCTCACTGTCACCGTCAAACAACTCCATAAAGCTTGCTTGCGTACCGGTAGTACCCTTTGAGCCTAAGAGTTTCATCTGTGAGATCTGAAATTCAATCTGTTCAAAATCCATGAGGACATCCTGAAGCCAAAGAGAGGCCCTCTTTCCGACCGTTGTTGGCTGAGCCGGCTGAAAATGCGTAAAACCGAGGCACGGCATATCTTTATATTCAATAGCAAAATCTGAGAGAAGCTTTAAAAGGTTGACAAGTTTCTTTCTGATAAGCTTTAAGCCCTCGGTCATAGTGATAACATCGGTGTTATCTCCGACATAACAGCTTGTTGCACCCAAGTGAATTATCGGTTTCGCTGTCGGACACTGAACACCGTAAGCATAGACGTGACTCATAACGTCATGACGACATTCACGCTCACGCTTTTCGGCAACTTCATAGTTTATATCTTCGCTGTGTTCTTTAAGCTCCGATATCTGTTCGTCCGTGACATTAAGTCCAAGCTCTTTTTCACTTTCGGCAAGAGCAATCCAAAGCTTACGCCAAGTTTTGAACTTGAAATCAGGTGAGAAGATATATTGCATCTCACGGCTTGCATATCTTGAATTCAATGGAGTCTCGTATGTATCCTTCATGCTTATAATTCCTTTCAGCTTAAATTATTATTAAATTTGTGTGTTACTTTAAAATTATACATCATTTTTTACTTATTTTCAATGTACATTTCAAAATTTATATGTTATAATAGCCACACAAAGTGAAAACTCACTTTTATTAAAAAGGAGTGAAAAATAATGATTTGTAAAAACTGCGGAACGCAAAATACAGACGGTGCTTTCATCTGTATTAACTGTGGAAGTCATCTTGAACCTAATACTAACCAAAACCAAAGCTATAACTACGGCTACGGTCAAAACAACGAATATAGTCAGCAGGGTGGCAATTTCAGTCAACAATATAACAGTCAAAACAACTCTCAAGGCTTTAATCAACAAGCCAACGGTGCTTATACTTATAATTATAATCAGAATTATAACTATACACCTTTAAATCCTGACTTTGTCAAAAAGGGAAGCATTATAGCTGCCCTGGTTGTCGGCATAATAACTCAAAGCTGGGTAGCAGTTATCCTTGCAGTAATTGCTCTGGTCAGATGCTCCGACTTTGAAAACGCTGTCAGAACGGGCAACTATCCTTTAGCCGATCAGAAAAGAGATTCGATAGCAAAACTTCGTAAATGGGCTTGGATATTCTGCGTTATTGGTATTGTGTGGAAAGTTATCGGAATAATAATCTCAATTGCGGGAATAGGTTTTGGACTTTTCCGTGAATTTCTTCCTGAAATCTTAGATGAATTTGACGGTGAATTTTATGACGGCATTTATGAATTCAGCGAAATGTTGATTCGATCGGTCTCACTTTGGATTAAATAAGACTTATCCGTACCGAAAATTATCGGTACGGATTTTTTTGGTTCTTATTATCTTTTATTATCTTCTCGGCTATCTTTTTGATCGAAATGCCTTTATCCATGCTGGTT
Organism: uncultured Faecalibacterium sp.; assembly: GCA_964616655.1. Lineage (GTDB taxonomy): Bacteria > Bacillota > Clostridia > Oscillospirales > Acutalibacteraceae > UBA6857. The sequence goes on from CAZTSC010000016.1 coordinate 6,053, forward strand.
TTCTGCAAAAAATAATGAGCCTGATCTTCACTTAAGCCTTTCTTCTTTATAAGTATACGCTTTGCCTCATCAATAGAATTAGCCTTAACCTCATCATATGAGGTTTTTTTATAGTCGGTAATATTCATCAGCATTTCAACAGTTGACAAAAATTCACTGATATTTACCGGCGCAGTGAAAACTGTGAGATTGCTTGAATAAAACGGCACCGGCACTCCCGGTGGCAATATAGACACTATATCCCAATCAAGTGACAGAGAGTTTTTAATATCGTTCACGGAAGTGTCCCTGAAAGCCGAGACTATCAATACACCGCCGTCAAGTCTGTCACAAAGCGAATAAAGTTCCGCCTCGGTTTTGCAATAATAAATATCATATGCTTGAAATGTCAAGAGTATACGGTTAAGTTTAGTCAACATATTCTGACTTGAAGAAGCAACGATTATACTTCTCATTTTTAACCGCCCCCTTAAAAAGTGAGAGGCACACCGCTTAATGCGATGTGCCGATAAATGAAATTCTTATTCAGCGAAGCCTGATTCAACAAGCTTGACAAGCTCTTCGACAGCCTGTTCTTCATCGGAACCGCCTGCTATGATACGAATGTCAGTGCCGCCCATGATGCCGAGTGAAAGTACACCTAAAAGACTCTTCGCATTAACTCTGCGTTCGTCTTTTTCAACCCAGATTGACGACTTAAATTCGTTAGCTTTCTGAATGAAGAAAGTTGCCGGACGGGCATGAAGCCCAACCTGATTCTGAACTGTTACATCTTTAACATACATAGTAATATCTCCCACATAAATATAGCTGATAAATACCTTTTTGATATGCGTTTATTATATCACAAAGTTTTAATTCGTCAATGTTTTTAAGCGACTAAATTCGCTTTTTAATTCAAGTTTGGTTGTAACAATAAATCTTTTTTGTTTTCAAAGCATATGTTTGTGCAAAATTGCCATAAATTTTTTTCGATTTTAGTCACCTTGCACCCTTTCTTCTTTCAACTTCTGCTTAAATTGACGAAGATAGTCAATATCCTGTTTTGTAAGCTCCGCTTTTGACAACATATCGGGGCGGCGAAGATATGTTCTTTCAAGAGATTTCTCTCGCCTGTACCTTTCAATATTAGCGTGGTGTCCCGATAACAGTATATTCGGCACCTGTCTTTCATGCCATTCGTATGGTCTTGTATATTGCGGATATTCAAGCAATCCGGAATAGTGGCTTTCCTCGGTGAAAGCATCGGCGTTTGCCAACACCCCCGGCAACATTCTGGCTATGCTGTCTGATAAAATCATCGCCGGAAGTTCACCGCCCGTGAGTACATAATCACCTATCGAGATTTCTTCATCAACGATTTCTTCTATAAGCCGTTCATCAACACCCTCATAGTGTCCGCAAAGAATTGCTATATTATCCATTTCGGATAATTCCTTTACTCTCTGTTGATTTAAAACTTTGCCCTGCGGTGACATATATATAAGATGAACCTTTTTATTTTCTCTCTCACAGACACTCATATAACAGTCATATATCGGCTGCGTCTGCATAAGCATACCTGTTCCTCCGCCATACGGTGCATCGTCAACCCGATTATGCTTATCCTTTGTAAAATCACGGATATTTATGCAGTTAATTTCAACAAAACCGTTTTCTCTCGCTCTGCCGATAATGCTTTCGCAAAGCACAGATTCACACATTTCGGGAAACAGAGTTAATATATCAATCTTCATCGTCAAATATTCCTCTCAGCGGTCTTATTGTGACTATTTCGTTCTCCACGTCAGTGTCGATAACGACATCGGGAATTGCCGGAATAAGATATTCCCTCTCCCCTGATTTTATGTGCCAAACATCGTTCGCTCCCGTCTGACTTACGTCTGATAATTCGCCGTACACCCTGCCGTCATCTGCATCGACAACCTTGCAACCGATCAAATCTTGGATAAAAAAGCTGTTTTTGTCTATATGAGCGTCATTTCTATCCATAAAAACGACCTTATTTCTAAGCTTTGCGGCATCTTCAACTGTTGATATGCCGTCAAACTGAAAAAGAACGACATTCCCGTGAACCCTTGAAGATAAAACTTTGACTTTCTTTTCGCCGTTTTCGTCAAAATAGAGAGTTTTAAATTTTTTGAGAAATTCGGGTGTGTCACACCACGGATTAATTCTAACTTCACCTTTGACTCCGTGAGTTCCGACTATTTGACCAACTTCGAGATATTTTTTGAGCATACTTTTCTACCTCAATATTTCTTTTGGACTTTCTTCTTGTTGCCTTTTTCATCAACAATATATGTGTTTTCAAGCTGAGAAACCAGACTTCTCTTAAACGACTGAACATACTCGGCTCTAAGCCTTTGCTGTTCGTCTTTTTCGTCATCATTAAGTCCAACCTCTCTTGACTTTCTTGCAAGCTCGTTAATTCTGTCTATTTCAGCCTGTCTCATGCTTTATCCTCCCATTTCTTCCATTCTTCGGGGCAATAACCCACCGTTGCAAGTTTTCCGTTTCTGACTATCGGTGTTTTGAACATTTCCTGATTCTCAAGAAGTTTTTCTTCTCTCGCCTCATCAGATGCTAAATACTGCATAAAACAGCTTTCATATTCTTTTGATGATGTGTCCAAAAGTTCTTGCATAGAGCCAACAGCTCTCTTTATGCTGTTATACTCGCCCTTGCTCATACCGTATTTTTTCAAGTCTATAAACTGATACTTTATTCGTCTTTCTTTAAAGTATCTCTCGGCTTTCTTTGTGTCAAAGCATTTCGCTTTACCGTATATCTGTATATTCATTTTTATCACCGTTATTATTATACATGAAAAAATTTTTTTGTAAATGCTTAGACATTATCTTTTTTATGTGTTATTCTAATATCATTGTAGGAGGTGACAGCATGAATATCGAACTTAGCCAAAGTGCCAATATCTTGATAAACATTTTAACAAAGTCAGGTTTTCAGGGGTACGCAGTTGGTGGGTGTGTACGGGACAGTATCATGAAAAAGACTCCGTTTGACTTCGATATAACAACAAACGCATCAACGGAAGATATGCTTCGTCTGTTCTCGAATTTTCGCTGTCTGACTCAAGGTGCAAAGCACGGTACGGTCGCTGTTATTGTTGACGGTGAAACCGTTGAATGTACAACATTCCGCATTGACGGCACATATTCCGACAGCAGACATCCGGACAAAGTCACGTTCTCGGCCAAGCTTAGTGACGATCTTTCAAGACGTGATTTTACAATCAATGCTCTCGCCTATAACAAATCCTGCGGAATTATTGACCTTTTCGGCGGAATAAGTGACATCAGCAATAAAATCATCAAAGCTATAGGTGATCCGGACAGACGTTTCACCGAGGACGGATTGAGAATTATGAGGGCTATGAGATTTTCTTCAACACTTGGATTTGAAATCGAAAAAAATACCGCCGAAAGTATGAAGAAAAACTCAAACAGACTTTTGCTTGTTTCGAGAGAAAGAATAACCGAAGAATTTGAAAAAATGCTTGTCGGTGAAAACATTCGATATGTGTTTGAAAACTTCAGTGATATATTCAAGGTTATACTTTGCGGTGAAGATATTTGCGAATTCGCTGTCACTTCGATCGAACTCTGCCCCCGAAGCTTTGATATAAGGTTGTTCGCTTTAATTAAAAACAGCAAACAACCTATGCAAATTCTTGAAAACAGCCGACTGATTATCAAGAAATCCGATAAACGTACAATCTGTCAATTATTACAAATGACAGAACCGAAAAATAAAAAAGATATTAAGCTTTTGATGAGCCGGTTCGACACTCTCACTGTCAGAAAATACCTTCAATTTTTAAATGATGACTCACTTTGCGAACAGATGTCGGAAGTACTTAATAATAATGAATGTTTTTCTGTCGCTCAACTGGAAATTGACGGCAAAGACCTCGAAAATCTAGGTTTTCACGGCAAAGATATTCGGATTGCTAAAGAAAGAATTCTATCCGAAATCATTGACGGCAAGATTGACAATAGGAAAAATGAAATTTTGAGATATTTGAGAGGCGAAAGAAATGATTAAACCTAAAAGTTTAAAAATGCGGACAAAGTCGCAATAATATCTCTCACGAGGAATACTCGGAGAAAATGAATTTATCCACAAATTTGTAATGACCAAAGAACGGCTTGAACATGACTACAATTAGAAGTTATTGCAACTGAGAACGCACTCAAGGAAATCGACTTTCTCAACCGCTATCCCGAAAATCGGTTAATTTTAATATTTGAATTGCAAATTCCGTGGACATATCCGCGAGCTTATTCTCCGCCAACACGATCCCTCTCTTTGCAATGATTATGCTTACTTTTCAATGCAATCTGCTTCGCAGATGAAATCATCCAACGAAAGTGAGATTTATCTTGTCCTTGAGATGAATTTAGTTAAAAAGAAACAACCTTTGTCCGATGGACAAAGGTTGTTTCTTTTTTTGGTCGGAGTGTCGGGACTTGAACCCGAGGCCTCTTGGTCCCGAACCAAGCGCGATACCAAACTTCGCCACACCCCGATAGCTTGGATATTATATATTAAACAACTGAATTTGTCAAGTGTTTTTTCAATATTTCCAAACTTATTTTAGTTCAACGCATAAACTCAAAGCTTATTAAATGCTTTCTGTTTATAACCGAATAATAAGTGCTTAATTATGTTGAATTTTGGTATATATTTTCTGCTTTTGCGGCTTATGATTTTTCTGCCTTTTTTAAAAGCGGCAATAAAATTCCTCCAAACGAGTTTCCGACTATCACCAATATGAGATATACTGCCGTTTGCATAGAAAAACTGCCGGCTGCCGAAAAATAAAACATATTCGCTATTGAATGTTCAAATCCGCTGAGAATAAACACCGGTACGCAAAAAACTATACCCGCCACCGTGTCTTTTTCCCTATAGATGCTTACTGCGAGGTACATTAAAACACCGCAAAAGATAGCTCTTATCAGCGTTTGAATCGGCTCTTGCTCAAGCTTTGCCACACATATCGTCTCAGCTGTTGCCGCCGAAGTCGGGATCGCATATCTCACCGCAAGCCCACATACGGCAGTTGAAATAGCATTGCCGACAAGACCTGAAAACAATGCAATCAAGTCATCTTTTTTATGGCTCTCAACTATATAGCCAACCTTACCCGTGAACAGGACATAGCCCTTAATACAGATGCAAAGCAGGGCTACCGAAAACAGCACTGCTCCAACATATTTGTTGTCACACGCAAGATAAACACAGCCGCCTATTGAAATTAAAATTCCTGCCGCAAGTCCTCCAAGTACTGCATTCGTCAAAGTTCCTTTTCCGTTCAACGCAAACTCCCCTTTCACTTTGTGTGTCACTATTCTTTTGTACACTCGATTTCTTCTTTTCTTAGTTAAATATTCATCAGATAGTCCTTCAACTCGCTCACGGTTTCAACCGTATGCTCTGCCTGTGCCTCATCAAGCTCTTCTTTTGTTCCATATCCAAAAAGTACACCAACCGACTGCATGGAGTTAGCCTTAGCTCCGATAATGTCATATTTTCTGTCGCCGACCATAATACAGTCATCTGCATCTGCTTTGCAACGGTCAAGAGCATATCTTATAACATCAGCTTTTTCCGTTCGAGTCTCATCCATTGATGCACCGCAAACGAAATCAAAACAATTAAATATCTCAAATTTTTTCAAAACCTTTATTGCCATTTCTTCAGGCTTTGACGTTGCAAGAACAAGTGTCTTTCCTCTTTCTTTAAGCTCTTTCAACAAAAGGTCTATGCCGTCATAGAGTTTGTTTTCAAATATTCCTTTCGGCTGATAATACTCACGATAATATTTAATAGCAAGCATCGCTTGATCATATGTAAAATTATAATACTCCATAAAGCTTTCTGTCAAGGGTGGGCCTATAAACGAATAAAGCTCTCGTCTGTCGTGTGTTTCAATGCCGAATTTTTTCAATGCGTACATAACGGAATTTGTTATTCCCTCACCGGGATCTGTAAGAGTTCCGTCAAGATCAAAAAGTATGGTGCTTTTCATTCTTACACTTCCTTTGCGTGACAAATTCAGCGGATGAATTTAGCTTCATCCGCTGAATTAAATTATCTCTGTACGTTTTCAGGTTTCTCAATGTGTGAGAAGAAGAATTCTTCTCTTTCGGGAGTATTGATAACAGTAACCGGCTTGATCTGGTTAAGAACAACGCCTCTGTTTCTAAGCATTTCTCTATAATCGTTATATGTGCCATGTTTAAGGACATAAGCCTCCGGCATATTGAGCATTCCCCAACGTCTGTATTTAAAGTATTTCTCGTTAGCCTTTCTGAGATTGTCGTCAAGAAGTTCAACGTACTTGAGTCTTTCTTCTTCGCTGACAGGATTCTTCGGCTCAAAGAGCATACAGTATCTCGGCGGCTTTGTTGAGTAGTCAGCATAAAAGCTGTGGCCCTCAAACTCGTTGTTCATAGCCTTTGCAGTCTCAACAGCAGCCCAGTCAACCATCTGTGTTGTTGTCTTTTCGTTAGCAACATTCATACTGAGATTAAGTCTGTAAAGGAACTCTATCTTCGGTGTGTTGTTATACTTGCCTGTAACCTTAACAACGTCTTCCATTCTGTATCTGTAAAGGCCTGAGAAGTTTGTAACAATTATCTCATACTTCTTACCGACTTCAAGATCCTGAATAAGGAGTGGTCTCATGTTCGGATCATTTTCTACCTCATCATCAACGGGAAGGAACTCGAAGAATAAGCTTCTCGGAAGAAGAACGGCATCATTAACGTTAAGCTCAACCGGCATAGCAATATAGCCTTCCGCTGCTGCATAACCCATATTGTGTATCGGTGTATCGCCTATATAATGTTTAACCTTGTCAACATAAACAGCAAGGTTAGAACCTATCATACCGTAAGCCCAACTAAGTTTCGGCCAAATACGAGGTGCGATAGGTGTATCAAAGCCTTTCTCAAACTCTTTGCGAAGTTCAGCGGCTCTTTTCGGATTGGGCTTGAACATCTTTGAATATTCAGCCTTAAGCTCCGGTGTGATCTTAATGTTGGGATTGATGATACCCTTTTCGATATCATCACAAAGCATCTCCCAGTTTTCCTCAAGATAATCGAACATTGTCGTAACAAGAGTTATAACAAGAGATCCAATATAGCTGACGTCTCTCTCTTCAAGAGCGAAACGGAGCTGAAGATATGAAACTTCAATCTTTTCTTCATTCTCGCAATAAAGGAGAGAAAGCGGAGATGTCGAGAAGAATTTAGTTATGGGTTTGAGATATGTAAGCGGAATCTGAGCTGCACCGTTGCACATTTTGCCGTCACTGAGGGGATGACCTGTAAGGCTCATGACGAGAGGGCCTTTCTGAGCAGGCATCTTCTTGCCGTGGGCATTGAGATACTTTGAAACAGTACCTACTGTTGCGGCAAATCCCATACACTGCATATTCCAAAGATCCTTAGCTGACTTAGGCATAACCTTCGGCTTGCCGACACTGCCCGATGATGAACAATAGCGCTTACATTCTCTTGAAGAAAGAATGTTCTTCTCACCGGCTATCATACGGTCAACGTATGCATCATAATCTCTGTAGTCCGTGAGGGGTACTAAGTCCTGAAAATCTTTAACTGACTTGATATCGGCAAAGTGATATTTTTTGCCGTATTCGGTATCTTTGCTTTCGGTGATGATCTTCTTGAGTGTTGCCTCCTGAACTCCAACGGGATCTTTAGTGTAATGGTTAACACCGCTGAGAACCCATTTACCGAGCAAAACGCCGATGTCTGAAAGTGCCATAAAAATGTCTCCTTTTTATCCATTATAATTTAATACATACTAAAAGCATAGGGATTATATCATATTTAGCAAAACCGTGTCAAGCCATGATGATGCTTTTTCCGAAAAATATCAATATTTAATTTTTTTGTTATGCTTTTGCAACATTCTGCTATATTCAAGATTTTTCGGCACATAAAGCCGCTTACTTCCGGCTATTGATTTTCTCAACATGAAAAAAGCAGATGCATTTCTGCATCTGCTTGATATTGATATTATTTAATTTAAGCCACCTAAGACAGAGTTCAAAATTGACAAAATCTTTTTAAGGGTTTCTAAAATGCTTCTTATAGTTTTGAAAATCGAACTATCTGAAGAACCAATATATCCACCGAGCGCCCATGTCAGCATATTGCCCTCTCCCTCATATTTTGCATACTGCGGGAAATCGGGATTTGAATATACGTCCATCTGACCGTCATAACGTGCTATAGCAAGAATAAGCTTATCGACACTCTTTGGGAAGTCGAAATGTTCAACGCCTTCTGCAAACCAAGTGTAATCAGGGAACAGTGCCGTTGAGGCATCTATAGTGTAGTCAGGTGAAATATAGTTAAACTTGCCGTAGCTTATAGCGTCATTGATATATTCAGCACTGAAAGTCTGATTTCTCAAAACACTTGTTGCACCAAACGATGCACTGGGAACTTCAACTATGCCGTCACCGATATAGTCGCAGCTCTTAATTGCCGGTACAATCTGATTGCCGTATTTTGTGATGTTAGCATACTTTGTACCGGTGTTATAAGCATCGGTAACTATATCTTTAACATTGACCAGAATGTTGTCATAGTAATAGTCAATTTTCTCTATGAGTCCTGCATACTTCTGACGGTCTTCGCTGCCTTCTGAACCAAATACATAATTCTTGGCATCGGCAAAATAATCTGTGTTGACCATACTCCAATATCCCGGCATTGATGCAAATGAGCTGACCAAACTTTTCGGCATCAATCTGTCTGATATTTTTTCATAAACAAGGTTTATCAATGATGAAGTTATTGTTGATAAACCGGGAACAGAACCGACAAGCTGACCTAAAATAGCGGTAATAGGATTGACACCGAGAAGTTCATCAACATATCTGTCGAGACCTTCGGGATTTATCTCAATCTGTCCGCTAAACATTTCTCCGCAAACAACAGAACCGGCAGCAACCGAACAATAGAGAACATTGGTGTCGATTTTATCATTGCCGTATTTGCTAAGATATGTAGTGGCAACGTTACAGCCGTAGCATCTGCTGACAAGAACGCATTTTTTTGCTCCGGTAACATCAAGAACCGCATTTATGTATTCATCAAGCAGTTCTGCATTATGGAACATATCAAGTCTCCAGTCATAGTGGAACACATAGTCCTCAAGACCGTAGAGACCGTTTTCTTTGGTATCCTTAAGATCGGATTTCCAATCCCATATAATACCGCTGTTATCCTTCGGTTCACCGTTTTCATTGAGAGCGATATCCTTGCAAGCTTCTGCTATTACATTATATATAGCATCACAAAGCTCGTCCCAAGCTGCATCATCATCTGAGTTTGAGAAAATATTAGTCACACTCTTAAGAAGCTTTTTCTTATATTTCTCTTTTATATCAAGAGAAATAGGATATAAAACCTTGCTATTCGGATCGTCTTTATCCTGATAGATATTATCAACCTTGCCGATAACATAGACTATTGGCAAAGCTTCACCGTTTTCATCAACAGCTGCAAAAGCAGGTACGGCCGTGAGAGCAACAAGAATAACGGCCATCAAAATTGATATAAGCTTTTTAGAAAATCTTTTCATGATTATCAAGCCTCCTTTTTTCAGAGATTGTATCATAAAAAGGCCTGTATTTCAACAATATTTGGCTAAATAATAATAAATTTAATAAGTATTCATTTTTTCGTAAATTTTAGGTTTTAAATCTGCAAATATAACTAAAAAGCAATAACACAAGATAAATAGTCGCAAAAATAAGGCTGAAATTAGGCCCTTTATGTAAGCTGACGATTATCGAAAACACCGCCAAAAACACTACAAAAGCCGTTGATGTTATAACTATTATCATATCTGCCTGTCTTTCCGGTACACGGGACATGAGCAAAAAATGTAAAGCTCTCGCACCATCGAGTGAGGCTATCGGAAGAATGTTAAAGCCTCCTACCATAAGGCTGATAACAGCGGTGTTGCCTGCCGGCTTGAAAGCAAGTATGGAATAGCAAGCGAAAGCCGTTAAGGAGAGCAAACAGTTAGCGAATATTCCGGCTAGGCTGACAATTATTTCCTGAGAATAACTAAGTGCAGTGACACTGAATTTATCTATTTTTATCCCGACAGCAGAAAAACTTATATTTCTGAGTCTTTCACCGAAAAAAATCATAGCTATTATGTGTCCAAGCTCATGAAAAAGAGAACATAACAATGATTGAAGAACAAGACTTGTCTCGCAGGTGATCAGCATTAAAGTTATAACTGCGAAAAAGCCTGTGCTTAAGGATATTTCACATTCTTTGACTCTGAATTTAAGCATCTGTTGTAAAGCCGATCAAATTCTTCAATGTCTGTGTCGCATTGAAAATATCTTCTTCGGTTAAAGAAAATTCAGTCAGATATTCGTAACCTTTCTTTAAAATGTCGGCTTTGCCGGTTTTAAACGACAAACACAGAACAAGTGTCAAGATCGAGCATAAAATTATCTGACAAAGTCTAACTGATACGTACCAATCACTATTCCCGCCGGCTTTCTCACCGTAAATATCTGTTTCTTCTTTCATCATGTCATCTCCTTTATCAAAAAAGTATTCCGTCAACGGTTGATTTATGCAAAAAGTGTTGATATTTTGCTCAGTTTATGTTAGACTTATTAAACAAAAATTAACTGAGGTGAATCATATGACAGACTTCAAAGAAAGCCCGTTTATGTACGCTGTAGCCTTTCTCGTTATCGGATTTGTCGTTGTTCAATCCGTGTTCTTTATCGTCAAAGCCTGGAAGCGTGCTAAAGAATTAGGTATCAAAACAGAAACTCTTAAGCAAACCGTTGTTTCAAGTGCATTGTTTACTCTTGCACCGGCAATTGCTATTCTTGCTACGGTTATAGTTCTTGCATCATCGCTCGGAATCGTTTTGCCGTGGATCAGACTTTCCGTTGTCGGAAACTTGGCGTACGAGACAGTCGCAGCACAAACAGCACTTGACGCTCTCGGCGGCAGCATTTCACAGGAAGTAACCGATCCGACTCAGTTTTCGGCTGTCGCTTGGGTTATGACTCTCGGTGTCGCTTTAGGCATCTTCCTCGTTCCGTTGCTTTGTAAGAAGATACTCAGCACGGTCGGCAAGGTTGTCAACAAGAACGAAAACACATCAAAGCTCGGAGATATCGTTTCTTCGGCAGCTTTCATCGGAATTATCGCTGCATTCGTGGCAAGAGAAATCAACGGTCGAAGCACTGACGGTTCTGACGATGCGGGTTTCATTTCGATAGCAACCCTTATTGCATCCGTACTTTTATATCTGCTGCTTGACTTCTTCACAAGAAAATTCGATTGGAGAAAGTTTGAACCGTTTGTTATGCCGTTCTCTATGTTTGGTGCGATGGCAGTTGCAATTCTTTTGACAAAATACGCTCCGGCTTCACTCGTAAGTTGGACATGGTGGAGCTAAGGAGGTTATCGCAATGAAAAATAAAACTTATATTGATAAGGTACATACCTGGGGTAAAGTTTGGTGCTTCTCAGCTCTTGCAGTTTTCCTTTGCGTACCGCTTGCAATTTCAATTTATTATGATGCATGGCCGGATGCCTCAAGTTTACTTAATGCATTCTCAAAAGTTGCCGTTGTCTATTGGATAAGCTCAATTGTTGAAGTTTTCACCTACACTCCGATGCTCGGAGCAGGCGGAACATACTTAAGCTTTATCACAGGCAATATAACAAACCTCAAGTTGCCCTGCGGACTTAACGCAATGCAGAACGCTAAGGTCAGAGCAAACTCCGAAGAAGGCGAAGTCATTTCAACTATCGCTATTGGTGTTTCGTCTATAACAACCACTATTGTTATAGCTGTCGGTGTTCTTTGCTTTACGCCGTTCCTGCCTAAACTTACAGCCGCCGATTCGCTCTTCAAGCCGGCATTTGATCATGTTCTTCCTGCACTGTTCGGTGCTTTGGCAGCATCTTATCTCGGCAAACATTGGAAGATATCTATTTTCCCGATACTTGTCGGTTGCATCGTTCTCTTGTTCTCGCCAACTCTTGGTGTAGGAACGCTCATATTCATAACGATCGTGGCAAGTATTGTCGGCGCTCTCGCTATGTTTAAACTTAAGTGGGTAAAATAAAATATAACACAGAACAAACAGACGGCACTTGATCGTGCCGTCTGTTTGTTCTATTAATTATAACTTTTGCTCGTTTATTAACCTATCTTTAGTGCGTCTTTAATTTTTATCGCACCGGGCATCGGTGGAGCTGTCAATTTTATATCGGCACTGTCACCGCTGAATTTAAGCTCGGCATTAACCGTTAATCTCGGAACAAGAGAACACTTACCTTTACAGGTCAGCGTATTACCTTTTTCGACTATATCATAATATCTGAACTGCATATTTTTAAATTTATCCGGCAATTCGATATCAAATGCATATTGTCCGTTGTTGTCAATTATTTCAAAATCCACACTTCCGGTAAAGAATTTCGACTTTATATTTCCTCGCCATTTTCCTATTCCTATCATAAATAAGTCCTCTTTCAATATTTTTTATTATATTCGATAATTTTAGTCCGATCTCAACCGAAGTTTAGATCATATACAGCCTGCAAAGTTTTTACTAATATCAAGTTTTTACAGCGGGCAGCGAGTTCGGCACCCACTCCGCCTCCTCTGTCGGCTCCGGGGCACACGCCCTCGCTGCTGCCGTTCGCTTCGCTCACGGCTCTGCTATCATTAACTCCGATTTATAACTTCAACTTTCTCAATACCGTAATATTCAAATAATCTGACCGCATTTTCATCTATCTTTTCACCCGAAACAGCTATCGGTATCGCAGGTGGACACGAAACTGTGGGTGAGGCACAGATTTGTCCGATCGCATTTTCGGTCAAGACTTTTTCTTTTGATTTAAACATTGCCTCTCTGACGGACAAAACACGTTCAGCTTTAGCCAAAGTCAATTTTGGTTCTTCTGCCTTCCCGTTTTTATTTTCTCCGAGTGCCGATATTAACTTTTCAAAATCCGTGTCCGAATTTTCAGCCGTTGCCATGAACACGACAAACTGTCTGTCCGCATATTCACATTCTATCCCCTGCTCTCTGAGCATTTGGGCAAGTTTAATTCCGGTCGAACCTCTCGGTGCGTTGAGCGTTATCCTCAGAGGATCGCTTTTTTCAATTGACCAACCGTTTTCTGCGAGTGTCGTTTTCACGCTATACACTCTTTCGGCACACCCGGCAAGTCTTTCTTTATATCCATCGGCGATATATTCATTGCACAGATCAAGAGATGCCATTATCAAATATGACGGGCTTGTTGAGCCAAATAGTTCCATCGCCGATTTTGCGTTTTCCGCAAAGCTTTCGGGTGCGTTTTTTCCTATATGAAGGTACGCTCCACCTGTGAGTGCGGGGAGAGTTTTATGTGCTGAATCGCAGCAGACATCTGCACCTAAGTCAATAGGGTGAACAGGATTTTCAAGAAAATGCAAGTATGCACCGTGGGCGTTATCAACCGCAAGAACTGTGCCGTGTTTATGACAAATCTCAGCAAAGGAAGCTATGTCGGCAATGCCGCCCAAATAGTCAACAGAAGTTATATACACTGCCGCAGGAGGTGCCGGTAAAGACTTAAGCGTTTCTTCAAGCTGAGAAACCGATATGTCACACCGACAAAGCGAATCCGTTTTTTCGGGATAAATCCATTTTATATCAAAATCCAAAGCCGCTGCTGCATATATAAATGCCTTGTGTGCATTTCTTGCCGCAACTATCAAAGGCAAAGCTTTTTCTTTCCTTTGAGTTAAAGCGAGATAAAGCATCGCTCTTATGCATTGGCTAGAACCCTCTGTCGAATAACAAGTTTTCCGAGTACCGAAAAGCTTAGAGGCGATCGACTCACTTTCGGCAATAATACCGTCTGACTCGTACAAAAAATCGGCACCTTGAATTTCCGTTATGTCTAATTTCTCACAGCCTAGTCTTCCTCTGCCCTTATGTCCCGGCATATGAAAACGTATCGTTTCACTTTCGGCATAGCTCTTTAAAAAGTCAGCTATCGGTGTGTTCATCAGCTTTCTTCCTCGGCAACTTTCATCATTATCGCACATTCTATACGCTTTTTGAACAGCTCACAGCCGGATTCATATATTCCTTTTATGCTGCCCGTAGCATGGTAAGCATTAGCCGCACAGCCTCCTGAACAGTAAAGTTTAGCCCAGCAGTCGGAACATTCTTTTCTTGCGTAAACATTGCAAGAACGAAAATCGTCACGGAGTGTGTCATTCGTTACACCGTGCCAGACATCGCCAAGTTTGAATTTGTCATCACCGACAAACTGATGACACGGATAAAGATCTCCCCAAGGTGTGACCGCCATATATTCCGTTCCCGAACCGCAGCCTGATATTCTCTTATATATACACGGGCCACCGGTAAGGTCGATCATATAATGATAAAATGTGATCGGCTTTCCGTCTTTTTCACGGCGAAGCATATCCTTTGCAAGAATCTCATATTGCTGTTTGACAACTTCAATATCCTCTTTTGTCAATGCGGCCGGATCATCAGCTTTGCAAACAACCGGTTCCATGCTCAATTCGGTAAATCCCAAATCCGCCATATGGAAAACATCGTTTGTAAAATCAGGATTAGCGTGAGTGAATGTTCCTCTCATATAGTAGTTCTTTCCGCCTCTGGCTTTGACAAGCTTCTGAAATTTCGGAACTATCTTATCATAACTTCCGTTTCCGGCATAATCGACACGAGTGCGGTCGTTTATCTCTTTTCTTCCGTCCAAAGATAAAACAACATTGCTCATCTCTTTGTTGGCAAATTCTATAACATCATCATCTATAAGTACGCCGTTGGTTGTCAGCGTAAATCTGAAGTTTTTGTTTCTTTCCTTTTCAACGCTTCTTGCATATTCGACAAGTCGTTTCACAACGTCCCAATTCATAAGCGGTTCGCCGCCGAAAAAGTCAACTTCAAGATTTCTTCTCGTACCCGAATGTTCCATGAGAAAATCGAGCGCCTGCTTTCCGACTTCAAAGCTCATCAAGGCTCTCTCTCCATGATATTTGCCTTGACTTGCAAAGCAATATGCACAGTTGAGGTTGCAGGTGTGAGCAACATGAAGGCAAAGAGCTTTAACGACATCGCCCGAACGTTCCTTAAAAGTACCGGCCATGTCGGCAAAAGTATCGGGGCTGTAAAGCTTGCCGGCCTTAACTAAAGCTTCGACATCTTCAATGCACTCTCTGATATCGTTTTCGGTCACATCTTCTCTATCGGAATATTTTTCTTTAAGCGATGCGACTATCTCATCAGATGAATGTTCATTGTACATTTTAATAATATCGTAAGCGACATCATCAACCGAATGAACAGATCCGGAACATGAATCCAACACGATATTATATCCGTTTAATTTATATTGATGAACCATTGCGATTCTCCTTGCTTTTTATTTATAAGTACCCGCCACTTTGTTCGGGCATCTGTTATTCGACAAACTCATAATAAAAAGTGCCGCCTTATTCAGACGGCAGATTTCATTTGCAAACTTTTACTTATTTTCGTTCTCGCACTTCTGATTTGCAACGCCGCAGCTTGTCTTGCAAGCAGACTGGCATGAGGTCTGACACTCACCGCAGCCGCCTTTCTTTGCACTTTCGCAGAGGTTACGAGTTTCGATCGTCTTAATTCTTTTCATGCTTTGCATCTCCGTTCTGTTCAAATTATCCGCCAAGGCGAACGTTCCGCCGAAGCAGACTGTGCCTACGCTTTGAATAGTATATCAAATTTATAAAATAAAGTCAATATATATGTGCCATTTGTAAGAAAAAAGAGGGAAAATCGGATTTGGGTGGTTGCAATTAGCGGAGCGAACGCCGTAAGGCGTTTGCGGAGCGTAACGGCGAGAGCAGGCTCGCCCCTGCGAACGGCGAAGCCGTGAGTGGGGGCGACCGGCTCTCGCCCCGCTGCTGTCGATTCAGACAAGATGAATTTCTGAAGGCTGTAGGGACCACCCACTGAAAATAACGCACAAGCTGAAAATAAAAGCAAAAACTTCTGATTTCTCTCTTGACAAGCAGAAATATATAATGTATAATCATCAGCTGTAAAGTAAAAAATCTTTACATACCGATTGGGAGGGAGAACGTTGGCTAAAAATCTCGATGTTATAATGCTTCTTGATATTTATGGCGAAATGCTGACTCAAAAGCAACGTGATTTTCTTGAGTATTATTATAACGATGACTTGTCCCTCTCGGAAATAGCGGAAAATGAGGGCATCACACGTCAAGGTGTGCGTGACTCAATAAAAAGGGCCGAAGCTCAGCTTTTTGACATGGAAAAGAAATTAGGTCATTGCAGACGTTTCAATGAAATGAAAAAAAACGTAGATGAAATAACGGTTCTTGCAGAAAAAATAAATCAGATAAATCTTAAAAGCATTTTATCAAGAGATATAAATGATGCAACAGCAAGAATTAAAACTCTTGCTCAAATGATGAAAGAATAAGTAAAGGATTGATTTAAGTGGCATTTGAAGGTCTTTCAGATAAGCTTGAAGCCGCCTTTAAAAAGTTAAGGAGCAAAGGCTCTTTGACAGAATCGGACGTTAAGGAAGCAATGCGTGAAGTTCGTCTTGCTTTGCTTGAGGCCGATGTCAACTATAAGGTAGCACGAGACTTCACAAAAACCGTCACCGAGAGAGCTGTCGGTGAAAAGGTCATGGAAAGCCTTACTCCGTCTCAGATGGTTATTAAGATAGTCAATGAAGAATTGACTAATCTCATGGGCGGAACAAAGGCAAGGCTCAGTGTCGCTAACCACCCACCCACGATCGTCATGATGTGCGGTCTTCAGGGTTCAGGTAAAACGACTCACAGTGCAAAATTAGCTTTAATGCTCAAAAATCAAGGTCACAGACCATTGCTTGTCGCTTGTGACGTATATAGACCGGCAGCTATAAAGCAGTTGCAGGTTATCGGTGAAAAAGCCGGTGTGCCAGTTTTTGAGATGGGACAAATAAATCCGGTTGAAATAGCCGATCAAGCCGTCAAACACGCAAAAGATCACGGTTACGACTATGTTTTCCTTGACACGGCAGGTCGTCTGCACGTTGACGAGGAGCTGATGAATGAGCTTAAGAATATCAAGTCTCAGGTACACCCACACGAGATCTTACTTGTAGTTGACTCTATGACAGGTCAAGATGCGGTCAACGTAGCCTCATCATTCAATGATGCTCTCGGTATTGACGGTCTTATTCTCACAAAGCTTGATGGTGACACAAGAGGCGGTGCAGCACTTTCGGCAAGAGCTGTCACCGGAAAGCCGATTAAATTTGTCGGTACAGGCGAAAAGCTTGGCGACCTTGATGTGTTCCATCCCGACAGAATGGCTTCAAGAATTCTCGGCATGGGCGATATGCTTTCGCTTATCGAAAAAGCTGAAAATGAGCTTGATGAAAAGAAAGCTCAAGAGCTTGAAGAAAAGCTCAGAAAGAACAAATTCGATCTTAATGATCTTCTCGATCAATTCCGCCAGATCAAAAAAATGGGCAGTCTTAAAGATATGCTTGCAATGATCCCCGGTATCGGTAAGAAAATCAATGATGTCGATATTGATGAAAAACAGTTTGACAAGATCGAAGCTATTATTCTTTCAATGACACCAAAAGAAAGAGCTAAACCCGACATCATAAATCCGTCAAGAAAACGCAGAATCGCAGCAGGCTGCGGTATGCAGGTTGAAGATGTCAACAAACTTCTTTCGCAATACAGACAGATGCAAAAAATGTTCAAGCAATTGAACGGCGGCAAAGGCAGCAAAAAGCGCCGCAGAAGAATGCCTCCCATGAATTTCAACAACATGGGTAACTTTGGTTTATAATAACACGCTGAAATATTAAGAAAGCACTAAGCGTGTACAATAATAAAATTAAACATATAATTTTTGGAGGTAACAAAAATGGCAGTAAAAATCAGACTTCGCCGTATGGGCGCAAAGAGAGCACCGTTCTATCGTGTAGTAGTAGCAGATTCAAGATATCCTCGTGATGGTCGTTTCATTGAAGAAATCGGTTACTACAACCCGATGAAAGAGCCGGTTGACATCAAAATTGATGCTGAAAAGGCTCAGAAGTGGCTCGCTAACGGCGCACAGCCGACTGAGACAGTTAAGTCTCTCTTGAAGAAGTGCGACATCGTTAAGTAATTTTTCAGGAGGAAATAGACTTGAAAGATCTGCTTATAGCAATAGCTAAAGGCTTGGTTGAAAAGCCCGATGCCGTTAGTGTTGACGTTGATGATGTCAATGATGACGGTGTTACGGTTTACCATCTCCATGTTGCTGAAGACGACATGGGCAGAGTTATCGGTAAGCAGGGCAGAATTGCCAAAGCCATCAGAGCAGTTATGCGAGCGACGGCTAACCGCAACAACTGCAAAATTTCGGTTGAGATAGACTGAGATAAATTAACGGCACTGACAAAAGTCAGTGCCGTTTCAGTTTCTGCATAAAATAAGCCGCCGCAGGGATACCTGCGGCGGTAAGTATTTTTGGTATCAGACTATCAATCAGCTAACTGACAGAAATTGAAAATCTCTGCCGGAAGTTCTTCCTTATCAGCTGAAATTGTGAATACAAAGTGCTTTTCATTGACTTCTGAAAGTTCATAAACTTTCTCAAGGAATGAAGCAAGCTCCTCATAATTTCTACCACCGATTCTGAGTGTTGCATCAACAAGAATATCGGTTATGTCGTGATCTCCTGCACAAACGCCTGCAAGGAAGCCATAAAATGCGGCATAGCCCTTAACTTCATAGCTGTCTGTTGAAATAAGTCTTGCTCTGTAGTTGACATCGGTCGTCAGCTGAGTGCCTTTTTCAATGCACACAACGTTGCCTTTTGTATTGTCGATTGCTGACTTAACAAGCTCTATAAGCTTCTTTGTTTTGCCTGCACCCTTGTGTCCTAAAATGAGTGTTATCATATTTGTTTCCTCCTGTTATATAAATTGCCCGAAGGCTTATAACCTTGATTTTGAATTTTGCTTTACTCTGATATTCTCTTTTCAAGCTCTGCTTTTTGCTGTTCGTATCCCGGCTTTCCGAGAAGTGCGAACATATTTTTCTTATACGCTTCAACACCGGGCTGATCAAACGGATTAACTCCGAGAACATAGCCGGATATTGCACAAGCCTTTTCAAAGAAGTAGATAAGATAACCGAGTTCAAACTCGTTCATCTCCGGAATTTCAAGAACTATATTCGGTACACCGCCGTCACAGTGAGCTATGACAGTTCCCTCAAAAGCCTTTTTGTTCACGAAGTCGAGAGTTTTACCTGCGAGGAAGTTAAGTCCATCGAGGTTGCCCTCCACAGTATCTATTATAACCTCTTTTTTTGGCTTTGTAAAGACCGTAACGGTCTCAAACATTAATCTTTCTCCCTGCTGAATATACTGACCAAGAGAATGAAGATCCGTTGAGAATATAGCTGATGCCGGAAAAAGTCCCTTTGTCTCCTTGCCTTCACTTTCACCGAAAAGCTGTTTAAGCCATTCATTCATCATCGTGTAACACGGCTCATAGCTGACAAACATTTCGATTTTCTTGCCCTTTTGATAAAGCGCATTTCTTATTGCAGCATATCTATAGCAATCATTCTTTTCTATATCCGTGTCGCTGAGTTCTTCTCTTGCCTTTGCCGCACCTGACATAAGAGCATCAATATCAACACCCGAAACAGCTATCGGGAGAAGTCCCACAGCCGTCAAAACGGAATATCTTCCGCCAACATCATCAGGTACAACAAAAGATTCATAACCCTCTTTATTTGAAAGTTCTTTTAAAGTTCCCTTTGACTTATCCGTTGTGACATATATTCTCTTTGCCGCTTCTTCTTTACCATATTTTTTCTCAAGCATTTCCTTGAAAATTCTAAAAGCTACGGCAGGTTCAGTCGTTGTGCCTGATTTTGAAATAACGTTAACTGAAAAGTCCTTTCCATCACATATCTCAATAAGCTCATTGAGTGATGATGAACTTATGGTGTTACCCGAAAAGTAAATTGCGGGTGTACCATTACGAAGGTCGTTAAAATTTTGTGACTTAATAAATTCGATAACGGCTCTTGCTCCGAGATATGAGCCGCCGATACCGATAACTATGAGCACTTGAGAATCGCTCTTTATCTTTTCAGCCGCTTTCTTAATTCTTGCAAATTCTTCTTTATCATAATCAACGGGAAGATCAAGCCAACCAAGAAAGTCACTGCCTTTACCCGTCTTGTTTGTAAGCATTTCATCCGCTTGTGTTATCTTCTCCTGAAATGCGGATATTTCACTGTCACTGACAAAATTCTTGATATATTTATCTATAAGTTTAACTGACATTACTATAAGCCTCCGATTTAGCCTTTGCTTGTGATTACTTAGTATTTTAATATGTTTTATGTAGTTTGTCAATAAAGAATTGCATGATTTGTTACATTTTTATTGTGAAAATTGCTGTAAAATTGTTAATTTTTAGTCACTAAGAGATCTTATTAACGCTAAGAGAACATCTGTAAAGTT
The DNA here is from genome assembly GCA_964616655.1 of uncultured Faecalibacterium sp. Taxonomy (GTDB): domain Bacteria; phylum Bacillota; class Clostridia; order Oscillospirales; family Acutalibacteraceae; genus UBA6857. The sequence goes on from CAZTSC010000016.1 coordinate 26,700, forward strand.
TGTTCTCTTGACAGCAGACGGCGAAAACAGCTTACATTCACTGACGGTTTCCCCGCCGAGTGTAAATTTTATGTTTCCCATTATTTGACCTTTTTCTATCGGAGCTTCGGCATCTGTTGATAGCGTTATCTCTGTCGCTATCTTATCCTTTTCGCCCTTTTTCAGCGTAACACTTCTGAGTTCTTCATGTTCCGGTTTTATACTCTCTTGTTCCCCTCTTATTATTGTCACATCTGTTATCAAATTTTCATCGACCGTTAAAGTGACCGACTCATAATTCGCAAAGCCATAATTAAGAAGTGCCTTTGCCGTTTCAAATCTGTCATCGCTTGTTTCACTTCCCATTACAACCGCAACAAGATGTAATCCATCTCTTTTTGCCGATGCCGAAAGGCATTTTCCTGCCTTGCTCGTTGTGCCGGTTTTAAGGCCGGTAGTTCCGTTATAGAATCTGACAAGTCTGTTTGTGTTGACCAGCTCTGTTGCACCGTCACGCAGAGAATCCATCCAAACGGTTGTATAGTTTTGTATAAATTCGTGTTTTAAAAGCTCGACCGACATTAAGCCTATGTCGTACGCCGTGGTAAGATGGTCAACGGTATCGTCATCTAAGCCGGAACAGTTTTCAAAATGCGTATTTTCCATGCCGAGATCTTTAGCCTTATCGTTCATCATATTGACAAACGCCGTTTCACTGCCGGCTATGTATTCACCCAATGCACAACAGGCATCGTTTGCACTGGCTATTGCAACAGCTTTGAGCATTTCGTCAACGGTCATGGTTTCTCCCTCTTTCAGCCATATCTGTGAACCGCCCTTTGCCGCCGCCTCAGCAGATGCCGTAACCTCATCTGTCAGCTTTATTTTTCCCGAATCAACCGCCTCGGCTATCAATAAAAGTGACATTATTTTTGTAACCGAAGCGGGCGGTAATTTTTCGTTTTCGTTATATTTATAAAGTACCTGCCCTGTCGATGCGTCCATAAGTACAGCCGACTTTGCCTTGATCGTAAGTTCACCCTTTTCATCGGACTTAACTGCGTACCCCGAAAAAGCAAAACAAAATATCATTAGAAACGTCAATGCAACACTTATCAGTTTTTTCATATTCTAACCTCCAACAGTCTTTTTATTATTTCTATGCATTCACATTCTTTATCATTCACAATTAATTTTTTCCGAAGTCTTGAAGATACAGAAAAAATAATATATAATCATGTTGAATTTTATTTAATCGAGGACTGAAATGAAAATCTATTTTTATACACTCGGCTGCAAGGTCAATCAATATGAAACGCAGGCAATGAGTGAAACGCTAAAAGCTCAAGGCTATGAGATAACCGACAATTCGGAAGATGCGGATATATTTATTGTCAATTCCTGCACCGTGACCGCAACAGCCGACAAAAAGACACGTCAGGCGGTCAGACGCTTTAAGCGATCGAAACCGGACTCTATTGTGATACTCACCGGCTGTATGCCTCAGGCATATCCGAAAGATGCCGAAAACCTCATTCAGGCAGATATAGTTATCGGAAACCGCAACAATTCTTCCATAGCGGCGGTAATTGACGATTATATGAAAAACGGAAACAGAATTTTCGATGTCATTCAGCATCAAAAGGGCGACAAGTTTTCAGGAAACGATATCACCGGCTTTGACGAAAGAACAAGAGCTATCATCAAAATACAAGACGGTTGTAACCGTTTTTGCACATATTGCATTATTCCGACTTCAAGAGGCAGAGTTCGTTCAAAACCGCTTGAAGAACTTAAATCCGAAGTTAAAGCGATCAGCGAAAAGGGCTACTGTGAGGTCGTTTTGGTCGGAATAAATCTTTCATCATACGGAAGTGATATCGGGCTTACTTTTCCCGATGCAATCGAGGCTGTATGTGAAATAGACGGAATAAAGAGAGTTCGTCTTGGCTCTCTTGAACCCGACCATCTGACTGATGAAGTCATCGAAAGGCTTTCAAAATGTGAAAAGCTGTGTCCTCAGTTTCATATTTCACTCCAAAGCGGTTGCAACAAGACACTGCATGATATGCACAGACACTACACGGCTGAGGAATATATGTCTCTTGCCGAAACGCTGAGAAAGAACTTTTCCAACTGTACTCTGACAACAGATGTCATGGTAGGCTTTCCGATGGAAACAGACGAAGATTTCAAAGAGAGTCTTGAATTTGTCAAAAGTGTTGGATTTGAAAAAGTCCACGTTTTCCCTTATTCGTTAAGGCCGGGTACTAAAGCCGCAGAATATAAACCGCAGATTGAAAAGAGTGTTAAAGAAGAACGTACACGCATAATGATAGAAGAAACAGAAATAGTCAGACAGCAATTTATGAAATCGCAAATCGGCAAAATTGTAAACGTTCTCTTTGAAAGCAAGACTCATGACGGATACTTAGGCGGTTACACCGAAAATTATCTTCCTGTGAGAGTGAAATGTGACAAAGAAATTTACGGTGAAATTCATGAAGTTAAGATCCTATCCTGCAAAGATGAATATTGCTTAGGAGAATTGGTTTGATATGAGCTGTAATAATATGACCACAATAGAATTAGACGGCTATATCTTTTCGGTTGATATTGAAAAAACAAGAGAATACTATCAAAAACAAGAATTTTGCGAATGTCCGAACTGTCGAAACTGTTATGCACAGATAAAAGATGCCTTTCCCCTGCTTGGCGAATTTTTGAAAAAATTCGGTGCTGATATAGGAAAACCCGACAACATAGAAAGTTATGACGATGATGACGGAAAAACTATCAACTATTTAAGTACGGACTACACTGTTTGCGGAAAAATTGTAACCATGGGCGAATATGAAATTGACATCAAGGATAGTCAATTTTTAAGTATCACTGTTATTAATGATTTTGCTTCACCTAATCGCCAAGGTGACAATGATTATTTCACATTATGCGTTAACTTTTTCGAGTTTCCGTGGGTGCTTGATGAGGAATTTCCACTAACTGTTCGTTTACCGGCGGACACCGAAACTCACATCGCAATTGACACCGCATCAAAAATTCGGAACTTCTTCAGACGGCTGTTTCGCCGATAATGAAAGTGTTATCCGATTTATACGACATAAATAATTTAAACAACAGGAGGAAACATTATGCCGCTTATCACAACAAAAACAAACACTCAAATCACAAAAGAAAAAGAGGAAGTCTTAAAGTCTAAGCTCGGAAAAGCTATTTCTGCTTTAGGAAAAACCGAAAGTTGGCTCATGCTTGAATTTCAAGATGACTGCCGACTTTGGTTCAAAGGAAGCAACAATGAAAAGCTCGCTATGGTCGAGGTCAGCCTGTTCGGCAAAGCAAGCGACTCAGCGTACGACAAAATGACAGCCGAAGTCACAGACGTAATTTCTCAGGAGCTTGGAATATCTCCTTCAAATATCTATGTCAAGTATGAGGAAGTCGGAACTTGGGGCTGGAATGGGAACAACTTTTAATCACAGCCAAAACTAACCTATCCTGCGGTACATTCGCAAAAGAATATGCCGCAGGATTCTTTTATATCACCGATGATATCGGTTTTTTAGCTTAAAATATTGCATAATTCATACAAGAGTGATATAATTTTGATATATATGCTATGAATTTAAGAGGTCAAAATGAAAACTATTAAAAAAATTTTTACAATCGTCATTTCCATACTCGTTATTGTACTCTCGACATTCTGCGTTTCGGCGGCAGAAATCAAGCCTTATAGCGAAAGCGGAACAATAATCAGTGTCGCTCATGGCGGTAACTGGGGCGAATACCCTATCTATTCGGAAAAAGCCATTGAAAGTGCTTTTGAAGTCGGTGCAGACTGTGTAAGTGTCAGTGTCAAAAGAACGTCTGACGGTCAGTTCGTGCTTTGCAAGTATAATGACTTGGGCAAGCTCTATGCACCTTACAGCGGTCAGCTGATAAGCAATATGACATTGGCTCAACTTTCAGAAATTCGTATAACCGACTCGCTTGCCGCACTGTCGGATAACAGACTTTGTGAGCTTTCCGATGCCGTAGATGCCGCAATCAGATTTGACAGAACGCTGATAATTGATGACGGTTGGGAATGGCGTAATGAGCTTTACAGCTATCTTACGGAAAAAAATGCTGTTTCGTATTCAATTCTTAGAACAGATGCATCAAAAAGCGAGATAAAAGAGTTTGTTGAGCTTTCCGGAGGTCTGTTCCGTGTTATAGGCAGCTATCATGGAAACATAATTTTCAACGCAAGAAGCTATGTTTCAACATTGAGCAAATCAGGTTGCTGTGCGGTTCAACTCGGAACAAAGAACCCGTTCGGAGTCATTTTTCATCAGACTATGCTTTCAGCTTTCGGCAAAAACGGATATGTCACAAGATCAATGATTGCAACTTATGATCCCGATTTATGCGGACAGAGAACAGACACAGAAAGCACTTGGAACGATCTTATCGACCGTGGATATAGCATGATTGAGACGAACAACATCGAGGGGCTTGTCAACTATATCAGCAGAATCAATACTTTAAGAAATGAGCTAAAATCAATTTCTTTAAATCTTGACAATCTTAATACTGATAACTGTTCTGTTAAAAGCTTTAAAGATATAACGGAAGCTAAGGCTAAAGCATCAGATGCATTGATGAAACTTTCATCTCACGAAACTTTGATGAGTGCAAAGAACAATATTTTTCTTGCACTGGGTGAGCTTTCGGTTAGCAACGAAAATCATGTTAAAAAGGGCGTTTTAAAAATTTCGGCAGGCAAGATAATAGCAGTTGTTTTAGTAACTGCGGCTATTGTTGCAGGTCAAATTTACACATACAAGATGCAGCAAAAGAAAAAGGAGACAAACTCGCCTTCATAAACTGCATCGTTAACAGGAGGAAATAGTATGAAAATTTCAACTAAGGAAAAGTCTCTTGATATTCCGAGAGCTAAAACCGCCGAATCGGTCGGCGTTGATTCAAAAGAAGTTCAAGCCTATATTGACGAGTGTCTTGAAAGCGGAATCGAACTTCACAGCATTATGGTCGTGAGACACGGCAAAGTCGCTTGTGAGGCCTTTAAAGAACCTTATAGTCCGAATATTCCCCATATGATGTATTCGGTAAGTAAGAGTTTCACTTCAACGGCTATCGCATTTGCGATTGAGGAAGGCTATTTAAGTCTTGACACAAAGTTTCTTGACGTGTTTCCGGAACTCAGGCCCATTAAATTTGACTCTTATCTTGAAAAGCTCAATGTGTTCCATCTTCTGACAATGCAGGGCGGAAAATCTGTAAGCCCTATGGTTGACAGAACAAAGGACACTTGGCTTCAAGACTTTGTTGGCGCTTCGTGGGCATCAGAACCCGGCACTGAGTTTTTATACATAAGTGAAAATATGTATGTCCTTTGCGCTATGATACACCGTACAACCGGTATGAGCGTAACCGAGTTTCTCACTCCAAGGCTCTATGAGCCACTCGGAATAGATGTTCCTTATTGGGAAACCTGTCCAAGAGGAATTGAAGCCGGTGGTTGGGGATTATTCCTTAAGACAGAAGATCTCGCAAAGTTTGCACTTTGCTACCTTCAACACGGTGTTTATAACGGCAAGCAGGTCATTCCGGAACGCTGGACAATCGAGGGAACTCAAGGCATAGCTGATAACTCTCCGAAAAGTGACGGAGATTGGGACGGAGAAAACGGCTATGGGTACTGTTTCTGGAGAAATGGCGGATATAAAAACTCCTATCGTGCAGATGGAATGTTTTCACAGTTCGGTATAGTATTTGAAGATCTTGATGCTGTTGTCGCAATAACCGGAGGAAATATCAACGAACAACAGGCCAGATCTGCCGTTTGGAATCACTTTCCTAAAGCTTTCATTGAAAGTGACGACACCGCTGAAAGCTCAGATATAGCTATAAAAGCTTATGATAAACTCCCGAAAGCTCCCAGAAGCCCCCTTGAAAGTTCGCTTAACAATCGCCGTCTCGTTTTCGGCAAAGCACACATTTTAACCGTACTGGGAATGCCTGTCAGTATTCTTCCCCTGGCTTCGGTGTTTATGGAAAAAGATAAGGCCGGCAATATCAGCAATGTCAGATTCCATTTCCATGAAAACGATATGACGATGACTTGGGCTGAGGGAGATGAAACTAACACGATCAATGTTGGCCTTGACGGTGAATACCGATATGACAGCATTGTTCTCGGTGGCATAGCTTATACCACGGCAGCAACCGCAACATGGATAGATGAAAATGTCCTCGAAGTTCAAATAAGACCTATTGAGACTATCGCTGAACGCAGACTTGTTTTCACGTTCAAAGACGGTGACAAAGTAACAATGCAACCTTCAACACTTCCGCCTTCAAGCATAATGCTTGATTCTGTCAAAGATTCAGTTAAACACATTATTGCATCTGAGGCTATTGGCGGTCTTGCCAGCAAAGTCATACCTCTTGCAAATCCGTTTGCGGATCCGACACACAACGGCTCAATCAAATAAAAGTTTATCTCGATTAAAATTTCTATATAATTCAAGGAGGATAATATGTTAGCTAAAATCATTTATATCATTGCGGTCGCACTTGAATTTGTGTTTGTTCCGCTGTTTCTTAAGTATTCATGGCCACAAAAATGTTGGAAATCTTTCAGATTAAAAATGGTTTGCGCAAGTCTGTTTGTCATCACCGGTGTATGCTGTATGTTCTGGGCAAATAACTTTTCAACGTATGCCAAATATATGCTCATCGGACTTATATTCGGTGCAATAGGAGATCTATTCTTACATTTGATAACCGACAAACAAATAGTATTCGGAATCGGACTTTTAAGTTTCCTTGTTGGTCATATTTTCTACATAGTTGCTTTCGGAGTTGCCTTAAAAGATCAGTTACCTCAAGCTAATGTATTTGATTGGAGAGCCATTCTCGCTGTTCTTATCATCTTTGTTTGCCTTGTCATTTACGCAGTGAAAACAAAGATGAAGTTCGGTATCGCTGCTGTTCCGGTTGCATTGTATGCACTCACAATATCAATGATGCTCATTACAGCTGTTCAGATTTGCGGCAGATTCTTCCTTGAGGGATTTGACAATGACATCGCAACAATATGCACTATCGGAATAGGCGCTATATTATTTGTTTTGTCAGACGGTTCGCTTGCAGTTCTTCTTTTCGGCGGAAAAGAGAAAAACAGACCTCTTAAAATCTTCAATATAGCCACCTATTTTGCAGGTCAGGTTCTCTTGGCAACAAGTATTTTATTCATCAACGCATAATTTCATATTGCAGTATTAAAGCCCCACCGTAAGGTGTGGGCTTTAATGTTTTATCAGCTAATTTAGTTATTATCCATATAAGGCAAAAACGGCTACAAGTTGATATAAACCAACTTGTAGCCGTTGTGTGCTTATCTTTTTTCAAAGTGTTGAATATGAAAGAAAACTTTCATATTATATTTGACACTAAGCAAAAGAGTAATACTTTTGACCGAAAATCAAATTGCTTCGGTCGCATATTATTAACTTCCTTGTTTTATCACAGAAACATAAAACCGCAATTACTGTCCCTATGCCTAATTTTCAAAAGATTTTAAATTAGAAAATTATCTTAAGTATTAATTTAGCAAAGAGCTTTGTTGCAACTAATGAGAGTCTGTGAGCAAGACCTATCTGCCACATTAAGACTGCATCTCCTTTCCTCATTTCTTTTTGCGATTTAATTATAAACCTTATTTACAGTTTTTTCAATACTTTTAATTAAATTTTATATAATTTAGCCAAAGATTATTACAACTACATAAAAGAAGCGAATCGTTAAACGACTCGCTTCTTTTGCTTTTGTATTTTAGTTGTGCATACATATATTCTGATAAAACATATAATTTAAGAGTTTTCTTTGCTTTCAATTTCTTTCAGCTGATCGTTTGTCAACCTTGTCGTCATTCTCAGGACTTCTTGTTTCCGTCTTTCAGACAAAGCTCTGAAACTGAATATAAGCCTTAACTCTTCCGCACTGAATCCTGCCGCATCACCGAAACTTAAAGTTTCTTCTTCCGTTCTGCCGCAAAGTTCACCGACACTTACTCCATATATTTCCGAAAGTTTTATGATATTGTTGAACTGCGGAGTTGCTTTTCCGCTTTCATATTTTGAATACGTTGTTCTGTCAATACCAAGTCTGTCGGCTATTTCCTGCTGTGTCAGCTCATTAATGTGTCTATACTTTTTTATGTTTTCGCATAAGTCGGTGTTTTTCATTTTGTACCCTCTCTTCTTTTTATAAGAATACTCTAACATAAACATCGACAAAAATCAAGTTATTTCTTTTCAGAACGAAAAACATCTTCAAAATGTAAGTTATTTCGACAAATTATAAATATCCACCATTATTGTCAGCTAACAGATACCGTCTCGTTATCATTTCTGTATCTGCGATAACAGTTATCGACCTTATCGTCCATCAGCAGACAAACAAGCTCAGCTATTTCGTCAACAATAGACTGAACATTAGCCGGAATAAATGGAATTTTCTTCAACAAACGAGACGGTATTGAAGCAAAATCCGAAACTACAGTATAAACAGGTGTACCCTTTTTATATCTCGTCAAACAGCCGTCAAATAAATTCAAAAATATGCTGTAAACAAGCTCTATTACGACCTCATCAGCTGCATCTTCAGCGGCTTTTTTGTTGATACCTTTTCCGAAAGTGAGACGATTAACAAGCTTTGCAAAATCACCAACTGTCACACTGTTTATGTACACAAAGAGTTTTCTGATGGCAAAATAGAGCTTATCAAGAATTGATGCACGAACACCGAGAGCTGCAAATCTTTCAAGAAATTCCGTTTTATTACCCGAACAAGCGGCTTTAACAACGTTTTCGACAACGCCTCTTGAATGAGCAAGGAGATAGTCAAGATTATACTCCTTTCCGTCATATTTGAATTTATGAACGTACTCTGTGTGTACCGATGTATATTCATCATCTATATTGACTTTGACAATCGGGGCAGGATATCCGGTCAATGAGCCTAGATTTACCTGCAACATTTTCTTGCCGCCGCCGGATACATAATCAGTCATGCTATGCATATGTGAATGTCCGACAAACAACAGTTCAACACCATTTTCAGCGAACATTTCCGCAAGCTTATCTGTGTCGGCACAACAAATTCCGCCCTTTGTCAAAAGCGGTGTATAGTGCTGCAAAACAACATGATGCTGCATAGCAACAACTCTGTCCCCTGCTTTTTTTGCCTCTTTAAGTTGAGCTTCTATCCATTGCATATGATCATCACTGAAGCCGGAACAACCTTTTCCGTTTTGATCGTCATTGAGAGCGAAAAGTCTAAATCCATCTGAAAGCTTCACAACATATGAACAAAGACCGTTTTCAATATCATATCTCGCTATTGCCTCATCGAGTCCAAAGCGTGAATACATATCTTTGAGTTCATCTATTTTTGCAACATCGGTTATTCTGTGTTCCTCGTTCCCAAAATACTCTCTTGCATTATCGTCACTGCACCAATCGTGAGTAGAGGTTATGACGTACACTTTTTTATATTGACTTAAAAAATCAAGTTTTTCTATAAACTCTCTATGGCTTGCGGTTTCACCGTCACAAGTCGTGTCACCGCAGATCAATACACTGTCAATCGTTTCGTCAAGTGCAAGAGTCTTGAAAGCGGAGTCGATTATTGCTCCCGACTCAAGAAGGCACTTTTGATCTGAGCCACTTCTGAGTTCATAAGCTCTCTTTCCGTCTGTGAGTGTCGGTGAAAAATAGTGCATATCCGCTATAACTGCAAATCTAGCTTTATTCATTAGTTATCTCCTTTGAAGTATTTATATATTTTTTCTGCGTTTGTTTTTGAAATTCCATCAACTGAATTAAGTTCTTCGACACTTGCCGATGATATCGCTTTCATCGTTTTGAAATGCTTAAGCAATAATTTCGCTTTTTTATCGCCTATGCCTTCGATCTCTGTCAACTTAGTTTCAAGTGAATTTTTGGAATGTTTGCTTTTATGATAGGTTATCGCAAAACGGTGGACTTCCTCCTGAATTTCGGAGACAAGAGTAAATGCCTGCCTTTTTGAGGTTATTGCCACTTCGCCGCCATCAACTGCAATAGCTCTGGTTCTGTGTTTATCGTCTTTGACCATTCCATATAAAGGTACGTTCAAGCCCAAGCTTTCCAAAACCGGTTTGACAGCATTTATCTGACCGTGTCCACCGTCAAGCAAAATAAGATCCGGTAAAGTTTTAAAGCCCTCATCTGTCTCATTCTCGTCAAGATAACGTTCAAATCTTCTTGTCAAAACCTCTCTCATTGAGCCGTAATCGTCTTGTCCTTGAAAGCCTTTTATCATAAACCGTTTATACGCTTTTTTGTATGGTGAGCCGTTTTTGAAAACTATCATTCCTGCGACATTGTCACTTCCTGCCGTGTGTGAAATATCATAGGACTCGATATATTCAGGAACTTTCTTAAGTCCGAGAAGATTTTTCAGTTCATCAAGTGCGGCTGTTTCTTTCATTGCTCTGCCCATATACTGAGCGAGTTTTTCGGCGGCATTCTTCCTGCACATCGCCACAAGCGAGGCTTGCTCGCCCTTTTGCACAGTGCCTATCGTTACCTTATATCCGGCTTTTTCACTCAACCACTGAGATAAAACTTCCATATCTTCAGCCTCTCCGTCAAGCGTTATTCGCTTTGGAATTGTTCTGCCGAAGGTATAATAGCTCATTATCAGCTCATATCTTGCCGAAGGAAGATCTTCCTGAGCGTCAAAAATGAAATCTTCGCTGTCAAAAAGTATACCTTTGTTGAATCTGAGAATATGCAGACAGGCTTTTTCTCCCGATTGAACGATCGCAAAAACGTCTTGCTGCTTCACCACCGAAGAAACGACTTTTTGCTTTGAGGTTATTTTTTCCATGGCATTTATTCTGTCTCTTATTTTTGCGGCTTTTTCAAATTCAAGATCTTCACTGAATTTTTCCATCTGCTCTTTAAGTTGCTTTATTTGCTGGCTCTGACCGCCTTTAAGAAACTCAACTGCATCATTGAGATTTTCCTCATATTCCTCTTGAGTGATCTTCCCCTTGCACGGAGCCGAACACTGACCGATAAAATAGTTCAGACACGGTCTGCCCTTTCCGATGTCAGCCGGAAATTTTCTGTTACAGGTAGCAAGCTTGTATATTTTGTTTGCCTCTTCAACCATAGACCTCATACTGTATCCAGAGGTGAATGGGCCAAGATAGGTGCTGCCGTCATTTTCTTTTTTAAAGCAGGCACTTATTCTGCCAAAAGGGCCTTTGGTTATTTTCACATAGCTATAGCCTTTGCTGTCCTTGAGAAGAATGTTATATTTTGGCATATGCTGTTTGATGAGACTACATTCCAAAACAAGGGCCTCAAATTCGCTATCTGTCAGAATATAGTCAAAATCATAAACATTTTCGACCATTTTTCTGACCTTTAATGTGTGATTGTTCTGTGAACCGAAATATTGACTAACTCTGTTTTTCAGCATCTTCGCCTTGCCGATATATATTATCTCGCCCGACTTATTTTTCATTATATATACACCGGGATTAAGAGGAAGTTTCATCGACTTCTTGCGAAGATACGGTATTCTGTCGTTCATTTCAGTCCTCCGTTTATCTGTTTACTTGGCACTCTCGGAAATATTTCCAAAATAGTTTGAATATATTTCATTATACTTTCCGTTTTCTTTTATCTTACTTAAACCTTCATTAAACATTTCAATGAATTTAGCGTTTTTGCCTTTTTTTACCGCTACAGCATATTCATTATTATAATAAATATCCGTAAAGTCAAATTTTTGGGAAAGTTCATCTGTCGGAATTATCGCTGCTATAGCCACATCTGCGTGTCCATCTTCAATTTCTTCCAATGCTTCGGGATATCCGACCGGATAAAACTCAACATTAATCCCCTGCTCTGCGGCAATTTCTTTTATAATATCAATTTCAAATCCTACAGCTGCTCCCGTTGAATCGACACTGCTGAAAGGTGACATATTTAAGTCCGTTGCTATAATGTATGTATTATTTCTACCGCAACCCACAAACATTATCAAAATTGAAAATACAAATAAAATAAGCGACACTGTCTTTTTCATTTTAATCACCTGAATTTCAGTTAACAAAGAATTTTTTGCTCATCCACTGCTGAAGTCTCTTATTTGTCGCAACGGTGATAAAAAATGCTATCAGTGCAACACAGCAAGCAGAAACTATAAGCGATATCTTAATCGCAGGTACGCCGAACAGATAGTTCCTGAGTATCAGTTCAGATGAAACCGAGGCTATAATAAGCTCTGAGAGCAATGTTATCATCAATATCGGCCATGTCGGTTTGAAATAATGTTTCCATTCAATTATAAATCCGATAAGAAAAGCAAGTATAATTATTATCGGCAAAGCACAATATGGAAACCATCCGGTACTGTCGTCAAGGTAGTAGAAAACATATGCGTACCCTATAATAAAGGCGGCATCAATTATAACAATAACCCAACCTCGCAGTTTCTTCCATAAAAAAGGTGAAACAAATAAAGCCCACACAAGAAGGCTTGTGGAATTCACCCACCATGTCCATATGCTGTCCTTGTAGAAGATCATATTAACAAGAAAACAGACAATATTCGGAATAAGCATCGCCATTGTTATGATAAAAGCCGTAAATCTGCGGTTGACGGATTCGGGAATATCCACTCTTTCGGGAAAAGGCAAAACAGCCTCTTGATGAATATTCTCATTCGGATTTATAACAGGTGTTGAGCAAAGAGGACATTTCTTAGCCGAATTGTCAAGCTCAACGCCGCAATTAACACAATATGACATATTTTTTACCTCCTGTTGCTTTCGATCTTCACATGAAGTCCCATCTTGACAAGCTGAGTGAAAAAGAAGCGTTCTATATCGCTTTCTTCATATATATTGGCAAATATAAGCGTGAAGGTGTCTTTATAACCAACCGCACCACATCTTGCTCCATTCAACACACCCGGCCCTGCCATAAGATAAAGCTTTTCAACATACGGTTCCATTTCGGGTGGGAGTTTAATAAGTCCAAGATTACTACACAAGACGGAAGTTGTTTGTTCTCCGGTTATCCAAAATGATAAACCTATGCCTAGATCCTTAATGAAAAGCGGAGCGTACTTCATAATTGAACGTTCCAATTTAAGGTTAGCGGTTGTCATAGCTCTCAACTGCTTTTCTGTGTTGATGTATCTAAGATAGCTCTGAACCTGCTGCAAAATTTCATCAAAGGTGTATTCACCCATATTAGGATCTATTCTGACATTATAAGTAAGTGAATAGTTACGCAAAGTCTTTGATCCGAAAGTATTTCTGAGATCAACGGGGACTTGAACGCTGACGTTCTTTTGCTTTCTCTCCTCATTTTTCTGCTTCGTGTACATCGTATAAAGCAAAAGAGCATCAATAAATTCAGTTATGGTCGCTCCCTTGCTTTTTGCCAGCTTTTTAAGCTCCTGAAGATCAATAGTTCCCGCTGTCATATTAACCATATGTCTCGGAAGCTTTGTTCCTTTTGCGTGGTACACCCAGCTGTTCACTCTTGAAAGTTTTGCCTTTGAGCCGGCATTTTTGACAAAAGAATCCTCTAATTCTTCGGGTGTCGCTTTCTCATTTATATCAAGCACATTATATCCGCTTGGAATATCATAGCCCTTAAGTCGGAGATATTCCGCAACGAGAGTGCAACCAAATATAGACGCTCCCCTGCCGTCTGTCAGGGCATGATAAAAGTCAACGGATATTCTCTTTTCATAATAGTAAACTCTGAAAAGATAGCCCTTGTTTTCCTTGAATTTTACGCGGTGGCAAGGATTAGATATGTCCGGCTTAACGTCAGGAGCTCCATTTGGATTTTTTTCAAAATAGTACCAAAACATTCCTCTTTTGATGCAAACATCAAAACAGGGAAATCTCGGAAGTACGGCTTTTAATGCTCTCTCAAGCAACAGCGGATCGACTTTTTCGGTCAGTTGAATTGAAAATCTGAAAATATTAGACCATGTCGCTCTATTCTGCCCCGGAAATATTTTTGCGGCATTATCTAATTTATACCACGTTTTATTCTGCATAACTTTCTCCGTAAGTTTATTATTTTTAATATTTGCCTATCAATTTATAATAACTTAGATGAGTATTAAAGTCAATCGGTTTATCGGCAATTTAGACAAAATTTATTCTGATTTAACGATTTCGACATTATTTAAAACGAACTGTTTCCCTTCCGGATTTATTTCAAATTTAAGTTTTTCTTTTGTCTTTGGATGAACAAATTCAACGGAATAAGACCAAAGTCCGATATTGCAATTATCGCTGCCTCCATATTTTCCGTCACCGATAAGCGGCATTTTTCTTGACGAAAACTGAACTCTTATCTGATGAGTTCTGCCTGTGTGAAGTTTCACTTTTATAAGCGAAGTCTTATCGGAGTCGTTTTCGCTTTCTTTAAGCACCTCGTATGACAATTTTGCGGTTTTAACGCCTTTTCTCATACGTTTAACAACAAAAGATTTGTTTTTTCGGGAATCCTTAAAAAGAAGATCTTCATAAATTCCGCTTTTACTTTCGGGTACACCGTGAACGGCAGCAATATATTCCTTTTGAAAGTCATCATTGGTTATCTGTTTAGATATCTCGCTTGCTGCATACTTTGTTTTGGCATAAACGATGACTCCTCCAACAGCTCTGTCAAGTCTGTGCAAAACGAAAATTTCCCCTGTCTCGCCCTTTTCTTTGAGGTACAAACTGACCGCATCGGCAAATGACTCTTTATCTCCGCCGCCCGACTGAGATAAAAGTCCAACAGGTTTAACGGCAACTATTAAGTGTTTATCTTCATACAAAATTTCCATAATTCAGCCTCCTTGTATATTTTACTTTATTATCGAGCCTAAATCAAGTCATACAAATAGGCAAATCGGCATAATATTTTACAAACGAATATCGAACGGAGGAAAATCAATGACTGATACAAGCATATATTCAGATATCGCCGCCCGCACTCAGGGCGATATTTATATCGGAGTAGTCGGGCCTGTCAGAACCGGCAAATCAACATTTATAAAACGATTTATGGACACTTTTGTTTTGCCGAACATCAATGACGACTATAAAAAAGAAAGAGCTATGGACGAACTTCCTCAATCTTCGGCAGGCAGAACCATCATGACCACTGAACCAAAATTCATTCCGGAAGATGCGGTCGAAATAAAGATGCAAAACTCATCTTTGAAAGTCAGACTAATAGATTGTGTCGGCTACATAGTTCCCAGTTCTCTCGGATATATCGAAAATGATCAGCCGAGAATGGTCAAAACGCCATGGTTTGAAAACGAGATCCCATTTAATATGGCGGCTGAGATAGGTACTCAAAAAGTCATAAATGAACACTCAACTATCGGCTTAGTCGTGACAACAGACGGATCTATATCGGAAATTCCGAGGGAAGAATACGAGGAGGCGGAAGAAAGAGTCATAAACGAGCTTAAAGAGCTTAACAAGCCTTTTATCGTTCTTCTCAACTGTGCTGATCCGAGAACAGATGACGCCAACGCTTTGGCTCAAAGACTTAGTGAAAAATATGAAGTCTGTGTCAAAGCTGTCAACTGCATGGAGCTTTCCGAAAATGAGATAAGCGACATTCTATCAGGTGTTTTGTTTGAGTTTCCGACAAAAGAAATAGCCGTTGATCTGCCTTCATGGGTTGGAAAACTTCAGAAAGATCACTGGCTAAGGAGTACCATATATAAAAACATTTATTCCGTAGCGACAAAGGTCGAACGTGTCAAAGATGTCGAAAAGCATCTCGGAGAGATAGTTTCGGGAGAATATATCACTGACGGAAAGGTAACGGGAATAGACCTTGCAACAGGCAGTGTTCGCATAAAACTCGAAGTTGAACCCGAACTGTTCTATAAAATAATCAGCGAACAGACGGGAATCGAAATAAGCGATGAAAAGCAACTCATGGGGCAGATAGTCGAGCTTGCAAAAATGAAACAGAAATATCAGCGGTTTGAGGAAGCTTTAAGCGAAGTCGAAGCCACGGGTTATGGGATAGTTATGCCGACAATGGAGGAATTGACACTTGACGAGCCTGAAATTATGAAACAAGGCGGAAGATACGGCGTCAGGCTTAAAGCCTCTGCACCGTCAATACATATGCTCAAAGCCAATATCACAACAGAGGTCGCTCCGATTGTCGGAAGTGAGTCGCAATCAGAAGAACTTGTTGTCTATCTTCTCAAAGAATTTGACGATGATCCGTCAAAAATATGGGAATCGAATATTTTCGGAAAATCTTTACATTCGCTTGTGAATGAGGGACTTCACAACAAGCTTTACAAAATGCCGACAGATGCAAGAATAAAATTGCAGGAAACGCTTGAAAGAGTCATAAACGAGGGTTGCAGCGGACTTATCTGCATTATATTATAAAAAATTGACCTGGGTTTTGCTTTGTGTTATTGTCAAAATGTAAAAGCTTTATATAGCTATTACAGTGGAGAATAATTCTAAACGCAAATAAAAGAAAGGCTCGACTATGAGCCTTTCTTTTATTATGTCTTATCATTCATTTTCAAGCTTATACTTTTACGCACAAGCAGACTGCACAGTGCTTTCTTGTTAAACGGTATCAACGGATAGAGATAAGTGTAACCGTCTATTGTCTTTGTAAAGCACACAGTTAAAACCGTTATCAAAATTCCTGCCGCAAAGCCCCAAATATCAAACAGTGCAGTCAAAATCAGAACGCAAAGTCTCGATAGTTTTATTGCGTACCCCAATTCATAGCTCGGCTGAGTAAAATTCGATATAGCGACAAATGACATAAACAGAACAACTTCATTGGCAAAGAGTCCCGAATTAACGGCAAATTCTCCCAAAACCAAAGCACCGACCACACTAAAAGAATTGCTCAATGCACTCGGCGTATTAAGTGATGCCAATTTTAAAACATCTATCACAAATTCGATAACGAAGATCTGACCTATTACCGAGACCAATGCAGGCTCTTTTATTTCCATAAAACCCAGCCATTCCGGTATTCTGTCCGGCATTTTCACCATTAGATACCAAAACGGAACAAGCAGAAAAGACAGCAAAAAAACCGATGCCCTAACATATCGGAGAAACGTTCCGACAATTGGAGAAAAATAGTAATCGTTTATATCTTGAACAAAATCGAATATTCCTGTCGGGACTATCATCACGCTCGGTGAGCCATCTGTTATAATAAGAATATTTCCATCATATATACAGGCACTCGCCGTGTCCGGTCTCTCTGTGTACCGTATCTTAGGATATGGATTCCAAGCTTGGTTAGGTATAAGGCACTCTTTCAAACTCTCCTGCCCCATCGCAAGTGCATCAACATTTATCTGCTTCAGCTTTTTTCTGACTGCATTGAGTTTCTTTTCATCGGCTTTTCCGTCAATGTAACAGACAACGACATCTGTTTTTGACTTGTTTCCAACAGAAAAAAGTTCCAATGTCAACATAGGATCTCTGATTTTTCTCCTTATCAATGCCGTATTAAAAACAAGGGTTTCGACAAAACCCTCATGAGAACCTCTAAGCACCTTGTCACTTTCGGGTTCTTCGACATTTCTTGCCGGATAAGTCCGTGCATCTATAACAACAAGTTCTTTGAATCCCTCAACCGACATGACGACAGCTCCGGACAAAACCATCGTCATTGCTTTGTCAACATTCGGCTCGCTGTCACACTCAATGTACGTTATAAAATTATCTATAAGCTGACGTGTATCTTGAATTTTTGTCATATCTTCAACAGGGATTTTTGTGAAGTATTCAAGCATTTTTTCCAAAACAGCCTCTTTTATAAAGCCGTCAATGCAGTAAAGTGTTGCCTTTTTATCGGCGATCTTTATCTTCTTGACAAGTATATCATAGCTTTTATCAACCCTTAAAAGCTTAGATATCATCTCATTGTCACGGACATAATCGCCCGTCAAATTATTGCTCATACCGCCACAGCACCTCTTTGTTTTTGTGGTAGTATGAGCAAATTTCGGTTTTTTTATTCACTATAAAGAGTATTCTATTCAAGTATAGTCAGTTCAAGTATTGCGTTCCATGTGAGTGGATCTATTCTGCCTGTTTGCGGAAGATCCGATTGTGCTTGTATGGCTCTTACAGCTGCCGCTGTCTGTTGACCGTATATTCCATCAACTGTGACAGACGGTATTGCGTTATCATTTCTTGCTATCATATTGATATATTCCTGAATACGTCTGACAACATCTCCTGTGCTTCCAATCGTTAGAACAAGTCCCGGTGCAGGCAGGGTTGAAATAACGTCATACTGTGTTTGGACTTCACGCTCAATTTGTTCGTACAGATTAATCAAAGCCCTCCATGTGTTAGCTCCAACTATTCCGTCAGCGGGCAAACCGACATATTCTTGGAAAGCTCTGACGGCATTTTCTGTCGCTTCGCCGTAAATTCCGTCAAGCTCAATATACGGTATTGATGGAATAAAATAGTTAAGCAGCCGTAAATAAAACTGCAACACTCTGACTCCCATTCCTGTCGAACCGAATTGCAAAGTTGACGGAAAGCGTCTCATTGCCTCCGAAACGGTTATTCCCTCGCTGAAAAGCTCACTCGTACGTTTGACAGCATTATATATTCGTTTTAACTGATACCATGTTGCCTTGCCAACAATTCCGTCAGGAGTCAAGTCAAATATCTGTTGAAAAACTCTGACAGCGTTTTGTGTGTCAGCCTCAAAAATTCCGTTTGGATCCGGAATTTTCGGTATCAGCGGATAATTTCTTGATATGCGGTTAAGCTCAAGCTGTATTGTTCTGACGTCCTCACCTATTGAGCCGACTTCAAGCGGCGATCCGGGATAGGACTCAACATTTCCACCGACTCCGGCTTGACTTATGTTTATATCGTCACCATAGTAATACTGCAATATTTCATATGGAGTATATCCTCTGTTTGCAAGTTCGACAGAACCCCATTGTGAAAGCCCTTGGCAAGTAACATTTATTCCGTCACAATACTCTGTGAAATACGGATTTACTGTTCCCTGTTTGACGACATATGAATTGAAAATATTATCAACAATTTCCGAGATATTAGCAAAATAATCTCTGCCGAAAACAAAGGATTGATCAAACTGAGTCGAATTTGTTATATCAAAGTCATAACCTCTCGAACGATAATATTCGGTAAAAATGCGGTTAAGAGCAATAGAAATCTGAGCATAGATATTCGCTCTTAGTGCATTTTCCGGCCAAGTCGGATATATTTCGCTTGATGCAACATTTTTGATATAATCAACAAACGGCACGGTCACATTTGGTGCGTTTTCATCAGGCCTTCCGAGATGAACGGTTATATTTTCGGGTACGACAACTCTGTCAGGCATTTCGGTTCCTCCTCAAATCTTCAGGTTCGCTTTCGACTGTCAGATCCTCAGTTGTCTCATTTCCAATTCTCATTCTTACATCTTGAATGGATTCAACACCGTCAAAAACCGGAACATTTTCAAATATCTCAGTGTTAAATCTGGGGTGAGTGACAATTATCTTATACCCTGCATATCCTTTTTCAAAGTTCGGACTTTCACTTATGCTCTTATTCGGTGTCGGAAGTCTTTTGGCATCAAATATTCCGCTTTGATTAGTGTATCCCTCTCTCACTTCATTATTGGTATCGTCAAAAATTCTGACGAAAGCTGTTTCAATCGGAAAGGCTATATTCCCACTGAACACTCTGACTTTCAGATCACCGTAACTGTCGTTTGACGGCTCATTCGGTCTTTCATCATTGAATACACCCTGAGCGACAGTTTTAACTGACGGTTCATCGGCTGACGGAACGTTTTCCGTCACCGTCACAGAATCCTCATAAGGAAAATATGATCTTTTCATCATTTTAAGCATATCGTTTTTATATTTTTCGATAAGCTCATCAGCATTTTGCATATTTTACCGCCTCACTTTCACGTTCAGTATATGATAAAGGAGAGGCAGAGGTGACGCAGCGAGCGAAGCGAGCGTAAAGCGGGGGTTTGTTCACCCCCGAGCGCAGCGAGTGGGGTGGCAAACCCCCGCCCGCTGATGAAACTTTAATTCAGAACAATGTGTGCAGGCTGATTAGACGAAACGCCGCAGCCCGTCAGGGCTGCGGCGTGATAAGTCCGATATATCGGAAATTATAAGTTTGTGACGATCTCATATGTATCCTTAGCGATCATGAGTTCTTCGTTTGTCGGAATAACAAACATCTTCAGCTTTGAATCGGGTGTTGAAATGTCAACTTCCTCACCTCTGAGTTTGTTCTTCTCCTCGTCAATCTTTGTTCCGAGGAATTCGAGCTTTTCAGCAACTCTCGTTCTGTATTGCGGGTTATTCTCACCGATACCGCCGGTGAATACAACGGCATCAATGCCACCCATTGCTGCTGCAAAGCCACCGATGTATTTTGTCAACTGGTGACAGAGCATCGACTCAACAAGCTTTGCTCTCGGATCGCCCTCCTTGGCTCTCTTTTCGATTGTTCTGTTGTCACTTGTACCTGTAAGACCGAGCATACCACTCTTTTTGTTCATAAGGTTATCGACTTCATCAGGCGTGAGATTATGCTCTTTCATGATAGTGGGAACAATAGCCGGATCAATAGAACCGCAGCGAGTACCCATCATAATTCCTTCAAGAGGAGTAAGTCCCATTGTTGTGTCAAAGCACTTGCCGTCCTTGACAGCTGAAATTGAAGATCCGTTACCGAGGTGACAGGTGACTATCTTTGTACCCTCAGCTTTTCCTCCGAGCATATCTATTGCTCTGAGGCTGACATAGCGGTGGCTTGTTCCGTGGAAACCATAACGGCGGATACCGTCTTTTTCATATAATTCATACGGCAGCGCATACATATAAGCATAATCGGGCATTGTCTGATGGAAACCGGTGTCAAAAACAGCTACCTGCGGAACGGACATTATTTTCTCGCAGGCCTCTATACCCTTAAGGTTAGCGGGATTATGGAGAGGGCCGAACTTCTTACATTCGTCAATAGTCTTTTTGACTTCATCGGTTATAAGAACCGAACCTGAGAATTTTTCTGCGCCGTGAAGAACTCTGTGACCGACAGCACCGATCTCATCTGTTGAAGAAATAACACCGTGTTCCGCACTGACAAGCGTATCAAGAACCAACTTGATAGCCTCGCTGTGGTCGGCCATGAGCTTCAGCAAGCTCTTGATATTTTTGCTTTCGTCTGACGGCACTTTGTGAGTAAAGGTTGCGTTGTCGTCTCCGATCTGTTCACAAATGCCTTTTGCAAGCAACTCGTCATTCGACATATCAATAAGCTGATATTTAAGTGATGAACTACCTGCGTTGATAACAAGAATTTTCATTTATTTATCCTCCGAAAATAGATTTTACTTATTGAAAAACTTTAACTATTTTATTATAATAAAAGTCAAGCGGTATTGCAAGATTATTTTTAATATTTTTGAAAGGATTTATTTTTATGACAGTAGGCGGTGCAGTTTGTGAGTTTAATCCGTTTCACAACGGTCACAAATATTTTCTTGAAAGTATGCGTTCTTCGGGTGCTGATGGGATAATTTGCATTATGAGTGGAAACTTTGTTCAGCGAGGAGAAATTGCTATTTGCGACAAGTATGCAAGAGCTGAATCCGCAGTCAAAAACGGTGCTGACCTTGTGATTGAGCTGCCTATTCCTTATGCTGTTTCAACAGCGGAAACATTTGCCAGAGGGAGTATCGGCATTTTAAATAAGCTAGGTTGCGTTGACAATCTGTTTTTCGGAGCAGAAAATTCTCTTGAAGATATCATTCACGCTCTCAATGAGTGTGAAAAAGAAGATGTTCAACTCAAAATCAAGACACTGCTTAATAAAGGCATATCTTATCCCGATGCTGTCTCAAGTGCAACAGAAAACACCGTTTTAAGTGGAGCAAACAATGTTCTTGCGATAGAGTATATACGTCAGCTTAATACACTTAACAGCGAGATAAAGCCATTGCGTATAGAACGAATTGGAACGTACCACGATGAAAAAGACGAAAGAAACGGTTTCTTATCTGCCTCGGCAATAAGAGAACGTCTCAAAGATGGCAAAAACTGCGATAAATTTTTACCGGAGAAGGTTTGCAAAATTGCCGACACAAAAAAACTTGAGATTGCTATTTTGTCAAAGCTCAGAACGATGTCGGTGTCTCAACTAAGACAAATTGCCGATGTTAACGAAGGATTAGAGTTCAGAATAAAAGATTCAATCATCAATTCAACAAGTCTTGACGAAATATTGTCAGCCATAAAAACCAAGCGTTATACTAACGCTAAAATCAGGAGAATCTTGTTATGCGCATATTTGGGAGTGACAAAAGAAATGCAGGAGGAGCTTCCATCATATATCCGAGTCTTGGCGACAAACAAAACCGGACTAGAAATCATCAAAATGGTCAAAGAAAAGTCGAACATTTCCGTGGTTTGCCGACACGCAGACTCCGAAAATTTGAATGAAAGCGACAAGGCTCTTTATGATTTCAGCAACACTTGCGATGACCTTTTCTCTTTAGCTCTGCCCGAAGTCGAAAAATGCGGATATAATCAGCGAAAAAAATTTGAAGTGATCGACACAATGACTTAAAAGTGAAAGTTTTATTGTTAAGGAGGAATAAAATGGAGCATTACTGGCCTATATTCATACTTTTTTTCTTGTTTCTTTTGTTAAGAAAGAAACAAAAACGAAAAAAAGCAGCAGTTATTAATCACCGATTGAATCATAAATGTAGGGAGGATATTGAAATGAAAGAATTAGCACAAAAGTTTATTGGCAAGGATTGTTTGATTTATACGATTTCAAGTGAATATGAATCAATAAAAGGCACAATTACCGAGGTTTCCGACAGCGGATTGTTAGTTGAAAACAACGGAAATATGCAAGCTGTCAATCTTGAATACATAACACGTATTCAAGAATGGCCAAAAAACTCAAAAGGCAAAAAGAAAACCATATTTAGCTAACCAAATCAGCCAAAGCTTTCGCCTTGGCTGATATACTGTTCAGATCATTTATTTATAAATGAGAATCCCATAATTGCCACTCCCAAGACCACAAGAATAACACCCGTTACTCTGTTGAGTGTCTTGGGCTTTGCTTTGTTTGCGAATACCGCCGCAATTCTTGCCCAAACAAGAGTGAATATAACACACAAAGCAAACACTAACCAATCCGGTTGACCTCCGATAGCAAAATGCGACACCGCACCGGTCAAAGCCGTAAATGTCATTATAAAAACGCTTGTTCCTACAGCGGTTTTAAGCTCATAACCAAGGACACTTGTGAGGATAAGCAGCATCATCATTCCGCCCCCTGCACCGATAAATCCGCATATAAATCCGATTACCGCACCGCATATAACCGATTGAACAGCTCTCTTTTTAGCCGAAACTCCCTGCATTGCCTCTTTAGTCGTCATAACCGGTTTAACGATAAATTTAACGCCAAGGAGCAATGTCATAAATACAGAGAAATTTCCCATCGTTGTTGACGGAACAAGGCTCGCTGTGTAACTACCAACAACAGTAAACGCCAGAACACTCGCCATCATGATAAGCCCGTTTTTTATATCAAGATTTTTATTCTTCCCGTAAGTATATGCTGAAATTGCGCTTGCAAGAACGTCTGATGACAGGGCAATTCCGACCGCCATATATGGATCCATGCCCAAGAATGTTATCAACATCGGGCTTATAACCGCTGCCGCACTCATTCCTGCAAAGCCTGTTCCGAGACCTGCACCCATGCCGGCAAAAAATGTCACTATCACTGTTATCAATATTTGCATTATTCTTCCTCCAAAATTTCATCAAGATTGCGGTTCATCATTTCCACTGTTTCAAAGAAAACTTTTCTCATTTTTTCGTCCGTGTTTTTGAAGAACAGCTCAAAAAATTCCGCTTGCAAAACCCGACCTTTTTCTATTATGGGTTTTGATTTTTCGGTACACAGAAGTTTTGTTTTTCGCCGATCTCCCTCAACCGTTTCACGAGTGAGATATCCTTCATTCACTAGTTTATCGACATTGACCGAAACCAGATTGGCTTTCAGTTTTCGTATTTCGACTATCTCTCCTGCCGTTTTATATTGCGGATTATTGGCAAGAAACATTAAAATATCGAAAGCTGTCTGTGGAATATTCAGCTCACGGCAAAGTGGCTTGCACAGTTTTGAATACGCCTGAGAGCTTTTAATAAAAAAGTCAATATTCAATTCATTGCCTCCTTTAGTTCACTTTTGTATCGTTCAAATTTGAAGTATTATAGCATAATTATCATTATATGTCAATATAATGCTTTTAATTTTGATGGGGATTTGGGTTAACCCCGCCCGCGAAGCGGGCGGGGGCATGGGCTTGCGTACTCCCGAGCGTGTGCCGCAGGCACTATGCGAGTGGAGTGCCAAGGCCATGCCTGACCTCAAAAAGGGAGCAAGCGTAACGCTTGCTCCCTTTTTTCACTTTGTTTTAGTTTAAATCGCAATTTCTGTCTGTGCTTTCACTCTGAAAACATCGTTAACAAACTTTCTTGCCATTTTTACGGCCTCTTTTCCCGAACCGACATGACAAGCAAGCGAACCTGCGTGTACACCGTTTATACCGTCACAGATATAAAGCTCATTTCTTACGCCGACTTTATTTAGATCTTCATGCAATCCGTGAGACTCGACCACCAATGGATCTAACTTTGAACCAACTATAAATGCTGGTGGAAATTTCTCGTCAGCATAATATGACGGTGCAAGATAATTCTTCATCGCTTGACCTTCTGCTGTCTTGAGTTCACTTGGCGACATTCCGCAAAAAGCTTTAGCGAATGATTTTGCATTCGGAAAGCTTGTGCTGAGCGCTCTATCGGGATCATATATTCCACTGAGAAGAACACTTGCATCGACACTGAAACTGTCTTTGTACTTAAAATCAATTTCCAAAAGATCATAAAGCTCTTTATGCGAAGTTATAGCGCTGACGAGTGCAGCAAAATATCCGCCTGCCGACTCCCCTGCTACAGCCACTCTTGTGGTGTCGATTCCATATCTTTCAGCATTATCCAAAACATATTCGATACCTTTGAAGATCTGTCTGATATGTTCCGGATGTTTTGCATCATTCGCATAATCATAGTCAATATTTGCGCAAACAAATCCGTTTTCCGCCCAATCTTCACAATAGAAGCGTCTGACCTGTCTTAAACCTGAAACCCAACCACCACCGTGAATATATATCATAAGCGGTTGCTTTTCGCCTGTGTTTTTTGTGCTTTTAATGACGTCAAGATACGTTCGCTTACCATCTTGCTGATATCTGACATCAACGGTTTTTTCCATGTTATCAAATTTTTTGTAGAGCAAAACATAAAGTCCCAATTCAAGAACGTTGGAGCTTACTCTGAGAAACTCGATATACGCTTTGTCGGCATTGCTTAAATTCTTGTTCATGTTTAATTCCTCCTAAATTTCCCCATTTTGTCTATTTCAGACAATTAAATATTAGCACATTTGTTTCAATGTGTCAACATTTTAACAATCTCAAAAACATAATATGTACGAAAAAACATTTTCATCAGGTAAATATGCGGTCGTATTGATAGAATTACATATACCCTAGGGTGATATACACTCTAGGGTATATGTTTAAAAACTAAGTTTTTACCAATGCTTAGCACCGCATGAGCAGACCTTGTTTGTGTTGAACAGCTTGCAGAAGAATCTGACTATCTTCCAGATAAACTGAACAAATCCAT
>CAZTSC010000017.1:0-52148 GCA_964616655.1 uncultured Faecalibacterium sp.
TCAATCCTTCTGACAATACCTGTTGCTTTCATATATAAATCAATCCCTCATTAGTAATAGCGATAGTATTATTTGTGAAAAGAGGGGATTTATACTGATTGCAAATCAAATATAAATTACACATTTTCAATCTATGACTAAATAATTGCTTTTAAATATCATACATTTATTATAGCCTGTTTAACATTTTTCTTAAATATTTAACTTCACATTCATTGAAAATTTTGATGTGATAATATATAATAAATTTAATGCTATAACTTAATTTCGGAGATCAATGTTTTTGATAAACAAAAACATCTACTGCGTTAAAATACTCACAAATCCGATTACATTAGAATAAAGACAAAAAGCTTAGAATGTCTGATATAATGTACACGAACTCACTTCGTATTCGGATATTGACATAAAATATGAAATTTGATTTTAAGGAGAGCTTTACAGAGGAAACATGAATCTATATAAATTTAATATAAACGATTTGACCGATTCGGAATATGAGGACTATCGTCATCATATGTCGGGAGACAGACGTCAGCGCCTTGATGCACTCAGGTTTGCAGACGACAGAAAACGCAGCCTTTGCGGATATATGCTTGCGGTCAAAGCTCTTGGGAAATTATCCGGTATATCCGAAAACGATATAGTCATAAAATATGATGAAAATTCAAAACCTTATTCAGAAAATACAAATCTTCATTTCAGCATAAGTCACAGCGGAGATTATGCGGTTTGTGTTGTGAGTGAAACTCCGATAGGGATTGATATTGAGAAAATCCGTCAGCTTAATATGCAGTCTGTCAGACGTTTTGCAAATAGCGATGAGACTTTATACATTTTTGGACATCAGCCCGAAAAAATCGACTTTGAATCACATGATTTAGAAGTTTTGGAGAGATTTTTTGAAGTTTGGACAAAAAAAGAAGCCTATGGAAAACTTTTGGGAGTAGGTTTAGGCTATGATATGAAAAACACCTGTGTTAAAAATGCTGTCACTACATTCTTTGACGGATACATTGTGACGGTTTGTGAATAATTGATTTGCGATCGGGGCATTTTCTTGAGAAGATGCCCCGATAATTATTGCTTATTTTTAATATGACTATAAATTACCTTAAACCGCAGTCTTTCATGTACCGGATATAATCTCAAAATATCAAAAAACATGAAATAAGATGAGTATACAAATTCTAAATAATGTTTTTTAATTAAGACCGTTCATTTTCCTTGACTTAATTGACTTGGGAGAGTAAAATATATTATCGTAGGATATTGTGGATATTTGTATTCGCAAGTCTAATCTGAAAAAAGGTGGTGGATTCGCTTGGATAACGGTGACGCTAATCCTCGAAGTTTAAACAAAACAAAATGCGATCATAAACAGGCGAATTGGACTTTTTCAGCTTCTTCATGCCTGTTTTGAACCGCATGAAGAAAGAAGGCAATTTTATGGAAGAAAATGAAATTTTCGATCAACTTTTTGAATTGGTCAAAAACAATGATCTCAAAGAGCTTAAGTCTCATCTCGTTGAGATGAATTATGTTGATATAGCTGAGTTTATAATGCTTATCGACAATGAAAAAACGGCAATTATGGTGTTCAGAATATTGCCGAAAGATATGTCGGCGGACGTTTTCGCCTATCTTGACCTTGATTGGCAGCAGCTAATCGTTCAATCTATAACCGACAAAGAAATCGAAAATATTATGGACGATCTTTTTGTTGACGATGCTGTTGACTTTCTTGAAGAAGTTCCGGCAAATGTCGTCAGACGTGTTTTAACTAACACGGATAAAGAGACTCGTGAAACTATCAACCGATTTTTAAAGTACCCCGACAATTCTGCCGGCAGTGTAATGACGATTGAAATGGTTGAATTGCACGACAGATTGAATGTCAGAGAGGCTATTGACCATATCAGAGCGACAGGCGTTGACAAGGAAACGATCTATACTTGTTACTGCATTGATGACAGCCGCCATTTGGTTGGTATACTGCCGTTGAGACGTTTGCTTTTGTCCGAAGAAAACAAGAAAATCCGTGAGATAATGGACGATGATGAACAGATAATCAGTGTCACGACTCTTGACGACCAGGAAACGGTTGCAGCTATAGCTAAAAAATATGACCTTTTATCAGTTCCGGTTGTTGACAAGGAAAACCGCCTTGTCGGTATCATAACCATTGACGATATTATTGATATTATTGATGAAGAGGCTACAGAGGACTTTGAAAAGATGGCTCTTCTTAAACCATCGGAAGACGAATATCTTAAGACCGGTGTCCTTACTCTCGCTAAAAACCGTATCATCTGGCTTTTGGTTTTGATGATATCAGCCACTTTGACGGGCCAAATTATCGAAGGCTTTGAAGAAAAGCTCGCTATGATAGCAGGTCTTACAGCTTGTATACCCATGCTTATGGACACAGGTGGAAACTCAGGTAACCAAGTTTCAACTCTTATAATCAGAGGTCTTGCCTTGGGCGAGATTAGAATAAAGGACTATTTGAAGGTGCTTTGGAAAGAGATAAGAGTTTCGGTTATCTGCGGTGTTATTCTTGCTCTTGCAAATGCGGTGAGAATGCTTTTGCTCCGCTATGCATTTAATAATGAAGCCTCTAACAGCGTTATACTTGTTGTTTGTCTTTCAGTTCTTTGCACCGTTATGGTTGCCAAAATAATCGGATGCACTTTGCCGATACTTGCGAAAATGCTTAAACTTGATCCTGCACTTATGGCAGGACCTATGATAACAACAATAGTTGATGCGGTTTCACTTCTTATTTATTTCGGTTTTGCGACAATGTTTATCAGTTTCGCTTAACCGAACACATCTGAGACAGTATATTATTTATCGGTATCATCTGATTTGAGAAAGGGGAAATTCGTAAAAGATGAAAAAATACTTAAAGTTTGTTAAAGGCAGTTGGATCTTCACGCTGCTGTCGCCGGTGTTCGTCTTTTTTGACGTTTATTTTGAATTGCAGCTTCCAAAAGTAATGGGTGATATCATAGACACCCATATACCGCAAGCCGCTGAGTCAGGTGAGCTTGACGTGTTGATGAAACAGATAGGCATAATGTTGCTGTATTCTTTCCTGATGCTGCTTTGCGGTTTCCTTGCCGCACGTTGCACGGCTATAGCAAGCCTTGGTTTCACAGCAAATATGCGTTGCACACTCTTTAATAAAATTCAAGATTTCTCATTTGAAAATCTTGATAATTTTACGGAGTCCTCGCTTATAACAAGAGTTGTTACCGATACGAACATGATACAGACGGTGTTCCAAATGTCGCTTACATACTTCGTAAGAGCGCCGTTCACATTAGCTTACGCATTGATCCGAGCTATCGGTGTCAGTAAGAGTTTATCTAAAGTGTTCATAGTTATAATTCCGGCTATAATTATAGTGCTGACAGCTATGGGTGTTATGGTTATTCCGAAGTTCAAAGCTATGCTTGAAAAGAAAGATCATCTTAATAAGATACTCCAAGAAAATCTTGTCGGCATAAGAGTTGTTAAAGCTTTTGTTCGAGAGGATAAGGAAAGAGAGAAGTTCAATGAGGCTAATCATTGGCTCTATAAAGCCACAATGTCAGCTCAACGCATCTTGATGTTCAATCTTCCTATACTCATGATAATTATGTTCATCTGTATGATCCTCACTCTTTGGAACGGCAGTATGACTATCTATGATTCAGCAGGACAAGCCCTTCAGATAGGTAAGCTCAATGAGTTCACAAGTTATATTTCATCGGTTATTTCTTCGCTTATGACCGTCACAATGATATTTATGTCCATGATGATGGCAAGAGCTTCGATTAAGCGTGTCAACGAAGTTTTGAACGCAGAACCCACCTTCACCGATGAGGGTGCCGACAAGTCTTTGACAGTTAAAGACGGCTCGGTTGAGTTCAAAAATGTTAATTTCAAATATAGTAAGAATGCCGAGAAAAATGTCCTTGACAGCATTGACCTTAAGATAAATTCAGGTGAAACAGTCGGAATCATAGGTGCGACAGGCTCAGCTAAGAGTACATTAGTATCACTGATTCCAAGACTTTATGACGTTGTTGAGGGAGAAGTCCTTGTCGGCGGCAGAAATGTCAAAGACTACACTTTCGATAACCTCAGAGCCGGTGTTTCCATGGTGCTGCAAAACAACGTTCTGTTTTCGGGTACGATAAAGGAAAATCTTCTCTGGGGAAATCCAGATGCCGATGACGAAACAATTAAAGAAGTCTGCAAGATAGCTCAGGCTGATGAATTTATAGAAAACTTTACTGATGGGTACGACACAGAACTCGGTCAGGGCGGAGTTAATGTGTCGGGAGGTCAGAAACAGCGTATATGCATAGCAAGGGCTTTGCTCAGATCACCGAAAGTGCTGATATTCGATGACAGCATGAGTGCCGTTGACAGTGCAACCGATTCAAAGATAAGAGACGGTTTAGCATCATATCTTCCCGGCACAACAAAAATAATAATTGCACAAAGAATAAATTCCGTAAGCCACGCAGATAAGATAGTTGTTCTCGATGACGGAAAAATAAACGCTGTCGGAACACATGAACAACTGATTGAAAGCAACGAGATATATAAGGAAATTTATGATTCACAGCAGAAAGGAGCGTTGGCACAATGAACGAGATCACTCCCGATGTTCGTGAAAACGAAGAATTGAAAGAAATCAAAGAAGAAGTCAATACAGAAGAAACTTCCGAAGAAAAGACAGATAAGAAAAACGACAAAGGCAAGAAGCCGGCTGAAAAAAAGGAAAACAAGAGCAAGCCTAAAGATGCCAAAAAGACAGCAAAACGACTTCTCAGCTATATGGCTCAGAGCAAAAAACTGCTGATATTTGTTGTTATACTTGTTTTTCTTTCGGCTGTTATCAGCGTTGGAACATATGCGATAAATGAGCCTGTTGTCAATCTTTGCAAAGAGGCTATTACCGCAGCGGGCAGAGCAAACATGACAAGATCTGACTTTGTTAAGCAGATTGGCTTATGGCTCGGACTTATGTTCGGCTTGAGTATAGTCTCAGCTATTGCAAGCTATGCTTATCAGAGAATCATGTTGCAGGTAGCTCAGAAAACCATGCTTTCACTCAGACATGATCTTTTTGACCATTTGCAAAATCTGCCCATCAAATATTTTGACACAAACAAAAACGGTGATATAATGAGCCGTTTCACTGCCGATGTTGAAACTGTCAGTGACATTATTCAAAGCGGTATGACAAACATATTGCAATCCGGAACAACGCTTATCGGAACTGTTGCTCTTATGATAGTTTATAGCCCTCTGATAACCCTTGTGCTGTTCCTTTCTGTTATTGTTATACTTATAATAGTTGTCGTTATAACGGCTCTCAGCTCAAAGCAGTTTAAGAAGTATCAAAAAGCGATGGGTGACTGCAACGGATATATCGAAGAATATATCAGGGGACAGCGTGTCGTTAAAGTGTTCAGTTATGAGGAAAGAAGCAAGACCGAGTTCAAAGGACTTGCAATGTATCTTAAAAAGGTAGGTATCGGTGCTAATACCATAACGGGACTTTTGTCACCGATCATGAGCTTTATATCAAAGATAAACTATGCCGTATGCGCAATGCTCGGTGTTGTAATTCTCATAAGAAGCGGCGGAACGAAAATGAATGTCGGACGTCTTGTTTCATTCTTAAGCTGCGCTAAATCGTTCACAAGCCCCTTGACAAGCATTGCCTCTCAGTTCACTTCTCTCATGTCGGCTCTCGCCGGTGCAGAGAGAATATTTGAAGTTATTGATATGCCGAAAGAGCTTGACGAAGGCACAGTGACTATGGTCAAGGCTGTGAAGAACGACAACGGTGAATACTTCGAGTGTGATGATTTTGGTTGGGAATATGTTTGGAAAGTACCTCTTAGTGAGAGCGAATTTATTTATACTCCCGTTTGTGGTGACGTGAAATTCGAGAATGTCACCTTCGGTTATAATGAGGATAAGGTCGTACTTAAAAATATTGATCTTGAGGCAAAGCCCGGTGAAAAGATTGCATTTGTCGGTTCGACCGGTGCGGGCAAGACAACGATAACCAACCTTATCAACCGATTCTATGATATTGAGCAAGGCTCTATAACTGTTGATGGGATCAACATAAAGGCGATCAAAAAGGACGATCTTCGCCATTCAATGTCGATGGTTCTTCAAGATACACATTTGTTTTCGGGTACAGTGGCGGATAATATTCGTTACGGCAGACTTGATGCCACAGACGATGAGATAGTCGAGGCGGCAAAGATTGCAAATGCCGATTCGTTTATCACCAGACTTCCGAACGGCTATAAGACTGAGATAAAAGGTGACGGCAATAATCTCAGCCAAGGCCAGCGTCAGTTGATTGCCATAGCCAGAGCCGCTGTTGCTAATCCCACAATTCTCATTCTTGATGAGGCGACAAGCTCAATAGACACGAGAACCGAACAACTCATCGAAAAAGGTATGGACAGACTCATGGAGGGCAGAACTGTATTCGTTATTGCTCACAGACTTTCAACTGTCAGAAATTCAGATGAGATCAAAGTTCTTGAAAATGGCGAAGTTATCGAAAGTGGAAGCCACAGTGAACTTATTGCTCAAAATGGAAAATACTTTAAATTATATAATGGTTTATATGAGCTTGATTGACAAAAAATGCACCCGCAGTCCATCTTCGGGTGCATTTATGAAATGAGGTTAAATGAATAATGCTTTCAATTTTAGCTGTAATTTATATAGTTTTTATTTCACTCGGCTTGCCGGATTCTCTTTTCGGTGTTGCTTGGCCCGTTGTTCATCTTGACTTTGGTATAGCCGAAAGTTTTGCATCAGCTTACAGTATAATAACCGGAGTTTGCACGGGTGGTTCAAGCTTCATTGCCGGAAAACTTTTAAGAAAATTCGGTACACCTAATGTTACATTTGTTTCGATTTTAATGACAGTGGTCGGACTTGTCGGCACGAGCTTTTCAAATAATATTTGGGTGATGATGGTATTTTCCATCATACTCGGTTATGGTGCGGGTGCTATAGATACGGGTTTAAATGACTATGTTTCAAATCATTATGAGGCTAGGCATATGAATTGGCTGCATTGTTTTTGGGGTGTCGGTGTCACGGTCAGCCCCATGATAATGTCTCTGTTTTTGACCGGTGAAGTAGGCTCATGGAGAATCGGTTACAGAGTTGTTGCGGCAATTCAGCTTTTGATAGCACTGATAGTCTTGCTTGCATTGAAAAAGTGGAAAACTTTCGATGACAGAAGTATCTATGCTCAGAGTGAAAACAAAGGCTCAGAAAAAGAAAGTGCCTTTGCCAAGAAAGGCATAATAACAAGCATATTGAGTCTGGGATTTTATTGTTCGATGGAATTTACTATCGGTACATGGGGAGCGACATATATTGTCAACACTCTTGCCTTATCACCTGATGTTGCAGCTAAATGGGTTTCTGTTTATTACGGCGGAATAATGCTCGGAAGATTTGTCGCCGGTTTCGTTTCGATGAAAGCAAGTGACAATTTCATGATAAGAGGAGGACTTCTTATCGCCCTTGTCGGATTTATTATTTTAGCTTTGCCTTTGGGCAAGGCGTCTCTTGCCGGATTTGGACTTATAGGTTTTGGATTTGGCCCTGTTTTTCCGAGTGTTTTACATTCGGTGCCATCAAGATTCGGAGCTGAGCTTTCAGCGGATATAACGGGTTATCACATGGGCGGAGCATATGCTGTCGGATATGCGTTTCAGCTCACATTCGGATTTTTAGCTTCGGCAACTACTTTCAGAATAATGCCGTATTTGCTTGTGGCATTGGGAGTTTTGGCTATCTCAATGAATGAGATCACGTTAGCAAAAATCAAGAAAGCCATTCATGGCTGATGAGGACAAAACAGGAGATTGAATATGGACTTTTTATTTGAGTTTTTAACTGAATTTTTATTTGAATCGGCACTTGAAATATCTTCAAGCAAGTCAATCAATAAGAAAATCAGATATCCGATAATTGCTCTTATTGCTGTCGCAGTTTTTGCAGTGATAGCTTTGCTCGGTGTTTTCGGTGTTATTCTCATAGCAAGTTCTAAACCACACACAACGCTTGGCGGCGTAGTGATAATAATATTCGATGCCTTTTTTGCAACTTTTGTGGCTATGATGTGCGTGAAAAGACTGAAAAACGCCGGATGAATAATTAGAATATTATAATGTTTTAATTCAAAAGAGGAGTGCCGATTGGCACTCCTCAGTTTTATTCGTTATTTGTTTCTTTTCCAAGAGCCGCTATTGGATCGGTTATTTTTCCGTTCAATGTTATTTCGAGATGAAGATGTGTATTATCGGCACTTTCAATGGGAATGTTACCTAATGTGCCTATCACTTGATCTTTTTTTACTTCATCGTTTTCTTTCACACTCACTTCTTCAAAGCCGCAGTATTTAGCTACCATTCCATTGCCGTGGTCAATTTCGACCGTTTTTCCCCACATACCGTCTGTTGATATTCTTGTTACCTTGCCGTCACAAACTGCGTGTACCTCATCGCCGATTTCTCCCGTGAAATCAACACCGTTATGAAGTCGCCAATCGTTCATCGTTTTTGACTTTACCATTGCACCGTTTGAATAATCTTTAAGGATCTGTGTTCCTACAGGAAGGCAACAACTGACACTTTGTTTGGTCGTTTCAGCCTTTGTTTCGTTAGTTTCATCTTTTGATTCGCTCGGCTTCGATGTGTTTTCGATTTTGCTGATTTTTTCTTCTGTCGTACTTTCATCACGAGTATCCGGAACATCATCTTTCGGTGTTATAGCATTTTCTGACTCTATCGGTGAGCTGACAAGTCCGGAATCTGACGGTTGAGTGGTCTGATTCTTCTTGGAGGTGAGCCTGCTTGACGTGTAGGTGATAACTACCGTTGCGGCAACTATCGCCACCAAAGCTATAGACAAAACGGCATAAAAGCTCTTGCCGTTTTTCTGATATGAACTGTTGTTACTCATTTTATTTCCACCAATCATAATTTTATGTGACTATTTTTGCCGTGTAAATCGTGTTTTATACGCAGTTGATCCGTTTTTGGACAGAAAAAATCTCCGAGTATTAAAACCCGAAGATCTTTTCCAAAAATATGAGGGGATTAGGCAATACAGCCGATCCGAATACGGATCGCAAAAAAACTAACAAAAAAATCCGTATTGCCCGAGGAGGAGTGTACAATAAAGGTTGCGGTCCCTTTCTTGTACGAGAATATAATACTAAAACACTTTGCGTTTGCAATGAATAAAAAGTTAAAAGATTTTGATATATTTATCACAATCAGTGGCAAAAATATGCAGATATGGTGTCGAAAAATTAAGCGGTTATGACTATTTTGGTATATAGGATTTCAAACTTCCGACAAAAAGTCCCCACGAACTTCGTGAGGACTTAAACTTATTAAATTAAAGATATCTTAAAACCGCAACGACCTTGCCTAAAATTGCCACTTCATCAACAATTATCGGTTCATAGGTATCATTCTCCGGCTGCAAGCGGAAATGTCCCTTTTCCTTATAAAAGGTCTTAACAGTGGCTTCTTCTCCGATGAGGGCAACGACCATTTCTCCGTTTCTTGCGACCGGTGTCTGTTCGGCGAAAATTATGTCGCCGTCAAATATGCCTGCATTGAGCATACTTTCACCTCTGACTCTCAGAGCGAAAAGCGGCTTATCACTTGAAACATAGCCCGAATAGGGGAGATAACCTTCAATTTGTTCAACGGCTAGGATAGGAGCGCCTGCCGTAACTGTACCGAGCAGAGGAACGTGATGAACGTTTTCCGCTTGTCCCATTATTCTTATTGAACGTTTGAGCATCGGATCACGCTGAATATATCCTTTTTCTTCAAGCACATCAAGGTTATTCTGAACAGAAGATGTTGATTTTAAGCCAACTGCAGAGCATATCTCTCTGACCGAAGGCGGAACATTGGTTACTGAAAGCCTTTCTTTTAAAAACTCAAGTATTCTGACTTGGTTATCGCTGAGATCTTGCATTAGTTTCCCTCCTGATTTTAAAGATAATACACTGATTTTATTTACTGATTTATATTTACTGATTTTTTCTTTAATGCTTTGTGAGGTTATTATAACATACCCATTCGCAAAAAGCAAACATTTGTTTGTCTAAATTGTAAATTTTTCAAAAAATATCGAAATTTGTCATAATGACGAAATCATTGGTGTACAAAAAAGCCTTTTCTATTGATTTAATTTGTCGTTTAGTGTATAATTGGCAGGAAAACTATAATAGGAATGGTGTTTGTCAGTGACAGAAATTTTATCAGGGCTGCCGATAGTGCCGCTTAGAGGGATAGTTGTTTTTCCCGATATGCGACTCCACTTTGAACTTGGCAGAGCTAAATCTATAAATGCAATAAATGCCGCTGTCAGAGGTTCTGGAAAGGTCTTTTTGACCGCACAGAAACATATGGCGGCTGAAGAACCCGAGTTTGACGAGATGTATAAGGTCGGTGTTATAGCAACGGTCGAACAGACTATTCAAGGCAAGGGCAACGGAAATTTAAGAATTGTTATCAGAGGTCTTGAAAGAGCAGAAATGCTCTCAAGAGAATATAAAGACGGATATTATGAGGCTAAGGTGTCGGTCATAGAAACCGTTAGACCGAATATAGACGAGAATTATTCAAAGGCATTGATCGAAAGCTTAAGAAATACGTTTGAAGAATATGTCAACATAACAAACAAGCTTGCGAAAGATGTTCTTATTGCTGTACTCGACACTGATGATTTAGGCAAGCTTGCCGATCTTATCGCAGGCAATGCTATTGACGATTGTGAGGTACGCCAGTCTGTTCTTGAAGAAAACAATTCGCTTGTCAGAGCGCAGAAACTGCTTGTTATACTTGGAAACTTGATTGAAGTTGCGACTTTGAAAGCCGACATTGATATGAAGGTTCAAGAGCGACTTGATCGCTCAGAGCGTGAATACTATCTTCGTGAGGAAATGAAAGTGATATCAGCCGAACTTCACGAGGACGGAGCAGAGGGCAAGGAGTACAGAGAAAAAGTGTTGGCATTGGGATTGCCCGAAAAGACAGAAGAAAAACTCTTGAAAGAGTGCGACAAACTCGCAAAGCTTCAGCCTCTTTCACCCGATGCAAATGTTATAAGGTCATATCTTGATACTTGCCTTGATCTTCCGTGGAACGAATACACAGAAGAAAACGGCGACATAGAAAAAGCGAAAAAGATACTCGATAAAGAGCATTACGGACTTAAAAAAGTCAAGGACAGATTTATTGAATCGCTTTGCATAAGAAAACTCGGTGCTGAACCGAACGATCAGATCATCTGTCTTGTTGGCCCTCCGGGTGTCGGAAAGACTTCAATAGCAAGCTGTGCCGCTAAAGCTATGGGAAGAAAATTTGCGAGAATATCGCTTGGTGGTGTGAATGACGAGGCTGAAATCAGAGGCCATAGAAAGACATATATCGGAGCTATGCCGGGCAGAATTATCTCAGCTGTCACTCAGGCCGGAAGCAGCAATGCATTGATACTTTTAGACGAGATAGACAAACTTGGCAGAGATTATAAAGGCGATCCGGCTGCGGCTCTTTTGGAGGTGCTTGACGGTGAGCAGAACAACGCTTTTGTCGATCACTATATTGAAGTTCCGTTCGATTTGAGCAAGACCGTGTTTATCACAACCGCTAACGATCCGTCAGGAATACCTGCGGCACTTTACGACCGAATGGAAAAGATCGAGATGGAAAGCTATACTTTTGAGGAAAAGGTCAATATAGCCACAAAGCATCTTATCAAAAAGCAGATGAAACTTCATGGACTTAATTCATCAAATTTCAGGTTTTCAAAGTCTGCCGTAGAAGAAATAATAGAAAAATATACAAGGGAAGCCGGAGTCAGAGAACTTGAAAAGAAAATTGCTGCGGTTTGTCGAAAGTCAGCCGTCAGAATAGTTGAGGGCGAAGAAAAAGTCAGCGTAACAGCGA
Organism: uncultured Faecalibacterium sp.; assembly: GCA_964616655.1. Classification (GTDB taxonomy): domain Bacteria; phylum Bacillota; class Clostridia; order Oscillospirales; family Acutalibacteraceae; genus UBA6857. Next base: position 12,030 of record CAZTSC010000017.1, read on the forward strand.
AAAATCTTGAAAGCTTTTTGTCAGTTCCTAAAATTGTCAGCCATGCTGACAAAAGCGACAAAGTCGGTGCTGTTAACGGACTTGCATGGACAGCGGTTGGCGGAGAGATGCTCGAAGTTGAAGCTATAGCTTTAGACGGTACGGGTAAGATAGAGATAACAGGCAACCTCGGTGATGTTATGAATGAATCTGCTAAATTAGCAGTTAGCGTTGTCAGAAGTGTCGGTGACGAATACGGAATAGATAAGGAATTCTATAAAAATAAGGACATTCATATCCATGTTCCGCAGGGAGCTGTTCCAAAAGACGGCCCTTCGGCAGGTGTAACGCTTTCAACAGCTTTGCTTTCGGCATTAACGGGAAGAAAAGTTAGAGGTGATATTGCCATGACGGGAGAGATATCGCTTACAGGCAGAGTTATGCCGATAGGTGGACTTAAGGAAAAAAGTATGGCTGCATATAAAAACGGAATACACAAGGTAATCATACCGAGTGAAAATGTGCCTGACCTTACGGAGATAAGCGACAGCGTTAAAGATAAGATTGAATTTGTTCCCGTCAAAACTGTGTCAGAGGTGTTCAGCACGGCTCTGATTTAAGGGATAGAGGAAAAACTATGATTAAATACGAAACCGTACAATTTGAAACATCGTTCGGTAGGCCCGAACAGCTCATACCTTCCGATATGCCGGAAATAGCATTCGCCGGTAAGTCGAATGTCGGTAAATCATCGCTTTTGAACAAGGTGCTTAACCGCAAGAGCATAGCCAGAGTCAGTTCAATGCCCGGAAAGACGGTCACTATCAACTTCTTTAAGCTTAACTGTTGCCGATTTGTTGACCTTCCCGGTTATGGCTACGCTAAGGTGTCGAGAGATGAAAAGCTCAGATGGGCTGAACTTATGGAAAGTTATTTCAAATCCGGCAGGGATATAAAGCTTGTTGTTCAACTGCTTGATATGAGGCATATGCCGACAAAAGACGATCTTGATATGCTTCACTTTTTAGTTGAAACAGGTCAGAAGTTTATCGTTGTTTTAACTAAAAGCGATAAACTTAATAAAACGCAGAGAGCTGAAATGATGATGAAAATATGCTCGGTTATCGCTGAATACGGTGAGATAGGAGTTATAGCTTTCTCAGCGCTGAATGGCGAGGGTACAAGTGAAATAAGAGAGCAGCTTGAAAAAGCAATCGAGGGATAAAAGGAGCAAAAAATGAAACAGCTATTTCTTGAAAAAATGCAAAACAATCCGGTTATAGCGACTGTTAAAAGCCTTGATAAGCTCGATGCGGCACTTAACTCGGAGTGTGAAGTTGTGTTTCTTCTTTGCGGAGATATATTCAATTTAAAATTAATAGTTGAAAAAGCAAAAGCCAAAAACAAGATAATTTTTATCCATGTTGATCTTATTGACGGCTTTTCAAGAGATGCAACGGCACTAAAATATATCCATGAGGAGATAAAGCCCGATGGCATAATCTCAACGAAGAACAGTCAGCTGAAATGTGCAAAACAACTTGGATTACTGACGGTTCAAAGGCTGTTTATAATAGATTCGCTGTCGATTGACACAACTGTTAAGGCATCGGCATCTATTGATCCGGATGCTGTTGAAATAATGCCGGGCATAATGCCGAAAATAACAAAAAAACTCTGCACACAACTTGATGTGCCTATCATTGTGGGCGGATTGATCAGCGAAAAAGAAGACGTTTTAAATGCAATTAAAAGCGGAGCGAAAGGCGTTTCGACAAGTGATTCAGACCTGTGGGGAGGACATATTTATGGCTAATGTAAGACCTTATGAGGACAGAGATAAGAATGATGTCAGACGAATCTGCATAGAAACATCGGGACTTCCAACCGAGGAAGAAAAGGACAGAAAATTCCTTTTCTATATGTATAATGACTACTATATCGAGTTTGAACCCGAAAGTTGTTTTGTTTTGACCGATGATAATGATGTCGCACAGGGATATGTTATCTGTGCCAAGAACTTTGTGTCCTATGCGGAAAATATGGAAAAATTCTATCTTCCGAGAATATTTCAATTAGGCCATAAATATAATTTTATGGCAAGATATGAGATGTTTTTACATGGGATTTATAAGAACAAGTATCCGGCTCATCTGCATATTGATATCTCACCTAATTTTCAGGGAAAGGGCGGCGGAACAGCTCTTGTGACAGCTCTTAAGGAACATCTCAGAGAGCATGGAGTCAAGGGAATTATGCTCAGTGCAGGCGAGGGCAACAAAAATGCGATCGCATTTTATAAAAAGAACGGTTTTAAAACTGTGAACTCAATTTTCGGAAGCCGACTTATGGCATTTGAAATAAATACATGAATAAATAAATGATTTTGCTCCATAATATGAGAAAAAGGAGTGAAATCATATGTTAGATAAGATATCGTTGGCTTTAACTATCATCGGTGCGATCAACTGGGGCTGTATCGGACTTTTCAAGTTTGACATTGTCGCTTGGATATTCGGCGGTCAAGATGCGGTTATCAGCAGAATCATCTACACGGTGATAGCTCTTGCCGGAATTTGGTGCATATCTCTGTTTTTCAGAGACAGCGGAACTGTTACTGTTATGGATAAAGGCGAATAAAAGAAGCGGTGCTGAGGCATCGCTTTTTTATCTTTTAAGTACACCCGAATAATACATAAATAAAGTTTCAGAGCTAACGATTAAGACTAAATATTAATAAAAGATGAAAAAAGTTAAAAAATGTCTATAAATTTATTGACAAATTGTTTTCAAAGTATTATAATCAAAATATAAATTTGAAAGGAGCAAAAACGAATGGAAACAATCACAAACTTCTTCAAGGCACTTTATGACGCAATCGTTAAAATTTTTGACGGTAGTGTTGATGACAATGGCGAAAAGAGAGATATCTTTGAAAAAATCAAGGCTGCTCTTGACACCATATTTGGCTAATGTTCTAAAAACTCAGGACCGCCGCAAATGAGTAGGGTGAAAACATCCTAAACGACAGCGGCGGTCTTGTTTTGAATGATTGTTATATTAATTATTAATAAAAAATTAAGTTATTAAATCATGTATTGATTTTTTCGGAAAAAAATGTATAATCTATCTATCACTATATGTGAAATCAACTATATGTTAGAAAGGAGATACTACAATGGATTTTCTTAAGAACGTTGAGGAAATGATCATGAACATTATCGGTTTATTCCTTGGTGACAACGGTGTTTTCCAGGCAATCGAAGAGTTCTTTAACAAGATCTTTGCATGATAATTCCAAACTGATCAGTATTTCATAATTATGGAATATAAGCAAAAGCAGTCGGAAAATCCGACTGCTTTTGTTCTTTCTTGAGTTAAACCGCCTATGAACGGCGGCTATTATTTTTTATAAAATTAAGCCTTACCGTCTATTGTGACAAAATTCCCCTGACGACTTCAGTATAATGTACTGACAATAAATCTGACGGGAGATGTAAAAATGAATGAACAAACCGTTTTGCAAAAGCAAGAGCAATCGAATCAACTTAATATAAAGCCTAAGGACAAGCCTGCCGTTTTAAAAGCCGTTTTATTTCTTGCGGCAGGTTTTGCAACTTCGCTTTTTCCTGAAGAATTCCGGATTTCACCGTTTTGTACCGCCGCAGTAGGGGCAGCACCGATTGAATATGCGTTTCTGACTTTTATTGGAGGCAGTGTCGGATATATCATGACATTGGGGCTTAAAAGCGGCTTTTCTTATATTGTTTTATTGGGACTTATTCTTGCGTCAAAGTCTGTGTTTGAGCGAAGATTTAAAACTATAAGCCGTGAGACAGTTGCTTTGACTTTTTCCGGATTTTTCACTTTGGCGGTTGATATTATAAAAATGATGCTTAATGAGGTTAGCGTGTTCACTGTATGCTTGTGTGTTACCGATGCACTTATATGTTCTGCAACTGTATACTTCTTCAGTCGCAGTTTGTCCGTGCCGGCGTTTCGTCTCGGACTTCGCAAAATTTCGGGTATTGATGCCGCCTGCATTGTCATCAGTGGTGCGGTAATTCTCGCTTGTATAAGCGGTGTAAACATTGCCGCTGTTTATCCGGCAAGAATTTTTGCCTGCCTTATGATAATGTTCTGTGCCTTGTATAAGGGCATATCAGGCGGTGCGGCTGTAGGCGTGGCTCTCGGTCTTGTTTTGAGTCTCGGCGGGAATCTTCATGTCTTTTTTATGTACGCTCCGGCTGCTTTGCTTTGCTCGGTTTTTGCTCCTTTGGGACAGTATGCCGTTGCGGCATCGTTTGTCGTTGCGGCTGCGGCATCAGCACTTATTTACGGGATAGATACTGTTTCGGTTTACGCTGTGGTAGAGTGTGCCGTAGCAGCAATAGCATTTATTGCCGTTCCGTCAAAATGGATAAACTCAGCACAGGATATCCTGACAAAAAGCGGACTTAACGATGATAACGAAGTCAACAGACAAGTTGCTATTGATCTTAAAGCCGCCGCAAAAACTGTTGATGAAGTGACCGATATAGTCACACAAGTCACACGAAGAATGGATAGCATAATAAATCCCGAACTCAGCCGAGTGTACGCAAGAATACAGCGTGAGGTATGTGCAGATTGTGAAAATAAGAGCGAATGTTGGAATAAAGACTTCGACAAAACGATCAAGGACATTGAGTTTATAGCAGGTTTGAGGCTCGATAACAGTCCTTTTTCAAACGAGCTTCCAAACGGACTTGAAAAAAGATGCAATAAGCTTAAAGCATTATCCGATGAGATAGATGCTGACTATAGAAACTATCTTTCGGGAACAGATGCAAGAATCAAGATTGAAGAAATGAGAAATGTAGTGTCGGATCAGTTTTCATTCGTTTCACGACTCCTTGATGATATTTCGACAAAGATAGTCGGTGAAAAGAAGTTTGATATAAACAAATCAAGAGCGATAAAAACAGCTTTACTTGAAAGTAGGATTTCTGCTCAAAATGTGTCATACAGTGAAAATTCCGGTTCACGAGCAGTTGTGGAAATAACGGTTTTTGATGAGCCTAATCGGGTGGATCATTCAAAAATTCAAAAAATACTTTCTCGTACAGTGTCAAAGGAATTTAAAGAGGCAGAGATATCAGTAGTTGATTTCAGCACTGTTTTGACTTATTGGCAAAGAAGTGAATACGAAGTCACGGTTGGATTTGCACAAATCCCGTTTGGAGAAAACAGGGTTTGCGGAGATAAGGTCGAAACACTTGATGACGTGAACGGAAACAGTATAGCGATAATCAGTGACGGAATGGGAACGGGAAGCAGAGCTGCTATTGACGGCACAATGACTTGTTCCCTTATGCATAAACTTATAGGATCGGGGTTTACATTTGACAGCGCATTGAGCCTTGTCAATTCCGCACTTATAGTCAAAAGCCGAGATGAATCTCTTGCAACGGTCGATGCTGTCAGTATTAACACATATAACGGAATTTGCTGTTTTTATAAAGCCGGTGCAGCTCAATCGTACGTTCGATCAGGTGACGGTTTGCAGGTTATATCTCACAGTTCACTTCCGGTCGGAATACTCCGAAATGTTGAATTTGCCAAAGATGAAGTCATACTCAAAAGGGGAGATATTGTTCTGTTGATATCCGATGGAGTCTGCGGAGAAAGTGACGAGTGGATAGAAGACGAATTACTTTCATGGAGTACGGATAATATGCACGAGCTTGCAGTTCATATAGCGAACACAGCGAAAAACAGAAATGGGATAAAGTTTGAGGACGACATATCAGTTGTTGCGATGAAACTGAAAAAGAATAGACGTTGACGCAAATAAACTGACTTCAATGCTTAAGCATTGAAGTCAAATCCGAAACCGATTTATACGAAATGTCGCAGAGAGTGAGACTTAACTTAAACAAATTGCCCAAAAACGTTCTGATAGATTTGTGCATTTTTTATGTTTGTTTTTCGCTTTTTTCTTTATAAATGTTGCTAAATTCGATAGATGGTGGTAAAATATCTAATTGGTTTTATTAGATTATTATGTTGAAATTGGGTGGAATAATGGATAAGAGAAACGATATTAGAAATGTCGCAATAATAGCTCATGTTGACCATGGCAAGACGACACTTGTCGATGAAATGCTTAAGCAAAGCGGCACTTTCAGAACGAACGAGCAGGTTCAAGAGAGAGTCATGGACTCAAACGACCTTGAAAGAGAAAGAGGAATCACCATTCTTTCTAAGAATACAGCCGTTCATTATAAGAACACAAAAATTAACATAGTTGATACTCCGGGCCATGCTGACTTTGGCGGAGAAGTTGAGCGTATTCTCATGATGGTTGACGGTGTTTTGCTTTTGGTTGATGCATTTGAAGGTTGTATGCCTCAGACAAGATTTGTTTTAAAGAAAGCACTTGGCCTTAAGAAAAAGGTTGTTGTTGTTGTTAATAAGATAGACAGACCGGGTGCCAGACCGGATGAAGTTATTGATGAAGTACTCGATCTTTTCATCGAACTCGGAGCTGACGAGGATCAGCTGGAGTTTCCTGTTGTTTATGCTTCAGCGAAAGATGGCTATTCATCGCTCGACAGCAGTGTCAGAGAGGGTGATATGAGACCGTTGCTTGATTCTATACTTGAAAATATAGATCCTCCCGAAGGCGACATGAATGGCCCTTTGCAGATTAGATTTTCTTCACTTGATTATGATGACTATATCGGAAGAATTGGTGTCGGCAGAGTTGAAAGAGGCAGTGTAAAACACGGTCAGCAGGTTGTTCTTTGCCACATGGACGGTTCTCAGAATAATGTCAGAATATCAAAGCTTTATCAGTTTGAGGGCTTAAAAAGAGTGGAAACAGACGAAGCAAAACTCGGTGATATTATCTGTGTTTCGGGTATATCCGACATGAATATCGGTGCAACGGCTTGTGATCCCGATTGTATTGAGCCTTTGCCGTTTGTTAAAATTGATGAGCCGACAATCTCAATGAATTTCATTGTCAATGATAGTCCATTTGCAGGTCAGGAAGGCAAATTTGTCACCTCAAGAAACATCAGAGACAGACTTTTCAAAGAGGTTGAAACAAATGTCAGTATGCGTGTTGAGGAAACCGAAACCACAGACACATTCAAGGTCAGCGGCAGAGGAGAACTTCATCTTTCTATTCTTATTGAAACAATGAGAAGACAAGGCTATGAATTCCAAGTTTCTCGTCCGAAAGTTATATTGAAGAAAGAAAACGGAAAGACTCTTGAGCCTATGGAGTTGTTGATAGTTGAAGTTCCTGAAAGTTATGTCGGTGCGGTTATGGAAAAGATAGGCTCACGCAAGGGTGTACTCGAAAACATGGGAACAAGAGATGGCGGTACAACACATCTTGAATTTAAGATTCCGTCAAGAGGTCTTATCGGATACAGAAGTGAGTTCTTAACAGACACCAACGGCAACGGTATTATGAATCAGCTTTTCGCAGGCTATGAGGAGTACCAAGGCGATATTCAGACGAGAGAAAGAGGCTCGATCATAAGCCACGAAACCGGCGAAAGCACCGGATACGGACTCTTCAACACTCAGGACAGAGGTCGTTTATTTATAGGGCCGGGTGTACCTGTTTATGAGGGAATGATTGTAGGCGAATGTGCTAAGAGCGAAGATGTTACCTGCAATGTCTGCAAGAAAAAACAGATGACAAACACCCGTGCATCGGGTTCAGATGATGCTCTCAGACTTGTTCCGCACTCGGTTCTCTCACTTGAACAGTCAATGGAATTTATCAAAGATGATGAACTTTTAGAGGTCACACCGGTTTCACTCAGACTTAGAAAGAGAATACTTTCAAAGGAACTGAGAATGAAGCAGCAATTCAGAAAGAAATAATTAAAAATATAGCCGATGGTCAAACCATCGGCTTTGTGCTTATTATTGAATACTATTTTGCAGAGAATATGTTTTTATCTTTATTGTCGCATCGTGATCTCGCTGGTTTTTGTCGCCTATCATTGATAAAACAAATGTGTCAACGTCAGCCAGCTGAGGATATTTCTCGCCGAATTTTTTCTCAACTATATGAGTTATCGGATGAAGTCTCTTAAGAAGCGTTTCCATAGCTTCATAAAGTGCTGTGCCTTCAACATAAGGTTCATTTCCGAGGAAGATATTGATAACAAACTCAATAGCTACATTACGCACAAGACGTGATCCGATTTCTTTATCCACCTTAAAAAGAAGAATATTAGCAAGACTTTTAACCGTCAGCTTATCTAAAAGCTTTTTTGCGGGCGAGGGTAAGGCACTATCAAATGTATGATTTATCATTCTTTCAAATCGCCATCTGAAATATTCCTCGGCAGTTTTTCCGCCTTTGTCATAGTCAAAATCCTTGACCGTGAGCGATTGAACGACCATTTCTTCCTCATTTAGAGTCACTTTTCTATATGCGCAAGGACAGCCGACAACTGATCCGGTCTGTATATCCGTTATAACGTTGCCGTTAACTGTTTTGTAATCCGTTACTGCTTGTGCGTGCATATGGCCTGTGAAAATAACATCGAGTCCGGCATCGGCAAATTCATTTGCCCGTTTTTCCCAATCTGTAAGTTTTGCATCACCGATGAAGTTCATCACTGGAGAAAACGGAAGAAGGGGATAGTGCGTCATGGCGAAGATATAATTTCCGCTTTCGTGAGCTTTTTTGATTTCGTTAAGCGCCCAGCTCATTTGACTGTCACTGAGACCTTTAAAGTCTTTGCAATCACCGTCACAGTTGAGTGCTAAAAGCCGTACTCCATCGGATATCTGTGCGACATAGCTCATGCTTTCCAAGTGTTCGCTTATGGCATCACCAAATCCGAAGTCAATATAAAACTCTCGCAATTGCTCTCTCGGCATTCCTTCTACGGGTATGTAGTTATCACCATCAAATTCAACAGGATCGCCGCCGTAATCGTGCCTTGCAGTGATCAAGTATATCTTCTTTCCGCTGCCCTTAAGTTTATAAAGCCTTTCTCTGATTCCGATATGACTTTGATATTCACCTCGGTAAACAAGATCACCTGGGATAAGTATTACTTCGGTTTCGGTGTCGGCTTCAAGCTGTGCAAAACAGGCATCAATGATTGCCGGAGTTTCCGCAACACACTTTTGATCGGTTATACTTCTTTCTTCGTAGGCCGAACCGGTGCGTTTAAATGAACTGTCAAAGTAATGGGTATCTGTTACTAAAAAGAAAGAAAATGGCTTCTTCATTTAATCATCTCCGTTTTATATTTGTCCATTCCTCATAAAACACAAATAATTCTATGTAGTTTCGGATTTTATTTCACTACTTAGCTAAAATAAATATAACAGATTATTAAAAATATATCAATAGCTGAAATGTTAACACTTTCGCTCAATTTATTTTCAGACTGAAAATTTTAGTATTTTAGGCGGCTGATCGGCACCCCCACGCCTGCCGCCGTGGGGGTACACGCTCAGCCGCCTTGTCGCCCTAAACCCCGACTCCCACCCGTGTTGCAATCCACTCACAACTCGATTTCTTGTCGGTGTTTCATCTTTGACCAGTTTATGAAGCCATATAAATCGTTGACAAAAAAGACAACAAAGCATATCACAACCGAGAGATATCCAATGTTTTCTCTTGTCGCAAGTACCCAAAGTACAATTAAAACAATGTCATTTGCTGCATATGCAAGCGGAAAGAACGAACTTCGTCTGAATGTGAGATATACAGCCAAAAAACTTGTTGTGACCGATATCGTGCTTGGAATCATGTTCGCTGTGTTAAATGTCTTTAAAATGAAGTAAAACACCGCTGTGACAGCTATAGTCAGTATACACATAAATATAGCTTCAGACTTTTTTAAACGGTTCACCTTGACCTCTGCATGATTTCCTGCGTAAGGGTTTTTAAGCCAAGATATAAGTGCGAGTACAGCCATAGGCCCTGTCATTCCTAGATAAGTTATCATTTCACCATAATAGCTGAACGAATAAGATATTATTCCATAAAGTACGCTGAAAATTATCATTAAAGCCTGACCTATGGGGTTGCCTTTGGCGTTGAGAATGAGAGAAGTCACTCCGATGAGCGATGCTGTCAGTGTCAGATATCCGGTGCGGTCAAAGATAAGAAATGAAACTGTTATCAAAATGACCGATATGAGCCAAAGTGTTTTTTCAAGTAAGGTGAAGCCCGCTAAAAATTTGTGAATTTTTTTCATTTGAAAACCTCCAAAAAATAAAGCATCCGTCAACACATCTTCAAAGACCTAACGATGTGTTACGAATGCTTTTTTTGCATCTCTACCCGGTGGCAGAACATTAATTTTGAGTTATTATATCAGACTTTTGTATAGAAATCAATATTTAAAATTATATTTTCTGTACACTTAAATGAGTGATTATTTCGACTTTTTCGCAAATATGATAAACTTGCTGAAAACGTAGTTTGTTATGACAACGACCACAGCTAAGATAAGCTTTGCTATAATCTGACCGGTGATATTAAAACCGAAAACATCAACGGAATATTTATTGAAGTTCAGAATGTCAACAAACAGCCATATTCCGCCTTCTTCTATGGCGAAACTGAATATTCTTGCCGCAAGAAACTCCAGAAACTCTTTAATTAGAATTTTCGGTGCTAAACTTTTAGATTCAAAAACGAACAGTTTGTTAGTCACATAAGCGAAAAGAACGGATATAAACCACGCAGCAGCATTGTTTATGAGATATAGCTTTTCTCCTAAAATGCGAGTGAATATCCAAAACGCACCAAAATTGACTAAGGTCGTTAAAACACCGAAGATGATATAGGTTATAATTTCTTTGTATTTCTCAAATATTCTCTTTATCTTTATCAACATTACTCAAGTATTCCTTTAAAATATAGATCGGTCTGTTTTTCACCTGAACATAAATTTTTGAAATGTATTCTCCGAGAACACCTAATGAAATCAGTTGTATTCCGCCTATCAGCAAAATCAAAATTATCGCAACAGAGCAGCCGGATATGTTCGCACCACTCGAAAGCTGAAGTATGATCGCAACAATCAGATAAACTATCGAGCTGAATGTCGAGATAATTCCCGTGTATGTTGCCAGTTTTAGCGGTGCGGTCGAAAATGCGAAAATGCCCTCCAAAGCATATTTGAAAAGGCTTCGGAAATTCCACTTTGACTCTCCGCTTTCTCTTTGTGCCGCATGATAGGGGATATACTTGGTATTAAATCCGACATAGCTGAATAAGCCTTTTGAAAATCTGTGATATTCACTCATTTCAATAATAGCATTGACCATGTTTTTTTTCATAAGTCTGAAATCAGATGCCCCGTTGACAAATTCAACATCTGATATCTTGTTGATAAGTTTGTAGAACAATGTCTTGCATACCGATATCAGCTTGTTTTCGTTTCTCTCGTTCTGATATGCCGTCACGCAGTCAATGTTATCATCTTTTTCCATTTCTCTGAGCATTTCAACTACAACTTCCGGTCTTTGCTGTAGGTCAGCATCAATAAGACATACCATATCTCCTACAGCTTTTGACATACCTGCATAAATAGCTGACTCCTTGCCGAAATTCCTGCTGAATGAGATTATCTGCAAATTATAACGGTCTTTATATTTGTCATATAGGTTTTTCAGATTTTGCATGGTGCTGTCGAAACTTCCGTCATTGATAAAGACAAATTCGTAATCAATTATTCCGTTATCCATGAAAACACGGTTAACCTCATTGAAAAATTTTTCAACGTTTCCCTCCTCATTATAGCAGGGAACAACTAATGAAAGTTTCATTTTCAAACACCTCTTTATCCGAATAAAGTTTATATTTAAAATACGGAGTTGTTATGAATTTTGCAGGAATATAATTTAAACATTTTGAGTCGAAGTTCATATAAATATTCAAAACGCTTTATTACAAAAAGAATAACTGTAAAAATTACAGTTATTCTTAATTTTTATTGCCTGAAATATCTAAAAACCTGATTTTGATATATCACGACAAACAATTATGAAAATTATTTGTCAACCGATTTCATTGTCGGGAAGAGAAGAACGTCTCTGATAGCTGCACTGTCTGTCAAGAGCATTATCATTCTGTCAATACCGAAACCGATACCGCCCGTGGGAGGCATACCATATTCCAAAGCACACAGGAAGTCCTCGTCAGTGTGATTGGCCTCGTCATCGCCGGCAGCCAGAAGTTCTTCCTGAGCCTTGAAACGTTCTCTCTGGTCTATCGGATCATTAAGCTCAGAATAAGCGTTTGCCATTTCCCAGCCGTTCATGAAGAACTCAAAACGTTCAACATAGTCGGGATTTTCGGGTTTTCTTTTTGTCAGCGGAGAGATTTCAACCGGATGATCCATAAGGAAAGTCGGTTGAATGAGATGCTCCTCAACATATTCTTCAAAGAAAAGGTTAAGAATGTCACCCTTCTTGTGTCTGTCCTCAAATTCAAGACCTTTTTCTTTTGCCAAAGCCTTGGCTTCTTCATCGGTCTTTATGTTTGTGAAGTCAACTCCGGCGTACTTCTTAACGGCATCAATCATTGTGATACGCTCAAACGGCTTTCCGAGATCCATCTCTACACCGTTATAAACGATCTTTGTCGTACCCAAAACCTTTTGAGCCACATGGCGATAGAGGTTCTCGGTCAGATCCATCATTCCGTGATAATCTGTGTAAGCCTGATAAAGCTCCATGAGGGTAAATTCGGGATTGTGTCTTGTGTCAAGTCCTTCGTTACGGAAAACTCTGCCTATCTCATAAACACGCTCCATACCGCCTGCGATAAGACGCTTTAAGTAAAGTTCAAGAGAAATTCTCAGCTTGAAATCTTCATCGAGAGCGTTATGGTGAGTGGTGAACGGTCTTGCTGCCGCACCGCCGGCATTTGAAACGAGGATAGGAGTTTCAACCTCAAGGAAACCTTGCGAATCAAGGAAATTGCGTATTTCTCTGATGATAAGAGAACGCTTTATGAATGTATCCTTTGAGTCGGGGTTAACAATAAGGTCAAGATATCTTTGACGATATCTTGTGTCTGTATCCTTAAGTCCGTGGAACTTTTCGGGGAGGGGGAGAAGTGATTTTGAGAGAAGTCTGACCGACTTTGCATGAACGGAGATCTGACCTCTTCTCGTTCTGAAAACAAAGCCCTTGACTTCGACTATGTCACCTATATCCCACTTTTTGAAATCGGCGAAGTTTTCTTCACCTAAATCATCTATTCTGACGTACACCTGAATTTTTCCGGTGCGGTCGCTGACTTCTATAAAGTTAGCCTTGCCCATATCTCGCCAAGCCATGATTCTGCCGCAAATTGAAACGTCACTGTTTTCAAGCTCATCGAAATTTGATTCTATCTCGGCTGTTGTGATCGTCTGTTCCGCCTTGGTTATGTGGAACGGATCTTTGCCTGCCTGCTGCAAAGCTTCAAGCTTTTCGACTCTTATTTGTCTGAGAGCGTTGACGTCCTGCGGTTCCTGTTCTTGCTCGGCGTTTAAAATCTTTTCATCTGCCATTTGATTCACCTTATTTTGAAATTTCCTTTATCATGTACTTAATAATGCCCATCGGAGCTTCGACCTCTACAACGTCACCTGCTTTGTGACCTATGAGAGCTTTTGCAACCGGTGATTCGTCACTTGTGAGATAGTCGCTTTCCTTGTCTTTTGATGTACTTGTTGAACTGATTATCTGATATCTGTATTCATCACCGTATTCAATGTCTACTATAGTGACCTTTGAGCCGAGCTGAATGACATCTGTTGAGAGGTTGTCCTCATCAATGACCTTTGCGTTTTGAAGAATAGATTCGATTTCGCTGATTCTTGCTTCGAGTTTACCTTGGTCATTACGAGCTTCTTCGTATTCGCTGTTTTCGGAAAGGTCGCCGAAGGAAAGTGCGACCTGAATTTTTTCTTTTATTTCCTGACGACCTACAACTTTAAGGTGTTCAAGTTCGTCTTCTAATTCTTTTTTGCCTGAGGCGGTCAGTAAAATTTCCTGTGCCATTGCGTTTATCTCCCTTTCATATATAAACTGTCAATTTAATATTATATAAATAATTGGCATTGCTGTCAACATTTATTTCTAAAAAAGTCCGTTAAAAAAACTTCGTCAAATCTTTGGGACATTCTTTTTACATTTAGTGCATTGACAAACTTAGATAATTGGGATAGAATATACTCGCAGAATTTTGAATACACTTGAGAGTTTATTCTATAAGGAGAGCAAGAGGATTTTAGAAGTGACTCCCACCGGAAGTTGTACTCTAATCTTTTTTGCAATCTGTTAAAAAGGAGGAAATAATTTTGGCTAAAAAATATGTATTGGCACTCGACCAAGGAACAACAAGTTCAAGAGCCATTGTGTTCGATAAGGCAGGCAATATTATCGCAAAAGCTCAGGAGGAATTCGATCAGATTTATCCTCAGGCCGGCTGGGTTGAACATGATCCGATGAAGATACTTTACAGTCAGCTTTCATCTTTGACTCAGATATTCAATTCGGGTGAAGTTTCAGCTAAAGATATCGCAGGTATCGGTATCACCAACCAGAGAGAAACCACGATTCTTTGGGATAGAGCAACCGGCAAACCCATCCATAACGCAATTGTTTGGCAGTGCAGAAGAACTGCCGATTACTGTGAGGAACTCAAAAAGGATAAGGAACTTGTTGACTACATCCAAGAGCATACAGGACTTTTGATTGATGCTTATTTCTCAGGCACTAAAATCAGATGGATACTTGATAACGTACCCGGAGCTATGGCTTTGGCTCAGGCAGGTCAGCTTCTTTTCGGTACTGTTGAAACTTGGCTTATTTGGAATCTTACCGGCGGCAGAGTTCATGTCACCGACTATTCAAACGCATCAAGAACTATGCTTTTTGACGTTGACAAGCTTTGCTGGGACGAATATCTTTGTAACAAACTCGGCATACCTATGAACATTCTTCCCACACCCGTTCCGTCAAGTCAGGTTTACGGCTGGGTTGCAGGCGGCATAACAGGTATTGAGGATCTCGAAGGAGTACCCATTTGCGGAGCTATCGGCGATCAGCCTTCGGCTCTTTTCGGTCAGGCTTGCTTTAAGCCCGGCATGGCAAAGAATACCTATGGAACCGGCTGTTTCCTTTTGATGAATACCGGCAAGGAAAGAGTTCATTCAAAGTGTAATCTTCTCACCGGTGTCGCATGGTCGCTTGGCGGTGAAACGACATATTCTATCGAAGGCTCTGCATTTAACGCAGGTTCGGTCATAAAGTGGCTTCGTGATGAAGTTCAACTTATAGACAGCCCTCGCCGCTGCGATGAGCTTGCCGAAAGTGTTAAAGATGCTAACGGTTGTTATCTTGTTCCGGCATTCACGGGCCTTGGCGCACCCTATTGGGATATGTACGCAAGAGGTTGTATTGTCGGCTTAACAAGAGGAGTTAACCGTGCGCACATTTCAAGGGCAGTTCTTGAAAGCATAACCTATCAGATGACTGATCTTCTTGAGGCCATGCATGAGGATTCAGGCATTGATATAGCCGATCTTCGTGTTGACGGCGGTGCAAGTGTCAGCAACATTATGCTCCAAATTCAAGCGGACATGATCCAGTCAAAGGTTGACCGTCCGAAAGTTGTCGAAACGACAGCACTCGGTGCAGCTTATCTGGCAGGATTGGCAGTTGGTGTTTGGAAAAATCTTGAAGATATTGAAACAAACCGTCAGGTTGACAGAATATTTGAACCGCAAATGGACAAATCTCGCAGAGATGAGCTTTATAAAGGCTGGAAAAAAGCGGTTGAGAGAAGTAAAAACTGGATTGAACAGTAATTTATAGTACCAATTATTATCTAAAAAAACAGGAGTGATTTTATTATGGCAAAAATGAATCTTGATTGGGATACCGCCAGAAACTTTATGAAAGATGCTTTCATTGGTGTTGGTGTTCCCGCTGACGATGCAGACATCGTTGTTGATGTTGTTCTCGAATCCGACAGAAGAGGTATCGAGTCACACGGTTGCAACAGATTTAAACCGATTTATATTGACCGCATCAATGCCGGTATTCAGCAGCCTGTAACCAATTATGAGATCATCAAGGAAACAGAGACAACAGCTGTTGTTGACGGTCACAACGGTATGGGACAGGTTATCGGCTATAAGTCAATGAAATTGGCTATTGAGAAAGCTAAGAAGTACGGTATGGGTATGGTTGTTGTTCGCAATTCATGCCACTACGGTATTGCAGGTTACTACACCACAATGGCAACAAAGGCAGGCTGCATCGGTATGACCGGTACAAATGCACGTCCCTCTGTTGCTCCGACTTTAGGTGTTGAGGGTATGTTCGGTACAAATCCGTTCACACTTGGTGTTCCCACCGATGAGGACTTCGACTTTAACTTTGACTGTGCAACATCTATCACACAGAACGGTAAGGTTGAATACTACGCAAGAATTAACGAACCCGTACATCCCGGCACTATCATCGACACAAACGGCAACCCCGTTGAAGGTGACGCAGGTGAGGCTCTTAAGCAGATCAGAGGCGGCACGGCTGCTCTTACAACTTTGGGCGGTATCGGTGAAGCTCTCGGCGGATACAAGGGTTACGGTTTTGCTCTGTTTGTTGAGTTCCTTTCATCTGTACTCCAAGACGGTGCATACGGTAAGGATCTTGACGGCAAAGACGAAAACGGCAATATTCGTCCTTATCATCTCGGTCATTTCTTTATCGCCATTGACACAGATCACTTCATGGGTGAAGATGTTTGCCGCAAGAAAGCAGGAGATATTCTCCGTTCTATGAGAGCTTCAAAGAAAGCTCCCGGTGAGGACAGAATTTACACCGCCGGCGAAAAAGAGCATGAGATTTGGCTTCAAAGAAAAGAAGCAGGTGTACCTATCAATGACTCTGTTCAGGCTGAGCTTTGCAAGGTAAGAGATGACCTTAAGCTTAACTACACATTCCCATGGGATAACAAATAATTTTACTTGTACATAATGGGGCGAAAACTAACTCGCCCATTTAAATGGTTTCTATACTTATATAAAAATTTTCGGAGGTAAGAATTTAAAATGGATTACGCAAAAGAATCCCTCAGACTCCACAAAGAGTGGAAAGGAAAACTTGAAGTTACAGCAAGAGCTGCAGTTGACAGCAAAGATGCTCTCTCACTTGCATATACACCGGGTGTTGCACAGCCGTGTCTTGAAATTCAGAAAGACATCAATCAGTCGTACGAGCTGACTCGCCGTTGGAATACAGTTGCGGTCGTAACCGATGGTACTGCTGTTCTCGGTCTCGGTGATATCGGCCCTGAAGCAGGTATGCCGGTTATGGAAGGCAAATGCGTTCTTTTCAAGGCATTCGGTGATGTCGATGCTATACCCCTTTGTGTTCGTTCAAAGGATGTTGATGAGATCGTTAAGACAGTAGCTTTGCTTGCAGGTTCATTCGGCGGAGTTAACCTTGAGGACATTTCAGCTCCCCGTTGCTTTGAGATAGAAAAGAAGCTTAAGGAATGTTGCGATATTCCTATTTTCCATGATGACCAGCACGGCACAGCTATTATCACACTTGCAGGTCTTATCAATGCACTTAAGCTTGTCGGCAAGAAGATCGAAGATGTTAAGATCGTCACAAGCGGTGCAGGTGCAGCAGGTATTGCTATTATCAAGCTCCTTATGAGCATGGGACTTAAGAATGTTATCATGACCGACCGTACAGGTGCTATATATAAGGGACGTGAGAACCTTAACCCGATCAAGGCAGAAATGGCTGAGATCACAAATCAGGCTTGCGAAAAGGGTACTCTTGCAGACGTTATCAAGGGTGCAGACGTATTCATTGGTGTATCGGCTCCGGGTACTCTCACTCAGGATATGGTTAAGTCAATGGCTAAAGATCCTATTATCTTTGCTTGTGCTAACCCGACACCGGAAATTTTCCCTGATGAAGCAAAAGCTGCAGGCGCAGCAGTTGTTTCAACAGGTAGAAGTGACTTCCCGAATCAGGTCAACAACGTTCTTGCTTTCCCCGGAATTTTCCGTGGTGCTTTGGACGTTCGTGCAAGCGACATCAATGATGAGATGAAGGTTGCGGCAGCATATGCTCTTGCAGGTCTTGTCAGTGATGAAGAACTTAATGCTGACTATATCATACCGGCAGCATTTGATCCCAGAGTTAAGGACACGGTTGCAAAGGCTGTTGCAGATGCAGCAAGAAAAAGCGGTGTAGCCCGTATCTGAATTTTTGCATAGAAATTGCGGAGATACTTCTGTTGAAGTGTCTCCGTTTTGCAATTCATTAAAAAATTAAAATAAAACTTAACGATATATCAAGCTTTGCGTACATATATGAGCGTTATTTAAGTATAAATTCGGCTTGATAATTTCAAAACTTTGTGCTAAACTAAATAAAAAAGAGAAAGGAATGATATTAATGGAAATCACTTTAACAAATGAAAATTTTGAAAATGAAGTAATAAATTCCGAAATTCCGGTTTTAGTCGATTTTTGGGCAAGCTGGTGTGGCCCATGCAGAATGTTAGCTCCTACAATAGAAGAAATAGCAGACGAGTATGACGGAAAGATAAAGGTCGGAAAGCTTAACGTTGACGATGCTCAAGATATGGCTTTGAGCTATGGAGTGTCAAGTATTCCCACGGTAATACTTTTTAAAGACGGAAAAGCTGTCGGACAGTCTGTCGGATATGTCGAAAAAGAAAAACTCGTTGATCTTATAGATTCCGTCAACAACTAATTGCATTAAATAAATATCATAAAGCAATAATCGGAGCTGATTTAATCGACAGTTCCGATTTTTTGTAACATTTAAGCATTTTTTGTGATATTTAACCGATTTTTAATTGACAAACGCCGAAATTTAGTATAAAATGAACTACATAAAAATGAGGGTTTTGAATATGAATTATCTATGGGGTAGTTTATATGAAGAAACAGATGGAGGTAAACAATGGATTTAAAGTCAATTATCAACAAAAAAGCTCACTATGCAGATTATATGGTCGATGAGATCACTCATATCTGCAAAGACATGGAAAAGAGAGATCCCGGCTCAGTCGGAGAAAAACAGGCTTGTGAATACATGGCTCAGGTACTCAAAGATGAGTGCGGCTGTGACAGAGCCGATGTTGAGTCGTTCAAGGAAAATCCCGGTTCGTTCTTTGGTTGGATATACATAACCATAACTTGCTGTTTCCTTGCTCTTGTTGCTTATTTCTTTGTTCCGGCAGTTTCTATTATTCTTGTTGTTTTCGGACTTGCTCTTGCATTTTTACAGTTCGGTATGTATAAAAAGACGGTCGATTTCCTTTTTCCGGAAAAGACAGGTCACAATGTAACGGCTATCAAAAAATGCACAGGCGAAACAAAACGCAGAATCGTTTTCAACGGTCACCCCGATGCTGCTTGGGAATGGCCCGTTAACTACTTGCTCGGTGGCGTAGGATTTGAAAGTCACGCTATTATTTGCGGTGTAGGCGCTCTTTACTTTATTGTTATTTCTATTCTTAAGCTTACTGGTGCGGTCGGCGCTGACATGGCAAGAACACTTGGTCTTATCGGTCTTGTGTTCACTCCGTTCTGGTTCGGACTTTACTTCATGTGGAACAAGCATCGTGTTGTTGACGGTGCAAACGACAACCTTTCCGGTTGCTACATGGGTATTGCAATTCTCAAAGCTCTCAAAGATGAAGGCATTGAGCTTGAAAACACAGAACTCGGCGTTATTCTTACCGGTTCTGAAGAAGCAGGTCTTAGAGGTGCTAAAGCATGGTGTGAGAAGCACAAGGGCGAGTTTGATGATGTTCCGACATTTATCTTCTCATACGATACGATTCACGATCCGAAGTATCTCATGGCTAACTACAGAGACCTTAACGGTACTGTTAAAGCCGATAAAGACGTTTCAGATTTGTTCATGGAAGCTTGCGAAGAACTTAACATACATTGCAGCAAGGGCTGGATTCCTCCTCTTGGCGGTGCTACGGACTCAGCTGCATTTGCACAGGCCGGCTTTAGAGCAACAGGTGTCACAGGACTTAACCACAAGCTTGAGTCATATTATCACACAAGAAGAGATAGCTATGACAATATGAACAAGCAGGGCCTTGCTGATTGCTTTGCCGCAAGTGTAAAGGCTCTTGAAATGTTCGACAAGGGTGCAAAACAGTAAAATATATATTTTATAAGTATGCGAAATGACTGCGAGGGGCAAATGCCTTTCGCAGTCATTAAATTTATAGGATATAGACATTTCTTTTACCACAACTCATTGCAATTTAGCCTTTTAGAGGTTATAATAAACAATGGATGTTTATATATAAAAGGAGGCAGTAATATGCAAATGACTTTCCGCTGGTTTGGAAAAGATCTTGATACTGTTACTTTGGAACAGATAAGACAAATTCCGAACGTCACGGGTATAGTTCCCGCTTTGCACTATCTTCCGGCAGGTGAAGCGTGGACTCTTGAACAGGTTCAGGAGATGAAAGATGAGATCGAAAAAGCCGGTTTTACAATGAAATGTATAGAAAGTGTCAACGTACATGAAGATATAAAACTGGGACTTCCGACAAGAGAAAAATATATAGAGAATTATATCGAGAGCATAAAGAATCTTGCTAAAGTCGGAGTTAAGTGTATATGCTATAACTTCATGCCGGTTTTTGATTGGACAAGAACGGATCTCTATATGCCATTACCTGATGGCTCAACTTGTCTTTGCTATGACGGAAAGCAGGTCGAGGGCAAAAGTCCGGAGGATATGTTCAGAGAGATAGACTCTAACTCAAACGGTTACGCAATGCCCGGTTGGGAGAAGAACCGCATGGGCGAGATAAAAGATCTCTTTGAAAAATATAAGGGTATAACGGCTGATGATCTGTGGGAGAACTTGATATATTTCCTCGAAAAAATCATGCCGACTTGTGAAGAATGTGATGTCAAAATGGCTATCCACCCCGATGATCCCCCTTGGGAGATATTTGGATTGCCGAGAATTATCACCGGTAAGGAGGCTTTGAGAAAGCTCTTGACGGCTGTGCCTAGCAAATATAACGGAATAACTCTTTGCACGGGTTCACTCGGTTCAAGTCCCGATAACGATATGGTCGATATCATTCGTGATCCGATCATCGGCGAGAGAATATATTTTGCACATTTAAGAAATGTTTCTATAAATGACCGTTGGTTCAATGAGACAAGTCATGAGAGCAATGCCGGTTCTCTTGATATGTACGCCATAGTCTGTGCTTTGCAGGACGTTGGATTTGACGGATATATACGTCCCGATCACGGCAGAATGATATGGGGTGAAGTCGCAAGACCGGGCTATGGACTTTATGACAGAGCCTTAGGTGTCAGCTATTTAAACGGACTGTGGGAAGCAGCGGAAAAATCAAGGAGTGATAGAAAATGATGATACATGAAAATTTAAAAGGCAGAGTAGCGGTTATAACAGGCGGTGGCGGAGTGCTTTGCAGTCAATTTGCCAAAACTCTCGCAAAACAGGGCTGTAAGGTCGCTGTTCTTGACCTTAATGAAGATGCGGCAAAACAGACCGCTGATGAAATAACAAATGACGGTGGCACTGCTATAGCTGTCAAGTGCAACGTTCTTGAAAAAGAATCTGTTGAAAAGGCTAGAGAAATAATCAATTCATCTCTCGGAACTTGTGATATTCTGTTAAACGGTGCGGGGGGCAACAATCCCAGAGGTACGACAACGAAAGACACTCTTGAAAAGGTTGATCTTATCAAGAAAGATGACAGCATAAAGACGTTCTTTGACCTCGATCCCGATGGCATCAGTTTCGTGTTCAACTTGAATTTTCTCGGAACTCTCATCCCGACACAGGTTTTCGCTAAGGATATGACAGAGAAAAAACACGCTTGCATAGTTATGATAACTTCAATGAACGCATTCAGACCGTTGACGAGAATACCGGCTTATTCTGCGGCTAAGGCAGCTGTCAAGAACTTCACCGAATGGATGGCGGTACACTTTGCTCCGGTCGGAATCAGAGTTAATGCCATAGCTCCCGGTTTCTTTTCAACCAAACAGAATGCAGCACTTCTTTGGAATGATGACGGAACGCCAACCGAAAGAACAGGCAAGATACTTGCCGCAACACCGATGGGAAGATTCGGTGAGGCTGAAGAACTTGACGGAGCATTACTTTTCCTTTGTGACGAAAGTTACAGCGGATTTATAACCGGTGTCAATATTGCGGTTGATGGCGGATTTAATGCATATTCCGGAGTATAATTATGAAAAGATTTATGGATAAAGATTTCCTTTTGGAAACGGAAACGGCAAAGCATTTGTTCCATTCATTTGCTGAAAATGAGCCGATATGTGACTATCATTGCCATTTAAGTCCGAAAGAGATCTATGAAAACAAACAGCCTAAAAGCATAGTCAGGCTTTGGTTATCGGGAGATCATTATAAGTGGAGGATAATGCGAGCTGTCGGTGCTGATGAAAGTCTTGTCACCGGTGATGCCGATGAAAGAGAAAAGTTCCGAGTCTTTGCAAAAGCATTGCAGTTATCTGTCGGAAACCCTCTTTATCATTGGGCAAACCTTGAATTGCAGAGGTATTTCGGAATTGACATACCTCTTAATGAAAAAACGGCTGATGAAGTATTTGACAGAGCAAATTCAGCCATAGCTGACGGAGATTTCAGACCGCAGACACTTATTAAAAAAAGCAATGTTAAATATATTTGCACGACCGATGATCCGATTGATGACCTTAAATACCACGAGCTTTTATCGTATGGGGAAAACAATTCTTCAGGGGCGAAAATATTGCCGACATTCCGACCGGACAAAGCTTTAAATATTACGCAAAACGGCTTTTCCGACTATGTTTCTCGGCTTGCGAACGTCTCAAAAGTCGAGATAGAAACTGTCAAAGACCTCATAACCACCTTGTACGACAGAGCTGAGTTCTTTTCAAAGCATGGCTGTCGGGTTTCGGATCACTCTTTTGGAAAAGTACCGTTTTTGCCGGCAGATGAAAATGAGGTCAATGAAATATTTGCCAAAGCAATGAGAGGTGAGACTATTACCGAAAGTCAGGCGGAGGCTTACATGACATATGTTTTCACGGCACTTATGAGAAAGTATCATGCACTCGATTGGGGTTGTGAAATACACATCGGAGCGCTGAGAAACAACAATAGCCGAATGTTTGAAAAACTCGGAGTTGATGCCGGATTTGACACTATGCAAGACGGCACTGTTGCCGAAAAGCTTAACTTGTTACTTGATTGTGTTGAAAAAACAGACGAACTTCCGAAAACCGTGCTTTTCGACCTCGACAGTAAAGACGATCTCGTTTTGGCGGCAACTATCGGAAATTTTCAACATTCACAAGTGCCTTTTAAAATGCAATACGGCCCTGCGTGGTGGTTCCTCGACACCAAGGACGGTATGATACGACAGCTTAAAACTCTCGCATCTGTCGGTGTACTCGGAGGATTCATCGGAATGGAGACCGATTCACGCTCGTTCACATCTTACGCAAGACATGAATATTTCCGCAGAATATTCTGTAATCTTATCGGCTCGTGGATAGAGAACGGTGAAGTCTATTATGATGAAGATATTATCAAAAAGCTGATAAGCGGAGTTTGCTATAAAAATGCAGTCGGATATTTCGGCTTTGATGAGGTTTGATATGAATTTGAAATTAAGAGATAAAAAAGAATGTTTTTATGATGAGGTTTCGCTCGGCGAAGTAATGCTCAGACTGGATCCGGGTGAAGGAAGAATAAGAACCGCACGTTCGTTTAACGTCTGCGAGGGTGGCGGAGAATATAATGTTGCCCGTGCATTAAGAAAGTGCTTCGGCATGAAAACTGCCATTGTTACCGCAATAGCTGATAATGAAGTCGGTGCTTTGACGGAAGATCTTATCATGCAGGGTGGGGTAGACACCTCATTTATAAACAAGGTTGAGTTTGACGGTATCGGAAGAAATGTCCGCAACGGACTCAACTTCACCGAAAGAGGCTTTGGAATAAGAGGAGCTGTCGGAATGTACGACAGAGGCTATACAGCCGCATCGCAGATGAAAGTCGGAGATGTTGATTGGGATTACATATTCGGTGATCTCGGAGTTCGTTGGTTTCACACGGGCGGCATTTTCACGGCTTTGTCAAAATCGACCGCAGAGCTTACCGTTCAAGCGGTGAAAAAGGCTAAAGAATACGGCGTTGCGGTTTCGTATGACTTTAATTTCCGACCGTCACTTTGGAAGAATGTCGGGGATAAATCTGAGGTGTATCGAATAAACAGAGAGATAGCCGAATGTGTTGATGTGTTTATCGGCGGAAAATTCGATTTTGAGCAGTGTCTTGGAATAGATTTTGAAGATAAGACGGAGTATAAAGACATATGTGCTGTTGTCATGGAGAAATATCCAAACGTCAGCCTTATGGCATCGACATCACGTCAGGTTAAAAGTGCAAGTGTCAACAGTTGGAAAGCTATCTGTTATGCTGACGGAAAGCTTTATAGTTCCATAGAGTATCCCAACCTTGAAATATTCGATAGAGTTGGGGGCGGTGACGGTTTCGCATCGGGGCTTATATATGGCCTTATGAATTTTGGTGAACCCGAAAAAGCTCTTAATTACGGTGTTGTTCACGGAGCTTTGGTTATGACAACTCCGGGTGATACCTCATCGGCATCACTTAAAGAGATTGAATCACAACTGAACGGTTGCGGCTCAGCAGTTCAAAGATAGGAGAATAACAATGGCAAATAAAACAGAAATACTTTCAAAAATACATGATGTCGGTGTTGTTGCCGTCATAAGAGCAAACAGCCATTCGGAGGCTGAAAAAATAGCCGATGCCTGTGTTAAAGGCGGAGTGACGATACTTGAACTTACATTTACCGTTCCCGCGGCGGATAAGCTTATAGCTCATCTCAGAGAGAAATATGCTGACACTGATGTTGTTATCGGAGCCGGAACTGTAACAGATGAAGCCACGGCGAGAATAGCTATACTCGCAGGCGCACAGTTTGTTGTTTCTCCACACTTTGATGAAAAAATAGTCCGTTGCTGTAACAGAAACGGAATAGCGGCAATGCCCGGAATATTCACACCGACAGAGGCTGTTCACGCTATGGAAAGCGGTGCAGACGTTCTTAAGGTGTTCCCCGGTGATATTGCGACACCAAAGTTCATCAGTGATTTCAGAGGCCCATTTCCGAATGCTGTTATGATGCCTTCAGGTGGTGTCAGCGTTGATAATGTCAAGGATTGGTTCAAGGCAGGAGCTTTCGCTGTCGGAGCAGGTTCATCATTGACAGCGGGAGCTAAAACAGGCGACTTTGATAAAATAACCGAGACAGCAAAACAATTCATTTTGCAGGCAAAAGAAGCCAGAGCTTAAATTTATGTTTTAAAAGTTACGGTATATTTCAGCGTATCAACTTCGGTTGGTACGCTTTTTGATTTGTATTTTAAGTGGGCTTATTTTCTCGTCAGCTAAATTTCAAAACAAGCACTTACTGTCCCGTACATAAAACAGAATAAACAACCTCACAGTCTTTAAAATAGGCTCATATATTATAATGAGCTATTGATTGTGAGGTGTTTTATTTTGAATAACTACTATATTAAGTTTGGCTCAGTGACCTATGCCCAGCTTGCTCAGGAAACCCTGAGGCGAAACGGTATTCGCTCACGAGTCGGTAAAAATACGAATCCAAACCGAAAACAGGGGTGCAATTATGCTCTGTTTATAGACGGTGATGCACAGCGGGCGTACCGAATAATAACGAACGCAAATATTAAGAATTTGGGGCTTGAAAGGGGAGCTGCAAGATGATATATCTTGACAATGCCGCTACCACGAGTCCAAAACCGCAGCAGGTCATTCTTGCGGCAAACAACGGAATGTTAATGAGTGCAAATCCCGGAAGAAGCGGCCACGATATGTCGATGAGAGCCTCTTATCAGGTGTTTGAAGTCAGACAAAAGCTTGCTGATTTCTTCGATTGTCCCGTACCTGAAAATGTGATCTTTACTCAAAACTGCACTCAGGCTTTGAATACGGCTATAAGGGGCATGACGGTTAGGGGTGACCACGTTGTTACATCAAGTCTTGAGCATAACAGTGTCGTCAGAGTTCTTGAACGGCTTAAACAGGAGGGACGAATAACCTACGATATAGCAACAGTTTATCCGAAAGACCGGCAAAAAACGCTCAATTCCTTCCGAAAGGCAATAAAGAGCAACACGGCTATGATTGTCTGCACTCACGCATCAAACGTTTTCGGAACAATTTTGCCGATAGAAGAAATCGGGAAGCTTGCACAGCTTAACGGTCTTAAATTTGTTGTCGATGCGGCTCAAACAGCAGGCATACTCGAAATAAGTATGAAGAAAACAGGTATAACTGCTCTCTGTCTGCCATGTCATAAGGGACTTTATGCCGCTATGGGTACGGGAGCATTACTTCTTAATGAAAACGTGTCGGTCGAGCCGCTAATATTCGGAGGTACCGGAAGTGAGTCGATGAAGATAATGCAGCCTGACTTTTTCCCCGATAGACTTGAATCGGGAACGCTTAATCTTCCCGGAATAATGAGCATAGGTGCAGGAATAGACTTTGTGAATGGTCACACAATTAAAAAAATTCACGAATATGAAACGAATTTATGCATAGAGCTTTATAATTATCTGTATAATAGTAATTTGTCGGAAATCTATACCGAGTTTTCACCCGAAAGCTCAGTTGCGACAGTTGCGTTTAATGTTAAAGGACTTCACAGCGAGGAGGTTGCGGAGAAACTTAACCGAGACGGAATATGCGTTAGGGCGGGTTATCACTGTTCATATCTTGCTCACAAATATATGGGTACTCAAGAAATGGGTGCTGTGAGAGTCAGTGTTGGCGTATTTAATCGAAAAAATGAGATAAAAAAACTTATAAATTCAATCAATAAAATTGAAAATCAGCGATTTATATGATATGATATATTAAAGGTCGTAATAGGTGACGAAAAGTTGCGACTAAAAAATAACGGCAGGTGAGAAAGATGCGGGAAGCGTTTTCGGAATTTTTTAAAAATGTTGTCAGTCTGTTTTCTTCAATAACAGTTTTTGACCTTCTGGATATATGCCTTGTTGCCTTTATAGTATACAGTGCGATTAAATTTATAAGACAAACAAGAGCTTTTCAGCTCGTTAAGGGAATAATTTTGCTTTTGATAGCGTATGGTGCTGTCAGATTGTTGAATATGCAGGCAAGTGCATATATAATGAGCCGCATTTTTAACGATGTTGTACTTGTACTCCTGCTTTTGTTCCAACCTGAGATAAGACACGTTCTTGAGAGCGTAGGTAGGAAAAAAATCAGCTTTAACAGTGGATTAAGTGAGACCGAGGAAATCAGCGATTCAATTACAGCTATTTGCAGAGCTTGCTCCGATATGAGCGATAAGAAGATCGGAGCATTGATAGTTTTTGAAAAGGATACGCTTTTAGGAGAGATAATAAATACAGGCAGCAAAATAGATGCACTTGTGACAGAGGAGCTTATAGAGAATATATTTTATCCAAAAGCACCTTTGCATGACGGTGCGGCTATTATCAGCGGAAACAGAGTGGTTGCCGCAGGTTGTATCTTGCCTTTGACACAAAATTCTCTTTCAAGTGAACTGGGAACAAGACATAGGGCGGCTGTCGGAATGAGTGAACAGGGAGATTCCATGGTTGTTGTTGTCAGTGAGGAGACAGGAGCTATATCTGTTGCAAGTCACGGAATGTTGAAACGCGGTATTTCTCACGGAGAGCTTCGAGAGAGGCTTATGAATTATATTATGCCGGAAAGCAAAGCCGATACTTCTTTCCTCAAAAAGCGTTTCGGAGGTAAGAAAAAATGAAAAAGGAAAAATTGACACTGAATGGGATTTTTATGAACAATAAGTTTGTTCTTGTGTTTTCAATTTTACTTGCAATAGTGATATGGGGAGCAGCTTCAATGACCGTTGCTCCGGAAGATACAAGAGTTATTGAACGCATAAAAGTCACTATAGATGAAAATGAAGACTCCGGATATAAAATATTCGGCTACGAGGACACATATGTTGACGTTACAGTTAAAGGCAGAAGATATCTTATATCACCGGGAGCTTTATCTGCCGAAGATATAACAGTTGTCGCTAAAGGCAAATATGTCGATTATTCAGGAAAACAGACTTTGAACCTCACTGCAACCGTAAAGGGCAACAACGATGTCAAAATAACGGATATATCGGAAACATCAATTGTGGTTTATTATGATGCACCTAAAACAGCAACATTTCCGGTTGAAGTCAAGCTCAAATCAGATACCGAAATCGTACCCGAAGGCTATACAAACTTCGATCCGATCGCCTCTGTGAGCAATGTCACAGTAACAGGGCCTGCAACTGAGATAAATAAGATAGAGAAGATACTGGCGGAAGTCAGTCTCGATTATTCACTCACAGAAACCACTGCTCTTGAAGCGGAACTCAGAGCCGTAACAGGCAATGGTTCAGAGGCAAAATATGTTTCTTTTGAAGACGATCTTTCTGATTTTACAGTTACCGTTCCGGTCTCAAAGGTCGTTGAATTGCCGGTTTCTGTCAGATATTTGAATATGCCGGGATATTATAATGACAATATGCTTGAGGTCAATTTTTATCCGAAAACCGTTAAGGTTGCAGCGGCTCAAAGCGTACTTGACGATATGGAAAGTCTGAATATAGGAACTATTGATTTTAACACGCTGTCAAACAAAAATAACAAGTTTATATTTTCACTTAGCGAAATTGAGGAAGTCAAGATCGTTGATAATATAACCGAAGTTAAAGTGACGGTCAACGGCTATCCTATGTCAAAGAAAAAGTTTGATGTGTCATCGGCGAATGTTACATTCTTGAATATTGGCGAAGGATATAAAGCGACTCTTGTTGATAAGAATATTTCAAAAGTGCAGCTCATAGGGCCATCAAACTCGCTCAACGCTCTTGATGAAGAAAAACAACTGTTTGCAAAAATAGATCTTTCCGGAGCTACCGAGGGAGTCAGAGATTATAAAGCAACAATTTATATTCAAGACGATAACCGTTGTTGGGTTTACGGTGAATATACAACTAGAGTAAGAATAACAAAAAGCTGAAGAACTTAATAATACGGCAGGAATACAACTTATGTATCCCTGCCATATTTTTTTCTTTTGAGGTTTGGCTTTCAATTTGATTTTAATTTGTCGATTTCCGTTCTGATATTTGCTTTGATGCTCTCATCGGCTTCAACTAGCGGAAGTCTGAGCGTACCGCCGCAAAGTCCGAGATATTCCATCGCATATTTTATCGGTATTGGGTTCACATCGGCAAAAAGATATGAGATAAGATCCAGATATTTTTTTTGAATACAGTGACATTCATCGCTCTTTCCATTGACTCCGAGCATCGCCATGTCGTGGGTTTCTTTTGGAAAGATGTTCGCAAGAACGGATATCACGCCCTTTGCTCCCATTGCGGTTGCCGAAGCTGTCTGATCATCGTTTCCAATATAGAAATCTAACAAATTTCCGCAAAGTTTCATTGATTTCATAAGCTTTGTCAAATCACCCGATGCCTCTTTAGCTCCAATTATGTTTTCGTGTTCGGAAAGTTTTTGATAAGTTTCCACCTTTATGTCGAGTCCGGTTCTTGACGGTACATTGTAGACTATCAACGGCTTTTCGGCTGCATCGGCAAGAGTAAAAAAGTGATTTATCAAACCTCTTTGTGATGTTTTGTTATAGTATGGGGTGACAACAAGGTGAGTGTCAACACCGGCTTTTTCAGCCTCCTTTATTTGTTTCAGAGCGTGATCGGTGCTGTTGCTGCCCGTTCCCGCAATCACCGGTATTTTTCCGTTTACACATTCTGTTGCGTAGGCGAATATTTTGCTTTTTTCCTCAAAAGTTACCGTGCTGCCTTCTCCGGTCGTGCCGCAGACAATTAAGGCATCGGTTTCATTTTTAAGTTGAAATTCTATCAGTTTTTTCAAAGTTTGAAAGTCGATTGATCCGTCCTTTTTAAACGGTGTCACAAGAGCAACACCCGATCCTGTGAAAAGTGACAAAACAAACCACCGCCTTTATAAAAAAGCAGAAGTCTATGGTGTACCTTTTAATGCGTAACCTTTAGACTTCTGCTTAGCTTATTTAATTATTCAGTCCATATATCCCTCAGCACAAAGAAGCTCGGCTAAGAGAACCGCACCGCCTGCCGCACCTCTTAAGGTGTTATGTGAAAGGCAAACGAATTTATAATCATACTGTGTATCCTCACGCAATCTGCCGATAGAAACAGCCATACCGTTTTCAAGGTTGCGTTGAAGCTTTGTCTGCGGAAGATTATCTTCTTCAAAATAGTGGAGGAACTGTTTCGGAGCACTCGGAAGGTCGAGAATTTGCGGCTTACCTTTGAAATCAGCCCATTTCTTAAGAATTTCCTCTTTTGAAGGCTTTTTATCAAACCTTACAAAAACCGCACCCATGTGACCATCGGAAACAGGAACACGAATACACTGAGCTGTGAAGTTGGGCGTTGTCGCCGGAACGATGACACCATTTTCGATCTTGCCCCAGATTTTAAGCGGTTCTTGCTCAGATTTTTCTTCTTCACCACCGATAAACGGTATAACATTGTCTATCATTTCGGGCCAAGTGTCAAATGTTTTACCAGCGCCGGAAATGGCCTGATAAGTGCAAACTAAGACATCTTTAACACCGTATTCCGAAAGGGGAAAGAGGGCGGGAACATAGCTTTGAAGTGAGCAGTTCGACTTGACCGCAACAAAACCTCTTTTTGTGCCGAGTCTTTTTCTTTGAGCAGGAATAATATTGATGTGATCGGCATTAAGCTCCGGAACTACCATGGGTACATCCGGTGTTGTTCTGTGGGCGCTGTTGTTTGACACAACAGGACATTCCGCTTTAGCATAAGCTTCCTCTAACGCTCTTATTTCATCTTTTTTCATATCAACTGCACAGAAAACAAAATCAACCTGACTTGCTATTTTTTCTATGTCTTCTGTTGCATTCATAACGGTCAGATCAGCTACAGATGAGGGAATGTCGGTTGTCATTACCCATTTTGAGCCGACTGCCTCTTTATATGTCTTTCCTGCGGAACGGGCAGATGCAGCAACGACTTTGACATCAAACCACGGATGGTTTTCGAGTATTGTCAAAAATCTTTGACCTACCATACCCGTAGCACCGATAACGCCTACGTTGTACTTTTTCATTGTGATCAAACCTTTCTTTTTATGTAGCTTACTGTTATGATATTCAATTTTAAAGTTGTAAGTTACATTTATATTGCGTGAAAAATCAAAAAAGTGTTGATAACTTTTTCATTTTGATTTATAATACTATACTATAAGTTTTTTACTAAGTCAATTGAAAAATGTGTAAAAATATGCATTTTTTAGGGAGGATATAATGAAAAAAAGCGATTTTTTCTATGATTTACCGCAAGAACTGATAGCTCAGCATCCAATAGAGCCAAGAGATCATTCAAGATTGATGGTTCTCAATAAGGAAAGCGGTGAAATTCAGCATAAACATTTCTATGATATTGTTGATGAACTTCACGAAGGTGATTGCCTCGTACTTAACAACACAAGAGTTCTTCCGGCAAGAATTTACGGAATAAAAGAGGAAACCGGAGCGAAAGTTGAATTTCTTCTTCTCAACAATAAAGGAGATGACGTTTGGGAAGTTATCACCGGTCCCGGCAAGAGAGCAAAAGAAGGAGCGAAGTTCACCTTTGGTGACGGAATTTTAAAAGCCGAAATACTTGAGGTACTCGAAAACGGAAATCGAATGGCAAAGTTCAGCTATGATGGTGTGTTCTTCAATATTCTTGACCGAATAGGTCAAATGCCGCTTCCGCACTACATAACCGAGGAGCTTGAGGATAACGAAAGATATCAGACAGTTTATTCAAAAGAACTCGGCTCTGCGGCAGCACCGACAGCGGGACTCCACTTCACCGATGAAATATTAGATAAGCTCAGAGCCAAGGGCGTAAAGATAGCTTATGTCACACTTCATGTCGGTTTAGGTACATTCAGACCTGTCAAAGCGGACAATATCGAGGATCACCATATGCATTCAGAGCATTATTGGTTGCCTGATGAAACGGCAGATATCATAAACGAAACAAAGAAGAACGGCGGACGAGTTATTGCTGTCGGAACGACTTGTTGCAGAACGCTTGAGTCTGTCGCTTCGTTCAGAGGAAAAATTCAAGGCGATGAAGGTTGGACTGATATATTTATCTATCCCGGATATGAATTTAAGTGCATAGATGCGCTTTTAACTAATTTCCACCTTCCGGAAAGCACACTGATAATGCTTGTATCAGCGTTTTGCGGATATGATAATACTATGAATGCGTACAAAACGGCGGTCAGTGAGAAGTATCGTTTCTTCTCGTTTGGCGATGCAATGTTTATCCTGTAAAGGATGTTTTCACGAAAATAAAAGAGCCGGAAAGTCCTTTATTTACAAGGGTTTTCGGCTCTTTCTTGGTGTATTCAGACGTGAAAATAAGCTCTCGGTTTAACCGGAAATTTTGATTGCTTAAGCGAAAAGTTGACTATCGATGGCATCTTTAAGACCGTTGTAATCGGTTTTCATTGCTCCGATGGAAAGTAACGATGACAATGATATTGATTTTTGATGACCTACTTTTGCATCAAGTTCAGATGTCTTCAAAACATAAAAGTCCCATTGTTCGAGCTTCAGAGGGTTCGCAAGCAGACGGTCTTGACAAGCAAATACGCAGAAAACATACAAATCTGAGTGTCTGCGAATATCGTCATTCTCCCAAATAGAAGCGGTTGCAGGTCTCGACTCGTAAATAGTAAAAACTATGCGAGACATTTCGCTTTTTTCCCAAGATTGCAGGAATGATGAACTCTTAACTTCGATGTTGAAACCGTTGTATAGTAGGTCGTGGTCGTTCCATACATTGCGAGCTTCACTTGTATCTATATCAAGCGAGATAGCCACGATATATTCTGCCAATGCGCCACGAATAGAATTATTAAGCAAGTCAGAAGACTGCCAAGACCAAAAATCATTAAGTAACCTATTGATAGGGACACCTTGCGATGTAAAATGTTCATCACCGGTAAGCGTTTTCATTTCTTTTTCCTCCTAAGTTCGGAAAAGCTAATTATTTTTGTTTTTAGCCAAACTTTGCGTTGCTGTCTATCTGCTTAGATTGCTGCAAGAAGCCCCTTTCACCCGGAGCGATATACGGATCGAGCAGTTGCCATATTACAGCGACATCTCGTTCGGTTGCTTTTCTGAAAGCGGATAGCAGTATGCGTTCTTCGGGTGTAATGTCACTTTTGATACGAGGAACGTTAGAAATACCGAGAAGATAATCGGTCGAGACATCGAGAGCTTTAGCGATGTTTATGAGTATCTCGGCATTTGGAGATTTGTTCACGCCGTTGATGTAACGGCTTATGGTAGCTTCCTTTGTACCAGCAGCATTGGCGAGCCATTTTTGAGTGATGCCTCGCTCATCGAGTGTCTGTTTTAGTATTCTTGCAAAATCAGTCATTGTTTGCACCTCCAACTTGCTAATTATGGCATAATCTTATTCAAAAAAGTAAATTATTACGGATTTCATAATTTTATTCTCAAAACCGATTGACGTCTTATGAAACAGTAATACAGAATATAATCACGGAACAAAAACTATATATTCAGTAAGGTTTTCCGTATGACAGGCTGGCAAATTTGAAGAAAGGAGGCAAAGAAATTCACATAGATATGAGTTGACTGAGGTTGATAATCACCAAGGAAATCATAACTACCACCACCGAGAAAATCTCTGTGTGAATAGATGAAAGCCGTATAAGCGTTCTTTTGGACAAAGAAAAAGAGACTGAGGTTGTCAGAGAAGTTCTGAAAGCAGCTGACGACATTCTCAATCTCAATTCCAAGCAAGGCTAATTATACACCGTACATAGAATATTGTCAAGCTAGTCTGTCATTCCTTTGCTTGATGAATTGTAGGTTTACAATAGATGTGTTACAAATAAATAAAAAAGTAGTGGCGAATAGGAAATCCTGTGTTACAGTTAGGTTGCGAATCAAAACAGACAGGAGGATCAACTATTCGTCATGACAACTATAACACAAACAATGAAGTATCGTTAAGCTATAATTAACTATGCAAACAAACTTACAAGCTTCTTTCGATTTAGACAGAATAAGTATTAAAATCTTTAAAAATTTGTGCTATACTTAACAGGTGAGTGAAATTAGAAGACGGATGCAGAGATAATTACTGAATTGGCATCCTGCGTCCCGTAAGCATTGAAGTTAAATCCGAAGTCGCCTAAAACGGCGTATTTTCGGTGCTTTGCGGATTAAATCCACTCGCAAGGCGTCAGCCTTGCTTCCTGTCTTTGCACCGCAAATCCCTCGAAACTCCGGTCGTTTTAGGTCGCAGAATTTGTTTCGAGAGAAATGATTGCAAATGCAAGGCAAAAGCGGAGCAAATCCTGATGGATTTGCGAGCATTTTAACGAAGCAGTTGCGGCATTTATCCGAAACAAATCGATTTCGGATTTGACTTCAATGCTTAAGCATTGGCGATGCAATGTTTATAGAATAATATTTATCTCTGCAAAGACAAATTTCAAAATAAAATGTATTAATATACACCGAAGGCTTAAATGTTTTGCTTTCCGGTGTATATTTTTTATAGACAATATAAAGACACTAAATAAAAAACATTCGACATTTTTCGACAAAAAATAAATAGAAATATAGACAACGCCAATGATGTTTGATATAATTTTATATAACAAATTCACCAAACGGAGGAGGAGTTATATATGAGTTTTAAAGTCTCAAAATTCATATCGCTTTTTCTTGCGATTGTAATGATTATCGGCATATTTCAAAGTTATGATGTGTTTGCGGTTTCAAAATCGAGCAAAAGTTTTGCTGCTGTCAGTGTCGGCGAAACAAAGGCGATCGAAATATCGGCAGGCGAGACGGTGTACATTGAATTCGTGCCGACAATAAGCGGAATATATTCACTTTCATCAAAATCCGATATAGATGTATGCGGCTATCTTTTCGACAGAAATTATAATGAACTGGCGTTTAATGACGATGCTAACCCTTTTGTGTCAGGCGATTTTAAGATCGAATATGAACTTAACGCAGGCTATATTTATTTATGGGCAGTGCGTTTTTGCGATGATAGTGCTTCTGGGTTGGTTCTTTTAACTCTTGAAAGTGAATATTCATATTGTGAACATTTGAATAAAGTGAAATATGATGCTGTTGCTCCGACTTGTGTTGATATAGGGTACGAGTCGGGTGAGTTCTGTTCCGATTGCGGCAAGTGGATATCAGGTCACAGCTAGGTGAAAGCTCTCGACCACGATTTTTCAGATGACTGGGTGATCGACAAATCTGCTACTTGCACTGAAAGCGGATTAATATCACATCACTGCTTACGTTGCGGAACAAGAAATGAAGTAACTGAAATTCCGCCTATCGGACATACAACAATAACGGATTTTCCGATATCTCCGACTTGTACTGAAACCGGTTTGACAGAAGGCGAACACTGTTCGACTTGCAACGAAACAATTATCGCTCAAAGACTCATACCGGCGGTTGGGCATATCCCGACCACTGTTGAAGCTGTTCCTGCCACTTGCACAAAGAACGGATATACCGCCGGAACGAAATGTGCCGTATGTCAAGCGGTGATAAAAGCCCCAACAGTTGTCAAAGCTAAGGGACATTCTTACAAAACAGCAACGATTAAAGCCACTGTTTCAAATAACGGTTCTATAGTGACAAAATGTACAGTTTGCGGTGTTGTTGAGTCAAATGTTGCTGTAGCTAAGATTGCCTCTGTAAGCCTTTCAAAGACTTCTTTGAAATACAACGGCAAAGCTCAAAAGCCGAGTGTCACCGTCAAAGACAGCAAGGGCAAAACTCTCAAAAACGGCACTGATTATACAGTTAAGTATTCTAAAGGTTGCAAGAATGTCGGACAATATACAGTGACTATAACATTCAAAGGCAACTATAGCGGAACAAAGACTTTGACATTTAAAATCGTTCCAAAGGGAACATCAATTTCAAAGCTCACCGCCGGAAAGAAACAGTTCACTGTCAAGTGGTCTAAGCAGACAACTCAAACTTCCGGCTATGAAATTCAGTATTCGACTTCATCTAAAATGAAGAATAAAAAGACGGTTACGGTGAAGAAAAACTCGACCACCTCAAAAATAATCAAGAATTTGAAGTCAAAAAAGAAATATTATGTTAGAATCAGAACATTTAAGACAGTTAAAATTAACGGAAAAAACGTGAAATTTTATTCGTCTTGGTCAAAAATTAAATCTGTCAAAACTAAATAATCGTTTAAAGGTACGCACAAATTCTGCGTACCTTTTATTGTCGAATAGTAAAAAATAAAAATTCTTTTGGATATTTTTGACGAATTTTTGTTTCTTTATTGATTTTATATATTTGAAGTGTTAAAATATTTAATAATTTCTATTTCCTGTGAGGGGAATATGAAGTTACTACTTTATTTAGGAAAAGGAGTAAAGGCATGAAAACGAAGGTTAAAAAAGTTCTGTCGTTACTATTGGCGACAGTGATGGCTTTCAGTATGTTCACGGTTATCGGTGCGGCAGCATCGGTCAGTGACGAAAATTGTATTACGTTGGTCTTTGACTGCCGTGACTACGAAATGGGTAAGATATACTGGGGTACGCCGTCAATAATTGAGGTAGGCTCAATGCGAGGCTTTGTTGTCTTGCGGAGCAATTATTGCACTCCGGGCAATTCTGTTCAGTTGCCTGAGCTTAAGAAAGTCAGAAACGGCCGTGTCGGCGGTTGGGTTATTTCTGATGCAAAAGCTGACGGTGCAACCAACGGCGAAGTTTATGCCTGCGGATCGGAATACACAATTCCGGTTGAAGCAAGAATGGGTGAATATATAGTATTTGCCGCAACGGATATTGACAAAGATGCGTGTTTACATTCTTCCGAATTTCATGTTGAACACGCTGAAGAACCCGCAACTTGTGTCATTGACGGACATACAGCCGGCGTGTTCTGCACAGAATGTAACAAATGGATATCCGGACACGACACGATAAGAGCCCATCATGTTGACAGTGACGGAAACGGTATATGTGATATTTGCGGAGAACCTGCAATCAATGTTATTGATACCGGTATCTTCGGAAATAATATTGTTTGGACATTCTATGATACCGGATTGCTTAATATAAGCGGCAGCGGTGAAATGTATGAATCACCTAACGATAAGAGCTTCACATGGAATAGTATACCTTGGCTCAAATATTCGTCATCTATCAAGAATGTCAATATAGAGGAGGGCATAACCTCCATTTGCAGCTATGCTTTCAGAAAATGCACAGCTTTGACAAGCATAAATATCGCTCAGAGTGTGACTTCTATAGGAAATCTCGCTTTTGTCGGCTGTTCAGCTTTGCCGACCGTTAAGCTTCCCGATAATCTCACGGTTTTGGGCGAGTCAGCTTTCAGCGATTGTGTTATCTTGACGGATATCACAATTCCATCACAGCTTCGTGAGATTGAATGGAACACTTTCGCTTCGTGTACCGCATTGAAAAATGTTGTTCTTCCCGATGGCTTAGTAGTGATAGGCGAGGGTGCGTTTGAGGGTTGTTCCGGTTTGAACAATATCAAAATCCCCAACAATGTCACCACGATCGGAGAGGCGGCTTTTTATGGCTGCGCTTTAAGCAGTGTAAGACTTTCATATAACGTTGAGAGCATCGGCGGACAGGCATTCGGCTATTTGCACGGTGATAAAAACGAAACATTTGTAATATACGGTTATGTCAACACTGCCGCTGAAAATTACGCAGACAACAACGGTTTTTCGTTCTATAGTGCTTGTACGCACAGCGAAGATGCTTATGTTACTAAAGAGGCAGTGAAAGAAACCTGCACGACAGACGGATACACTGAAGGTATTTATTGTAACGAATGTCAAGCGTGGGTTGCAGGTCACAAGCTTATAGAGGCACATCATGTTGATGAAAACGATGATGCTATCTGCGATATCTGTTCCGAACAGACTGAACAGATCATCAAGGTCGGTGAAACATTAAACGTCAGTGTCGAAGCCGGTGAAACAGCTTATTTCAGATTTATTCCGGAAGTATCGGGTAAATATACATTTAAATCAATGTCAGAAAAAGATACATACGGCTATTTATTTGATGCTGATAAATATGAAATCACAAATAATGATGATTTTAATGATGAAAACTTCTCTATTACTTATGATCTTGTTGCGGGAACAAAGTATTATTTCGGAGCAAGATTATACAGTAGATATAAGAGTGGCAGCTTCTATGTGCAGCTCACACTTGATGAAGCTTTCTGTCCGCATGAACATACTTCGTTCCACGAAGAAAACCTTGATGCAACCTGCACCGTTCCGGGCTACACCGCAGGAACATATTGTGAGGATTGCAAGAGATGGATAGAGGGCCACGAAGAAATTTGGCTTGACCACGTTGATGCTGACGGCAACGGTGTTTGTGATGTCTGCAATGAGATCACTGAGTACACACTGAAAGCTGACGAAACAAAGACAGTTAAGGTTGATGCCGGTACTACGACATATTTGCGTTTCATTCCGAAACAATCAGGCAAATATGTGTTCAAAGCATATCCCGACAGTGAGATATTCGGCTATTTTCTCGATTCCGACAAGGAAATAATCGAGATTGATTACGGCTATATAGATGAATATTTATATTTCAGTGTCGAACTCACAGCCGGAACAAGATATTATTTCGGTGTCAAATATTATGACGAAGACAGAGCCGGAAGTTTCGATGTTTCACTCGAATTAATAGAAATTTACTGCAAACACACAACGACCGAAACAGTTGCAACGGTTGAACCCACCTGTAAAGCTAACGGCTATACAGAAGGCGTTCGCTGTACAACTTGCGGAAAATATATTTCCGGTCACGAACTCATCGCAGCAAGACACACAGATGTTGACGGTAATGGCGTTTGCGATATCTGCTCACAGACTGTTTGTGAGATAGTTTACAGCGGCACAGCCGGTGCTGATATCACATGGTCGCTTGACAAAAACGGAACTCTCACTCTCATCGGTTCGGGAGAAATGATGAAATATGAAGACGACACCGATGATGATGATGATGACGAATACGAGGGCGGCTGGCATAACAAAAGTGATATGCCGTGGTACGAATACAGTGAAACAATAAAGAACATTGTTGTCGGTGACGGGATCACATCTGTTTGTGTCAATGCTTTCAATGATTGTGATAACTTGAAGAGTGTAACGCTCGGAAACAGCGTTGAACTTATCGGCTACAGCGCATTCCGAAGTTGCGAAAGCTTGACAAGCATAGTTATTCCCGACAGTGTCAGAAAGATTGACGAAGAAGCGTTCGGTTATTGCTACAACTTAGAAAGTGTAACGCTCGGAAACAGCGTGACAAACATCGGATATGAAGCGTTCTGTGATTGTGGCAACTTGACAGAAATAGTCATTCCCGACAGTGTCAAGACAATAGGTGGATATGCATTTGAAGATTGCTATAACTTAGAAAGCGTAACATTCGGAAACTCACTTGAAGAAATCGGCTACAGAGCGTTCTCTTGTTGTAATAAATTGACAAGCGTTGTTATTCCGGATAGTGTCAAGACAATAGGCAGTGGAGCATTCTGCAGCTGTTACAAATTGAAAGACATAAACGTTGCCGAGAACAATACGGCATATTCTTCTGTTGACGGTGTATTGTTTGACAAGAACAAGACCACTCTTGTGGTTTATCCGGCAGGAAAGAACGCAACAGAATACACAGTTCCAGATACTGTCAAGACAATAAAAGATCAAGCGTTCGACAACTGTGATAACTTAGCGAACGTAACGCTCAACGATGGTCTTGAGTCAATCGGATATGAAGCATTCAATAGTTGCGATAACTTAAAGAGCAT
>CAZTSC010000018.1:0-48371 GCA_964616655.1 uncultured Faecalibacterium sp.
ACAGGGTCAACAACAGCATATTTAAGCATGATTATTTATTATTCAAAAAAATAGGATAGAAACAAAAAACAAGTTAGTCAATGGTCTTGATGAATAGTGCAAGCACTGCCGTTGACGGTATTTCTTTATTTCGCTTATGAGTGGACAAGGGCGATAAGTCAAGAACTGACTTATCGCCCCAATCCTTACTATGCGTAGATAATCTCGCTGTAAATGATTTCCCTAACTCTGGACTGAATTTCATTCATTTTCTGTACCCACAGCATAGAATTGTCAGCTTTTAGTTGCTCGGTCACGTTTTCCTGCTCTGCAAATTGCTTTGTCAGCAGGAACAAACGCTCATGTGTCTGTCTATATCGGCAAGGTAGGAATTCAATGTGCCCTCAATCAGCATTGAGGTGTAAACAATGTGCCTATACTCCTTTAGGTACTGCTTGTGGCATTGTCCCCATAAGCCGATAGGATGTGTTTCTTCTTCGGAAAGTATCAGACAAGGGATATAATAATTCCCCTGCACTTCATACCATAAGCCGTTGTTTTCATCAAAAATGTACTTGTCCATATAATAAATCCTCCAGTATAATATATTCGCACATACGTCACAGTTCTCCGATTGCCACATTCTGTTATATCTTGTTATCAGATTTTCTTGCCCTTGTGTTTGCCCTTATCAGCTTCCAAGGGAAGAATAAACATAAGTGAAATCGTATAATAGGTTAAGGTGAGCATTTTGCGATAAACCCTTTATTTTCAAGGCTTTTGGAGGATTTTATTAAACCCCTGTGAGGGTTAATAACCACTTATGAAATTGTGGTTTTCAAACTCGAATTTGAATAACAAAAGTCAATTTTACATAAACTATATTTACCGCCGAAACAATTTGTTTGGTCGGAAATTTATATAAAAAGGATATGAAAGTTATGAAAATATATTCATTTGACGGAAAGAAAAGCAATATTGACAATATCGACTTAGCCTCAT
The DNA here is from genome assembly GCA_964616655.1 of uncultured Faecalibacterium sp. GTDB lineage: Bacteria > Bacillota > Clostridia > Oscillospirales > Acutalibacteraceae > UBA6857. The sequence goes on from CAZTSC010000018.1 coordinate 982, forward strand.
CTCCGCTTTTCCTTGGACAGAAATATGCCTTGAACGCTAACGATGAAGCCGGAGCGTACAGCGAAAAAGAAGAAACCGAAGAAAAACCGATTGAAAATTGATCATATCGGGTGTATAATATAACGAAAGTTAAATCTTTTTTCCGACAGCTGACATAAGTCAGCCGAAGTTGTGAAAGGAATGAGAAAAAATGCTTTGTGAAAATTGCGGAAAAAGAGAAGCAACCACACACATTAAACACGTTGAAAACGGTGAGGCGAGACAGCTTGATCTTTGCTCAGAATGTGCAGCAAATTTAGGTTATGAAGATATTTTCGGCGGATTCGGTTTTAATCTCAGTGAGCTTTTTACCAACTTTTTCGGCGACAATACAGCTCGCTTGCCCGATAAGACGGTCAGATGTGAAAAATGCGGTTCATCGTTTAATGATATAGTTAAAACCGGTAAGGTCGGTTGTGCCGAATGTTATCGTACTTTCTATAAAAAGCTGTTGCCGTCTATAAGACAGATCCACGGCAAGGTCAATCACATAGGCAAAAAGCCGACAAATATCAAAGAAATTAAAAAGCCCTCAAAGGAAGACACGGTGAAAAGGCTTTCCGAGGAACTGCAAAGCGCTGTCGAGGCTCAGAATTTTGAACAGGCGGCGGTTCTGCGTGACAGAATAAAGCAGTTGAAAGAGGGTGAGTGAAATGCAGAAGTGGTATCAGAAAACAGGAAATGACAATGATGTTGTCCTTAACACAAGAATAAGTCTTTTGCGAAATTTAGAGGAATATCCGTTTGTGTCAAGGCTGACAAAGAGTGAAAGAGAAAAACTCAATGCCGTTATAAAAGATGTCATTTTGAGCAATAATGTTTACGGCTTAAGTTATATTGAGATGGAAAGTCTCGGCCCTTATCAGGCGGTTTCACTTGCCGAGAGAGGATTGATAACGCCCGAATTTGCTTCAAATTCAGAGGGCAGAGCTTTACTTTTAAGCGAAGATGAATCTGTTGGAGTTATGCTGTGTGAAGAAGATCATATTCACATAAGAACAGTATCGACCGGACTTGATTTTGATAGAACGTACTCGCAGGCGAGTGATATAGATTCGCTTATCGACTCTAACGAACAGTATGCATTCGATGAGAAAATGGGATATCTCACTCAAAATCCCACAAATCTCGGAACGGCGATGAGAGCCTCCGTCACTCTGCATTTGCCTGCCTTGTCAATAACGGGCAGTATGCAGAGGCTTGCCTCAACGGTGTCAAAACTTGGTCTTATGCTCAGACATTGCTATACTGACGGGATAACACCTGTCGGAAACATATATAGACTAAGCAATCAGGTCACACTTGGAATCAGCGAGCAGGCGGCTCTTGATAATCTAAAGTCGATAGCTCTGCAATTAGTGACACAAGAAAGACAGACCAGAGAACACGTCATAAAAGATGACAGATACATCGACAAAATACAACGTTCATACGGAATACTTAAGACAGCCCATATGATGAGCTGCCGTGAATTTATGGAGCTTGTTTCTTTTGTACGTTTAGGAAGTGCAAGCGGTTTGATAGAAACTGACATTCAAGCTCTCGATGAATTGATGATAGATATGCAGCCGGCAACTATAAACGCTGCCGAGGGAAAATCTTTCACCGTCAACGAGAGAGATGTTTTCAGAGCCGCTGAAATTAAGAAAAAGATCTGAAGATAATATTGGAACTTTAAAGCAATCGAATATGTGTCAATTGATACATATTTCGGTTGTTTTTTCTTGGAGAGGGGATTATTTATGTATAAATTCACAGGTTTCACCGAAAAGGCGAACCGAGCGTTGAACAGTGCCATTGAAGGTGCGGAGGACCTCGGTCACACATATATAGGCAGCGAACATCTTCTTATCGGACTTCTTAAGGAGGACGACACATCAGCTGTTTCAGCTCTGACTTCAAAACGAGTGACATCGGCAAAAGTTGAAGAGCTTGTCAAAAGAACAGTAGGTGTCGGAATACCGACAGTTCTTTCCCCTGACGACTTTACACCACGATGCAAGCATATAATCGAATCGTCTATTTCCATTGCGAGAGATGAAGGAATGAATTTTGTCGGAACGGAATATCTTTTGCTTGCTCTTGTGAAAGAAAATGATAGCTGCGGGAGTTATATATTAAATGAACTCGGTGTCTCACAGCACGATCTTTTGAACGAACTGACAGGAGGAAAAAACAAACCGCCCTATCAGTCTAAATCTTCAAAGCGAGCACCGCAAAAATCTGACACACCGACACTTGATCAATACGGTCAGGATTTGACGGCTCTTGCTAGAAACGGAGGAGTTGATCCCGTGATAGGCAGAGAAAAGGAGATTGAGCGTGTGATTCAGATACTTTCTCGGCGTACCAAAAATAATCCGTGTTTGATAGGCGAGCCGGGTGTAGGAAAAACCGCAATAGCCGAGGGCTTGGCTTTGAGAATAAGTGAGGACAATGTTCCGGAACTTCTCAAAGATAAAAGAATAGTTTCGGTTGACCTTACCGGAATGGTGGCAGGAACAAAATACAGAGGCGATTTCGAGGAAAGAATTAAAACTGCTATATCCGAAGTTATCAAAGCCGATAATGTTATACTTTTTATTGACGAACTTCACACGTTGATAGGTGCAGGATCAGCCGAGGGAGCTGTCGATGCAGCGAATATCTTAAAGCCGTCACTTGCCAGAAGTGAACTTCAAGTCATAGGTGCGACAACAATAGAAGAATATCGCCGACACATAGAAAAAGACTCGGCTTTGGAAAGACGCTTTCAACCGGTCAAGATAGGAGAGCCTACCGAAAGTGAGGCTCTTGAAATTCTAAAAGGAGTCAAAGATAAATATGAAGCTCATCATAAGGTCAGAATAACAGACGAAGCTATGGAGGCGGCTGTTAAGTTGTCGTCACGATATATTTCTGACAGATTTTTGCCCGATAAAGCAATCGACCTTATAGATGAGGCTTGTTCCAAGGTCAGACTTAAAGCATACACTCCACCGAAAGAAATCAAAGAGGCAGAGATCAGACTTAAAGAAATAAGCGAGCTGAAATCGTCAAGTGTTGCCGCACAGGATTTTGAAAAGGCAGCCGCTTTGAGAGACAAAGAAAAGAGACTTTTAAAACAGCTAAATGAAATGCGAGGCCGTTGGAAAGAACGTGCGACAAGATCAGAAGGTGAAATAACTCCAAAAGAAATAGCGGAAATTGTCTCAAGTTGGACAGGTATACCGGTGGTTCAGTTGACAAAGGAAGAAAAAGAACGACTTTTGGAGCTTGAAAACGAATTGCATAAGAGAGTCATAGGGCAGGATAAAGCAGTATCTGCTGTAGCAAGAGCTGTACGCAGAGGACGAAGCGGACTTAAAGATCCGAAAAGACCGATGGGTTCGTTCATCTTTTTAGGCCCTACGGGTGTCGGAAAGACCGAACTTTGCAAGGCTCTGTGTAAAGCTGTATTCGGAGATGAAAATGCAGTTATACGTTTTGACATGAGCGAATTTATGGAAAAACATAACACATCAAAGCTCATAGGTTCACCTCCGGGGTATGTAGGTTATGATGAGGGAGGTCAGCTGACGGAAAAAGTCAGAAGAAAACCATACAGTGTCGTACTTTTTGATGAAATTGAGAAAGCCCATCCGGATATATTCAATATGCTGCTGCAAATATTAGATGACGGCATTTTGACCGATTCTCAAGGCAGACGTGTTGATTTTCGTAACACTGTAATAATTATGACATCTAACATCGGTGCGAAGCTTATTGCCGGTGGTTCAGGAGTGGTCGGCTTTTCGTCAGGTTCGCAGGCTACTTTGGGCGACTCGAAAATACATGATGCTGTTATGAGTGAATTGAAACGCACTTTCAGACCGGAATTTCTCAACAGAGTTGATGAAGTTATAGTTTTCAGCAAGCTAACAAAAGACGACATCAGAAGAATAACCCGCAGGCTTTTGTCTGAACTTAAAGAGAGACTGGAAAGCTTGGATATAACGGTTATTTTTGACGAATCTGTTGTTGATATTTTGAGCGATAAAGGCTTTGATGAGGTGTATGGGGCAAGACCTATCAAGAGAGAAATACAATCTCAAATTGAAGATAAGCTATCGGAGATGTTATTAGACGGAAGTATCGTAAAAGGGAAAAAATATCACTGCTTATATGCTGACGGCAAAATTGTTTTTAGCGATTTTGACACGGATAAAACTGAAAAAACGGATATAAAAATGCCGATAAGCAGATAGTCAATGTACAAAAAATGTAAAAATTTTCGCTTTAACTTCGCTTGAAATTTTCGCAAAAATCGAGTATACTATTATATAGCAAATACTTTTGTCGTGTCGAACTTCTGTCGTCACGCATTTTCTAAGGAGGTTTTCCCATGTTCCAAATCGGAGATGCCATAATTTACGGTACGCACGGTGTATGCGTTTTGTCTGATATAGCACAGCTTAAACTTGTCGGAGATAAGAGAGAATACTATGTTTTGTGTCCCGTTCACGACACAAATTCAAAAATTTATGCCCCGACAGATAATGAGGCGGTGAGTGCAAAAATGAGAAAAGTTCTGACGCATGAAGAAATAGATCAGCTTATAAAAAGCGTTTCGGGCGATAACACTGAGTGGATAAATGATGAAGGAGATCGCCGTGATTTTTGTGACTCTGTTATAAAAAGCGGTGACAGAGCCGAGCTTATGAAACTTATAGAAATGCTTTATTTAAAGCAGAAATCGTTGCAATCAAGCAAAAAGCATTTTCATATCGCTGATGAAAAAGCTCTCAAAGAGGCTCAGGAGCTTTTGCATGACGAATTTGCCTATGTTCTCGGAATACAACCGAATGACGTTCCGGGTTATATAAGAGAGCAGTTGAAAATGGCGGAATAAAACCAAGTCTTGCGGCAAAGAATAGTCGTGAGGTGACAAAAATGGGCAAACTTAAAATACTTGCAAAATCACATATGCTTTCAAAAACAGCACCGATATTTTTCACATTTTTATTGTGTATATCGGTGTTTATTTTTTCAGGAGATCTTTCGCTTATTGTGTCGTATGCACTAAATTTGTCATTTATAAGCAGCTTGATTTCACAGCCAATACAAAGAAATTTATTGATAATTATTTTTTCTGTAGTCGGAATTGTTGCTTTTGTATCGCTTTGTTCATCGTTGCGACTTGGCAGAGAACGTTGGTTTATGATGAACGCAAGAGGTGAAGATCCGAAATTCAGAGAGTTGTTTTATTATTTCAGTCCGAAACGTTTTCTAAGGAGTCTCGGAGCTTGGAGCTTTGCAAATGCAATAAAGCTCAGTTGTGCGGCGGTGTTCTTTTTTCCCGTTTTATGTCTGTCACTTGTGCTTTATTATTGTCTTGTCACTTCCTCAACCGCATTTTCGATAATAGTCTGCATAGCGGTTGCGGATATTGTTTTATTCGTGATCGGAGCTGCATTTATGTTTGTTTATAACGGAGAGTTTTTACTTTATTACCCGATCATTGTTTCAAACGAAAAAGTCGGTGCGGTACAGGCTTATTCGTACAGCAAAGAGATGACGGTCGGGGTTTTGAAAAAGCTTGCTGTTTTTCGTTTAAGTTTCGCTCCATGGTGGTTTCTTTGTGTGCTTATCCTGCCGTCATTTTATTCATGGGGATATTATAAGCAGTCTCTTGCTGAACTCGCCTACAGAAACGAGTATCTGAACTAATATTTGTTAAATATGTTAAAAACCGTATTGACGAACTGAATATATTTTGTTAAAATTACTGATGTAATAAAGCCGATCAACAACGGCTATGAAAGGAAACATCAAAATGGGTAAAAAACTCCAAAATGACGGTAAGCTCAGCGCAAGAGTTTGGTTTAATCTCTGCGTTTTCGGATTTATCGGTCAGGTAGCATGGAACCTTGAAAATATGTATTTCAACACGTTCCTTTATAACACGGTTTACGAAAAAGGTGCAGTTGCACAGGGACTTTCCTCCATGAAAGCTATTCAGCTTATGGTCGCTTTAAGTGCATTGACCGCAGTTTTGACAACATTTATTATGGGTAATCTCAGCGACAAGATAAATAAACGTAAAGTCTTTATCTCTGTCGGCTACATAATATGGGGCATAACCGTGTTGATATTCGGATTTATCACGAAAGACAACATTGCAACAATATTCGGGCTTGATAAAGCAGATCTTGCATCGGTTGTGACCGCAACATCGGTCACGGTCATTGTCATGGATTGTGTGATGACATTCATGGGATCAACGAGCAATGACTCGGCATTCAACGCTTGGGTAACAGATATCACAACAACTCACAACAGAGCAACAGTTGAAAGCGTTCTTGCTATTCTTCCTGTTGCGGCAATGGGCGCTGTTATAGTGTTCGCCGGCTTTATTGAAAGTATCGGATATAAGACTTTCTTCTTTGTTATCGGTGCAATGGTTATCATTGCCGGTGTATTAGGTTTGTTCACTCTCACCGACTCAGGCAGCGGTGTCAAGAAAAATGAGAACTACTTCAAGGAGTTGTTTTACGGTTTCAGACCGTCTGTTGTCAAAGAAAATTCAAAGCTTTATATAGCTTTAACAACGATCTGCATTTACTCTATAGCTATTCAGGTTTGGTTTCCGTATCTTCTTATATATTTAGAGCATCATCTGAATTTCAATATTGAAAATCTTATGCAGTATTTGAATTTACCGGTTATTTTGATTGCCGTTGTCGGAATTGCCGCAGTTGTTGCACTTTTGATTTTTGGCGGAAAGCTTATTGACAAAAAAGGCAAGGATAAGCTTGTTTTTGTTGTTGCGGCATTGTTTGTTGTCGGACTTGTTGCAGTTTCGTTTGCCGAAAAGATATCGGTGTTCTTTGTCTGTGCGGTTCCGATGCTTTTAGGCTATGCATTCCTCGGAATCATGCTCAATGCAACCATCAGAGACTATACACCTGAAGATAAGGTTGGACTTTTCCAAGGTGTCAGAATGATATTCTTTGTTCTTATTCCTATGGTAGTCGGTCCGGCTATAGGTGATTTAGTCTGCTCACTTTCAGAGTCCGGACAGTATGTCAACGAGGTCGGTGAGGCAGCATATGAGCCATGTCCTGCAATGTTTGTTGCTGCGGCGGTTGTTGCGGCGTTCATGTTCATACCGCTGATAATTCTCAAGAAAAAAGGCTTTGCCGTTGAAGAAAAAACGGAAACAGCGGTTAAATAATTTTATAATAATATGTACAAGCGGTCAGGGTGCAGACTTCGGTTTAAGAGGTCGCCCCTGACTTTGGCTGTAAACCCAACGAAAGGAGATTTGATTATGGTCTACACAGAAGCGGTCGATTATATATTCTCACTTTCATCGCTTGATGCAAAGCCGAGCCTTAATAGAATTGAAAAGCTGTTATCTTTTTTTGACAATCCTCAGGAATCATTTAAAAGTGTACACATAGCCGGAACGAACGGTAAGGGTTCGGTTTCAACATACATTTCATCGGTTTTGACCGAAAGCGGATATAAAACGGGACTTTTTACTTCGCCGCACATTGTTTCATTTTGTGAGCGTATCAAAGTCAATGGCAGAATGATATCGGAAAGAGATGTGGCGGAAATAACAGAAAGTCTTATTCCTTTTGTTGAGGAAATGGAGGAAAAGCCGACTTCTTTTGATTTGATAACGGCTGTTGCGTTTGAATATTTTCGCCGTGAAAAATGCGACTTTGCTGTTTTGGAATGTGGATTGGGAGGAAAATTTGACAGCACAAATATTGTGACACCTGAATTGAGTGTTTTGTGTTCGATATCAATGGATCATGTTGGACTTCTCGGAAATACTGTTGAGGAGATAACACGAGAAAAATGCGGAATAGTGAAACAAGGCGTGACAGTGGTGAGCTATCCGTTTAAGAAAACACAGGACATTTTCAATCCGCAAAAAATTGAAAGCCAGAGAATTATAATTGAAACGTCTCAATTAAGACATAGTAGGTTGGAAATTTCAGATCCGGACAGAATAACTTCCTCAATTTGCACTCTTGACGGTACAACTATAACAATAGATGGTTTGACTTTGACTTCTCATTTAGCAGGTATACATCAAAAGGCGAATATGCTGACAGCATACACGGCATTGAGGGTACTTTCGGAAAAATATCGGATATCCGATGAAAATATAATTCGAGGCTTTGACCATTCCGCCATAGAGGCGAGACTTGAAAAAGTAAGTGAGAATCCGACCGTGATAATTGACGGTGGTCATAATGCGGATTGTGCAAAAGCACTCAAAGCTTTTGCGGAATCTTCGCTTAAAGGAGAAAGGTTGACAGCGGTTATTGCAATGATGCGAGATAAACAGTGTGAAATTGTTTTGTCGGAAGTCGCAGGACTTTTTGACAATATTATAGTCACCGAAGTTAACTCGGAAAGAGCTTGCAGTGCATCGGAGCTTGCGAAAAAAGCGAAACTTTATAATAATAATGTCACTGTGGAAAAGAGTGTGTCTGGAGCAATAGAAGCTGCTGTCGATATCGGTAACACCGTTTTGATATTCGGCTCATTCTATTTAGCCGGTGAAGCAAAAGAATATTTTTCTTCATGACAGATTAAGACACCATTTTTAAATCAATTCCTCTATTCTAATGTTTAGTCATTAGAACAGAGGAATTTTTTGCTATTTAAAGTGCAAACTAAAAAGGAGGAATGTATATGGCGGCACAAATAACATATCAAAAAGGAAAAATGCTTGTTTGTTTGGAGGGCGATCTTGATCATCACAGTGCGGCAATAATCAGAGCCGGAATAGATGATGCAATCTTGGTCAACCGTCCGAAAACACTTGCTCTAGACTTCAGCGGCATAACATTTATGGATAGTTCCGGAATAGGTTTAGTTATGGGCAGATACAGACTTATGCAATCACTTGGCGGTGAAATTATCATGCAAAACTTACCGGATAACATCAAAAAGGTTATGAGACTTGCAGGACTTGACAAATTAGGAAAAATAGAGGACACGGAGGTAACAGTATGAAAGCAATCAATGAAATGAAAATGACAATAGAAAGCAGATCAATAAATGAGAGCTTTGCAAGGGTAGCGGTTGCCGCTTTCGCCTCACAGCTTGATCCGAATTTAGAGGAAATCAGCGACATTAAAACAGCGGTCAGCGAGGCTGTCACGAATTGCATTGTCCATGCGTACCCCGAAACAGTCGGGAAGATATACATATCTGCTTCCGTCTTGGAAAACAGCGTTATCCGAATAAAAATAAGGGACAGCGGAGTTGGCATACCCGATGTCAAAAAAGCAATGGAACCGCTATATACTTCGCTTGGCGGTGAGAGGGCAGGCCTCGGCTTTGCTGTGATGGAAAGTTTCACCGATAAAATTCGTGTACGTTCAAAAGTAGGCAAAGGAACAACGGTGACACTTGAAAAAAAGATGTGCGGCAGAAATGAATAATTCCGAGGAGGAGATATTTTGCCACAGACACTATTAAGAAGAGAAGAACTTATCACTGAAAATTTTGGGCTTGTACATTCATGTGCGAACAAATTCAGAGGCAGGGGCGTTGAATATGACGACCTTTATCAAGCCGGTTGTGTTGGACTTATCAAAGCTGCCGACAACTTCGATCCTGAAAGAGGCTTCGCTTTTTCGACATATGCCGTGCCGGTTATATTGGGCGAAATCCGCCGCATATTCAGAGACGGTGGTTCTGTCAAAGTCGGACGAGCGTTAAAGGAAAAAGCGAGAAAAGCCATAAGAGAGCGAGAGAAACTTTCGGTCGCACTGGGCAGAGAGCCGACAATAAGCGAATTTGCAAATCACATAGGAGTTGACATAGCGGAGGCCGCTGAGCTTATAACGGTTTCCATGCCTACAGTGTCTCTGACGGCAGATGATGATAACGGAAATGGACAGATAGATGTTCCTACCCCTCCGCCGGAAGAAACGCTATCCGATAAGATAGCACTTTCTCAGGTTTTGCAGTCACTCGGCGAGGAGGACAGACAGCTCATAGAGCTTAGATATTTTAAAGGTATGACACAGGTTAAGACAGCCAAAGAAATGAATATGTCGCAGGTTCAGGTGTCGAGAAAGGAAAAAGCACTTTTGCTAAAGTTGAGGAAGATAATGCTTGGATAGGAGCAGAACCCCGCCCACGAAGTGGGCGGACGGCGGTTGAGCCGTGCATACCCCCGCACCGTCAGGTGCGGGGGTATGTCGATCAGCCGCCGCAACTCATGGCAGAGACTGAAATTTAAAATTGAAATTAAGCCACTCAGCCGCACACAAAAGTGTGCGGCTGAGCAGGACTTTTTCATTTTTCTCATCTTTATATCTGTTATATTTTCACTCGATATGCATATTATAACTCTTAGTTTCTAAGAAGTCAAGAGAATTTCTTAATTTTTAAGATAAACTCATATTATTAAATGAAATAGCGGTGATAGTATGAATAAAGAAAACCTTGATTTCGGAAAATTTTTAAAATCAACCAGAGAAGATCTCGATTTGACACAGATAGATGTCATGAAAAAAACCGGTATTAATAATAAAACTTTGTCCGGATATGAGAACAATGTGGCTGAACCTGACTTAAGAACACTTTCAACTTTGGCGAAGCTTTACGGCTTTTCTGTTGATATTATGCTCGGATTAGGCGAAACGCTTTGTGAAAATGAGAAAATATTGCTTGCGTATTATAGGGCTTTATCAGAAAACGAAAAGAAAAAGCTGATTGAAGAAATTTTATCTAAATCACAGTGAGTTTTCAATCAAACATAAAGTTCTGCTAAAAATGTTCGACATATGTAGATTTGTGTCAATTTGACATAGAGCTTCAAAAGTGATATTATAAAAAATAACAGAAAACAGGGGGAATATTTATGCAAAAGAGAAATTATGGCCTTTTTACTGCCATAACAATGATTATGGGTATTGTTATAGGCTCCGGAATTTTCTTTAAAGCCGATGACATTCTTACATACGCAGGTGGAAATGTTATGCTTGGCATCATCATTTTCTGCGTTGCGGCAATAGCAATAGTTTTTGGTTCGTTGTCTATATCTCAGCTTGCCACAAGAACGGACAAGCCGGGCGGATTGGTTTCATATGCTGAGAGTTTTGTCGGCATGGGAACGGCTACGGTTTTCGGTTGGTTTGAGACATTTCTTTATCTCCCGACTCTTTGTGCCGTTGTTTCATGGGCTTCCGGAATTTATATCAGCCAGCTTATGGGATATGAAGATTTTTCTGTTGGCAGAAATACCATTATTGCCGCTGTTGTGATAACGGTTTTCTATTTGTTTAATACTCTTTCTGCAAAGCTCGGAGGTCTTTTCCAAAATGCCGCAATGATCATTAAGCTAATTCCGCTTATTGCTATTGCTGTACTCGGACTTGTATTCGGACAGCCGGCTGAAACTGTATCGGAAAGCTATAAGACATTTTCAGGTTCAGTTAGCAATCTCGGTTGGCTTGCAGCTTTTGGCCCTGTTGCGTTTTCATTTGACGGTTGGATAGTTTCGACTTCAATTTGTCATGAAATAAAGGACAGCAAAAAGAATCTTCCGATAGCTCTCTCAATAGCTCCGATTGCCGTTTTAGCAGTTTATCTTGCTTACTTTATAGGCATAGCATCTTATGTTGGTCCGGAAGCTATACTTGAACATGGCGATTCAGCCGTATACATAGCAGCGGAGAGACTTTTCGGCTCTTGGGGTGCTAAAGTTACACTTGTTGCGGTTGTTATCTCAATTTTGGGTACGGTCAACGGAGTGGTTCTCGGTCTTATCAGACTTCCTTATTCTTTGGCACTGAGAAATATGATGCCCTGTTCAGACACGTTCAAGAAAGAAAATAAGAAATTAGGCGGAATGCCCGTCAATTCCTCAATTCTTATATACTGTCTTTCAATGTTTTATCTTTTGATACATCATTTGCTGACTTCAAGCGGAGTGTTCGGAAACCACGATATATCGGAGATATCCATTTGTATGCTTTATATGCTTTACATTATACTTTATGTTGCGGTTATTCGTCTTTGCAAGAAAGGCGAGATCAAGAACAAATTCTTTGGATATGTTGTACCCGCACTTGCCATCGTTGGTTCGCTTATTATCTTCTCCGGTGCGGTTACTTCGATGATCTTCTTACTTTATGCGGCTATCTGTGCTGTGTTCATCATAGGAAGCTTCGTATATTATAAAACTCACAAAAATGCAATCAAATAAAAGGATATGTTTAAGATGAAACTTTTAAAAAAAGGTTTGCCCATAGTGGTTTTGTTGTTTGTTATATTTAGTCTTTGTGCTTGCGGTTCGGTGAAAAGCAGCAAGTATGAACTGTCTGAAAATATTCTGACAGCGGAAAAAAAGACCGCTTATGCTCAAGCGAGAAAATTTAACGCAAATCAAAAAATAGCAAGTTCTTCGATGATAGAACTTTATTTCGATGAGGCATCGGGTGATGTGGCAATAAAAAATGCCAACACCGGAAAGTGGTGGTATGCACTTCCGGAAAAATATTCATCAAACGGAAAACTTGTTCCAAGCATGGTTTCGGTTCAGGCGATCGTCAAGGGCCGGCTGATTGAGCTTAATAGCTGTATTGATGCATCAAATTATATTAAAGTTGTTAGTGAAAAGATCGAAAACGGAATCAGAGCAAAATATACACTGAGTTGTGATCTTGATGAAGGCAAAACCGTAAGCTTTGCTATTCCCGTTGAATATACTCTTATTGACGGCAACTTTTATGCATCTGTTGATTGTAAAAATATTGAGAACCTCAGCACGGTTGACGATTCTGTTATAACAAAGCTCAGACTTTTGAATACGTTCGGAGCAAGCACAACAGCAGGCAGTAATGAATATCTGCTTGTACCCGATAACTGCGGTGGAATTATTCACACAGCCAAGGCAACAGACAAATTTGCCGATATATCACTCAAGATCTACGGAGACACAGACAACAATAATGCGCTAATGGGTGTATTCGGTGTAAAAAGAGACAATGACGCTTTTGTTTGTATTATTCGTCAAGGTGATGCAATTGCAACTGTAAATGCCGGAACAGCTAAAGGCGAATCAAAATATAACATGGTCGGTGCAGAGTTTGATATAACTGAAAGTATGGTTTTTGCAAAGAAAGATAAATCGTATATTTCAGTTTCAGGTGAGACATATCAAGATAAAGTTGAACTTTGTTACCGTTTCCTTTCAGGTGATAATGCAAATTATTCGGGAATGTCCGTAGCTTGCAGAGAACAGCTTATAAGAGATGGTGTTTTGTCATCGGGCGAGGCAGAAATATCCGGTGATCTCCCATTGGTTCTGTCAGTGCTTGCCACAGCCAACACACAGCCATCTAAGCTTTCTGTTCTGACAACATATGAACAGCTTCAAGATATGCTTATCCACCTTAAAAGTAAAGGATTCAGCAATATCTATGTCAGATATAAAGCGGCACTGTCGGGCGGAGATAATCAAAGAAGTATCGAATCTTCCGAGCTTTTGAGATCTTTGGGAACGAGTGAAAATTATACAGAGCTTACCGATTATATGTCGGCTCAAAACCTGACTCTTTTTCCGGATATCAATTGTCTTACAATACCAAGAAGTGCAACAGGCAGTTCAAAATGTGCCGAAAACGTGATGAACGACACGACATTCGTCAGCACGGAAAACGGCTTTTCGATCAAGACAGACAGAGACGTTATCGGCTTTGATACTATCGAGGATAATGTTATTTCACTTATTCGATTCACGAGGGATAACAATTTTAGTGCGGTTTGCGTTTCCGATGCCGCAAGTTTCTTATATTCCGATTATTCTCAGGCTAAAATGAGATCTGATATTAAAAATGAGATAAGCAGTGAGATATCTTCTGTTTCGGGAACAAGTCGTTTAATGGTTGAAAAGGGCAATCTTTATGCATTAAAAAATGTTGAGATTATATCCGATATGCCGTTGAACACATCAATCGACAGCAGTGCTTGCTATGAAAGTGTTCCATTTGTTCAACTTGTTTTACATGGTACGCTTGACTATAGTTGTGAACCGATAAATTTCAGCTCGGATTATAAAAAGTCTATGCTCAGAGCTGTTGAATACGGTGCTTTACCTGCGTTTGAGTGGTGCTATGAAGAAATTCAGACAAATGCCGAAACAGAAAGTGATAAAGCCGAGTCACAAACGGAAAATACGGCAGCCAAGACATCATCGGAGGCTTCCGAAACTAATTTGACAGATAAAACTTATTCATATACTCAATGGGCTAATGTCGCATATGCATATTATGAAAAAGCAAATAAGGCTCTCGGTGATTTAAGAGATCAAAGAATGACAGCTCATTATGCAGTTAAGACCGGCTTATATTGCACCGAATACGGCAATACGAAAATTTATGTCAACTATACTTCAAAAGATGCAACTGTAAACGGTGTAACGATCCCGAAAAATGATTTTATGAGAATCAACTGATAAAATCAAATATAACAAACCTTTTGATATAAAAACACCTGCTGTGATGAACAGCAGGTGTTTTACGGTTAAATATTGTTTTTATTTTGCAGTGACAGCTTCAGAAATGTTACCCGATGTGTCATATGCGGTTATCACATATTTGTCCGAAGATTTTCCGGAAGGATCTGTGAAACAGAGTTCGGGTTCGCCATACATACATTCAATTCTTGTCAGAAATTCACCGTTTTTTGTTATGCGATAGTATGCAATTCCGGTGTCGTCTGATGCACTTGTCCATGTGAGAACAGCTCCGTCATTTCCAATCACTGACTTGAAATTATCAGGGGCATCAGGAGCATTTTTCTCAGTGCTGAATCCATTTGCTATATATTTGCGGTACGCATCAATGAATACATGATCGACCTGATTTGGGCTTAAGTAGTGGTTATATGAAAACGTTATAATGTTGTCGCAGTAGCGTGAGGCAACGTCAAGCTGATAAGCAAATCTGCTCATGGGAGCCGGCACATTCTGAGTGTTTTCTGTCGCATCGGGAAGTGCGATTCCGCTTATAATGCTCTTTGTACGAGCGATAGAGAAACTTTCGCAGTTAGCCCAAAGCTTAAGCTCAACATCTGCACCGTCAACAAGAGTGCGGAACATCTTCCAGTTTTTCTCCAAATCTTCAATTTCAGTGAAGTTCGCTCCAACAGCATCTTGCGGAGCAATTATATCGCCGTTTCTAAAGTGGCAGCGAGTGAAGATTTTCGCCCAAAATGAAGCTGTGTCAATTGTTCCGATTGTAAGATAGTTTGTCTGATACGGACTCATAACAAGCGGAAGATCACCGCATGAAGTGGTCATTTCATCAAGAACAATGTTGAGTCCTTTGCTCAATTGAGCGACTGAAGCCGTATTCAATACGTTGTTGCAAAGTTCAGGTGTAAAATAAAATCCAAACAATGTGTCGCTGTATTCCTCACCGTATCTGGCGTATATTTCCTTAGCAAGCGAGGCGGAAATGCGGCAACTTTCAATATATTGCTTGGTGAAACCTGCTTGTAGCCAAAAATCTTCAAATATTGTCAGACCGACTATTACTTTTATACCTGTTCCTTTGCAAGCTCTAAGTGCGGATTCAACAAAGTTAGGCCCTACATCAGCATCGGCGAATTCGGGCAGATCACTGTCATAATATAAAGTCCACTTTCCACCGTCTGATTTCTTTGTTTTGTCGGCAATGCTTTGGATGATAAGATACTCTATTCCGTCACGTTTCATCTCGTCTGTTTCAAGTTTCCAACGTGCTTCATCCCAATGCGCACCGGGCCATGATTGTAAAAATGTTCCCGTGAAAACAGGATCGGTTTTACGTTCGGGTGTGTTTCCTCCGGAAATAAGAGCTGATATAATAGCTATTAAAACCGCTATCAATCTTTTTACAAATGAAAAACTCATAACTTTTCCCCCTTTTGTATTCAGATGATTTTAACACACTACCATGGTTAAGTCAACAACAAGATTTAATTAAAATGATGATTTGTGTAGGTTTACAATAGACTTGTTACAAATTATTTTATCATTTCATCAAACTGTTCTTCGCTTATGACCTCAACTCCGAGATCGTTTGCTTTTTTTAACTTACTGCCTGCATCTTCGCCTGCAAGCACATAAGTTGTCTTTTTTGAGACAGAAGAAGCTGCTTTGCCACCGAAACTTTCAATTATCTCCGCTGCCTCGCTCCTTTTATAATTACTGAGAGTACCGGTTAAAACAAAGGTCATTCCTTTGAAACGCTCGTCCTTGATCTCTCGCTGTGACCTCATATTAACGCCCGCCGACTTGAGCTGTTCGATAAGATTTATACTTTCCGGTACACTAAAGTAGTCTGCTACGCTTTGAGCCATGACAGAGCCGAAACCCTCGATCTGTTCAATATCTTCTTTTGAGGCGGTTATTATGCTGTCCATGTCAATAAAGCGGTCAGCTATAAGCTTTCCTGCCTTTTGACCGACATGACGAATACCCAAGGCAAAAACAAGCCTTGACAGATCGTTTTGTTTTGACTTTTCTATAGCATTTATGAGATTTTCAGCCGATTTGTCACCTAAGCCTTCAATGCATGAGATTTGCTCTTTTTTCAGTGAGTATATGTCGGCAGGACTTTTTATGAGACCTTTTTCAGTGAATACTCTCAAAAGAGCTTCGCCCAATCCATCTATATCCATAGCATCTCTTGAACAAAAATGTATAAGCACTCTCAAAAGCTGTGCAGGGCAGTCCGGATTATTACAGCGAATAGCCGCCTCGCCTTCGTCACGGGCAGTTTTTGCACCGCATGACGGGCAGAACTCAGGCAGGGTGTACACATCGGAGCTTTTATGTTCGGTGACACGCAAAACTTCAGGTATGATATCTCCGGCTTTTCTGATTATCACCTTGTCGCCTATCTGTATACCAAGCTCATTGATAAAGTCCTGATTGTGCAAAGTTGCTCTGCTGACTGATGTTCCGGCGAGAGTAGTCGGCTCAAAAACGCCGGTTGGAGTTAAGACACCCGTTCTTCCGACATTAACTTCGATATCAAGCAAAGTTGTTTCTTTTTCTTCAGGTGGATATTTGAATGCAATTGCCCATTTCGGAAACTTTGCCGTACTGCCGAGTGATTGCCTTTGAGAAAAGCTGTTGACTTTGATAACCGCACCGTCTATATCAAACGGCAGTTCGCCTCTGATGTTTCCAATACGTTCGATCTCTTTAAGAGCATCTTCGATATTGTCGAATTCATTGTAAAAAGGTATGGTGTTAAAACCGAGACTTTTTATGTAGTCTATCGACTGCTTATGCTCGGTCAACTCATGTCCCTCAATCTGCTGAATGTTAAAGACGAAGATGTCAAGTTTGCGTTTCGCTGTGATTTTAGGATTTTTTTGTCTGAGTGAACCTGCGGCAGCATTTCTCGGATTTTTAAACGGCTTTTCTTCATTCAGCTCTTGTTCTTCAACAAGCTTGAGAAATACTTCATGTGACATATATACTTCTCCTCTGACCTCAAGGAAGGGCAGGGGAGTGTTGATTTTAAGAGGAATAGTTCTGACCGTTCTTAAATTTGCTGTTACGTCTTCTCCTACTCTGCCGTCACCTCTGGTCGATCCTCTGACAAATTCACCATTGACATATTCGAGAGAAACAGAGAGTCCGTCAATTTTCGGCTCAACGACATAGATAGGCTTACTGACGACCGAACGTACTCTTTCATCAAAGTCTCTTATATCATCTTTTGAAAAAGCATCTTGCAGACTTTCCATCACAACCTTATGCTCAACAGGTGCAAACTGGCCGTCTGCTTTTCCGCCGACACGGTGAGTGGGGGAGTCGGCTGTGATAAGTTCGGGAAAATCCTCCTCGATTTTAATAAGTTCCTGCATGAGCCGATCATATTCAAAATCTTCTATTTCCGGAGCATCGTTTTCATAATATTTCTTATTGTGATAATTGATTATTAGACGAAGTTCCTCGGCTCTTTGTTTTTTCTGTGAAAAGTTATCCATATTTTTACCTACCCGTAAATAGTATCTTTGAGTATTTTTTTATTCTTTTCAAAGTCAACACTTATGACCGACATATTTTTTATTGTCACGAATGAATAAGTGCCGCTTGAGGGAATACTTTGACTTGTGACCGAATATTTGGCGTACGCACCGGAATTTGATATGAGCTTGAGTATGTCTCCTTGCTTTAGATTTGTGCTGACTAGGGGCAATACACTTGTCATGAGCGATGAAAGCTGTTTTATTCCGGCACTTTTGAAAGAGGTTATCAACGCAGAAATAACCTTGCGTTGACGTTCAGTTCTTCCGAAATCCGTTCCGATATATCTTATTCTTGCATAAGCGAGAGCTTGACTTCCGTTTAGTTTTACACTGCCTGCCTGTGATTGCGACAAGGCATATTTGGATTGTGAAAAGCCCTGAAGTCGATTGATCTCCTTTAGGTTATTGTTTATCTGTTTTATCTCCGCCGATGAAACGTTAAGCGTTACTCCACCTAAAGCATCTATAATCTTTATAAAAGAAAAGAAGTTTGTTTGAGCGTAATTTTCGATTGATATGCCGAAGTTTTGTTTTATGGTTTTCATTAAAAGCGATGCTCCGCCATAAGCATAAGCGGCATTGAGACGATTGTTTCCGACAGATGGAATATAAAGATAAATGTCACGCAGAAAAGATGTCAGAACTATCTTTTTGGTTTTCGAGTTTATCGAAACTAAAATCATTGCATCTGATCTTCCACGTTCATTTCCTCTTGAATCCGTACCTATAAACAGAATATTATAAACGTTATTTGAAGTCAATGTTTGTGTGTGGTCTTTGTTGTTTTCTATCATGTTTTCCATATTATCTATTATAGCTCCGTCACTGTCGGTCAATTTGCCGTCAGTTTCGGGTTCATATGAAGAAAGAAGCGAGTCGTCTTCCTCTTTTTGATAATTCATCATGGAGTAATAGTGATAGAAAACACCATAACCTATTGATATCACAAGAACGATCACGGCAACTATTGCAACAAATGCCTTTTTTCCGTAACGTTTCTTCATAATTTTACCACTTCTTTCAGTTTAATACAAGTGCTTAAATCGGCTCCTAGATAATATAGTTTAACCGAAAGTATATGATTTTATTATATATCAGAATTGGACAGAACATAAAAGCTTGATTTGAGCAATAACTTATTTGTACAAGGTAAGAATTATGTCTTTTATTTCGTGAAAACTTTTAAAAAAATCGAAAAACCAACGTTAAATTTTGTTGAAATTCGTGAATTTTTATTGTATAATTCTACTTATAATTGTGTTGTGAAGTGATTTTTTATTGACACAAAGCTTAAAACTATTGGGGGAAACAGGTATGAAAAAATTTATATCGCTGATTTTAACTTTGACACTTTGCTTTTGTGTCGTAGCACCTATAGCAAGTGCCGCAGACACGAACGAAGTCTATCCCATCATTATCGTTCCGGGATATAGCTCATCGGCATTATATAAAGACGGTGAGAATGGCGAAAAGATCCATATTTGGAACATTCAGATGGATAAGATCCTTGATAGAATCAAAGCAAATGCTGTTGAACTCGGCATAGGCATCGGCGAGTGGACTCAAGGCGATGCAAAGAGACTTGCGGATAGAGTCGGCGAGGAATTTGTTATGATGTTTGGTGACATGGCATATGACGAAAGCGGAAATCCAACAACTCCGCTTCACCTTTATCATAGCCACGCTTACGACACAAACTCAAAATGGCTTAATGAAAATGAGGATGGAAAATACCGTCATGAAATTGAAATAATGCCATATGTTACGGAATATCTCGGTGATAAGGCTGACGAGTGGACATTCAATTTTAACACCGATTTCAGACGTAACACGGTTGATTGTGCGGCAGATCTTGACAGATATATTGATGATGTACTCGAATATACGGGTGCATCGAAGGTTAACATTATCGCCGTCAGCCACGGTGGTCAAACCTCTGCTACATATCTCTCGCTTTATGGCTATAAGGGAAAGGTCAACAATGCGGTTTTGACAGTTCCGGCTATAGGTGGCGCACTTTTGGCATATGACATTATGATAAATAATATTGTCCTTGATGAACAGGTACTCCTGCAATTCATCGAAAACGGAATGATGTTTGAAGAAGATTATGAGTGGCTTGTTAAAGCCAACGAACTCGGTTTCCTTGATGATCTTGCTAACTACCTTGTGCCTTATATAAAGCAAGTTCTCGGTTCATGGGGAAGCATATGGGATTTTATTCCCAGCGACAAATATGAAGAAGTCAAAGCAAACTTTGCCTCTGAAGAATTGCGTAATTCTGAGATAATGAAAAAGTCAGACTATTTCCACAATGAATTGCTCCCGAATTTGTCCTCACTGTTGAAAAATGCTGAGGACGCCGGTGCTAATGTGTACATGATAGCAGGAACAGGTTGGCCGAGCGTTATCGGAACTCAGGAAAACTCAGATGCTATAATCTCTGTTAATGCATCAACCGGTGCTGTCTGTGCGCCGTTTGGCTCACGCTTTAATGACGGATATCAGACTCTCGGTACGGTTTGTTCGGACAAAACGCATAATCATCTTTCACCGGGAATGGAAATTGATGCCTCGGCTGCTTATCTTCCGGAAACAACATGGTTCTGCAATGGGCTGTTCCACGGAATGACACTTAAAGATGATTATTCGGCAACGCTCATGAAAACTCTCGTTGAAACGAATGAACATATTGATATAAACACTTATTCCGAGTACCCGCAGTTTCATTATTCAATGAATGTTTGCGAATCGGTTTATGCTGAGTTTGATTCAAGTAAGCCGGGATATATAAGTTCAGATGACAAGGCTTTGATCATCACCAATCTTTCAAAAGAAAACAATATGAGACTTCTCTCTGTTGCGGTTAACGGAGCAGATATCAACTTTAAAACTTCAAAATATTTGCTGACGGAAATAAAACCGAGAGAAAGCATAAAGGTTGAGTTTGAGGGTGAACTTCCAAAGGAAAGCCTAACAACAGCATCAATCAAGGTTTCATATTTCATAGTCGGTTCGGTTACTCCGCTTAACGATAAGACTTTCAATTTCACGGTTATGAACGGTGAAGCGAAACCGTATGACACATCAGTGCCTTATGTAAAGCTTGAAACAGAAAGCGGTTTCAGAGAGCATTTGGGAGATTCCGACAAGATAACGATATTTGATAAATTTGGGTTGACCGCACTCTTTGAGGTCATATATGACATAGTTTATAACATCTTAGGAAAATATCTCATACCGATTATGTCTAAATAATTTTAAACGGCAGACGATTGAACGTCTGCCGTTTAAAATTATATTTGGTTTTATTGCAACGATTCCAAAATATCGGGAAATGGTGACAGCGATCTCTTTAAAATTCCGTGCATCTGTGCTATTGCGATTCCGTAGTTAGTTATCGCAACTCCACTTTTTTCAGCTCTTTTAAGCCTTGATTTCATTTCACGTTCGTTGAGCATACAGCCGCCACAGTGAACGATCAGAGCATATTTTGACAAGTCATCGGGAAATTCTCCGCCGGAGGTGTATTCAAACCGGAGTTGTTTTCCTGTGTAGCCGCTTATCCAGTTCGGCATTTTGACCGTTCCTATGTCGTTGCACTGTCTGTGATGAGTGCAGCCCTCGGAAATGAGAACAGTGTCACCGTCTTTAAGCTTGTCAAGCTTTGCCGCACCTTTTACCGTTTGAACAAGCTCTCCTTTGTACCTTGCAAAAAGAATGGAAAACGAGGTTAAAGGAATATCTTCGGGGACAATCTTGCTGACAAATCCGAAAGCCTGAGAATCGGTGATAACCATTTTAGGAGGTACACTCAGACTTTTCAGAGCGTTTTCAAGTTCAGTTTCTTTGGTAACTATGTTGATAGCACTGCTGTCGAGAACATCTCTGATCATCTGCTGCTGAGGGAGGATCATTCTTCCCTTTGGGGCAGATTCGTCTATCGGTGTGACAAGAACGATCAAATCGTTCGGTTCGATAAGATCACCGACAAGCTGTTTCTCTTTTTTTTCAAGAGAAGAAACCTTGGTGATCATTTCTTTAAGCTCGTATATATTCGTGCCTAGACTTGCGCTGACATATATCTCGTTTTTCGACTTTGACGGAACAGACTTAAGCTTGTCGCATTTGTTATATGCCGTTATGCAGGGGATATCTCTTTCTTTGAAAAGATCTAAAAGTTCGTGGTCGATATTTTGCTTTCCTTTTTCACAATCAACGACCAAAACCGCTATGTCCGTTTTGCTCAAGATTTGTTTTGTGCGTTCGACACGCATTTTTCCGAGAGTTCCGTCATCGTCAAAACCCGGCGTGTCGATTATCACAACCGGCCCTAAAGGCAAAAGCTCCATTGCTTTCTGAACGGGATCGGTCGTTGTGCCTTTAATGTCGGAAACGAGCGACAGATTTTGACCTGTGACCGCATTGACAAGGCTTGACTTTCCGGCGTTTCTCAGCCCGAAGAAGCCGATATGAAGCCGTTCCGCTGATGGGGTATTATTAAGTCCCATAACCCACCTCAAAATCTGAAATCTCGGCGGTTTGATGCCTTGATTTGTTCGATATTCTGCCTTGCTATCTCACGGACTTTTTCCTTTGGTATCTTCTCAAGTTCACGTTCGATAAGCTCAAAACCGACTTTTTTCGTCTCGTCTGATGCATAATCTATCAAATATTCTGTCAGTGTCATGAGTGCATTCGGGTGACAGCAGTTGAGTATCTGTCCGCTTTTGCAAAGGCTCATAAATCTGTCACCGGTTCTTCCCTCACGGTAGCAAGCTGTGCAGAATGATGGAATATGGTCTTTTTCCATAAGCCAACGAACAACTTCATCAAGTGTTCGTTGGTCGGAAACGTCAAACTGCTCCGAATCGTGCGGACGTTCTTTTTCAGTGTAACCACCGACAGATGTTCTTGATGCACCACTTATCTGAGATATACCATATTCGAGGACTTTTCCTCTGACAGCCTCACTCTCACGAGTTGAAATTATCATGCCTGTGTATGGTACGGCGATACGAATACAAGCGATTATCTTAGCAAAAAGCTCATCTGACAGACTATTGTCGAATACATTGGGATCAATGTCATCTGCGTGTTTAACTCTGGGAACGCTTATAGTGTGAGGGCCGACACCGTGAACGGCTTCAAGATGCTCTGCATGCATCAAAAGTCCGGCAAATTCATATTGATATCCTTCTAATCCGAACAGAACACCTAAACCGACATCGTCAATTCCACCGTCCATGGCTCTGTCCATAGCTTCTGTGTGATAGTCATAGTCATGCTTAGGCCCTGTCGGGTGAAGCTCAAGATAGCTCTTTTTATTATAGGTTTCTTGGAAAAGAATATATGTTCCGATTCCGGCATCTTTGAGTTTTCGATAGTTTTCAACGGTTGTTGCGGCAATATTGACATTGACTCTGCGAATGTCTCCGTTTTTGTGGTGAACGGAATATATCGTCTTTATGCACTCTAAAATGTATTCTATCGGATTGTTGACGGGATCTTCACCTGCCTCGATAGCAAGTCTCTTGTGTCCCATATCTTGAAGAGCTATGACCTCATCTCTGACTTGCTCTTGAGTCAGCTTGATTCTTGCAATATGCTTGTTTTTCATGTGATACGGACAGTAAACACAGCCGTTTACGCAATAGTTTGAGAGATATAGAGGGGCGAACATAACTATTCTGTTGCCGTAAAATGCAAGCTTTATTTCATTTGCAAGCTTATACATTTCCTCGATTTTTTCGGGAATCTCGCAAGCTAAAAGTACAGAGGCTTCTCTGTGTGTCAGTCCGGCACAGGTGACACCGTTCCCGTTTTTCTTTGGTCTTGCCTTTTCGAGGAGGCTATCAATAAGCTCGACATTGTTTTTGTTTTCCTCAGCGTATTTAATTGTTTCTCTGATTTCTTCATCGTTGATAAATTCATCAGCTTTTAATGATTTCGGATCATATTTTATCATGGTGACTCCTTTCTTTGCGGTCAGATATTTTCTTTCCGTCAGACATTTTATTTTTTTATATCGCCTCGTGATGAGACGATTTTGTATCCTATATTTTCCATTGAAGTTTTAAGCTCTTTCAAGCTTTGAGCCGATTCACTTCCGCTTGACAGCTTATTGTCATAAAGAGCATATTTTTGCCTCACCGAAGCGGGGGAGAGGTTGGGCATGACAACATTTGCCCCCGATCGAATTCCGCGTTCTCTGCCGCCGGACTCTATCGTACCCAAAGCTGTTGTCGCAGGGAGGAGAATGTTCGGCTTTATCAGCCTTATTATTGATAATAGGTACACAGTTAAGTCTGCACTGCCGGCAGGGTGTTGACCAAATGGAGTGTCTTTTTGCGGAATGAAAGGGCCTATGCCACACATATCAGGATTAAATTCTTCGATGAATTTCAAATCTTTAGCCAAATTCTGTACCGTTTGATACGGACTTCCAACCATAAAGCCACAGCCGACTTGAAAGCCGATGTCTTTGAGATCATAAAGGCATCTCATTCGGTTATCAAATGACATTTTTTCAGGGTGAAGTTTTTCATAGTGCGATTTATCGGCTGTTTCGTGACGAAGCAAATATCTGTTTGCACCCGCCGCAAACATAGCCTCATATTCTTCACGGCTGTATTCACCCAGCGAAAGAGTTATTGCACACTCCGGATAGTTTTTACGGATCTCACTGACAATTTCAACAATCAAGCTTATGGGCATGACATTCTCGCCGCCTTGCAAAACGAAAGTGCGAAATCCGAGTGAATATCCTTCTTGACAGCAAGATAGTATCTGCTCTTTTGACAGAATATAGCGTTCACATTTTTTATTTGACTTGCGTATTCCGCAATAGAAGCAATCATTTTTGCAAATATTTCCTATTTCAATAAGCCCTCTGATATAGACATCATTGCCGTAGATCTTACGTCTTACACTATCGGCAAGCATGGCGGACTTTTTCGAGATTTCAGGTGAATATTCGCTGATGATTTGCTCGTACTCATCAAGTGAAAGCGAATGGTCACTCATGAGTTTTTCAATGAGACACTCGACCTTATTCATTGCCGACAATATTTGAATAAGCGGTCTTGACACTTATTCCGGAAATGTTGCCGAGTTTTCCGGCAAGTGAAGATATGGTGTCTTGCGGTGCATCGAGAGCAACGGAAACTATATTAATGTTTTTTGCTCGGTAGGGGATACCCATTCTTCCTATTATGTGTTTGCCAAATTCATGAAGAACAGCGTTTAATTGTTCAACAGATGTCTCATTTTCGACAATTATTGACATTACAGCTACTCTGGTCTGCATAGTTTTCCTCCTTAAACAAAAAAATCGCCGATATGCTGACACATATCGACAAATAGATTTTGAGGTACACCGAGATGACTGATCATATTAAGTTATCTTAACAGTGATACCTTTCAATCAGAGCCGACTCTTTATGTCAGGTTCACTTTGATTATATCATATGCGAGTTCTAATTGCAAGACATAATGTTTCAAGATAAAAATACCAAATTTGCGAATTAAAACACAAACTGAATCAGCAACATATAGCTCACAGTGCCGACCGCTATTGAGATCAGCATTTGCCTTTTCCAAAGGTGAACACCTGCTGTCAGCAGGATAGCTATAAGTTCAGGCAAACCGTGTGAGCCTTGCAGAATACTGACATCTTTAAGGCAGTATATTATAAGCATTCCGAAAACCGCCGAAGGAAGATATTTTCCGAGATATGTAACAAATTTTGGGGTTTCTTTATTTTCACTGAAAACAACAAAAGGAAGAAAACGTGTAATGACTGTTCCCAATATGCACATGGCAACAGTTATTATCAGCTGGGTTTGTGTCATTACCATTTTATTCGACCTCCTTGCTTTCAATCGGTTTTTTAAATATGGCAAGCAGAGCGATTATTGCGACCATTGCCGGAATTAAAAACGAATTTGCACCAAAGATAACAAGACATAGAGCCGAAGCACCGAGGCCGATGTATTCAGCGGTGTGTTGCTTGTCTTTAAGCCACTGTTCCAAGAAAATAACAACGAACATAGCCGTCATAACAAAACTTATTCCGTCTGTGTCAAATGTCAGCAGTGAACCGAGAATACCGCCGACCGTTGAGCCGACTATCCAATAAATGTGGTCAAGCAATGTGACAAAAAACATAAACCAGCCGTTATCAACATCTTCGGGTATCTGTGCCGTGCAGTTGATTGAAAAAGTTTCATCACACATTCCGAAAATGATATAATACTTTTTCCAGCCCAAACCTTTGAGCTTATCAAGCATAGATATTCCATAGAAAATGTGCCTTGCTTGTATCAAAAGAGACATTAGAAGCACTGAAACAGGCGCGAACGGACTTATCAGCATTTCAACTGCGGCGAATTCTATCGAGCCACCGAAAACAAGGAGACTTATTATCATTGGATAAATAAATGAAAATCCCGAAACATTCATATATATACCGTAGGCGATTCCGAGAAAAGAAAAGCCTGCAAGAATGGGGATCGTGTGCGGAAAAGCTGCTTTGAGTGCCTTGATTTTCATAAAATACTCCTTGAAAAAATATTTAACATATGGTAAACTATAACTTACAAGCTGAAAGTATACCATAGTAAAATATATTTGTCAACACGTTAAATAAAATTTACGAGGTGAAAATATGAATGCAGGTCAGATAATAGCTCAGAATGTTAAACGGCTGAGAGAAGAAAGAAATTGGAGTCAAGGTCAGCTTGCCGAAAAGGCCGGAACGAGCAAAGTTATTATATCGCAAATAGAAAAAGGCGATTCAAACCCGACTATCAACACCATATGGAAACTCGCCAAAGCGTTTTCGCTGCATTATACAAGTTTGCTTGATCCGCCTGAGGCAAAGGCTGTTCATGTCAGAAAAGCAGATGTGTCCGAGATGAAAGAAGAAAACTATCACGTCTTTAGCTATTATCCCGAAAACAGAGAGCGAAACTTCGAGGTTTATCAGTTTGAGGTCGATCCTCACGGCGAATACACCTCAATGGGACATTCGACTAAAAGTTATGAATATATCATGATGACCGGCGGGGAACTCACAGTGAAAATAGATGATAAGCAGTATACTTTAAAAAATGACGATGCTCTTTGCTTTGAAGCCGCCGCTTCGCATACATATATAAATGATAAGGACATTCCTGCCAAAGCGTGGATGATAATTCATTATATTGATTAAAAAATCGCCGGTGCTGTTGCACCGGCGATAAGTTTAATTAAACATCTGAGTCAAAATGTTATCATATGAAGTTTTAATCATTATTTCTGCTGCTTGTTTTTCAACACTCCAATCATAGAAAAACAGAGCTGTGAGAATAAACAATGCAATAATAATGATTACAAAAATATAGGTAAAAACCTTCTTATTTTCCAAAGTTATTGAATCTCCTTTTTTCTCTTTTTCACTTTTTCATCACATTCAACGGGAATCTCTCTTTGTTCTATTCCCGTTGAAAATACGACCTGAGTGCTTGTGCTTCCGAAATGTTGAAGTTCGGTGACAAATGCATCTAATTCTTGAGTGTTGCGAAATGCGGTTTTCATGTGCATGGAATATTCTCCCGTGACAAAGCTACATTCGAGAACGTTCGGTATGCCCTCGACAAAAGAGTAAAATTTAGGTCTGAGAGTAGGTTTCATAACTAAGTTTATATAAGCCGTGACAGTGTATCCGACCTTGGCAAGGTCTATTTTCGCACTGTATCCCTTTATTATACCATCACGTTCGAGCTTTTCTATTCTTGTTGAAACAGCCGGTGATGATAGATATACGGCTTGGGCGATATCTTTGACGGACATTCTTGCGTCTTTTTGAAGAAAGTTTAATATTGCAGCATCAATTTTGTCCATTTGAGATCAACCCTTTCTTTATCTTTTTTGGTATGCCTGAATATTTCCGCAAAGGCAGTTATTACGCAAAAGACAGTTATCATATTTTTAAAAAATCTTATCTAACTGTTTATATAATAATCTATAGAAATGAATTTGTCAACTTAATTTTTTTAAGTTGAGGCTTAATTTTTTTAACATATGTTCGTAAATTTGCACTAAAAATAAAGAAAATTCAGTAATTGTTTGTAGAACTTGAAAAAAATCTGAGAAATGATATAATCACTTCGTAGGCAAAGGTGAGTTAAAATTCACCTTTCAAATCGTCCAAGACAGAAAGGATGTAAAATATGAAAACAAGACTTGAATCAGACTCAATAGGCGAGCTTGAATTAGACGCAAACGCATACTATGGCGTACAGTCACTCAGAGGCTCTATCAATTTCCCAATCACCGGCAGAATGATGCACAAGGAGATTATCATTGCTTTGGCACAGCTTAAAAAGGCAGCCGCAATGACTTCAAAGGCATCCGGCAGACTTGCAGCAGACAAAGCAGATGCTATTATGCAGGCTGCTGACGAAGTTATCGCCGGCAAGTTCCACGATAGCTTTATCGTTGACGCAATTCAGGGTGGTGCAGGCACTTCGGCAAACATGAATGCTAACGAGGTCATAGCTAACAGAGCTATCGAAATTCTCGGCGGTACTCTCGGCGATTACAGCATTGTTCACCCGAACGATCATGTCAACCTCGCTCAGTCAACAAACGACATCTATCCCTCATCGGGCAAGATCGCAATGGTTGCACTTCTTAAGAAACTTATCCCCGAAGAAGAACGTCTTTATAACGCACTTATGCAAAAGGCAGAAGAATTCCACGGTGTACTTAAGATGGGCAGAACTCAGCTTCAGGATGCTGTTCCCATGAGACTCGGTCAGGAATTCCACGCTTACGCATCAGCTGTTAAGAGAGATATCGAAAGACTTAAGAAAGTCAACGATGAACTTCACAGCCTTAACATGGGTGCAACGGCTATCGGCTCAGCTATAGACGGTGATCCCTATTATGTTACATATATCTGCGATAACGTTTCAAAGGTTTGCGGCGAAACATATACTCAGTGTGACGACCTCTTTGACGGCACATCTAACCTTGATATTTATGTTGCGGTTTCATCGGCTTTAAAGACGGCTGCTGTTAACCTTTCAAAGATATGCAATGACTTGAGACTTCTTTCAAGCGGCCCCAAGACCGGTATCGCTGAGATAGCTCTTCCGCCCAAGCAGAACGGATCATCTATCATGCCGGGCAAGGTTAACCCTGTTATTCCCGAAGTTGTTTCTCAGGTCGCATTCAGAGTTATCGGAAGCGACATGACAGTTACAATGGCTGCTGAGGCAGGTCAGCTTGAGCTTAACGCTTTTGAGCCTGTTATCTTCTATAGCATCTTTGAGGGTATCGAGGCTCTCACAAATGCTATCGGAACTCTTATCGACAACTGCGTTTCAGGTATTGTTGCAAACGAAGAACGTTGCGACACACTTCTTCACGCAAGTGTTGGCATTGCAACAGCTCTTAAGCCGCATATCGGATATAAAGAGTCAGCAAGAATCGCTAAGGAGTCACTTAAGACAGGCGTTTCTGTCAGAGACATCGTTCTTCGTGACGGTCTCATGGATAAGGATATGCTTGATGAAGTACTCAAAGCAGAGAACATGACGGAAGTTAAGCGTCTTGACAGATAACAAACACTTAAAAATATTCAGCCGAACGGGTTATCCGTTCGGCTGAAATTTTTATTCAAGTTCATCTTTATGTTCCTGCATAAACTTTTCAAACACTGCCTGAACAAGTTCATCATCGTCTATGCCAACATAGCTGTCGTATTCGTCACTTGTTGCATCTTCTTCGACTTTAAGAATAAGGAGCTGCTTGTTTTCTCTTTCGAGAGGATAAAGAACGATAAATTCTTCGTTTTCATATTCAACAAAGTCAAGGAAACCGAATTTTTCCTCATCTCCGTCAGCTTCAAGAGTTATAACCGAATCGTCTTTCATTTTGATTCTCCAATCTTTAAAAATTCTGTGTTTATTATATATCTGACAGCGTATTAAGTCAAGCTTGATATTGCTGTACGCACCGATCGGATATAAAAAATCGGATTTTTGCATCTTAGGCTGATTTTGTGACGCAAATATATATAATTCCTTAATTTTTCCACAAAGCAAAAGAAAATGTCTGATTACACTTGAACCAAGGTTAATGTTCTGATACAATATAAAATATATTCAAAAGTTAAAATAGGAGGAAACTAATGAAAAAAGCGAGAAGTTTAACGGCGTTGTTGCTTGCTGTTATAATGCTGGTTGGATCGCTCAGCGGAATAAACCTTGTTTCTGCGGCAGATACGCAAGTCAAAAAAGGTAACTACATATTAGTCAATGTCGGAACAGGAAAATGTATGACATTGAAAAACAACAGCGACAGTGACTCGGCAAAATTTAGTCTCAAGTCAAGAAGCGAGGGCGATGTCGCTCAAGTAATAAAGATAAAACAGAACAGCAACGGATATCTTCTTCAGCCGGCTGAATCAACATCACGTTTTATCTCAATATCCGATAAAGCGGAGTCGGGTAAGAAAGTTTTTCTTGAACAGCAGGACTCAGCCTTAACACAAAATTGGGAATTTGCAGTTACGGTGCTTAATGAATATGTCATTAAAAGTGCGGCTGACAGTTCGCTTGTTTTAACGGCATCAGATGATGGAGTGATCGTTGAAACATATAAAGAAACTAACAAAAATCAAAGGTGGAAACTTGTGCCGTTTGTCTTTGAAAAAAGCGGTGATAAAGACGGTGTTTATGAATACGGAATTGATGTGTCAACTCATAATGGAGATATAAATTGGCAAGCGGTCAAGGAATACGGCGTAGATTTTGCGATAATCCGTCTTGGATACGGTCAGGACTATGAAGATCAAGACGATATAAGGTTTAAAGCCAATGCCGATGCTTGCATGGCGCTCGGAATACCTTTCGGCGTTTATCTTTATTCCTATGCCACAACGATCAAACAGGCTAGATCCGAAGCTCAACATTGTCTTAGACTTGTCAGCGGATACAATCTGAGTTTGCCGATATATTATGATCTTGAAGATTCCAAAACGACAGCTGAATGTTCAAATTCTCAGATTCTCAAAATGTCCAAAGCTTTTGCGGAAGTTATAACCGAAGCCGGATACGAAGTCGGATTTTATGCAAACACTTATTGGTGGAAAACAAAGTTGACAGATAGCTACTATAACGGCTTTTCACGTTGGGTGGCCCAGTATAATTCCGAGTGTACATATGAAGGTCAAAAGGATATTTGGCAGTATTCTTCAAAGGGCAGTGTTCCGGGGATAAAAGGAAACACTGACATGAATGTTCTTTACTATCCTCTCACTAAGTACACCTACACGGGTTCTGCTATAACGCCTGTGTTTCCTGTGGTAGCTCCGGACGGAACTTCACTTGTCAAGAACCGTGATTATACTGTCACATGGCATAATAATGTCAATGCCGGAACGGCTTACGCTCAAGTCACGGGCATAAACGAATATGAAGGATTTTCATATCAGTGGAAATTTAATATAAATAGAAGAAGTTTGGCTAGTGCAACGTTTACGAAAATTAACGATAAGTATTACACCGGAAAAGCGATTGAACCGGGTGTAACTGCAACATACAGCGGAAAAAAGCTTGTTAAAGACAGAGATTATACAGTGAAGTTCAAAAACAACAAGAAGATCGGTAAGGCAACCGTGACACTGACGGGAAAAGGCAACTTCACAGGTACGCAAAAGATTACTTTTAACATTAAAAAGCTGAATGTTAAGAAGGCAGTTATAACCGGATTGGTCGATAAGCCGTATAATGGTAAAAACAGAGGAAATATTAAGCTTTCCACAACCGCAGGTGTGAAACTGACTAAAGATAAAGACTACACGGTGACATATAAGAACAATAAAAACATCGGTACGGTCAGTGTCACTGTCAAGGGTATGGGTAAGAATTGCAGCGGAACATATAAGACTTCGTTTAAGATAATTCCAAATACACCGGAAAATCTTAAGTCAAAAGTAAGAACGCTGAAAACAATTAGTCTCAGTTGGGGCAAATCCGACAGCGGAACATATTATCAACTTTACCGTTCAACATCGCCCGATGGAAAATACGAGCTTGTTTCAAGCTCGAAGTCCACAACTTTCAAGGACAAAAATCTGAAATCCGGAAATTTCTATTTCTATAAAGTCAGAGCTGTCAAAAAGGTTGACGGAAAGAAATATTACAGCGAGTTCAGCGATGTTCTTAAAGTTAACACTAAGATCAGAGATACAGACTTTGTCCTAAAGAGAAACTTCGACAAGAAAACCACAAAGGTCAAAATAGAAGAAGTCAGCAGAGTTACCGGATATATGGTATATCAATACAGCGGATCAAAGAAAAAATATGTTAAGGTATATCAGGGTGATAATCTCGAATATGTGATCAGAAATTGCAAGAAAGGCAAAAACTATAAGGTCAAAATACGCACATACAGAGATACGAAATATGGCAGGATATACGGAACACTGTCTGAAATGAAAAGCGTTAAATTTAAAAAATGACAAATATCCCCATGAGAGTGAATACTTTCATGGGAATATTGCTTTAAACCAAGTAACAACTTTTTTTATAACTATTGTCAAAGCCGAAAATTTGTTGTATAATATTTATAATCGTTTTCGGAGGTGGTTTTTTGTTTGAAGATATCACTATGACTGATACTGCAAGGTGTATGATAAGTGCTTTTTTTGAGCAAAAAAGAATACCTCACGCAATAATTCTCGAAGGTACGACAGAATCTAACAGAATGAAAGCAGCCAAGCTTCTCGCTGCTGCATTTGTCTGTGAGAGTGAAACTGTGCCTTGCTTAGAATGTAGACAGTGCAGAAAGGTTATGTCAGATATTCACCCTGATGTGACAGTTTGCGACAAAGAAAGCGGAAAAGCAATGATGGGTGTTGATACTATCAGAAAGATGAAATCCGCCGCTTTTATCACCGCTAACGATGCCGACCGAAAAGTGTTCATTTTTAAAGAGGCACAGACAATGACGGTTCAATCTCAGAATGCTCTGCTTAAAATTTTTGAAGAGCCGCCTGAAGATGTTGCAATAATCATGACTTGTGACTCAAAAGAGACACTTCTTGAAACAATACTTTCAAGAGGAACACTGATATCATTGGGGCAAGCCGAGATCAGTGCGATTTCTGACAAACTCACAGAAAAGGCAAGCGAGATAGCGAAAACGCTTTGTGAGAGCTTTTGCAATGAAAACGAGCTTGAATTTATGAAAAAAACGGCTGCTCTTGAAAAAGACAAAAAGATGCTTTCTCCTGTTGCGGAAACTATGGCTTCTTATTTTTCTTCGGCGGCTGTGATAAAGAGTGGAGGAAAGACTC
Source organism: uncultured Faecalibacterium sp. (assembly GCA_964616655.1). Classification (GTDB taxonomy): domain Bacteria; phylum Bacillota; class Clostridia; order Oscillospirales; family Acutalibacteraceae; genus UBA6857. The sequence continues at coordinate 34,406 of CAZTSC010000018.1, forward strand.
TGACCTGTCCTGACAGGTCAACTGCCGAGCTGCTTGCCAAAAGATTTACGCTTGACCGACTCGTACATTTTGTCGGGATTGTCACGGAAATTAAGAGGGCATCGGACTCAAGTGCAAACGCTAACTTGACAGTGACAAGACTCAGCAGTACACTCTCAAATGCAAGAACGAAAGGATAAATATAGATGGCAGAAGTTATCGGAGTCAGATTCAAAGAGGTGGGTAAGGTTTATTACTTCAACCCGCAGAACGAAAAATATACAGAGGGAACAAAGGTTATAGTCGAAACCGCAAGAGGAATCGAATGTGGTGATGTGGCAATGGAAAACAAAGAAATTTCAGACGAGGAGATAGTCAGCCCGCTTAAAACAGTTATCAGAATAGCCGATGAAAACGATATTAAGACTCTTGAAGAAAACAAGAAAAGAGAAAAGTCGGCTTTTGATATATGTCTTAAAAAAATAGAGAGTCATAATCTTAAAATGAAACTTGTCGATGTTGAATATACATTTGACAGAAGTAAGATATTGTTTTATTTCACTGCTGACGGCAGAGTTGACTTCCGTGAGCTTGTCAAAGATCTTGCAGGAGTGTTCAAAACAAGAATTGAACTTCGCCAGATCGGTGTCAGAGATGAGTCAAAGGTACTCGGTGGACTTGGCGTTTGTGGCAGACCTTTCTGTTGCAGTTCATTTTTAGGTTCATTTCAGCCTGTGACAATCAAGATGGCTAAGGAGCAGGGTTTATCTCTCAGCCCCGTTAAGATCAGCGGAACTTGCGGCAGATTGATGTGTTGTCTTAAATATGAACAATCATCATATGAACACCTGCTGAGAGTTACACCGAAAGTCGGAGCTATAGTTGACACAAAAGAGGGCAGGGGAACGGTCATAGAAAACAATCTTTTGACCGGTACTCTGAAGATAAGACTCGATAAACGTCCCGAATCCGCACCGCTTGTTGTTGACAGACACAAGGTAAAGCTCATCAAAGATGCTCAGATAAAAGTTGCCAAGGAAGAACTTGAGGCTTTAAAGGGAATCGAATAAAATTAAGCGAGACTGCGATTCAAAGCCGTCTCGCTTTTTAGTATACCAAGTTACTGCTTTAGTAAAACTAAAACAAACAATAAATGTAATTGTATCAAATGATACAATAATCCGATAGATATTAGGTAGGAGAATAAGATATGTGTTCCGAGTCCGACAAGGATAAAAACATCGTTGAGATAAGACCTATTGCTTATATATACAATGATTTTGATGAAAAATTCGGCATACCGAGACAAAGCGGTCTTGCACCGAGCATAAAGTCGGTTATTGTGTTTGAAAAGCCATATCGAAACAGAGAGGCACTTAGGGGGATAGATGGTTATTCTCACCTTTGGCTTATTTGGCAATTTTCGCAGTGTGACGGAAAATGGTCACCGACAGTTAGACCGCCAAGACTGGGCGGTAATAAGAGAATAGGTGTATTTGCGACCAGATCACCGTTTCGACCAAACGGTCTTGGGCTGTCATCGGTCACATTTGAGGGGATCGAACACACAGAAAAGAACGGAGATGTGCTGATAGTTTCGGGGGCAGACTTGATGAATGGTACACCGATTTTCGATATCAAACCATATGTTGCATATTCAGACAGCCACTCGAACGCCGTTTGCAGTTTTGCCGATACGTTTTCCGATTACGGATTGACAGTGAATTGTGATGAGAATTTGATTTCAAAGATTCCTGAAAGCAAGCGAAACGGACTTAAAGAGATTCTTCGTTGCGATCCAAGGCCTTCATATCAAAGCGATCCCGATAGGGTGTACGTTTTAGTGTATTCGGGATTTGAGGTGAAGTTTTCGGTTAGAGAGAACGTGCTGACGGTAGGGAGCATAGAAGAAAAAGATTATGATTAAGCTTTCAATGAAAACCTCAGCTGAAAAAGCAAAACGAGGTTATGAAAACGGACAAATTTTATTGCGATATTGCATAATAAAAAAGCCCATTAGTACAGTTCAACTGCACTAATGGGCTTTTTATGTGCTTTGCCACATGAAAATGTGGATTTTAATTATTCAAGTTCCCAGCTGTTAGTCATTTTGATTGGGAGAATTATGCCGTTTGTGATCTCCATTTTGTCGATACAAAGATATCTTGCGTTTCCGTTCTTCTCATCCGGTTTATGACGATGATAAACTATAAGATACATATTTTTTTCAGGAACATACAAAAATCCGTTGTGTCCGGGGCCAATGCCGATTGTCGGATCTTCTTTTAAGATACATTTGCTTTCCGAGTAGCCACTGAAAATGTTGTCAGAAACAGCATAGCGTACATTATATGAGCCGTTTGTCCAATCGCCCGATGACCACATAAAGTAGTATTTACCGTCATGCTTCATAACACACGGGGCTTCAACATAGTTTTCCGGTGTGATTTCTTGAAAAAGCTTGCCGTCTGAAAGCGGAATAAACCCGTCCATTGTTTCGTTGAGTACACCAATATTGCAGTGACGCCAACCACCGTAAAGGAGGTAAACAGTGCCGTCATCATCTTTAAAAAAATGTGCATCTATCGGCTGCGCACCATTAATAAATGTACCGATAAGCGTGTCGGTGTAGGATTTAAAAGGCCCACACGGTTTGTCGGAAACCGCTATTTCAAGACCGCCGAGTTCACTGTCGGAATGGATATCGTTACAAGCGAAGATAAGATAGTACTTGCCGTTTTTTTCAACCACGGTTGGAGCCCATATGGCAAAGGTGGAATTTGGAAAACCGTTCATATCTATTATATTTTCGCAAGATTCCCAATGAATAAGATCTTTGGAGTGCATTACGTCAATATTTTTCTGTTCCTCATATGGGAGGGATTTTGTGACATAGATCCAATATTCACCCTCATAAAAACGTGCTTCCGGATCGGCGTACCATTTTTCACTGAGTGGGTTGGAAAGTATATTTTTCATTATATTTTCCTCCTAAATATTCATGCGTTAATTATATAATCGCAAAGATATTTTGTCAATAAAAGTCGGGTGAGTGTGAGCGTATATTGCAATTTATATTGTCATATTTCTTTGTAAAAAGGTATGGTTAATTTTTAGATTTTGTGATATAATAATTAATAATGTATCGGAGGTGATACGATAATGCAAGAATTACTAATATCTTTATTGCAATTAGTTTCACTGTTGTTGAACCCTGTAATCTTAATTCCGGCAATAATAATTATTGTTGTAATTATAAAGAAAAATAAGGAATACAAAAATGGTGCATATTATCAAATCACTAAACAACCTTATTTTTTAGTAAAACAAGATACAGGTAGATATGGTGAATATCTTACATACAAATATCTCAAACAGTTTGAAGCCGATGGAGCAAAATTTCTTTTTAATATCTACATACCTAAAGAGAATGGTGAAACAACCGAAATTGATGTGTTGATGATATGTAAAAAAGGCATTTTTGTTTTTGAAAGCAAAAATTATAGTGGTTGGATTTTTGGTAGTGAAAACCAAAAGAACTGGTATCAAACCTTACCAGCAGGCAGAGGTCGGAGTCATAAAGAACATTTTTATAATCCGATAATGCAAAATCGCTCACACATAAAGCACTTAAAAGCATTTTTAGGTGAACAACTACCTATGCGGTCAATAATTGTATTTTCCGATAGATGCACTCTGAAAAGTGTTCAAATTCGTAGCGATGACATAAGTGTTATAAATCGTTATAATGTAGCGCCGGTTGTATTTGGTATCTGTAATCAAATTTCTAATGATTTACTTACCGATAATGATGTTACAGAGATTTATAACAAGTTATACCCTTATACACAAGTTGATGAAATTGCTAAAATGCAACACATAACAAACATTCACAATAATTTGCATCCGCAATCTGTACAACAAGTTGATAAAACACCGACCCAAGTTATTCCACAGAACCATATAGAAACGATTATAGAACAACAAGATGCAGTTGTTATTGATACAACTAACGAAACACCTGTTGAAATTATTAAACCGGAAATAATAGATGACGAGCAGCAAGTGTTAAAATGTCCTAAATGTAATGGTGATTTAATATTGAGAACCGCTACCAGAGGAGCAAATAAAGGTAAGCAATTTTATGGTTGTTCAAATTATCCTAAATGCAAATATATACAAAACATTACAGAAAAAATGCTATGAGCAAATTTGCTCATAGCATTTTTTAGGCTGTAGACAAAAGCAGGTTGTTTCAAGCGAGACAATTTGTTTTTTATGCCAAAAATTCATTTGTTCAATCTTTTTTCGTATGCTTAGAAATTGCAATTACATATCCAGACAATAATAAACAACGACAATTAAACGGTTGCAACTTACCATTACTCAAGCCTGTGCCTATGCACTTTCCATAGGCTTCTTTTGCTGTCCATAGCTTAAAAAAGCGGGTTAGGATTTCAGTGTCGGTGGTATAAGTAAAATCTTGTTCTTCGGGGTTGTGACCAAATAAATATAATATTTCTTCGTCTGTGCAAATACGTTTTGCTACTGTTAAATCAATGAGGCGAATTTTTTCAATGTCTATACCTATTGGTTTATCATCAACGGCGCAAACCACCGTATCACCCGAATGGCTGATATTGAACTCAACGGGTAGATCTTTTACATAAGGCTTGCCGTGTTCTTTTATGCCGAAGGATATACTTTCGGGTGTGGTACCACACCATTCGGCTATGGCTTTACGGGCAAGCATTTCGCCACAAATCGTTCGCTTTTTATCATCAACAAATCGGAAACGGTCAACACAGTGCTGTTTGTCTTTGCTCATTAACGAATACCATTTGCTATACTCGGCATCTGTTAAATCTCGAATATTATAGTTATACCATTTCATTGATTCTCAATGAAAGTAATAACATCACCCACAGTTTTAAAATCTTTAATGGCTCTGTCGGGGATTTCTACATCAAATTCATCTTCAACAGCACACGCTAATTGAATTAAATCAAAAGATGACATTCCTAAATCTTCTTTGATATTCGTTTTGCCTGTAATCGTAATATCATTCGTTCCTTTATAATTTCTGATTATTTCTTCAATTTTTGATATCATTGTGCTGTACCTCATAGTTTCTTTTAATTTTCTTGGTTGTCGTTTTTGGAAATTCGTTTTTTCTGAATTTTACCTTTGCTATTTGCTTGAAAGACGGTAATTTGAGATTGAGATTTTCTATGTCTTTTTCAATATTGTTTTTTACATATTCGTTCAAGTTTTCTGAATAAATTTCCGCAACAATTCTGTCATTTTCGGCATAGACCAAAACTTCTTTGACCTGTGGAATGTTGTTTTCTATCACGGATTCAATTTCTTCCGGTGAAACATTTTTTCCGTTAGAAAGAATGATAAGATTTTTCTTTCTTCCCGTTATAAAAATAAATCCGTCAGCATCAATATTTCCGAGATCACCTGTTTTAAACCAACCATTCTCAAAAGCACTGCTTGTAGCTTCTTTATCTTTATAGTATCCGTTTGACACAGAAAGTCCGGAAGCCCATATTTCACCGTCAACGACTTTTGCACTATTTCCCACAACAATTTTACCGACAGAATTCGGACGATGATAGTAATCGAAATTAACGGTTAAGAGGGGAGAACATTCTGTCAAACCATATCCTTGAAATAAGTTAATGCCTATATCGGCATATTTTTTTATTAATTCTTCATTTAACGGTGCACCACCGCACATTAAAGTTTTGAGTTCACCGCCAAAAGCGGATTTGATATCAGCGAAAAGTAAATTCGTTAAATCAATATTGAATTTTCTTAAAAAGGCAGATGCTTTCTTTCCTATTTTAAAGACGGTTTCTTTCTTTTGCTGTTTAACAGATGCTTCTATTCTTTCATAGAAATTTTCAGCCAATAACGGAACAACAAACATAACTGTCGGTTTGTACTCAACAAATTCCTTTTGTATGTATTTTAACCCCGAGCAGATACAAATAGTAACGCCTTTATAAATCATACCTAATATTGTACAAGTAAATTCATAAGCATGATTCATTGGAAGCACAGAAAGAATAATGTCTTTTTCATGATGTAAATCAACAGCTCCGAGTCCTTGTATAACATTTGAAGCTATATTTCTTTGTGTAAGCATTACGCCTTTGCTTTTTCCTGTTGTTCCTGAAGTGAATAGTATACTTGACATTTTATCCGAAACAACTTTTGGCAGACCTATATTGGATCCATTCAATGTAAGAATACTGTCAAATGAAATCATTTTTAAATTTGACAGCTCACTTTCATCTTTGATTTGATTTATGATATCTACATAATTACTGTCATAAAACAAAAGATCAACATCAGCTCTTTTCAATAAATCGGATATATCCGTTGCGTTGAGTTCCTTGTCCAATGGCACAGCTACCATTCCTGCAAAAACAGCACCGATATAGGAAATTATCCATTCGTAGCTTGATGCTCCTAAAATTCCTATATGTCCATTAGCTAAAGACTGATCTAATAGCCAACTTCCAAGATTTTTACTGTCATCACACAAATCTTTATAAGTTTTTTCTTGTGGTTTTCTCTTTTTCTTATACCTTACAGCTACAGATGAACCATATAGTTTTTCAGACCTTTCTATAAGTTCAACTATAGAATTTACTGGTTCGTTATAATAAAACTCATATTTATTGTGTTTCATTTTATGTACCCGATCTTTCTGAAATAATCAACATATTTTCTCAAATAATCAAAGCCTATATCCGACCATTCAAAGCCCAACCCTTTTAAGTATTGCTCCGTATAGTTATTGTCGATATGTATTTTGCTGTCATAATTTAATCGGTTGTTTTTATCCATATCGTTTATAAATGCTTCGATAGTATGCTTTTCATTATCTTCGCCAATCGTCTTTTGAACAATTTTTGAAAATTCATTCTCACTTATCGGTGTTAGCTTAAATCCGAGATTAGATATATAATCAATAAGTTTCTCGATATAAACAACTTTTGTACTATTAATATGAAATACATTTTGATCAGGGGAAAAATGTCTGACAATCGTCATTACTGCATTTGTGGCTTCGTCAATTGGTGTAAACTCACAATAAAGCTTAAGAAGGTATTCAGGAATTACACCGAGAGTTAATGCTGCTTTAATTCGTTTCAAAAATGCATTACTCTCATAATTCTTTTGAAATTTGCCGTCACTATACCTATTTGTCAGTTGTCCCATTCGCATAATGTTTGCTTGCAAGCCGTCAGCCATAGCGTCAAGCACAGCCTTTTCTGCCTCAAACTTACTTCGAGCATATACATTATCAAGCGGTTGACCGATGTACAAATCGCTCTCGTAAAAATGAAGTTCATCTTCACTTATAAAACCTGTAAATTCATCGGCAAAGCTGTTGCCGGAAACGCTCAGCGTTGATGTATGAATAAGCTTTGCATTTGATTTTTTGCAAAATTCAATTAAGCGTTTTACGGTTTCCACATTAACTTCATAGAAATACTTGTAAGAACCGTAATGTTTAACGCTTGCGGCACAGTTTATTACCGTGTTGATGTTGCTTAATAAATCATTGTAAGCAACATCGGACAAACCAAACTTCTCTTTTTGCAAGTCGGCACAGATAACTTCAATGCGAGTTGTATTAGCATATTTATTGCCGAAGTAGAAATCAAGTAGTTTTTGCAAACGCTCGATACTGTCGTTTTTATCTTTGCCTCGCACAAGGCAGTATGCAGTGCCTCTGTCATTATCGAGAAAATCGGCAAGAATGTGAATACCGAGGTATCCCGTTGCACCGGCAAGAAGAATGTTACCGACATCACATTTTTTCGGTACATGGATATATTCAAGCTTATTCTTCTCTAAAACCTTGTTAACCTCTGTGAAATCAACATCGGCAAATGAAACAACTTGTTTGTCGCCGTTTTCGATACATTCGCAAAGTTCTTTTACCGTTGGATAATCAAATACATTTTGAAGATTGAAATAAATACCCTCATTATGTGCCTTTGAAACAAACTCAATGGCTTTGAGTGAATCGCCACCTAAGTCAAAGAAATTGTCTTCAATTCCCACCGGAGATGTGCCAAGTACATTTTCAATGAGTCGGCAAAGTTCTTTTTGCTGTTCATTTTCGGGGGCAACATACTCGGTATTGCTCTCAATGTTTTCAAGGTTAATTTCCGGCAATGCTTTTCGGTTTACCTTTCCGCTTGAGGTCAAGGGCATTGTGTCAATGTGAGTGCAGATATGCGGCAGCATATATTTCGGCAGTTTTTTGCCTATGTGGTTGCGAATATCCTTTGCATCTACTTCGGTACCTGTATAGAAAGCGCAGATAAGTTGTCTGCCCTCGGCATTTTTGCGTACAACAACCACAGCCTGTGAAATTCCGTCAATGCCGCTTATGGCATTTTCAATCTCCCCAAGCTCTATTCTAAGTCCTCGAATTTTTACCTGAAAATCGTTTCGACCTACATAAACAATATTACCGTCATCTCGCCAATAAGCAAGATCGCCTGTTTTGTAGAGTTTCCCCTCACCAAAGGGATTGTCAATAAACTTTTCGGCTGTCAGCTCTGGTCGGTTGAGATAACCTGCACCCACGCCGTCACCGGCAATGCAAAGTTCACCTGTAACGCAAATTGGCACAGGCTTCATATATTTATCTACTATGTAAATTTGTGCATTTGCTATGGGTTTACCTATGTGGATATCAATTCCGTTTTCACGGTCTAATTTACCGCCTATATCCCATACGCTACACTCACTCGGACCTATCGGGTTATATATTTGAGCATTTGGCGATTTATCGTACATCATTTCAAGCAATTCAGGAGTCAACGGTTCGCCGGAAGTACAGATACATTCTAATTGTTTTAGCACTTCGCAATTACACTCATCAAAATAAATCTTTAATCGGGTGGGTGTTGTCATAACAACATTGATATTGTTTTTAGCAACCACATCCAAGAATTGCTCTTGTATTGTACTTTCGTTATCATCCAAAACAGCGGTGCTAAAACCGTTGGTTAAAGGCAGTAATGACTCTGCAATAAAATAGTCGAAAGATACACTGTTGACACTTGCAAAAACACAATCGTCTAATTTGCTTAAAGTTTCGAGAGTGTTGTTATTCTTACAGAAATTCACAAGACCTGTACCTTTTAGCATACAGCCTTTTGGGTTGCCTGTGCTGCCTGATGTGTAAATGATGTAACAAACATCATGATTTACAACCGTCTTTGCCTTATTGTCGGCGATAATATTTTCAAAATCGTTGATATTTAATATATTTGCATCAACTTTTTCTTTGCTTAATTCGTCGGATATGAGTATTTTCACATCACAATCGCCACACATATACTCTATGCGATCTACGGGATAACGCTTGTCAACTGGTAAAAATACAGCACCGATTTTAAGGACCGCTAACTGAAAAACAATAAGCTTGTAACTTCTTTCAAGATGTACGGCAACAATATCATTCGCTTTTACACCGCAAGAAACCAACTTGTTTGCATAATCTTGTACTAAATGTCCCAATTCACTGTATGTCAATTCGGTATTCTTGAAAATTACTGCGGTTTTGTCGGAATTGAGTTTGACTTGATCTTCAAAAAGTTGATATACACACTTGTCCCTCGGATAATCAACTGCGGTGTCGTTGAAATCATAAAGCAGTTTTTTCTGTTCAGAGGAAGAGAGAACACAAACATCTTTTAATACAGTTTTTTCGTTTAAAATCTGCTTCAAAACTTTCTCATATCCGCCGACCAATCTCTGTATCGTATTCTCTTTGTAAAGGTCGGTGCAATATTCCGCCATAATCACAACATCATTATCTCTCGGCATTATATTAAATGTGAAATCATATTTTGATGTCGTGACGGGCAAAGGCAATATTTCCGCCTTTTTGTCACCGAAAACAATATCCGTCATTTGTTCGCTTTGGTATGCAAACATAACATCAAACAATGGGTTTCGTTCTTCTGTGTGAATACCCAACTTCTTTACAAGTTCGCCGTAAGGATAGTCTTGGTGATTCAAAGCGTTTACGGAATTTGTTTTTACTTCTTGCAAAAATTCTTCAACACTTTTTGTACCGACAGGCTTGTTTCTAAGGGCGACAGTATTAACAAACATACCGATTGTGTCAAGATATTTCGCTTTTCTTCCGCTTGCCGGCATACCAACAACAATATCTTCGTTACCACTGAATTTTGACAGCAATATGTTAAACGCACCCATGTAAAAGACAAAGGGCGTAATGCTTTGCTTTTTGCAAAAGGCAAGTATTTTGTTGTGAATCTCAATATCTACTGTATCGTAAATTGCATTTCCGTTAAAACTTTGCTTTTTCGGTCGCTTAAAATCGGTGTTGATTTCGAGCACAGGTACTTCATCATCAAAAACGGATAACCAATATTTTTCGCTCTCGGTATGCTCCTGTTTTTCCACAGCAAATCGCTTGTACTGTATCGGGGAGTTTTCAAGATTTCTGCCCATATACAGTTCGTTAAGCTCCTTGAAAAATACCGGCATAGAACTGCCGTCTGTAATGATGTGGTGCATATCAATCATTACTGTGTTTTTATATACACCAACACGCAAAAGTGGTGCTTTAGAAAGGTCAAACGGACGGATAAAATCGGATATATCATCGCTTTTTAAAACTTCAACCACACATTCAGCATTATCGTTTATGACTTGAATAATATTTCCTTCTTTGTTTTCAAAATGTGTTCGTAAACTTTCGTGGCGGAAAATCATTTTGTTTATTGCATTTTGCAAAAGGTTAATATCAATGTTATCTGCTTTGAACACATAAGGTACATTGTATGTGGTGCTGCCGCTGTTCATATTTTGCGCTGTATAAACACGCATTTGTGCATCACTTGCCGGAATATCACCGACAATCGGGAAATCATCATCTTCAAAGTCGCATACGTTTAATTTTTCGGCAAGTTCTTTGATTGTATCGCAATCGAAAATTATTTTTGTTTCTGTATGCAAATTTTCCTTTTCGAGTTTAGAAACAAGTTCAATTGCTTTAAGGCTGTCACCACCAAGGTCAAAGAAATTGTCCATAATACCGACATTTTCTGTCTTGAGTGTTGCTTCAATAGCCTTAACAAGAATTTTTTCTTTCTCGGTTGAGGGGGCTACATATTCCACATCGGTTTGGGTAGTATACAAATCCACTTTGGGCAATGCCTTACGGTTGATTTTTCCGCTTGATGTCAAGGGCATTTCATCAAGATGTGTGCAAATATGCGGCAGCATATATTTCGGCAGTTTTTTGCCTATGTGGTTGCGAATATCCTTTGCATCTACTTCGGTACCTGTATAGAAAGCGCAGATAAGTTGTCTGCCCTCGGCATTTTTGCGTACAACAACCACAGCCTGTGAAATTCCGTCAATGCCGCTTATGGCATTTTCAATCTCCCCAAGCTCTATTCTAAGTCCTCGAATTTTTACCTGAAAATCGTTTCGACCTACATAAACAATATTACCGTCATCTCGCCAATAAGCAAGGTCGCCCGTTTTGTAGAGTTTTCCCTCACCAAAGGGATTGTCGATAAACTTTTCGGCAGTGAGTTCGGGTCGGTTGAGATAACCCGCTCCGACTCCGTCACCGGCAATGCAAAGTTCACCCGTAACGCAAATTGGCACAGGCTTCATATATTTATCTACTATGTAGATTTGTGTGTTGGCTATGGGTTTGCCGATGGTTATATTTGCATTATCAATTTTAGCGTTTGCAGACCACACTGTTGTTTCAGTAGGACCGTAGATATTGAATATTTCAGCATTGGTAAGTTCTTTCAATTCCTCTACAAGAGTACTTTCAAGAGCTTCGCCGCCAAGGATGATTGCTTTAACGATTTTAAGATAATCAAGCTGGTTTTTATCAACAATTAGCGACTTCATTTTGGTGGGAGTGGTTTGCAATACATCAGCAGGGTTTTGTTTAATTAAATCATTTAGTTTCCCTTGTATTTTCGATTGATTTTCATTTGAAAAAATTATCTTTAAACCATTTAATAAAGGGAGAAGACTTTCTGTAACAAAAATATCAAACCCCACGGTTGTTACAGATACTATACTGTTATATTCTTCTCTAACAATACGGTGAACGACATTATTATTATTATTATCTACATAGTTAATTACATTGTAATGTTTAAGTAGTGTTCCCTTTGGTTTACCCGTTGAACCGGATGTATAGATACAATAACACAAACTTTCGCTTGACATTGTTACATCGGGATTTGATACATTGTCATTATCAAGCAAGTTTTCTATGTTATTTTGTGTAATGTACATCTTAGCATTACTATCCGAAATCATATATTCAATTCTATCCTGTGGATAATCGGGATCAATCGGCAAATACGCTGCACCCGATTTCAAAATGCCGAGCATTGTCGGGATAAGATAACTTCTTCTCGGTAATGCAAACGCAACTATATCACCCACACCAACACCTTTTTCAATAAGCGAGTGTGCAATGCGGTTCGCTTGCTCGTTCAACTCTTTGTATGTAAGTGTTTGGTCACAGGCGATTACAGCAACTTTGTCAGGTGTCTTTTCAACCTGTTCCTCAAAAAGCTGATGAACACACTTGTCCCTCGGATAATCAACTGCGGTGTCGTTGAAATCATAAAGTAATCTTTTCTTTTCTGCGAGCGATAAGATATCAAGTTCATACAATTTTTTGGTATCGTTTTTGATCGCATCAAAAAGCAAATTGCAAATATGTTCGTGCAATTTTTCTGTTTCGTGTTCGCTGAATTTTTCGGTTAAATAATCGTAATGTATGCGATATATTCCATCGTTATCACGGTCGTCAATATGAATTTGCAGACTTTCGCTTTGCATACCGCTATGGTACCAAACGGTTTCAATATCCGCACCCGTAACGGTAGCGTTCTGGTAACTTATCATTACATCATACAATTTTTCGGTAAAGTTAAACTCATTGCGGATAGATGACAGCACATCACCGTAATTAAACTTTTGGTGACGGAAAATTGAAAAAGCGGTGTCTTCAACCGAAGAAAGGTTTTCTGCAAAAGATTTGTTGTTATCAAGCTCAATAAGCATCGGGGCAGTGTTGATAAACATACCTGCGGTGTTTTGCTCTTTGACTCCTTTGCGATTAAGTATGGCCGTACCAATATAAAATTTTTCTGTATTCATTTTTGTACGGTTTATATATGTGGCAAGTGCCGCTGCAAACAGCATAAATGCAGAGGTATTGTTTTCTGCTGCATAGACTTTAATAGCGTTAGCTTTCACTTTGTCAATAACAAAGGTTTTGCGGTAGGCGTTAAACGAATCACATTGTTTTTCATTTATATATGTAACTTCATCACACTTTTTGAATTGCTCTGTAAAAAACGCTTTATCTTTTTCGTAGCGTTTGCTTTGAATATAGGCGTTTTCACTTTCAACATAATCGGCATACGAAAATGCCTCAACCACTTCGCCGTTTATAAGTTTATTAAATTGCGTACCCAAAAGCGACAAAGTCCAAGCATCACCGATAATATGATGTAATTTTATAAGCAGACCATATTGTTCCGGCAGGGTGACAACACTTATTTCGCAAAGATTACCATAAAAATCAAGCGGTATCTTCGTGTATTTTTCGGCATAAGAATCTAACTCTGCTTTATTTTTAAAGCAAAGCACGGGTATTTCTTGCTCGGTATAATCACAAACCGTTTGTGAAATTTTGTCATCGGTTTCACTTATGCGAATACGCAAAGCATCATTAAGTCGATAAATTTCATTAACGGCTTTTTTTATTTCGTACAAGTCCTTTGTGCTGTTAACAAGCATACTTCCGCAAATTACGGAAATAGCACCACCGGCAAACTTCTCCATATCATATATTAACTTCTGCGGTTTAGTTAAGTTCATATAAAAACCTCGCTAAATACAACATAATCCATATTATGTT
>CAZTSC010000019.1:0-40995 GCA_964616655.1 uncultured Faecalibacterium sp.
TCACAGGTCACAGCGATGGAGAAGACGGTAATGACAATCTTTGCGACAACTGCTATGCTTATATTGGTGATATCACTTTGACTGTGGGCACAAACATTACAGTACCGATAACATACGCTTATGGCTCTCGTGACACCCTTGTGAAGTTTGTTCCCGACAAGACAGCACAATATATTATCACTTCCAATATCAGCTCCGATGATCAAAACACCTATCCTGTTATAACTGTCTATTCTCTCACCGACGGTTCTCTGCATTATGAGGCTTATGATAGCGCCGATGTTGGCAAAAACTTTAACTTATCAACATATACCTTTACAGCAGGTCAAGTTTATTGTATCACCTTTAAGAATTACATCGAAAATGCTGAGGCGTACACAGTAAATGTTGCTCTCGGCTGTGAACACCCAAGCTCAAAGCAGACTTGTATGGGCTACTACTGTGACACTTGTGGTTTGTACTATGGCAGTAGAGACTCAAGCAAGCACGAGCTAGACACTGTTCAAACCTGTAGTGGCTATAAGTGTAAGCATTGTAACCGCTATTTCGGTGAAGCAGCTCCCGACAATCACATCTGGAGCACCGAGGGTATGTGTACAGCTTGCTTTACATGGCATGACCACAAGACCTTTGATGAGAACGGTATGTGTACTGTTTGTAAGTACGCTCTCCCGTATATACTCACTTCAAGCGGTACAACAACATATTATCAAAAGCTCACAGACGCTCTCACAGCAGCAAAAGACGGTGACACAATTAAAATGCAAAATGATGACGGCGAACACTATTTAGGTGTTGAAATCACAAAGGCAATTACCTTTGACTTAAACGGTCATACAATGTCAACCCCCTCAAGCGATTCCTTTGCTGTTAAGGCGAATGTCACCTTCACCGACTCTGTCGGCGGCAGCTATTGCGAGTACGGCATAATGCTCTACACTTCTTGTACTTTCAGCGGCGGCGGATTTAGATATATTGCCATCAGCTCCGACTTTGAGACCGAGGATAATTTAGACGACTATCTCGCTTCTTGCTGTGATTACTATAATTATTCATATATATTTGGTAGTGACGGTGGTGGTACTGTCGGCAGTCTCGTTGACTTATCAAGCAAGAAAGACACATTTGACCTTGAAAATACTGTAATGATAAAGACGAATCACAGCATTGTTGAAGTCAGCGCACAAGAGGCAACCTGCACCGAGTCCGGCCACACCGCAGGTGAATATTGCGAAAATTGCGATTACACCACAGTAACAAAGACGAGCGACCCGACAGGTCACACGTTCGGCAATGTACAGCATAAGGATGCCGATTGCACAAGCGGCGGCTACGACTACAAGCAGTGCTCAAGCTGTAACAAGTATTTTGCCCCAGATGCAGCAACAAATGCTACAAACGGTAAGCAAGATTACAGCAGCTTCACAACTCAAAAGCTCAACCACTCCTACACAGGCGATATAAAGATGGACAGCAACGGCAAGAACGGCACTCACTCATACAAGTGTGTCAACGGTTGCGGTCAATACGGCGGTGCAGTTGCTCACGAGTGGGATAACGGCGAAATCACAACTCCGGCAAGCCACCTTAAAGAAGGTCTCAAGACCTATAAGTGTGCTTGCGGTGCTGAGTACACCGAGCCTATTTCAAAACTTGAAGGTCACTCTTACACGCCGACAGTTGTTCCGCCGACCTGCACCGAGCAGGGTTACACCGAGCATAAGTGCGCTTGCGGCGACAGCTACAAGGATACATATGTTGATGCAACAGGCCACAACTATGAAAACGGAACGTGTACCGAGTGCGGCGACAAAGATCCCGGCTACACAGACGGCAGCGGTGACAATACATCAGATTGTGATTGTATGTGTCACAGCTCCAACAAGTTCGTGAAGTTTATCTATAAAATTGTACGTTCGTTCTGGAAACTTCTTAAATGGCACAAGGTTTGCGATTGCGGAGCTATCCACTATTAAGACAATTTAACCGATAAAAAACAGGCAGCCACATTTGGCTGCCTGTTTTAATTATACAAAAATATTTGAAACCAAAAGTGTTATACTCCCGCACACTCCTGAAAACACGCAAAATGCGGTCGTAAACCAATTAACCGCAATGCTTACTCCCGTTACACCCGAAAGCAAATTCACAGCAAAAAGTGAGCCGAGACCGGATATTGCCGATGTGAAAAGTGCCTTGAAGAAGTGACCGCACCGTATCATTTTGATAAGACAAATCAGGCTTATAAAGCCGGCGGCACCGATAAGAATTTTTGCTCCGACAGGCATTTATTCCACTTTTTGGTACGCTCCAAATATGATCTCACCTGACTGTATTCCGCTTTTTTTAGCTTGCTTTAAAAGATGGCTGTATTTTGCCCTAAGAGCTTGAATTTCATATATACACGCTTCGAGCAAGTCGCTGTCAGTTTGATATTGAAATTCATTATATGCTTTGTCAAGCTCAGCTTTAAGTCTCTTTAGCTCTAAAACCGTGTCAACCTCGTAATCTGACTTTTCTTGTGGTTTAAGCAAAATTTCTTTAATTGTCATAACGTACCCTCCTTTTTTTAAATATTGGTTTACATTCAAAAATTTATTCGCTTTTCTTGCATTTTATTACCTTGTCTGTTAAAATCTTTTGTGGAGATGATGTTATGTATGCAATGAAATTATCTGCTCCGGTGAAAGACTATATTTGGGGCGGAACAAAATTGAGCAAGGAATGGGGCTTTGTTTCTTTTGATGACAGACAAGCGGAGGCATGGGTGCTTTCGTGTCACAAAGACGGAGAAAGCTTAATAGAAAATGGCGAATACAGTGGGAAAAGTCTGGCGGAAGTGTTAAGAGAACACCCCGAATATATAGGAACAAACGACAAAAAAGGAGAAGGCTTGCCGATTTTAATAAAGCTTATTGATGCCGCCGATGACTTGTCGGTGCAGGTTCACCCTGACGAAGAATACGCAATGAAAAATGAGGGTGATCACGGAAAAACAGAGGCATGGTATATCCTCGATTGTGACGATAATGCTGAAATAATTTACGGATTTAAGAAAGATATAACAAGAGAGGAATTTGAAAAATCTGTCAAAGAAAACACTCTCTCGGAATATGTCAATCGTGTTAAAGTCAAGAGGGGAGACGTGTTCTTTATAAAGGCCGGCACTTTACACGCTATATGTAAGGGTATAATGATATTTGAAGTTCAGCAAAATTCAAATGTCACTTACCGTGTTTATGATTATGGCAGATTGCAAAACGGAAAGCCGAGACAGCTCCATGTCGAAAAAGCCCTCGATGTCACCTGTTGCAACCAAGCCGGTGTACCGCAAAGTGAAAAGAGTGAAACGGTTTATAATAATTATAAAAGTACACAGCTGGTTTCCTGCGATATTTTCACTTTAAATCAGCTTGATATTGAGTCGGAAGCTGAAATAGACGTCGATGAAACAAGCTTTGTTTCACTCGTCTGCATTGACGGCAACGGTGTGCTTGTTTCGGGAGATGAGGCTGTGACTCTTTATAAAGGTGACAGCCTGTTTTTGCCTGCCGGATCGGGAAGATTTCAAGTTTTGGGAAAAGTTTGCGTACTTGAAACAAAAATCCCTTGACAAGCGGGATATACGGTTATATAATGTAGAAAACTTCAGGGCGGAGTGCAATTCTCCACCGGTGGTAATGACCTTTTGGTTTAGCCCACGAGCAGATGCAGATTTCGGTGAGATCCCGAAGCCGACGGTATAGTCCGGATAAGAGAAGTGATATCCTTTTAAAGCATTACGCCCTGTCTGCCTTTGACAAGGCGTATTCTGTTTTATGGGAAGTGTTTTTATGAAAAACGAGAAAACTATTAAGACCGTTACAATCGCTATGTTGTCCGCTATTGCTTTTGTGTTGTTCCTTTTGGAATTTCCACTTATACCCGGAAACAGCTATTTGAAACTTGATTTGAGTGACATACCGGCTTTGACGGGCGGCATAATGTTCGGCCCTGTCACTGTGATAGTCATAGAAGCGGTTAAGAATATTATCGAGCTTTTAGTCAAGGGACTGGGCACACAGATGGGATTTGGAAATCTTATGAATTTCATAGTCGGCTGTGCGTATTGTCTGCCGTTTGTTTTGATGTATAGAAAGCTTTCTAAAACAAAAAAACAGTCAAGTGCAATTGTGATATCATCGGCGGTGGGTATTGTATCTATATTCATTGTCGGCATCTTGGGGAATTATTTCATAGCACCGCTTTTCTTCAAATATTTCATGGGTGTTGATCTTTCAAAAGACGCACTTATAGTAGCAGTCGAATCGGCAACTGTCATTAATTGCATAAAGGCGATTATGCTCAGTATAGTCAGTTTTCCTATGATAAACGTTATACTCAAGAGAATAAAACGATTAAATACAGAAATCGGATAAATAATTTTTTAAAAACCCTTGCATTTTGTCACAGATTGTGATAATATACTAAAGCATTTGTATCTGTCGCATTGCGGCAAGGTTTTAATGCCGAAAGACATTTTAACAAACGGTCCTCTGTCACCGTAGGTGTTAAGAACGTTTCAATTTCAGGAGGATTCAAAATGGACGCACTCAAGTTAATCTCAGACGCAAGCCTTAAGGCTGATGCACCTTCAATTCAGGTCGGTGAAACCGTTAAGGTTCACGTTAAGATCCGTGAAGGCAACAGAGAAAGAATTCAGGTCTTTGAGGGAACAATAATTGCTATCAAAGGCAGCGGAATCGCTCAGACATTCACCGTTCGCCGTGTATCATACGGTGTCGGTATTGAGAGAGTATTCCCCGTTCACTCACCCAACGTTGCAAAGGTTGAGCATGTCAGATACGGTAAGATCCGCAGAAGCAAGCTCTATTATCTTCGTGACAGAGTTGGTAAGGCAGCTAAAGTTAAGGAAAAACTCAGCTGATAAAGCGAACAAACAAAAAGGAACAGAGCCGTTTTCGGCTCTGTTTTTTTGTGCAAAACACCCTTGAGAATTTGCAAATTGCCGAATTAAAACGGATATCACAAACATTCTCAAGGGTATAATATTATAATATTTTATCGGTTCTGTAAGCGACAACTAAATGCGGATCGTCATTGTTTTTTACTACGATGTTTTTTCTTTTAAACGGACTACCGTTTTTCTCGGTCTGCGTTATGATGCTTTTAGCTGTTTCAAGTTGCCACTTTAGGCCCTCATGATCTACGGCAGTTCTTCCGTGGCCTCCATAAAATTCACAGCCGTTCCATAAAGGCAGCAGACTACTGACAGCGTTTTCCCATTTTGATAAACTCGCCGCATGATCATAAATGAGATAAAGAGCCGGAATGAGTGAGTCTCCGACAAACACGATGTTCTCGTTCTCAATTTTAAAGCAAGTTGAACCGCTTGTGTGTCCCGGTGTCAAATAAGCCTTTAATATTCTTCCGCCTATATCGAATTCATGCCCATCAGAAAACGGTTTAATAGTGAGATAAGGTTTGTTCTTTGGAAAGTGCTTGTAGTCAAGACCAAGTTTTTTTGAAAGCGGATGCATTTTCAAATATTGACTTCGCATCAAATATAACTGCTGAAGCGGTGCATACAAAACTTCCTTATTATGGACATAGACCTTGCCGAATTGCCTCGCTGCACCGATATGATCAATATGTGAATGTGTTCCGACAAGAGTGACCGGCTTGTCAGTGATTGATTTGACAAGACCGTTCACGTCACCTGTTCCTACAGTGCAATCTATCAGAAGTGCCTTTTCATTTCCAACAACCAGATAACAGTTGGCAATGTTATACTCACTGATTTTATATATTCCGTTTCTTATTTCTTCAACACTGTAATCTGTTTTGCTCATTGTTCTTCTTCGCTCTCCTCGTCTGTCGCTTTTATGCCATCAAAGAAGTTATTATAGGCATTAGCCCATTTTTCTATTGCTTCACTGTCATATTTGTGAGGGAAAAAGCTTTCAACAATTTTATATCTTGCTATCCACCTTGCAAACTGAGCAATAGTTTTTCTTATATCCGAGTTTTGGAGTACCTTTTTTGTCTTGTCATTGATTTTGCTGAGATTGAGTGATCTTAGCATAGTTATCGCATTTGCCTCGCTGCCAAAAAGGGTGAGATCTTCGCTTGTGACGACATTTTCGGTGAATGCATATTCAACAAGTTCCGGTTGAAGTGTCGGAAATTTATTTTTTAGTATAGCTAATATGCAAGAGCCAAATCCTATATCTTCAAAATAATTTTTTTGGTACGGCCAAAGTGTTTCTCTGTTGAACAGCCTGTTCTCGTCAGCTATCATACATTCGGCGAGCATTTTGCCGGCTCTCATAGAATATCCGATACCTGAACCTTTGACGGGTACAGTCATAAATGCACTGTCACCGATAGCGGCATATCCATCTGCGACAAGAACGGCTAGAGGCTGTCTGACGGGAATTTCTATAACCTTTCCGCCTCTGATAAGTTCGTCTGAAAGATTGTCGTTGTCACGTTTATAAATATCAAGCTGATGCTTAATATTTTCATCGGTGATGCCGTTGAACGAGCCTAAAAGAATGTCTATTTGTTCTTGTTCGGCAATAAACCAAGTTAAGCCCGTGAACCCATTAAGCAGCAGAGAGACTCTGTATTTATACGGTGAATCCGGTGCATTATCGAGTTTTTTGAACACTGCTCTGTATGCACTGAGTATATCGTAACGTCCCGGTTCTTGTTCAATATGCATAAAGTCGGGAAGTTGACTTCGGATAGGGGAGCGAACACCGCAAGAGTCGATTATCATGTCACCGTAAAAGTTGCCTAGTGATGTTTCAATTCCGACTATTCTGCTTCCGAGTCTTATAGGAGCTGTGACTTCGCAGTTGTAAACGATTTTTACTCCTGCACCGACAGCGAATGAAAGAAGATAGTCATAAAGCGCTTTTCTATCAATGCAAACGTTTTTAAGATTTTCGTCTTCAACTTGACTAACCGGTTCAACATCACTTTCCGGCAGACAGAATGAGATCGGAGTTCTCACTTTCATATATTCTTCCGGTATGGGTATTCCCGCTTTTTCAAAGCCGTCAAGATGAATAAAGTCGGATTGATCGTGGCCAAGCGAGCCTTCATTGCCTTTTTCGTATATGGTGACGTCAAATCCCTCTTTAGCCAGATAATATGCCGCAACAATGCCACCGTGACCGGCACCGGCAACTAAAATTTTACTTTCCATTCGCTCACTCCTTTTTTATTTTGTGATTGTCTGCTTAGCTGATATGCAGTCGTTATAGTATCTGATAACTGTGTCGATAGCTATTTTGCCTGCTTTGCTTTCGGGTAAAATAACGCTGAAAACGTGAGGAAGATTTTCGCCCTCGAATTTATCAAAATCAAGAAGCTTTGAGGGAATATTCTTAGCTTTCATAAGCTTAGCGAAATGTCTTGTTTGCTTGATGGCGATAAAGTCACCGCTGCTTGTGATAAGGCAAGTCGGAGGAAGCTGGCCCATATCCATAATATCGCTGAAATTCATATAAGGATAAGTCGGCTTTTGTTTATAATCTTCGCCCCACATGGCTGTCGTGTAAATGCCCAGAGGGCCGCCGGGATTCATGTCGGCAACAGGCGAGGTGAGAGTCAATGCCGTCAGATTCATGTTGCAATCAACGACATCGAAAATTTCACGAAGTTCACTGTTTGTCATAAGTACGGCGGAGAATGCAGCTAAATGACCGCCTGCCGAATCGCCTGTGAGCATGATATTGTCCGAGTCACATGGATATTCATTCATATGTTCGCTTATCCATTTAAGTGCTTTAGCGCAATCCTGAAGCTGCTCATTAACTGTTACGGTCGGAACAAGTCTATAGCTGATGTTGAATACAACGAAGCCTCTTTTTGCGAGATTCAGACAGTATATCTTGTTAAGCTCTTTATCACCGTACATCCAACCGCCACCGTGGATGTCGATTATAACAGGCATTTTTTCATTTACATTTTCGGGATAATAAACATCAAGCATATGATATTTGTCTCCGTCATCAATGTATGCTAAGTCACAAATACGTTTTATGCCTTCCGGCTCTGTCAGCGTTGCAATACGCTTGTCATCACTTTTCTTTGTGTTCTGCCAAAACTTGTCTGCAATGGTGAAAAATGTGTTTCTTATCATATTATCAATCCTTTTCTTTGAGCCGAGTTTCGACTTTAAACTTTTCGTCACAAAACAACTTCTGCGTAGAGAATTCAAAGAAAACGGCTCAGTTTATAATTTATTAATTTTATTATATATTACAGCGGATAACTATGCAAATAAAATTTGAAATTTTAACACAAAATTTATTGATTATTGTGAAACTATACTATATAATACATTAGTTTGATAAATTAGTATTACCATGGGAGGATTGCGGCATGAAAACAGATGTTGTAATAATTGGAGCAGGTCCGGCAGGTATTTTCACTGCACTTGAAATGATAAGAAAAGGCTCAAAGCAAAAAATACTCTTAATCGAAAAAGGTCAGCCCATTGAAAAGAGAGCTTGTCCGAAGTCGAAAACTAAGCAGTGCGTTAAATGTAAGCCTTACTGTCATATTACAACGGGATTTTCCGGTGCAGGCGCTTTTTCTGACGGTAAACTTTCGCTTTCATACGAAGTAGGTGGTGATCTTCCGACACTTATCGGAGCTGATCTTGCTCAGGAGACGATTGACTATGCAGACAAGATATATCTTGAATTTGGTGCAGACACTCATGTTGAAGGTGTCAGTGACTATGAAGAAGTTAAGGACATCAGAAAGAGAGCTATTCAGGCCGGTTTAAGACTTGTTGATTGTCCGATTCGCCATATGGGAACGGAAAAAGCTCAGAACATATATCTCGGAATCGAAAACTATCTTGCCGACAACGGCGTTGAGATGATGTTTGGCTATGAATGTACAAACGTATTACTCAAAGACGGCGTTTGTGAAGGAGTTGTTATCAACAACGGCAAGGTTGAATATACGATAGAGGCTAAGCGTACCGTCATAGCAACAGGCAGAAGGGGAGCAGAGTGGCTTGAAAAGATCTGCGCTGAAAACAACATTGCTCATCAGCCCGGTACGGTTGATATAGGTGTTCGTGTTGAGGTTAGAAATGAAGTTATGGAAACCGTAAACAAGGTTCTCTATGAGTCTAAGCTTATCGGTTATCCTAAGCCGTTTAAGAACAAAGTTCGCACTTTCTGCCAGAATCCGGGTGGATTTGTCAGCCAGGAAAATTACGACAACGATCTTGCTGTTGTCAACGGTCATTCATATAAAGAGTTAAAATCATCGAACACGAATCTTGCTATTCTCTGTTCTCATAACTTCAATGTTCCGTTCAATCAGCCTATAGAGTACGCACAGAAAGTCGGTGAGTTGACGAATATGCTCGGTGCAGGTCACATTCTTGTTCAGCGTTACGGTGATATCCTTGACGGCAAGAGAACTTGGGCAAAGGAGCTTGCTCAATCGAATATCAAGCCGACTCTACCCGATGCAGTTGCAGGCGATATCACTGCCGCAATGCCTTACAGAGCGATGCTCAATATCATCAACTTCATTCAGGCTGTTGATCATGTTGTACCCGGTTTCGCATCAATAGAAACACTTCTCTATTCACCGGAGCTTAAGTTTTATTCTAACCGAGTTAAGATGGACGAAAAGTTTAACACAAGTGTTAAAGGACTTCACTGCCTTGGCGATTCAAGCGGTTGGACAAGAGGCTTAATGATGGCATCGGTTATGGGTGTCCTCATGGGCAGAACAATAATTGAAGAAGAAAACGCATAAAACATAATAAGAGCTATATTTTCAGACAAGAAAATCCTCCTATGGTAATTTCCGTATTACCATAGGAGGTACTGTTTTATTTTGTTAAGTTCATTAACTTATTCGATTTCTTTAAAATTTTCAAAAGTGATAGCTGTCTCAATTTTCGGTATATTTATGCTTAGGAGCTTTCCGTCACCGTCAAATTTCAGTTCAAATTCGCCATAGGTTGTGTCACCGTTATAGATCCAGATACCGCTTTCCTGCTTAGCTGAGATTTTTTCAAGTGAAAAAGTTTTGTCAAGAACTTTCATCATACCGTCTGCGAAATGTTGTGTCAGTTGAGTTTTGCTGTCATCAAGACTCAATTTAAGCCCTTTGAAAGTGACTGAATATACACCGCCTTGATATTCAAGCTTAAGCCCATCAAGCTCATCAGGTTCTTTGACCGTCAGCGTTGAAGAAGTGTCTTTTCTTCTCAACGAACAAAGATAGCTTCGATTTCTTGAAACGACACACATATCACATTCAAAGTTTTTTATCAGTACGGGTGAGTCACTGCTTATTTCAGCCGAGCAACCGGAGAAAAGTGAGACGGAGAGAATAACAACCGCAACTAAAACGAAAAGACTTAAAATATTTTTTGATTTCAGCATAAAATCACCCTTTGACAATGCGAAAAAAACGCTTATTCAAAGTCGGCGAGTACCTTAGAAAGACTTTGGAGCATATCGCTCGGCAACATTCCTCTGACACTTGTCTGTGAGCTGACCGTTTCACCGAGATAGCCGTGAATATATACACCGCAGCTTGTTGCCTCAACAGGTGTCATGCCCTGAGCGACAAATCCGGCGATAAGACCGGCGAGAAGATCTCCGCTGCCGCCCTTGGAAAGTCCCGTGTTGCCGGTGGAGTTGACAAATATTTTGCTGTTGTTTCCTGTGGCAACGACTGTGTTTGAACCTTTAAGAGCGAGAGTGACAAGATAGCTTTCCGCAAAATTCTTAGCCACAGCAATTCTGTCAGCCTGAATATTCTCAACAGAAACTTTTATCAGTCTTGACATTTCACCTGGGTGCGGAGTCAAAATAACGGGTACTGCCGCTTTCCTTAACATATTTATGTCAGTTGAGATCGCATTTATGCCGTCAGCATCAATAATTATCGGGCATTTTGCGTTTGAAATAACCGCCTCGACAACTTTCACTGTGTCCTCGTTCACTCCGAGACCGCAACCGATAAGAATTGCATCGCAGTTTTCGCATTTTTCCAGAAGTATCGGGATACATTTCTCGCTGAGAGTACCGACATCGTTGGCTTCAAGCGGGAGCATGAGACTTTCAGTGAGTTTGCTTGAAAGGGAAATATACATACATTCGGGGAAAGCGACCGTCACAAGTCCCGCACCGCTTCTAAGTGCTGCTTGAGTGCTGAGATAAGCCGCACCGACCATGTTCCTACTGCCGCAAATGCACATAACATGACCGAACGTTCCCTTATTTCCCGTGGCACTTCTTTCGGGAAAGATATTCTTAATTTCTCTCGGACTATATGTGTATAGTGTGTTTTCAACAAATCCGAAGCTTTCTTCGGGAATACCGATATTAACCACAATAATGTTTCCGCAGTTTTCAGCTGCCGGATACATAACATGGGCAGGCTTTAAAGATGATATCGCTATTGTGTAATCGGCTTTTATTGCATTTTCGGCTCGAAGTCCGCTGTCGCAGTAAACACCGCTGGGAACATCTATAGCGAACTTTGTTGCTTCAGAGTGATTTATCTCATTAAAAAGCATGGCAAGCTCATCACTTACCGTTCCGTAAAAGCCAAAACCGAACACGCAGTCGATGATTACATCGGAATTTCTCACCGTCTGAATACTTTTAATTTTATCTGCATCATACCAAACTGTCGGGATAGACATTTCGAGAGCCGTTTTATACATATATACCGACTCTGCCGATTGAGGATATCCGTTAGCTAATATAAGAGTAACAGAGTAACCGTTTTCATTAAGTTTTCTGGCTATAACAAAGCCGTCACCGCCGTTGTTGCCTTTTCCGCAAACGACACAGACATTCCTTCTGCCGCTTTGACCTTTTTCAAGAACACTTCTTATGTTTCTTGCACTTGCCGCACCGGCGTTTTCCATCATTCGCTGATAACTCAGACCGAATTTTGAGGCGTGTTGCTCGACCTGTTTCATTTCCTCTGCATTGAGTAATCGCATAATATCAAATCCTTTCGGTGTTTTTAAATCAAACTACAATGAATATTATATTAACATAACAATTTTGATAAGTATATAAGAAAAAATTAAATTTTCATTGTTTTTGGCGTATTTTATGGTATAATCATCTTACACAGTAATAATATGAGGTCTTTCAAATCATATTTACACGAAAGATCAAGGGAACGGAGGAAACATAATGAACAAAATTTTCAAAAAGAGTATTGCGGTAATTCTTTGTCTTGCAATGCTGTTTTCGCTCAGCTTGCCTGCATTCGCAAGTGAAGGTGATGTTGAGCAGACCGAATTTTCACAGGAATATGTCGAACAAATGGAAAAGAAAGCAAAAACTTTAAGCGGTTTTTTGCAATTTCTTGTCAATGACGTTTTGCTGAAAATCGTAAGTAAGATCATACCAAATCTTTCGTTTGTCCAAAATGATGACGAATATGACACTTATGGGACTTTCTATAAAGGCAGCGATACGTTTATTGACACAAATGTCAACAGCAAAATTTGGAAAGTTGGCTACGGTTCAAAGTCGATATTGCCCGATGATTTCGGAACATGGTTTAAGTACGCAAGAGGCAGCTATGCACCGTGGGGATATTCGACAAAAACATATGTCGATGATGACGGAAACAGTGAAGATCTCAAGGTCAGAACAGTTATCTTAGATGACAATACCGGCAGAGGTTCGGCTGTATTCTGTTCGGTTGACTGCATAGGCATTTCAAATAGCGATGTTATGAAAATCAGAGCAGCGGTCGATTCTTACGCAAAAGAGAAGAACATAATAGCAGTTAATGTTTCATCAATCCACACCCATATGGGCATAGACTCTCAGGGTGTATGGAACGCTCCTTTGACAACATCTCTTAATAATGCATTGTCTTTGACCGGCTTGACAACAGTAAAATCCGGTGTCAATGAGGATTATCTTAATACGATAATTGAGAGAACAAAGCAAAGCATTGAGCAGGCTTATGAGGATATGAAAGACGGTACTCTCGAATATGCAAGAACATCTGTCGCCGACTATATCCACGGCAGAACTGCTCCCTATGCATATGATACCGAGATGTATCGTTTGGTATTCACACCGTTAAACGGTTCAAGAGGAACAGTAGTCGCTTCTTTTGGTACGCATCCGGAAGCAACAAGCTATGACAACGAGTTTAACACCGACCTTTCAGCTGACTTTGTCTATTACATGGAAAAGCTGATAAACAAGACAAACAACAATTTTATCTATATTCAGGGCAATGTCGGAGTCAACTCCTGTCAACTTGAAAAGTCTAATGACGGACTTGATATCAGCCAACATGATAAGGTTATAAGATACGGCTATGAAATGGCTTATATCTGCATGGGTATGACAGAAGACGAAGAAGGAAGAAAAGAGCTTAACGACAGCACGGGCGACCTTCTCGGAGTGAATAAATATCAGTCAAACGATAATTATACCGCTTGGTATGATGGGCTTGAAACAGTTGAATCGAAACAGCTTGAGGCAGCGATGAATGTTCGCATGAAGCAGGTAGAGTTTGAGGTTGAAAACAGCACAGCTCAAATTCTTATAAAGCTTGGACTTGCAAGCAACAACCTCAGATATAACGATAAAACCGGAAAATATTATTCGATAAGCGAGATAGGTTATATGGAGCTTGGTTCATCTGTTAAGATCCTCATGTCTCCCGGTGAAACCTACAGCGAGATACTTGTCGGCGGTTACGGAATAAAAGATTTTGCTTATCCGTCACTTCGTGAAATGTTCGGAGAGGACGTTATATTGTTCGATCTTATGAACGATGCGGCAGGATATATCTGTCCCGATAATACTTATTCAGTTGTCGGATACAAATATGATCCTGCTACGGGCGAGCTTGTGCAAGATTCATGGTGCTTGACCGTTTCGATGGGCAAAAACACAGCTTCAACGCTTGTCGGTGGATATAAAGAACTCGTTGACAGTGTACGTTAAAGCAAATTCAGAATAATAAGTTTGCACCCGAAGGCATACTTTTCGGTATACTTTCGGGTGCAAAAAGTGTTAAAGAACGGAGCAAAAAATGGTCAATAAAAGTGTTGAAAAGATATTACCGCTTGTTCAAAAACCGGCAAGATACACCGGTGGTGAACTTAACAGTGTGATCAAAGATAAAGAGAGTGTTGATTTGAGACACGCATTCTGTTTTCCCGACAGCTACGAAATAGGAATGTCGCATCTCGGAATGAAGATCCTTTATTCTATCGCAAATGAGCGTGATGATTGCTGGTGTGAGAGAGTGTTTGCACCGTGGGTAGATATGGAAGAACAAATGCGAAAGGAAAATATTCCTTTATATGGACTTGAAAGCGGCGACAGCATAAAAGATTTTGATATTCTCGGTTTTACACTTCAGTATGAACTGAGTTATACAAACGTGCTGAATATGCTTGACCTTGCCGGAATACCGATCAGAAGTGAGGATAGACACGATCTGACTCCGATAGTTTTCGCAGGCGGCCCATGTGCTTGCAATCCGGAACCCATGGCTGACTTTATTGATCTTTTTGTTCTCGGTGAGGGCGAGGAGCTTAACAACGAAGTGCTTGATCTTCTCAAGGAATGTAAGAAAAACGGCTCAAGCAAGCAGGAATTTCTTGAAAAAGCAAGTCATATCGGCGGAGTTTATGTTCCTTCACTTTATGATGTGACATATAAAGATGACGGAACGATAGAATCAGTCAAGCCCAAGGGTACAGCACCTGAAAAGGTAACAAAGAGAATAATTTCCGATCTTGACAGCGTTTATTATCCGAAGTCATTCGTTGTTCCGTTCATAGATGTTGTTCATGACAGAGTTGTTCATGAGATACTCCGTGGCTGCATAAGAGGCTGTCGATTCTGTCAAGCGGGATTTCTTTATCGCCCGATAAGACAGAAGAAACCCGATACGATAAACTGTCAGACAAGATCGCTGTGCGATGTGACAGGATATGATGAAATATCACTTTCCTCACTCAGCACGAGTGACTACACATATCTTTCTCAGCTGCTTGACAAAATGCTTGATTGGACAGTTGGCGAAAATATAAATATCGCTTTGCCGTCACTGAGAGTTGATAACTTCTCAGATGAGCTTATGGAAAAGCTTAAAAAGGTTAGAAAAAGCGGACTTACCTTTGCTCCTGAGGCAGGCACACAGAGACTTCGTGATGCAATAAACAAAAATGTCACCGAAGATGAAGTTCTCAGGACTTCAAGAAAGTCATTTGAGGGCGGCTGGACTGCGGTCAAGCTCTACTTCATGCTTGGACTTCCGACCGAAACGTTTGAAGATGTCGCAGGAATACCGGCACTCGCTCAAAAGGTGGTTGATGAATTTTACCGTACACCAAACAGAGCTAAAGGTCGAGGTGTGAATGTCAATATCAGTGTTTCTTCATTTGTACCGAAACCGTTCACACCGTTTCAGTGGGATCCTCAAGACACGATGGAACAGCTTATTGAAAAACAGAATTATCTCCTGAAATGCGTGACCTCAAAGAAAATAGGTGTGAGCTATCATCACGTTAATACAAGCTTTCTTGAAGGTGTTTTCGCAAGGGGAGACAGACGTCTCGGAAAAGTTATTGAAGAAGCTTGGAAAAACGGCTGTAAATTTGATGGCTGGGACGATCAGTTTTTGTTTGACACTTGGCTTGAAGCTTTCAAGACCTGCAATATTGATCCGTCATTCTATGCCAACAGACGCCGTTCATATGATGAAGTTTTGCCGTGGGATCATCTCGATTATGGAATCAGAAAGCAATTTCTTATTGATGAAAGTGAAAAAGCGAGAAGAAGTGAAACCACACCGCATTGCCGCATAAAATGTGCCGGATGCGGAACGAATAAGCTCAACGGAGGTAAATGTGATGCGTTGTGTAAGGATATGGTTTGATAAGCTTGGCGATGTAAAATACATTTCACATCTTGACCTCATGCGTTGTTTCACAAGAGCTATGCGCAGAGCAAAAATACCGTTGTGGTACACAGAGGGATTCAATCCGCACCCATATATGCAGTTTGCTTTGCCGCTTTCTCTCGGTATGCAGAGTGTCTGCGAAAGTGTAGATATCAGAATTGAGGGTGACATCAGCGATACCGAAATACTCGAAAAGCTCAAAGCGACAATGCCTGTGGGAATAAATATTAAAGGCATAACCGAACCGAAATATGATCCTAAGAAGATAACATACGGTGATTTTTCACTTGTTTTCAGTGGTTCAAGTGATCCCGACAGACTTGAAAAGCTAATATCCGACAGCCTTAAAGCTGAAAGTTTCATTGTCGAAAAGCTGGGCAAAAAAGGCAGACAAAAAGTCATGAAACAGATCGACCTAAAGGAACATATAAGGCAAGCCGAGGTCAAGCGTAACGGTGAAGATATTATATGTCAGCTTATATTGCCGGCAGGAAGCACAGTGAATATCAATCCGTCACTGTTTTCCGATAAGATTATCGAAATATACGGTGAAATGCTCACTGTTGACATAATGCGAAACAGACTTCTTATTGAAAATATGAAGGAGTTTAAATAATCTTTAAAACTTTTGCTCAGATATTGACTAACGGTAATACCTGATATATAATAGGACAGTAATTGAATATTCCTTATTAAGAGTAGCTGAGGGAACAGGCCCTTTGAAGCTCGGCAACCTGCGTTAAGCAAGGTGCTAAGTCCTGCGGTATGACCGGAAGATAAGGTGTCATAGTGGCATTGATATGCGGTCAGAGTGTGACCGCATATTTTTATTTGATAAGGAAAACAGAAAGGAAGATAAAATAAATGGCAAAAAGACTTTTTACATCAGAATCAGTCACCGAGGGACATCCCGATAAAATCTGCGATCAGATTTCAGATGCGGTTTTAGATGAGTTTTTGGCTCATGATCCTCAGGCAAGGGTTGCTTGTGAAACAGCGGCAACAACAGGAATGATACTCGTTATGGGTGAGATAAGTTCGACACACAAGGCAGATATAGCCAAGATAGCTCGTGATGTTGTTTGTGAGATAGGCTATGATGACGGAGTTAAGGGATTCGATGGAAACGAATGTAATGTTCTCGTAGCTCTTGATAAGCAGTCCGGCGATATCGCTATGGGCGTTGACAAATCATTTGAGCTTAAAGGCGGTGAGGAGGATGCATATAACCTCAACGGAGCCGGCGATCAGGGTATGATGTTTGGCTATGCTTGCAACGAAACACCGGAACTTATGCCTTTGCCGATATCTCTTGCACATAAACTTGCAAAGCAGTTGACAAAAGTCAGAAAAGACGGAACACTTGACTACCTTAGAGCAGACGGCAAAACGCAGGTTACTATTGAGTACGATGACGATAAGCCGGTTAAAGTTGAGACAGTGGTCGTTTCTTCACAGCACAGTGCTGACGTACCGCTTGAAAAAATAAGAGAAGATATAGTGAAATATGTTATTGATCCGATAGTTCCGAAGGATCTTATCGGTGATGACACGAAGATATATGTTAATCCCACAGGTCGTTTTGTCACGGGAGGCCCTCACGGTGACAGCGGACTAACCGGAAGAAAGATAATTGTCGATACTTACGGCGGATATTCACGTCATGGCGGTGGAGCTTTCAGCGGAAAAGATCCGACAAAGGTTGACCGTTCGGCAGCTTATGCAGCAAGATATGTCGCAAAGAATATAGTTGCAGCAGGGCTTGCAGACAAGTGTGAAGTTCAACTTGCATACGCTATAGGCGTTGCAAAGCCGGTTTCAATAATGGTCGATACTTTCGGTACGGGTAAGGTCTCCGATGATGTACTTGAAAATGCGGTCGAAAAGGTGTTTGATCTTCGTCCGGCGGCTATTATAGACAAGCTTAAACTTCGCAGGCCCATATATCGCCAACTTGCCGCTTACGGTCATATCGGTAGAGAAGAACTTGACGTTGAGTGGGAAAAGACCGACAAGGTCGATGAACTTAAAGAAGCAGTTAAATAAGCCGAATATAGGCTTTACTTATAGAAAAGAGGTCATTTCAAATGTCAAAGATTTTCGCTCACAGAGGATTTAGTGGAAAATATCCCGAAAATACAATGCTTGCTTTTCAAAAAGCGGTTGAGCTTGGTTGTGACGGCATAGAGCTTGATGTTCATTTCACCAAGGATAAAGAGCTTGTCATAATTCACGATGAAAAGATCGACAGAACCACTGACGGCACCGGATTTGTTAAGGACTACACATACGAGGAGCTTTGCAAATTCAATGCATACGGCAACTTCGAGGGTAAATATCCGTTCCAGAAGATACCAACACTCAGAGAATATTTTGAGCTTGTCAAGAATGTTGACGGTTTCATAACAAACATTGAGCTTAAAACGGGAATTTTCGAGTACCATGGAATAGAAAAAGCGGTTATTGATATGATTCGTGAGTTTGGACTTGAGGACAGAATTATTCTTTCTTCGTTCAACCACTTCACGATTATGCGTTGCAAGGAGATTGCTCCCGAAATTAAGAACGGATTTCTTATTG
Organism: uncultured Faecalibacterium sp.; assembly: GCA_964616655.1. Lineage (GTDB taxonomy): Bacteria > Bacillota > Clostridia > Oscillospirales > Acutalibacteraceae > UBA6857. Next base: position 18,547 of record CAZTSC010000019.1, read on the forward strand.
AAAGCTGGGTTATCGGAATGGGTGCATATACTGCATCGCACGGTGTTGATTGCGTACATCCGATATTCTGCAATCTGACAGATGAGCTTTATAAGGAAATGAAAGACGCAGGCAGAGAGGTCAATACATGGACAGTCAACGAATATGAAGATATTAAGAGACTTTCTTCAATGGGTATTGATTCGCTCATCGGCAACTTCCCCGACAGAATGATCGAAGTTCTCAGATAAAATATTGATGAAATTGCAGATTCTCAATATTGCCTTTTCAATTTTGCTCTTGCCTGTCAACGTTTGCTGTGCTTTTTGGCTGTTTAGGGAAGCGTTAAATCTGACAGATATGACATTTCCACAGTTTGTCAAAGAGAACAATCCGAAAATGATCCATGTCCGTGTCGGTCGGCATAGGCACAGAAAATTGAAACGCTTGTTAGTTGAATTTTTTAATGAAAGCAGTCGAGAACCGCAAAAGTCCATAAGACTTACACAGTTGTTTGCTCTTTCTACACTTTTAGGCTTTGCAGCACTGAGCCTTGCCGCATATTGTGCAATAAGTGTTGATAATCTCAAAATCGCTTTTATTGGAAATCTTGTTCTGTTGGCGATAAATGTTGTTCTGCTCTTTTGCGGTAAAGTGTATGGGAAAAGCAGATCGGTAAATATCGAGTTTGTTAAACAGAACAAGGCAAGCGGAAAAAGCAGCGTTAAAAACATTGTCGTATATTCGCTTATCGGTTTGTTGTTTTTCAGCTTTTTACTCTTTTTTATGATGGGAATATCGAGCATATCTCGCTCAAACCAAAATCAAACGTCATACAAGTCAGCGATATTAATTCAATCGGATCTTATAACGGTTTTGAATGAAAAAGGGTATGAAACGGCAAACGTTCCGACAACTTATTGGGATATTGACGAAAACAAGCTTGAACATATTGCATCGGGAGTCAAAGGCGACAGTAAATTTGAATTCTACGGATATTCAGACAATGAAACGGTCGATTTGGTTTACAATCAAATAGTATACCGCACTGTCCCAAAGTTTGATAATTCAGAACGAGAAAAGCATGAAACTGTGTTATCTGACGGAAACAGAATGTTTACCGCTGTGATAGATAGTGTATATTATCTTGTGATGTATCGAAACGACACTGTTGTTTATGCATATTCTCCGGATTCTTTGAAAGAGATCAAAGAGATTCTGGAGCAGATCGGATATTTGAAAACTGACAGCAAATAATAAAGTTTCAAATTCCAATACAACTGTATCAAACATTTAAAGCCACCGGTTCACCGGTGGCTTTGTTTGATCTGACTTCAAGTTTTATTCGGCAGCAGATAGCGACAATGCCGCTATCTGCTGCCTTGCCGCCCATAGCCTTCCTACGGAAGGCTACCCCCGGCATCCCGCCCGTCTTTACTTCATCCAACCTTTTTTTCCAGATCTTCTATCCTGTGGTTTGCGACCTTTATCTTTTCCTCAAGCTGATAGGTTCTCTCCACAACACTGTTATGCTTGTCAACTTTCTTTTCAAGTTGTTCAATGCGGTACGCAGTGAGCTTGTTCGATGTGAGAATTCCTATCACAGAGCCGAAAACCGTGCCTATGAGAGATATCACAGCAACAAATACGGTCTCACTCATTTGCTTACCTCCTTAAGATATCGGTCGGCGATCCAATAGTGATTTTTGCCAAGCCTGACCTTGCTCCAAGTGTAACCATCATTTTTGAGCTTTTCGCAGTTCGTGACATCAATTTTTTCACCGATTTTTAAAAGCCCGATAATAGTTCCGGAAAGTGACGGTTCTTTTCTGATATTGACTGTTGCGATAGCGATATTCTTTGTGTATTTCACATTAAGATAGTCGTAAAAACTTGAGCCTATGGATGCCGTCATGCTTTTCTTTTCATCTCCGAACCATTTTTTGTTTCGGTAGTTTATATCAATGTGAGTGCTTGTTTCGCTTCCACCTGAACGGTATCCGATTCCCTTAATGCCGATATCTTCAAGATATAAAACGACTTCCTTTGATGAAATTTTGTTTCCGTTCTTGTCGTACGCAACGAAGTCTGCTGCTTTGCCGTTTACATGATTTCCTGCACCACGACCGCCTACAGCCTTGTCGTGTTTTGGCGTTCGATATCCTGAAACAATATTGATTTTTGAACAGTTGAAATGATTGAAAACCTTTTCAAGACAGTCAATTAAACCTGTTTCAATATATATTCTGTCAGTACCGTCTTTGCATCTGAATTCTCTGACTTGAAAGTGCTTTGACAGAAACTTATCGCCGTCTTTTTTTAATGAATATTTTTTAACTGACATAGTATCTCCCTTCTTCATAAAATATTATTGATTCAGGGTTAAATCCGAACTGTCAACATTCATTAATGCCGCAAGTCCTGCCGCCATAGATGACACAAATATTGAGAATATAAGCTTTTCATTTAAGCCGCCCTGTTCAACTAAAAGCAGTTGACCTGCAAGTGTACTGAGAAACGCTTGGAAAAATGTCCTAAGTCCTCTGTAAAGCCACGGCCTTGATTTGATAAATTCTTTCATTTTTCTCCTCCTTAGATTTAACGCTCAATACCTGCGAGGTTGAGCTTAACGGTTTTGGTGAAGTTTGTTGTCGGCTCTTGACCTTCGCAAGGATTGATCGTCACTTTGACACTTGTTATATTATAAGGTGTTGAGATAGCCAAATAGTGGCTGGTAGTTTTGACGGGGATAATCTGACTTGATGCATTGAATCTCGTATATGTCACCTTGCAGATGTTGTATAGTTTTTCAAAGGTGATATATGCAATTGTGTTTTCACCGCTTACGAAAAGATCTTCGGCTGTGAAAAAGACAGTGCCGGTTTTTGTTATGTCAGATGCGTTGATTGCGAACACGACATCTGCATCTATCGGTGAAACAAGACCGGTTGACGTGACTGTTAACGCAAAACTGTCAAGAGCAAAATTTGTTCCGTCTGTTTTTTTGTTTATTAAAGCCTGTTGCATATATATCGAGTTTGAGTCCGGAGCGAAAGTCATATTGCCTTTGAGTGTTTCGCTGATTGTGAACGGATAATAGCTGTTGCAAATTGATTTAGACTTCTTGCTGTTGTCAAAAGCTATCATCAAGCTTAACACATCGCTCGCATTTGTGTATGATTTCAGTGTTTCTTTAACATCTGTCTTTTTAGCATATTCGCTCAAGTCATCAACTGTGCTGACATAACCCTTGTCGTTTTCAAGTTCGCTGACTTTTGTCGGCAGACTACTTGTGATCTTATCAACGATTTTGTTCCAAAATGTCTCTATAAAGTGAGGCTTATACTCTAATGCTGCCTTTTGCCATTCGACAGACGGAAGAACCTTGAAAATAAAAGATTTTTGATAAGATTTAACAGTGCCGTCAGCGGCAATAAAAGCAAATTGAGCGAAGAAAGTTCCGGCCTTCTGTGTGTAGTTTTCCGATATATTCCATGTAATATTTGCGGCATCATCGGTGATAATGTAGCTGAGTCCGTTTTCTGAAGTTATTTTATCACCCATTGAAAGGCAAATGCACGGTGTCAGATCAGCTAGATCTTCGTGAACATCGCTCAGAGTGAAAGTTACATTAACAGAAGTGACATTATGCTCATATTGCATAACCTCAACTATTTGAGTGTCGAGTTTTGAAACATCTAATTCGTATTTCATATTTTCTCCCTTTCTTTTGAAAAAATAATTAACAGCTTCCACAGATGAAAAATCATGTGAAAGCTGTTTATCTCTTGACTGTGCGGTATGCCGAATGTTTTCGGAAATTCGCATCATCGGTCAATGTCAAGTATATTCGTGAGTCCGGCGTAACTCACATTTATATTATAGGAGCAAAAATAAACGTTGTCAATACTTTTTAGAACAAATGTTCACCATTTCAAATTGTGCAATTCACCTTGACAGAGAAGATTGGGATAATCCCACTGTCTTAGAACTTCGTAAACTCCGATCGCTACGGAATTTGAAAGGTTCAGACTTCTTGACTCGTCAATCATAGGTATGCGTACCGAACGATTCGGATTGTCTTTGAGAAGTTGTTCCGGCAAGCCTTTTGTTTCTTTTCCGAAGAACAAATAGCTATTTTCGGGATATTCGATGTCAGTGTGCCTATGTAATGCTTTTGTGGTAAAATAGAAGAACTCACCGTGTACTTTAGAAAAAAAGTCATCGAGAGAGTCATAATAGGTTAAATCGAGCAAGTGCCAATAGTCAAGTCCGGCTCGTTTCAAATATTTGTCGTCAACGCTGAAACCCATAGGCTTGACTATGTGAAGTGCAGCTCCGGTTGCAGCACAGGTTCGGGCAATATTTCCCGTATTTTGAGGAATTTCAGGTTCAACTAAAACTATATTTAGCTTTGACATAAGATCATTTCTTTCAATTAAAATTTTGTGTGGTTATTGTAACATGATTACAAATTTTTTTCAACATAACGATATGCAGTAATATATTTTAATTTTATGGTTAAAATATGCTTGTACAGCTTAGCTGACATAAAATTATAATTAGGAAGTGACTTGTATGAAGAGAATGTCAGGTATCGTGACAGGTATGGGAATCGGTCTTGCAGTCGGTGGAGCATCGGCTATGATCGGCTCAACGATGATGAGTGGAAACACAAAGAAAATGCTCAAGAAAAAGGCAAAAAAGACTTTTAGAACGATGGAGTCGCTTATGGACGATATGCAATATATGTTCAAGTAAGCAGGTCGGAGTTGCAGCGGCTGCTTGGCACCTACTCGCATAGTGCCGCTTCGCGGCACACGCTCGCAGGTACACACGCAGCCGCTGTCCGCCCGCTTCGCGGGCGGCTCTACATAAAGGAGTGTAGTAAATGAAAAAATATAAGTTCATCAAAACAATTAGCCTTATCATGACAGTGACAGTTTTATTCTGCGCTTGCAGTAATGTCGGCAACTCGGAAACAACAGATAACAGCTCAAATCTAAGCAAACAAGCCGAACCCATGAGTGACGATATAGTAGCACCGACACAAAAAACAACAGAAAACAAGAATTCACTTCAAACGCAACTTGTCATAAAAGGGGAGAGCGATCCCAACGCAACAACTCTGACCGGTTTAAAACCGCTTGAAAAAGTGACTTATGAAGTTAAAGATCCCGATAATTCCGCCGGTCTTTCAACGAAAAAGATATCTCATTCTCACGGCCCTGCTTCGGGAGGAAAACCACATTCGACAGTTGTTGAATTTCAGAAGAAATTTGATAAATATTCTGCTTTGACTCTCGATCAAAAAAGCAGTGAAAAAACCTTGTATCTGACTTTTGATTGCGGCTATGAATATAATAATTTGACTTCTAAAATACTTGATGTACTCAAAGATAAAGATGTGCCGGCGGCATTTTTCTGTACTCTGCATCACATTAAAGATCAGCCTGAACTTATATCAAGAATGATAAAAGAGGGCCATATTGTCGGCAATCATTCAACTAACCACCCGTCTTTTCCGGAAATAAGCAGATCAAAAATGGTCAGTGAGATTGAAGAATGTGAAAACTATCTTCGTGAGAATTTCGGATATGCGGCTAAGTTTTTCAGATTTCCGGCAGGGGAATATAGCGACAATGCTCTTGATGCGGTGAACTCAATGGGATATAAGAGTATTTTCTGGTCTGTTGCTTATGCTGATTGGGACGTAAATAAGCCTAAAGGGAAAGACTATGCGGTCAAAACAGTCTTGGAGAGACTTCATGACGGTGCAGTTATTCTTCTTCACAGCGTTTCACAGGATAATGCCGATGCTTTGGGCGATATTATCGACAAGGCAAGGGCAGAGGGATATGAGTTTAAATCGCTTGATGAATATAATTTTAGCTGAAATAGTGGAAAAATTCAGACTTATGTGGTATGATAATATCACATAAGTCTTTAATTTACAGGTGCAAAAAATGTTGAAACAAATAAAAGCGTATGCAAAAATAAATTTAATACTCGATATCCTTTCAAGATATGAAAACGGATATCATAATCTTTTTATGATAATGCAGTCGGTGGATCTCCATGATACAGTTGATGTTGAAACAAACGACAGCGGAAAAATAACGATTGAGTGTGACACGAAAGGTGTGCCGCTTGATGAAACGAATATAGCTTATAAGGCCGCAAAAAGCTTTTTTGATTTTACGAATACAAATTGTGACGGACTTCGCATAAAGCTCATAAAGCGTATTCCCCATGCTGCCGGTCTTGCCGGAGGAAGTGCAGACGGTGCGGCGGTCATCTTTGCTTTAAATGAAATGTACGGGTTAAATTTGAGCTATACCGAGCTTGTCGAGGTCGGATTGAAGGTTGGCGCTGATGTTCCGTTTTGTCTGTTCGGTTCGACAAGGCTTGCTCAGCGTTACGGCGATATCTTATCTGAACTCCCACCGATGCCGGAATGTTATATTGTTATATGCAAGCCGAAGCAGGCCGTTCCGACAAAAGGAGCATACAGTGCATATGATGAAGCTGCATCATATATAAGACACCCTGATAACTACGGTATGCTTGAGGCTGTTGTCAATAAAGACCTTGATAAAATTTGTTCCCACTGTGACAATGTTTTTGAGCAGGTCATAGAGGTCTGTGACAGAGCTTACATAAAAGGCACAATGAGAGATTACGGAGCAAAAGCAACGTGTATGAGTGGAAGCGGCCCATCTGTTTTCGGAATATTTGACACTGAAGAAGCGGCAAATTCAGCCTGTGAAGAACTTAAAAAAACAATAGAGGAGACATTTGTTTGCAAGCCGGTTAAATGCGGTTGCGAAGCGGAGGAAGAATAAAACGGGGGATTTTAAATGAACACAACTGTTATTGGCGTAATTTTTACCGATATAAAGGGCTTTCCTTTTGGCAAGTATAATAAAAAGGGCAGAAATCTCGGTGATATAGAATTTTGTTCGGGTGGAGTGACAAGAAATATTGTTGAAAATTTTGCCAATGCAGGTGAAGAAGTATCATTTGTGACATTGAGCGAAAACTCACCTTTTGGAATAGATGCATTAAGTCATCTTGAAAGACTCGGAGTGAAACTTGACTACGTTAAAACCGTTGAAAACAATGGGATAGGAATGTGGTTAGTCGTTCTTGATGAACTTGGAGATGTTGCCGGAGAAATTTCAAAAATGCCGGATATATCGGCTTTGCAGGAGCTTTTGGAAGAAAAAGGCGATGAGATAATCAGAAACAGTGACAATATTATCTTTGAAATGGATACGAATGAAGAAATCTCGGAGAAAGTGCTGTCACTTGCCGAAAAATATAATAAGAAAAAATATACAATAGTCGGAAACATGAGCGTTATTCTTAAAAGAAGAGATCTTGTTAAGAGAACAGATTGCTTTATTTGTAACGAAGTTGAAATGAGCAAACTTTTAGAAGAAAACCTAACTTATCATACTCCCGATGAAATGGCACTAAGACTTAAAACGGCTTGTCTGACTGAAAATTATCCGTCACTTGTGGTTACAATGGGTGAAAACGGTGCGGCTTATTATGATAAAGAGAATGATATATGCGGCTGTTGTCCTGCCGAGTGCGTTGATCTTGTCGATTCAACGGGCGCCGGAGATGCGTTTTTGTCGGGGACAGTTATAGCTCTTTCGAGAAATTATCCGCTTTCAAGGGCTGTCAAGATAGGCACATATATGGCAGCAATGACCGTTGGAACAAAGAGTAGTGCGTGTCCTGCTGCGGTCGGCATATTCGATTAAGATTTTAAATCCGAGCATACCTTGCGTACTGCTTGGATTTTTTTGAAATTTATTGAAACCTGTTGGAATTTTTTACGGCTTATATAGTGAGAGCTCTTAAAGAGGTGATGATATGGAGGACAGCAAAATCGTCAAGCTGTATTTTGAACGTGACGAAAATGCGATAGCGGAAACCGAGATAAAATATTCGGCTTATCTTTCAAAGATCGCCTATAATATTTTATCCGACTTTGAAGATGCAAAAGAAAGTGTCAATGACGTTTATCTGAAAGCTTGGAATTCGATACCGCCGTCAAATCCGCAGTCACTTTCTGCGTACCTTGTAAAAATAGTCAGACAAAACTCAATAGATATCTATAGAAAAAAGCATAGCCAAAAGCGTTATTTCTGTGAGTACGAGATAGCTTTGAGCGAGATCGAAACCGATATTGTCGGAGGCGAAAATGTTGAAGATCAAACTGAAGCAAAACTTATCGGAGAAAAAATAAGTGAATATCTCAAGAGCCTAACGGAAGAAAAAAGAAATGTCTTTATTTGTCGTTATTATTTCTGTGACAGCATAAAAGCTATATCCGAATATACCGGATACAGCGAGTCAAAGATAAAAAGCTCACTTCACAGAACCAGAATGGGACTTCAGGCTTATTTAAGAAGAGAAGGTGTTATTATATGAAAGGTGACAAATTCATGGATTCAATGAATCACATAGACGAAAATCTTATATCACAGGCGGAAAAGCTTAGATTAAAAGAATCAAAACACAAGAAAAATCTTTGGATTAAAATAGTTGCGGCGGCAGCGTGTTTGTGTCTGATTTTGACGGCGGTCATTGTCGTTCCTGATTATATGTCAAATCCATCCGGCATAAACAACAGCTCTTTGTTCGTTGGCATGAATTCATATCTGATTACGGGAGCAGTTTATCCAAAAAAGGTTGGATATCCGTCAAATCCGGAAGATTCCGATGCGTACGACAAATGGTTTGACGCAAGGTGGGAAATGCGTGAACTTGCCGAAACACATCGCACTGACGGAGTGGAATTTTTTAAGAAAACAGTGTCCGAATTTTTGAAGTCTGACAGTGAAAATGCTATCTATTCACCGCTTAATGTCTATATTGCTTTGTGTGTACTCGCCGAAACCTCAGACGGCGAAAGCCGACAGCAGATTTTAGACTTGCTTGGGGCAAAAAGTGTTGAGGAAATCAGAGCTTCGGCTAATGCTCTTTGGCAGATCGAATATAAAGACGATTCAACCGGAAAATGTCTGCTTGCCAATTCGCTTTGGCTGAATGACAGTGTTCAATTTAATAAATCAACACTTCAAACTGTTGCCGATAATTACTATGCCTCGTCATTTAAAGGCGATATGACAGACAAAGACTTCAATAAAGCCCGTCAAAATTGGATAAACAAGCAGACAGATGGAATTTTAGAAAAGTCAACTGAGAATTTAAAATTTGATCCGCAAACCGTTATGAGTCTTGTGTCAACGATAAATTTCAGAGCAAAATGGCAAAACGAGTTTAGTCCTAGTAACACATATGAAGGTGTTTTTCACTCAACCAACGGTGACACGGAATGCGAATATCTTTATAAGTCGGAAACCATGGGAAATTATTGCTGGGGCAAGAATTTCTCCGCTGTTCCGCTGGCACTTACAGAAAGCGGACGTATGTGGTTCATTCTTCCTGATGAAGGAACAACTCCTCATGAGCTTTTAAACAGTGATGAAGTCATGAATATGCTATTATCATATAGTGATTATAAGAAAACAGCATATCCTATGATTGAGCTTTCAATACCGAAGTTTGATATAAGTTCAGATACAGACTTGACGAAAAAGCTGAAAAAAGTTGGTGTTACCGATGTATTTGACTTTGATAAATCTGACTTTTCACCGCTTTTGGAAGAAAACGGCGAAATAGCAATCACTTCGGCCCGACACTCAGCGAGAGTCACAATAGACGAAGAAGGTGTCACAGCTGCGGCTTTCACAACGCTTGATTATGCCGGAGCAAGTATGCCTGAGGATAAAGTTGAATTTAAACTTGACAGACCGTTCCTCTTTGTTATAACCGGTCAAGGCAATATCCCGCTTTTTGTCGGCATTGTCAATCAAATGTAAATATATTCGCATAAAAAAACTGCCGTGTGGGTGTTTTACCTACACGGCAGTTTATTATATTTTTTAGTCAACGTGCTGTCCGATCTTTTGAGCGAATCTCTTAAGCTTGCCCTTTTCAAGACCAAGATAGACTTTCTTGACGGGCGGAACAATAGCAAAAAGTACACCCGAAAGTGAGAATAAAAAGCTTGGATTGACACTCTTTTTGCCTTTTTCGATGCCCTCAACCATTTTCTTAGCGACAACTGCCGGACTTTGTACAGGGAAAGGACGCTCAAACTCAACTTTGTTAGCCGTTGCAAAGAAGTTTGTGTCTGTCGCAATGGGATAAAGACAAGTGAGCTTAACATTCTTCGGAAGTTCAAAACGTATTCCTTGCTGGAAACCTTCCATAGCGAATTTAGATGCCGAATATGTTGTGAATCCCGGCATAGCCATCTTGCCGATAGCCGAAACGGTTATGCAGAAGTGGCCTTCTCTGCCATCAAGATGTTTGACATATTTTTGATAAGAATAGATAGGGGAGTAAACATTGGTTTCAAACATTCTTGCGGTTCTGTCCCAATCGACATAATTCATCAATTCATAATACGGATAACCTGCGTTAGCGTAGAAAATGTCAATTTTTCCGAGAGCTTCTTCTGCTTTTTCAAAGATAAGATCAACGTTTTCCTTTGAAGAAACATCACATACAAACGGAATAACATTGTCAGAAAGAGTATTCATTTTTTTACAGTTGAGATCAACGGCGAAGATCTTGTTTGTTTTTTCAGCTGCCAAAAGCTTGAGAACCTCAAAACCTATACCACTGTCAGCTCCCGTAAGAACGATTTTTTTGTTAGTAATCACACACATTTCTCCTTATATAAATAATGTAATCTAATAATATTCTAAAATTATCTCTGTGTCAACAAAATAGGTTGCATTTTTAAATAAAAAATGATAAAATTTAAAAAACTGTTAAGTCAATATGAAAGGATATGAAAATATGAAGTACGAAAAGCTTTTTACTCCAATTAAAATCGGCAATGTCGAAATAAAAAACAGAATATGTATGGCTCCTATGCTTATGGACTTCGGTCAGTTTGACGGAAGAACAACGGAGCAACTTATGAATTATTATGAAGAAAGAGCCAAGGGCGGAACCGGTCTTATCGTGACGGAAATCACAAGAGTCAATGATGTCACCGGAGGCTCGGCATTTGCTCAGTTAGGAATGAGCCATGATTATCAGATCGAAGGCATGAGCGAACTTGCAAGACGTATTCATTCTCATGGTGCAAAACTGTTTGTTCAGCTTCACCATCCCGGCAGACAGAATATGGGACTTTTAATAGGTACTTTGCCTTTGAGCATAGCTTGCAACAAAACTATGCCGTTTTTCAAGGATATGCTTTATAAGGTCGTACCGGCAGGTAAGCTCTTAATGGAACACCATGTAGTGCCAAAAGTTGTTGCACCGTCAAAATGTGAAAACAGTTATTTTTCAGATGGCAACAACAGAGCATTGAGTAATAAAGAAGTCAAAGGCCTAATTAACGATTTTGTCAATGCGGCTGTAAGAGTTAAAAAATCAGGTTGTGACGGTGTTCAGCTCCACGCATCTCACGGATATCTTATTCAGCAGTTCTTATCTCCGAACACAAACAAGCGTACAGATGAGTATGGTGGAAATCTTGAAAACAGAATGAGATTTCTTCTTGAAATAATCAGCGGAATAAGAGAAAAATGCGGCAAGGACTTTCCGATAATAGTGCGCTTGACAGTTGATGAATGTTATTCAATGATCGGCAAATCGGGCAAGGGCTATGATTTGACCGAGGGAGTTGAGATGGCGAAAAGACTTGAAAAAGCCGGCATTGATGCTATTGATGTTTCGTCAGCCGCTTATGACACCTTTAACTATTGGCTTGAGCCGACCTCATTTGAGTGCGGTTGGAGAAAATATATGGCGCAGGCTGTTAAAAACGCTGTCAGCATACCTGTTATCGCAGCTAACCTTATCAGAAGCCCCGAACAGGCTGAAAGTCAGCTTGAGGACGGTGTGCAGGATATGATATCACTTGGCAGACCTCACATAGCTGATCCGCATTGGGCTGAAAAGGCTGAAAGCGGACATCCGGAAGATATCAAACGTTGCATTTGCTGTCTTTATTGTATTGAGAGTATGCAGAACAATGCTTATACGGGTGATCACGGCTATTGTGCCGTTAACCCGTTTGTCGGAAGTGAAAACTATAAGCTTAAAAATGACGGAAACGGAAGAAAGATGCTTGTTGTCGGTTCCGGCCCTGCCGGCTTGACTGCGGCTGAGCTTCTTGCAAAGCGTGGATTTGATGTTACCGTTGCTGAAAAGAGTGACAAGCTCGGCGGACAGGTCGATCTTGCCGTTAAGCCTCCTCACAAGGATAAGCTTTATTGGTGCATTGAGGATCTTAAAACAAGCTGTGATAAGCTCGGAGTTAAGTTCCTTATGAACACCGAGATAACTGCCGAAAAGGTCGATGAAATGAAACCGTACGCTGTAATATGTGCGACAGGTGCATATGCATTCAAACCGAAGTTTATCAAAGGTTATGACCGTGATAATGTTTACACGACAACGGATATTCTTGAAGGAAAGACAGTTCTCGAAAACAAAAATGTCGCAGTTATCGGCAGTGGTATGACAGGCCTTGAAACCGCCGAATTACTTACTTGTACCGGAAATAAGGTAACGGTCGTTGAGATGGCAGACAGCATAGCTCCGGGTGTATGGCATCAGCACGTCAACGACATAATGCCACGACTTACGGAAAAGAATGTCGAGTTTTATACCTCGAAAAAGCTTGTTGAGATAAAAGACGGCGTGATAGTGGTTGAGGATAAAGACGGCAGCAAATCTGAACTCAAAGCCGATCAAGTTGTGCTTTCTCTCGGAGCAAAGAGCGAAGCTACACTTTGCCACAAGCTTAAGAGTACGGGCAAAAATGCTTATCTTATCGGTGATGCCGCAAATGTCGGAAGAATTGCCGATGCAACAAGAAGTGCATTTGAGTGCGTGAAGTCTATATAAACGGAATATTTTACATTTAGCTCCAACTAAAAGCGTACCTTGGAGCAATCAAAAAGGGGAGACCATTATGAAATACCTTCAAGCTATTCAAACAATCTCCAAAATCGGTAAGATACTCAGCAAGATAATCTTCATCTGTTGTTTAGTGGGAGCTATTGGCTGTGCTGTTGGTATTGTAAGCCTGCCATTTGGTGACAAAGGCCTTTTCAAAATAGGCGGTGTGACTATTTACGGTTTGATAGCGAACAAATCGGGCGTTGAGCTTGACAGTTTTTATCCCACATTAGCTGGCTTTTTGATTGTCTGCATTGGTCAAGCGATACCGGCTAAATTTGCTGAGAAATATTTTGTACACGAACTTGCTGCCGGTACACCGTTTACTGTTGAAGGGGGCAAGGAACTGCTCAGACTGGGAATATTGACTATTAGTGTTCCTTTAGGCAGCTTGATCTTGGCAAAGATAGTATGCAGATTGGTTGAGAAAATTGTCGGTTGCAGTGAAGCGATAGAGTTAAGCGGAACTGACAGTGTAGCCTTGGGCATTATGTTTATAGTTATGTCTTTGATGTGCCTATATGGTGCTGAATTATTAGAAAAACAAATTAAAGAATAATTTTAACTTATTTTGACTTGACAGAAAGGCTGCTTTAAAACCCATGTACGGTTTTGAGAATTACATTTTTCTGTTCATTGTTATAACGTTCACCGGTTGAATTATTCAGCTTTTTAAGCATAAAAAAACCGCCTAACTTGCCGAAAATGGCTTTGCGGTGTCCCCGAAAAGTTAGACATTGAAGCGTAGCAGCAAATAAAGCTGCTACGCTTTTGTTATGTAACTAAGTTGTTTAGTCTGTACGCAATCGGACTTGTCGGCAGAGTTGTTGTTTGATTTTTGGTTGTAAATATACTTAACAAATTTTGGGAATAGTTTAAATAAAGATTAGTTTGAACTATTCATATTGACATGAATCTAAAAATATTTTATAATTTCAGAAGAAAAATATTGTGTTTTGTTTTGCGGAGGACTGAAAATATGTATAAGAAAATAGTTGCCTTTATATTGACGCTTGTATTGATTTGCACATCGTGCATAGCTATATTTTACACTTATGCTCAAGATAAAAAAGTTGATGCTAATATTCTGATGCTTGATAATATTATCGAAAATAAGCCGTGGATAATTGAGTCTCTTGCTTATGGTGATTTCAGCAACAATCCGTTCACATTGGCGATACCATCGGCATCGGAAACAAGCTTGATGAATGAAGTTCTAACTAACTATAAAAATGATACTGCATTTAAGTATCTTGTAGATGGAATGGAAGTGTATGGTAATACCGGCACTTATGTTCAGTCCGGTATAGACGAATTGTGGGCTGCATTTAGCAGTAAAATTGGGATCTTGACCGATGAGGAGCTTATACGTTTTGTTGATAAAAGTATAAAAAGTGTAGATGAATTAAAATATGACAGTATATTGAATGATGTCTTGCTTACAAACTATACGTCTTCTTGGAACAGTACACTTTTTGAATCAAATTCGACCTTAGAGCAGTACCGTCAACGTGCTAAAATTCTGAATTCGCTTTCAAAATATAAAGATAGCCTTTTGGCGAATAGTGAACTTTTATCTACCGGATATTTTGAAACAGCTAAAAGTTTTACCGAATATACTGACAAATTTATTGACGCATATGAAGATAATCTCTATACCGCATTAACTACTGCACCATTTTTGTCAAAGTGTAAAGATACTTTGACAAGTAATGAAGTCGTGACAAAATATATTACGAATGCCGTTGCGATGAGTATTGTTACTATAGCAGAAATCGAAGGTCCAAAATATCGTGAAAGCAAAAGAGATTCTTTTACTATGTCCGAGATATACAGTGATTGCTTTGCTCCGGGGATAAACGCAATTTTGAAATCCGCAGGAAAAGTGATTGAGTTTGAAGAAATTGCAACAAAATATGCAATGCTTTTAGAAGCTCTTGTGGATCAAAATGACAGCACGGTGCAGGTTTTGAACAGAATATGTTCGGCAACATCGGATAGAAAACTTGAAAACGTAATATCTTATTATAATGATCTTGTTATAGACCAAAAGAACACGTCAGCACTTAGATGGGATATAATAGTTGATGCCCTTTCAAAGAAGGGATACATAGGCAAATATGTAACCAAAAATGCATGGAAACAATTCGACAACTACATGACGTTGAAAACAGGATACTATGATCTTGACTTAAATGTAATGACAAACGCTACTTCACAAAACCTTATTAAATTGGGAAAATGTGTTAGCTTAGGTGTTTGGCTCGGAAATAAAGCCACTAGCATTGAAGACACTTCAAAAGAAATTTACGTTTGTAAGTACACAGATAAGCTTTTGAAGGAAACACTCAAAGCCTACAAAGCCGACTATGAAGCCTACACCAAAAATAAGTCCGATGAAAATGCGAAGAAGTGCATTGACGATCTTGAGTTTATGAAAAAGCTCAGACTTTACGGTGAACAACACGCCTATGCAAGTATGTCGTCACAAACCGATTCAGTTATCGGAACACTTCTTGGCGGCAGCGATGCATCGAAATTTTTAGGCAAAAGATATCAGGCACAGGTCGATTCACTTCTCGGTTGTACTATACTTCCGCAAAGCATATCCGAATTCAATGTCGGGGAGGACGAAGAACTGATATTCATGCCCGATGTGCTTTCAAACGGAAAGATCACGCTTGAGGCAATATATAAAAAATCAGACAAAAGCATGATAGTAATACCCGAAGCGGACACTGTTCTTATGAGTAGGATAAACGTTGATAATGCAACGGTAAAGCTTTTATCGGCTGACAGTAATGATCTTGCTATGTTCGTCAATTCGCTGAATTTCAAAGGCGATTGTAACCTTGATATATACGGTTCATCTTTTGCTGTAGGAAATTTAAAAAACAGCACGGGACAGCTTAACATAAACCTTGCGAAAGAATCTTCCAAACTCACAGTTGTAGGTTCTGCCTCAAACAGCGGAACGTTTGCTGTAAGCGGTAGTGGAAAGATAATAGAAATATTTACACTATCAAACAGTGGCACAGTAAGTTCAAATAGTACATACATAAATATAACCGGTAATTTAATAAATTCCGGCACTATAAACTCAAGTGTAGTCTTTACCGCCAACGGCAAAAGTGCATATTGCTCCGATTCATACAGCGAGATACCGACTCCGTCAATCTCAGGAAACGGCACAATCAGCAGTTTGAGCTTTGATTCAAATTACAAAAAAGGTGTTGCAATAAACGGAAAGCAAAATATAACCGGATATCTTTCAACCGGAAATACAAGGTTGAAAACATCAGAAAATCTCATTGTTACAGGGCCATGCGTGATCGGTGGCAATGTCATCAAAGGTAACATAACGCTAAGAGATTATACGACCAATTCCGCTATTAACATTAAAGGTGATCTTTATATTGAAAATGATGTTATACTTAATCATGATATCAACTTCGGCGGCGGATTATATCTGACCTCAAATTGCAAAACGCTGACAGTCAACAAGGCACTCAATATCAAGGGCGACATGGAATATAAAGCCGGAACAATAATCGGTACGGATTGGCTAAAGCTTCATGGCGATCTTAACATATCCGCCTCATCATCGAACATATCAAAGCTTGAATTTATCGGATATCTTCCGCAAAATGTCAAGTCATCATATGTCTTGAATGTTGCTCAGCTAAGCAATAATAACAAATCCTTGCAAGGCGTCACGTTTAACAGCGTTGTAAATGTAAGCGAAATCTTAACCACAGGCTCAACATCAGCGTATATAAACGGCAAAAACGTCTGTTTAACAGGTAATGCCAAACTTGTCGGTAACATGATAAAAGGCAGCATATCGGCTAAAAACTGGAAGATGACAGATTCATTGACCGTCACGGAAACATTCTACACTTCCGGAACGATAAATATCAGTGAAAACTTGGCACTTAATACCGACAGTTATAATCAATCTGACGGTACGCTGACAATGGACAAGTGCAGTACGATCGAATGTAAAAACTTTATCAATCACGGAAATCTCCAAAAAAGTGAAGCATCATTGATAAAGTGTGAAAGCTTTATAAATTATGGAAATCTTAAAAAAAGCAAAGAATCATTGATAAACTGTGAAAACGACTTTTATCTCGGCGGTACAGGTGAAGATGAGGGAAGCATAACGGTCGGCGGTGACTGTATGATAAAGGACTGGTTCAGCGGAAATTCTCTTATATGCCATGCGGATCTTTCCACGGCATCACTGGAGCTTGACACGCTGACATTCAAAAGCAAACTTCCGCAGCTATTCACAAGTTCGAGTACGGCAAAAGTAAAAAATCTCAATATTGATAATGTGCCGTCAAACGGATTTTTCGGAGTTGGGGTTTCGTTTAACAGCCAAATCACCGTTACAGATGCGTTTATATGCGAAGGCTCATCTGTATATACAAACGGAAAGAACGTCATTCTTACGGGAAATGCTGTGCTAAACAAAAATGAGATAATCGGTGACTTAACATCCAAAGATTGGGTTGTAGTCGAATCATTGAAAGTCAAAGGTACGTTCAGTGCATCAGGTTCAATGACGTTAAACGAGAATGTCAAAATTGTCACAACAAATTATAATCAATCAAACGGCAGCCTTAAGATGAGCGATGGCTGTAGCATTGAATGTGAGAATTTCACAAACAGCGGTTCGCTCACAACAGGGGAGAACACCTTAATAGATTGTGACAAAGAATTTTATCTCGGCGGTTCAGGTACAGGTAAAGCGGTTCTTACGGTTGGCAGTGATTGTATACTTAAAGACAGTTTTAAAGGCAAAAAAATCTACTGTCATGCTGACCTGATCTCAAGATCGGTGATAGTTGATGAGCTGGTCTTTGAAAGCAAAGCTCCCCAGTTTGTGGAAACTTCGGGTACAACGACCGATGATCTCTATGTTGATAACACGTCAAAAAATGGCTTGACTATCAACGGCACTATCGCCGTCAAAAAGAATGTCAATGTCAACAACAGCAACATTGTCAATAGCTCAAACATAAAGCTTTTAGCCGACAATATTCTGATAAGTGACACATATGGAGATATGAATTTAAGTGGTACGCTGACTTTCGCAAAAGACACAACTATCAACGGCTATATGAACCTTTCGAGCAATGCCAACCTGACAGTTGGCGAAAACGTCACTGTCACGGTTAAAAAGTTTGTCAGCTCAAGTTCATCGACTATTACTATAAAAGAGGGCGGAAAGCTGATAATCGAAAGTTATTTGAGTTCTTCATCGGACAAGATAACGGTCGCAGGAGAAATAAGTGTCGGCACAGATATGATAATAACTTCTTCTGTGTTGGATTCTTCCGGAATGGTAGACGTCAAAGGCGATGCAAAGATATCTTCCTCGACAGTGAGTGCTTCGGGTCTCTTGACTTTCTTGGGCGACTTGACGGTTTCATCGGGTACATGGAAATATCCCAACTTAAGTTTTGTCGGAAAAACTCCGCAGGTCATATCGGGTACGTCACTCAATGCCGGCAACCTTTTGATAAACAACCAATGCAAGACAGGAATAACTTTCACTTCAAAACTCATTTATTCGGGAAATATAAATAAAAATTCATCTGTAATAAATGGTGAGAATAATCTCACTGTTAAATCATAAGGAGGACGTGTTATGAAAACCACTAACAAGATCATCTCTGTTTTACTCAGTATATTGATGATTTTCACTTGCTTTGAGTCGGTTGCTCTTGCCGCTGATTCAAACGGCAGCGGAACTGCGGAAGATCCTTTTAAGATTTCCACAGCTTCGCAGCTTCAAAACATCAACAATAACATCTCGGCTCACTATATCTTAACAGCCGACATCGACCTTAGAAATGCCGACTTTACACCTATAGGGAATGCGGATTCTGGTGCGTTTTCAGGCTCTTTTAACGGAAACGGACACACTATCAAAAATCTGAATGTTTTTTCGGGGAAGTACGCCGGACTTTTCGGCTGTAACGAGGGTATCATTAAAAATGTCAAGCTTGAGAATATCTATGTTTACGGAACACGCTATGTCGGCGGTGTTGTCGGTCAAAACACAGAGCTTGGACGCGTTGAGAGCTGTTCAGTTCTCAGCGGCGAGGTCGAATCAGACGGTGGAATTTATAGTGCCTATGGCGGTGGTATATGCGGTTATAACCAAGGCAGCTTTATCGGGCCGTCTTCAAATGGGGCAAATATTTTGGTAAAGAACACAAGAGGATGTTACAATGACTTTGCGGGCGGTTTGATAGGTTTCACAAGTTCGGCTTTAGAATTGGCAAATTCATACAACAAAGGACAGGTTTATGCAAGTAACAGTGTCCGCAATTACGATAATGTTTACTATTCTTCCTGTGCAGGTGGATTGATAGGCTACATGGGTGGTGGTATGGATTCAAAAATAACAAACTCATATAACACAGGTGTTGTTAATTCTGGTATGAGAGGCCTCTATAGATCAGGTTCTTGTTCAGGTGGTTTGGTTGGTATAGGTTCACCTACGATAACCGGCTCTTATAATACAGGAAATGTTTCTGGTAGTGTTTCGGATGTTGGTGGTTTGGTTGGTTATGGTTCACCTACGATAACCGGCTCTTATAACACAGGAAATGTTTCAGGCGATAATAGTCGTGTCGGTGGTTTGGTTGGTTATGGTTCACCTACGATAACCGGCTCTTATAACACAGGAAATGTTTCAGGCGATAATAGTAGTGTCGGCGGCGGTTTGGTCGGTTATGGTTCACCTACAATAACCGGTTCTTATAACACAGGAAATGTTTCAGGCGATAATAGTAGTGTCGGCGGTTTGGTCGGTTTAGGCAGCAACACCACGATAAACAGTTCTTATAATGCGGGGTATGTTTTGGGATCTTATGCTGGTGGATTGGTCGGAAGAATATACGGGGGAACTTCAACAATAACCAACTCATATAACAGCGGAGACATTTCAGGGTATGGTGGATTGATTGGAATAGTAGATAGAAATTATAGCTCCGTTATCTCAATAACCAACTCATATAACTGCGGTGCTGTTTTCAAAGGAATAATTGGCTTGAATGACTCATTTTATAGTACTGTCACAATTACCGGCACTTATGTCTTAGCAACAGCTAAAAGCTCATCAACAAATAGCGTTAAACATCTTCTCTCAGACGCTCAGATGAAAACTCAAGCCTCATTTGTCGATTGGGATTTTGATGAAGTTTGGGAGATGCCATCAACGGGCAACAACGGCTATCCGGTGCTTAAAGGGGTACGATCACATCTTTATTTTGACCGTGAAACCACAATAATGTATTTAAATTCAACATTTCAACTTACAGCATATAAAGATGGGATAAAAACAACTAACGTCACATGGGAAAGCACGAGTGACAAGTGTATCGTCACAAAATATGGAAAAGTTACAGCAACCGGAACCGGTGTATCAACTATAATAGCAACAGACTCGCAGGGCAACAAAGCCAACTGTCATATCTATGTTATGGAAAGAAATACCGACACGGCAATAGGAAATTTCACCTGTAATCAAGGAGAATCAGTCACACGCAGCATTACATTAGGAAACACGTCATCGGGAGACTTCATAATAAACGCTTCAAGCAGCGACAGCAGCATTATAGAAGTCACAGGTTTTGGTTCGACATCAATCGCCGTCAAAGCAATAAAACCGGGAAGTGCAACGATAAGCTATGAAACCTATCAAGGCTTTAAAGGCAGCTGCACCGCAACGGTCACTAACCACACCAATTCTGTGAATATCACACTTTCAAGTCTGAACATGAAAGTTGGAGAATCTTTCAAACTGACAGCTACGACAACTCCGACAGTGTCATCAGACCCAATAATTTGGACAAGCGAGGATAACACGATCGCGAAAGTTGATTCAAACGGAAATGTCACAGCAGTGACCGAGGGCAAAACAAAAATAGTCGCGACCTCAAATGGATATAAAGATACTTGTGATGTGATTGTTACAAAGAAGCTGAAACCGGTGACGTCAATGAACTTCACCGATGTTGACATAAATATCTATATCAACGACCAAAAGCAACTTCAATTGGTCTATGATCCGGCAGACACTACGGACACTATCACATATTCAAGTGACAATACATCGGTTGCTACGGTTTCATCATCCGGCTTATTGACAGCCAAAGCTTCGGGTACAGCAAAAATAGCTGCGACATCATCAAGTGGTGTCAAAACTTACTGCAATGTTACTGTCAAGAATTACCCTGTTGTCGTCACAGGCATCACGCTTGATATAAACGAAAAGGATTTGTTAGTCGGCGAAGTGTTCAAGCTCACCTCAACCGTCACACCCTCTAACGCAACAGCTCCCGGTGTCACATGGAATTCGACCGACCCCACAGTTGCAACTGTTACGCAGGCAGGTACTGTTGAGGCGATCGGTGCGGGAAAGACTCTCATCACAGCTGAAACCGAAAACGGTATCATAGCTTATTGCACGGTAAATGTAACAGGTGTCGCAAGCACTAACCTTTCAAAAATCTATGTTCCGAATGTTGTCGCAAGCGAAAGCACAACTGTCGATATACCTGTCATGATCGAGAGAAACCCCGGAATCAGCTTTGCATCTATCAGCGTTATTTATAATCCCGATGTCATGGAAGCTATTTCGGTCGAAAACGGAGATGTATTCGGTTCGGTCATGGGCAATATAGATGAGAAAAACGCAACCGTCAAGCTGTTCTTCACAAGTGACACGGACATTGACACAGACGGTGTTCTCGCTAAGATCAAGTTTAACATTATCGATCCAAACACCGAAGCTGATGTTAAAGTCTGCTATTTTCCGAGTGAAATCAGAAACTCTGAAAATACCGCTGTCGCATTCAATCTCTTTGACGGAAGATATTCACAGCCTGTGTGTACTCATAAGGAAACGGAAATCAAAAATGCATTGGATGCTACTTGCACAAAAGACGGATACACCGGTGATACCTACTGCAAAGAGTGTCACTCGCTGATATCAACCGGCGAAAAGACAGATGCTATTGGTCACACAGAAGTTGTTGATGTACGCAAAGATGCTACTTGCACTGAAACGGGCTTAACCGAGGGCAAGCACTGCTCGGTTTGTAACGAAGTTCTTGTTAAGCAGGAAACTGTCAAGGCAACCGGTCACAAATACACTTCAAAAGTGACCAAAGCCGCCACTTGCAAGCAAGCGGGTATAATGACATACACTTGTTCATGCGGTGAGAGCTATACCGAAACGATAGCTAAGACAGCCCACAAACTCGTCACTATCCCTGCCGTTTCCGCTACTTGTTCAAAGGCAGGCTCAACAGCAGGAACGAAGTGTTCTGTTTGCGGAACAGTGACAGTTGCTCCGAAAGCGATAGCTAAAAAAGCTCACGCTTATAAAAAGACAACGACAAAAGCCACAACATCAAAGAACGGCTCTGTTGTCGA
>CAZTSC010000020.1:0-38688 GCA_964616655.1 uncultured Faecalibacterium sp.
GACACCGCCCTTTCACGGCGGTAACACGAGTTCGATTCTCGTCCGGGTCACCAAAGAAGTCGCAGCTATTGCGACTTCTTTTTTTGCCTTTAAGTTGCGAACGGAGATAAACATTAACACTTGCTTAACAGCAAAATCGTATTTGTCTGTTAAACTGAAATTATTATTAAAAAGTATTTGTTCAAATTATAGCTTTTTGTTATCTTATATGATATAATTAACTATAATTGCGTACTGATAAAATATTCCGGAGGGATAAATATGAAGAAGATTTTAGTCAGCGTTGTTGCTTTAACTATGCTTTTGAGCTGTTTTATGCTGGGCTGTGGTAAAAATGACGGGAGAGTGAAAGTCGATATTTCCGCTTCGAGTCTTTCTAAAGCCGATCTTGATGATCTTGACGGCTATGCGGAAAAGAACGGATTTCAAAGTGCAAAATACGATGAAAAAAAGGGCATCATCTCTGTTGAAATAGAGGACGATGACTATGACATTTTGATGTACAAGATAGGTGTCGCAGTCATTGAAAACGTATATGGACTTATGAATTCCGATACCGATTATCCGTACATAAAAAATATTGAGAGAAACAAGGACTTCAGCGAAATGAAGATTGACGTTGTCAAGGCGGACTATGAAAAAGATTCAACAAGTTCTCTTATGGTGGAACTTGTCGGTCAAAGCTGTCTTGTTTATCAAAGCTATACCCAAAATGACCGCAAGGATCAGCACTGCACGGTTATTATCAGAGACACCGACACGAAAGAAGTTCTCTATAAAGAGACTTTTGATCAGGAAGATTGAACGGGAGAGAGTTTATGGCAAAGCTATATTTCAGATACGGTGCGATGGGTTCAAGCAAAACCGCAAATGCCCTCATGGTCAAATATAACTATGAAGAAAGAGGACAGAAAGTAATTATTGCCAAGCCTGCCGTAGACACAAGAAACGGAACTCACAGAATATATTCAAGGTGTGGTCTTGAAAGCGAATGTGTGCTTTTTCATGAGCTTGATCTCGAAGAAGTCAAAAAAGTTGACTGTCTGATAGTCGATGAGGCCCAGTTCCTCACGAAAGAGGAAGTCGAAACTCTTGTTCATGTTGTTGACGATCTTAATGTACCCGTAGTATGCTATGGACTTAGAGCCGACTTCAAAGGTGATCTTTTTCCGGGTAGTCAATGGTTGCTTGCGTGGGCCGACACCATAGAAGAAGTTAAAACGATCTGTTGGTGCGGCAAAAAGGCAATATGGAATGCTAGATTTGACGAAAACGGAATAATAAAACATGGTGAGCAGGTCGTACTCGGAGCTAATGAAAAATACACATCCCTTTGTCGAAAGCATTGGCGAGAGGGAAATCTGGGCCCGAATTTCGATAAAGATAAAATTTGAATTACATAAAGGAATGGTAACGTTATGGCATTTATAGAATTCAGAGATGTATATAAAAAGTATAAGATGGGAGAAATATCAATAAATGCGGCTGACGGTGTAAGCTTTGACATAGAGCAGGGCGAGTTTTGCATTATTGTGGGAGCATCGGGTGCGGGTAAAACAACCGTGCTTAATATGCTCGGAGGAATGGACGAATGTAATGACGGCAGAATAAGAGTTGACGGAGAACTGATAACCTCTTTTGATGAGAAAAGACTCGTTGAATATAGACGTTGCGATGTCGGATTCGTTTTTCAGTTTTATAATCTCGTTCAAAACCTTACGGCACTTGAAAATGTTGAGCTTGCGACACAGCTGACACCGAGAAGTGTTGATCCGGCGAGAATGTTGACGAAGGTCGGACTTGCCGATAGATGCAATAACTTCCCGTCACAGCTTTCCGGCGGCGAACAGCAGAGAGTCTCCATAGCCAGAGCGTTAGCTAAAAACCCGAAGATACTTCTTTGCGATGAGCCGACAGGTGCGCTTGATTATAACACCGGCAAGCAGATATTGAAACTTTTGCAGGATACTTGCCATGAAACCGGTATGACAGTTGTTCTTATAACTCATAACCAAGCTCTTGCTCCTATGGCGGATAAGATAATTACCATGAGAAGCGGCAGAGTCACACGCATAGCCGTCAATGATACACCGCTTTCTGTCGATAACATAGAATGGTAAAAATCAAATCCACCGAAGGGAGGTTGAAAGATGAAAACCGAAAAAGAGCCGAAACTTAAAGCGAATAAAAAACCGGAGTCAGGTGCGAAAAAGAAAAACACTTCGGTCAATAAGAAAAAAGCAAGTTTTAAAATAGACTTTAATTTTAAGCGTGACATAAATCCCATGCTTATGAGAGAAACCGGAAGAACTATAGAAAAAACGCTCTACCGCTTTATCTCAATTATAGCCATAGTTACACTGGGAATAAGTTTTTTTGCCGGAATGAATGCCACTGCTCCCGACATGATCCAGACGGCGCAGGAATATTATGCTCAGACGAACTTGATGGACATTTCCGTTCAATCAACGGTCGGTTTGACAGATGAAGATGTCGCAGCGATAGCCGCTGTTGAGGGCGTTCAAAATGCGGTCGGAATAAAGACCGTTGACGGATTTTTAAAACTGGGCGATGAAAGACTTTCCGATATTGACGGTTCAGCGTACACTGTCAGAGCAATATCTCTCAACATCACCGATGCCTATAATTATCAGGTGAATGGCGAGAATAAGCCGTCATATATGAACAGAGTTACACTTTTGGAAGGTGCTTGGCCGACAGCAACTAATGAGTGTCTTGTTGACGAAAGCCAGCTTTCAACACCTGACGGCTTTGAAATCGGTCAGACAATCGCTCTTGAATCTGACGGAAATGATATAGCCAATAAACTTAACACAACTGAATACAAAATAGTCGGAATAATAAGAAGTCCTCTTTATGTTTCATATGAAAGAGGATACACTTCAGTCGGCAGCGGAAAACTCGGAACATTTATATATATTCCGCAGGAGTGTTTTACGCTTGGTTACTATACCTCCGTGGGTGTTAAGCTCACTCAAAGCGGTAATTTTGATGCGTACACCAAAGCCTATGACAATTATGTTGAGCAGTGCAAAACAAAGATAGAAAGCATAGCTCAAGAAAGACTCGCTCCGAGAGTTCAAAGTTTGCGTAACGAATATTCGGTCAAGGTCTCAGACGGAAAAGCTGAATATGAGAAAAAACGCAGTGAAGTCGAAGCAGAAGTTCAGGCGGCAAAAGAAAAAGTCGAACAGGTCAAATATTATGCTGTCTATGGTGATGAGCTTGTCAAGCAGTATAAAGAAGAATACAATGCCGCCGCAACAGATGCCGACACACAGATAAGCATGGCAAAGCTTGAACAAACCACTCAGTATAAGCAGTGGGAAGAAGCCAGCAAGAAATATGATGAAGTCAATGCGGCGATCGAGCAATATGCCGATGCCGAAACACAGTATAATAACGCTTACACAACATGGAGTGTTGCGAATAATACCGTGCAGACCTCACTGACTACAGTGCAATCGCTTGAAAGTGCCGTTAAAACGGGCAGAAGTGCTATAGATCAGCTTGAAAATAACCAGAGTATGTCTGCCGAAGACGTTATAGAAAACCTGAAAGCCTCCGGATTTGACAGCGAGGAAATCCAGAATCTTATAGCTGATATAAGAAACTTCACCGCTGTCGGTTCAGCACAGGAAATAGCGGCTTATATGGAGCCGGAGCTGCAAAGCCTTGAAATGAAACTTGCGGCATCAAAAGCGGGTTTGTCTGCGGCTCAAAGCCTTTTAAAAGAGAGAGAAAAAAGCCTTAATGATGCCAAAGTTCTTGTGGATAAGCTGAACGCTCTTAAAGAACAGCTTAAGACTGCGAAAGCAACGCTCGACAATGCTGAAGTGGCATTGGATAAGGCTAAGAATGAAATTCAATCAGGTGAGCAGGAAACATTAACGAAACTGCTTGAAAAGAAGAACGATATAACTAACCTTGAAGTTCAGGTTTCTCTTGCCAAAGAAAAAGTTGACGGTATAGATGCCGAATACGATGCAAAAGTGGCGGAGATATATGAACAGCTGGATAAGGCTAAATACACACTTGATGAGGGCGAGTCGATGCTGGCAAGCCTTGACACCGCAAAGTGGTATGTAAATCCGAGACAAGACGGAGTTATGGGCTATGAAGAATATGAGCAGAACTCTAACCGAATGAGTGCTCTTTCAAGAGTTTTCCCGTGGATATTCTTCCTTGTTGCGGCTATGGTCAGCCTTAACACAATGGCGAGAATGGTCGAAGAAGACAGAACTCAGATCGGCACTCTTAAAGCGCTTGGTTTCGAGAATAAGCAGATAATGATGAAGTACCTCGTGTATGCATTCTCGGCAAGTTTTGTCGGATCAATTTTGGGTACGGTAATCGGATTTTGGCTGTTCCCGACAGCGATAACAACGGCATATTCCATACTTTATGATCTACCGTCAGTGACGATAAAATACCGTGTCGGGTACGCTTTAATCGGTACGTTAATAGCAGTTGGCTCAACGGTTGCCGCCTCCTACTTCGCTGTCAATAAGAGCCTTGAAACAGAGCCATCTGCACTTATGCGACCGGAAGCTCCTAAAGCCGGATCGAGAATTTTCCTTGAAAAGTATGAGAGTTTTTGGTCAAATCTGAGCTTTTCATCGAAAGTCACATTCAGAAATGTTTTCAGAAACAGAAAGCGTTTTATAATGGCCATTGCCGGTGTTGCGGGCTGTACGGCTCTTTTGGTTGCAGGATTTGGTCTGAGCGACTCGATAAGTTCAGTCTTGACAAATCAGTTTGAAAACTCTGACAGCGTTTGCAGATATGATATTCAAATTGTGCTTAAAAATGAACAAAATTCAACAAGCGAAGTGCTTAACACCATAAAGTCCAGACAGGAAATATCAAATGCAACCATGACTTCAATGAAGGTCTTGAGAGCAACGAGCGAAAAGTCAAAATCGGACATGGAAATAAATCTTGTCATTCCGCAAGAGCCGAGTGAGCTGAACAATTATGTTAAGCTTGAGCCTAAAAGCGGCAGGGGATATTATACCCTGGGCGATAAGGGCTGTATCGTCACGGATAAGCTTGCGAAAAAGCTGAAAATCTCTGTCGGAGATCAAGTTATCTTAAAGAGAGACAGCGGAAATGTTGCTGTTACGGTCACGGGAATAGTCAAGAACTATACTTTCCATTATGTCTATATTTCACCGACAGCTTATGAAACTCTGTTTGGCGAAACTGTCGGATATAACTACGTCACGGCGATACTTGCCGATGGTGTGACAAATGAACAGCGAGTTAATCTTTCAGAAGAACTCATGAGGAAGAAAGACATAAATGCCGTAGCGTTCACATCGCAGACGATTGAAAGCCTGAACAACATTATGAACAGCTTAAACTATGTTGTACTCATAATAGTTATTGCGGCGGCACTTCTTGCGTTTATTGTTCTTTATAATCTTTCCAACATTAATATAAACGAGAGATATAAAGAGATAGCAACTTTGAAAGTTTTGGGCTTTAATAAAAATGAAGTCTCAGCTTATATTTCGCATGAAAACTGGATACTCACCGTGTTAGGAACAGTGATAGGCTTGATACTCGGTATTCCGCTGCACAGGTTAGTTATCTCAATAGCCGAAGTCGATATCGTTCGATTTGGCAGAATGATAAGTCCGTTATCATTCCTTTATGCGTTAGTGCTTTCATTTGTATTCACGGCATTTGTTAATCTTGTTATGAGAAGACATCTCAAGAAGATCAACATGGTCGAATCACTGAAATCAGTTGAATAATTAACAATTTATCATGACATCTCCTTAAAAAGAGGTGTCATGATTTTTGCCGAATAAAGATAATTGTTAAAATTAATACCATAAACTTGTCAGACTTTTTTAAAAAATCTATTGCACATTATCAGAAAAAAGTGTACAATAACCGTAAACTAATATATGAAGGAGTACAGTATTATGTGGCAGTTAAAAAAAGCGTTTTACAGAACATATCAGTTTGTGTTCAAAGTTGTAATGAGTACAGACCTTTTTGACTGGTCCGAGCCGGAAACGATTGAAGGCCCCGGTGCTATCAAAAAGCTCCCCGCATTCATTAAGTCCAAGGGCTTGAAGAATGTTCTCATCGTAACAGATAAGGGCCTTATGGGACTTCACTTACTTGACAGCCTTTTCGAGAAACTTGATGAAGAAGGCGTTAAGTATGTCGTATTTGACGGCGTTCAGCCTAACCCCTCTATCGAAAATATAGAGGACGCAAGACAGCTTTATGTTGACAACGCTTGTGATGGTGTTGTTGCTTTCGGTGGCGGTTCACCGATGGATTGTGCAAAGGCTGCGGCTGCAAGAGTCACAAACCCGAAGAAGTCAGTCAGAAGCATGAGAGGTGTTATGAAACTCACTCATAAGCTTCCTCCGTTCTTCGCTGTTCCCACAACAGCCGGCACAGGCTCTGAAGTAACACTTGCTGCTGTTGTTACAGACGAATCAACACACGAGAAGAATGCTATCAACGATCCGAGACTTCGCCCGAAGTATGCGGTTCTTGATCCCGAACTTACAGTTGGACTTCCGCCTCACATCACTTCAACAACAGGTATGGATGCTCTTACACACGCAGTTGAGGCTTACATAGGCAGAAGTAACACAAAATCAACTGAAATGTATGCTGAAAAGGCAGTTAAGATGATCTTTGAAAACGTTGAGAAGGCTTATGCTGATGGCAAGGATATTGACGCCAGAAACAATATGCTCAAGGCATCATATTATGCAGGTATGGCATTCACAAGAGCTTATGTCGGTTACGTTCACGCTATCGGTCATAACCTCGGTGGTATGTATCATGTTCCTCACGGACTTGCGATGGCTGTTATTCTTCCTCATGTTCTCGAATACTATGGCGAAAGCGCATATCCGAGACTTGCTAAGCTTGCAGTTATCTCAGGTGTTAAGACAGACGGTTCTGATGCTGATAAAGCAAAGGCATTTATCGAAGCTATCAAGACAATGAACAAGAATATGAACATTCCTGATGGCTTTGAGCAGATTCAGGAAAAGGATCTTCCGATTCTTGTTGAAAGAGCCCTCAAGGAGGCAAATCCGCTTTATCCCGTTCCGAAGATCATGGACAAGGCAGATTGCGAGAGAGTTATCAGAGGATTAATGAAATAATTCTAAAGGGGTTGCTTTACGCAGCCCCCTTTTTTGATAGGAGATATTAAAATGGCAGAAAACAGAAAAAATCGAAAGTCTTTATCGGTGATAATATTGCTTGCTGTTTTATGCTGTACGATTGCAGTGATTGCGGGAGTGAAGTTAAGCAACGGAAACAAACCCGACAGCGAAAATAAGACTTCCTCATTTCAGCCGGCTAAACCTGACAACGAACCGGTCGATGCCGATACCCAAAAAAGCACAGAAAATGAGACGACAGCCAAACCCGAAACGACACAACCGACAACGGAAAAAGAGACAGCGGCTAATAAGGAGCAGACAACCGAGAAGGAACAGACGACCAAGGAGGAACAGACTTCCGAGGAACGGACAGTTACGGTGTACGCAACGACAAGAGTCAATGTCAGAAAAAAGCCCGGAACGGAGTATGACATAGTTGCCACACTCAACGAGGGCGATAAGGTCGAGAGAATATCAAAAGGCGACAACGGTTGGAGCAAGGTCATTTATGACGGAAAAATACGCTATATTTCAAGCAAATATCTAACCAAAGAAAAACCGCAGACAGATCCGATCAAGAGAAATGTTGTCGATCCCAGAGGCGAAAATTGGAATCTGACGGTCGTCAATTTCTACAACGAATATGATTCGACATATGAGCCGAAACTCAAAAAGGTTTGTGCTGACTACGGATACAATATATATATGGACGAGCGTGTTGCCGATTGGTATACAAAAATGTATAAAGCTGCACTGAAAGACGGAATAAAGCTTGTTCCGCTTTCAGGATACAGAAGTTATGCGACACAGGAAAAGAACTATAAAAACCGAATAAAACTTTGGCAATCTAAGGGATATAGCTATAACGAGGCAGTTAAAAAGACAGCTCAAGTCATTTTGCCGCCGGGTACGAGTGAACATAATCTCGGATTGGCAATGGATATCTGCCGTCTGGATTATAATTTTGATGAAAGCAAGGAATATAAATGGCTTGACAAACACGCTCAGGATTATGGCTTTATTTTGAGATATACAGAGGAAAATAAAGGCAAGACGGGGGTTGTCGCTGAACCGTGGCATTGGCGGTTTGTTGGTGTCGAGGACGCTAAAGCCATAAAAGAAAGCGGCCTTTGTCTTGAAGATTATGTTAAGACAAAATTATAACTAAAATTTTCATAAAACTATTGACAACCGACCGATTAGGTGGTAATATATCTCCACAACAAAGTGGAACAGTGTGTTCTCACCTTCGGGGCTAAGCTCGACGGAGGTCAATACTTAAAGCAGTTAATTATGCCTTGTATTGATGCGTGAACACTTGTTGTTCACGCTTTGATTTTATTCAGCAACAAATGCAAAATCAGGAGGTGCATGAACATCGGTATCAAGGAAATGCAGATCAACGAGGAGATCAACGATAAGGAACTTCGAGTAATAACCGCTGACGGCGAACAGCTCGGCATCATGTCGGCTCAGGAGGCTCTTAAAGAGGCTGAGAGCAGAGACCTCGATCTCGTTAAGATCGCTCCGCAGGCTACTCCGCCCGTCTGCAAGATAATGGACTACAGCAAGTACCGTTTTGAACAGGCAAAAAGGGAAAAGGAGTCAAAGAAAAATCAGCGTGTCGTTGAAATAAAGGAAGTCAGACTTTCTCTCAATATCGACAAGCACGATTTTGAAACAAAGGTTAACCACGCAAGACGATTCCTCGGTCAGGGTAACAAAGTCAAAGTCTCTATCCGCTTCAGAGGCAGAGAAATGGCTCACCCCGAAAACGGTCTTGTTGCTATGAGCAACTTTTCAGAGGCTTGTCAGGAATTCAGCTGTGTTGAAAAGCCGGCAAAGCTTGAGGGCCGTTCAATGCTGATGTTTTTGGCACCAAAGCCAACAAAGTAAAAACAGGGAGGATATTACAATGCCTAAAATTAAAACACACTCAGGTGCAAAAAAGCGCTTTAAGCTTTCTAAGAACGGAAAGCCGATCCGTGCTCACGCAAACAAGTCTCACATTCTCACCAAGAAGAACACCAAGCGTAAGAGAGGCTTAAGAAAGACATCTGTCGCTGACAAGACAAATCAGAAGCAGATCAAGCGTCTTGTTCCTTATAAATAAGAAACAGCGGAATACCGCATTTACGCAATAACAAAAGGATTCAACAAAATATAGATATAACGGAGGAACATTATCATGGCACGTATTAAAGGCGCAATGATGACTCGTAAGAGAAGAAATAAAGTTTTGAAGCTTGCTAAGGGCTACTACGGCTCAAAGCACAGCCTCTTTAAGACTGCAAAGCAGGCAGTTATGAAGTCAGGTCAGTATGCTTACATCGGAAGAAAGCAGAAGAAGAGAGACTTCAGACGCATTTGGATAACAAGAATCTCGGCAGCTTGCAAGGCTAACGGAATGAACTATTCAACGTTCATCAACGGTCTTAAGAAGGCAGGCATCAATCTCAACAGAAAGATGCTTTCAGAGATCGCAATTGCAGATCCCGCTGCTTTCACAGCTCTTTGCGAAAAGGCTAAGGCTGCTCTTTAATAAAAAATATACGTCCGAGATGATCTCTCGGGCGTATTTGTCATTTTTTGTCGAACACAAAAACGGTGAAATCTTTCCCGTATTTACTGAAAAAAACAATTTTTTATCGGAGTTTAAGCTATGATAAACACCATTGAAAGCCGTTCCAATGACAAGATAAAGATGGTTCAAAAGCTTTCTTCAAGCAGTCGTTTCAGAAACGAGCGTCAGGAATTTTTCCTTGAAGGAGCGAGACTTTGTTTTGATGCCGCTGTCAGCAAAGTCAAGATAAAACAGGTCTTTTTCACCGACACGGCTATGGAAAAATACCCCGAAAAGCTTGAAAAAATAATATCTTCGGCTGATGAAGTCTATAGAATAAGCCGTGAGGTTGCCTCGAAAATTGCCGATACGCAGTCATCTCAAGGTGTATTTGCGGTGTGCGAAATGCCTAAAAACAGTTCAAATTTAGATCCAAACGGGAAATATATTTTCCTTGAAAATATACAGGATCCGTCAAACCTTGGGGCAATAGCCAGAACGGCAGAAGCTTTGGGAATAAACGGTGCGGTGCTTTGTTCATGCTGCGATGTTTATAATCCTAAGGCTCAGAGAGCTGCTATGGGATCACTGCTCAGACTTCCGCTTATTTTCACCGATGATGCGGTACACACCCTAAGTGAATGTCGTAAGTCGGGTATGATGACACTTGCTTCGACACCCGATGCGAGTGCCGAGAAGATAACCGATATCAAGCTTGACGGCGGAGTGATAACAGTTGTCGGGAACGAGGGCAATGGTGTAACACAAGAGACGATGGCTACATGTCGCAAGGTAACAATTCCGATGAAAGGCAGGGCTGAAAGCCTTAACGCATCTATGGCTGCGGCACTGTTGATGTGGGAAATGATGAGATGAAAAGAGGTGACTGCTTTGGAGAACGCAAGATATTGGATATGGCTGCAGGATGTTATGGGCATTGGAGCGAGAGTTGATTGCTTGCTTGACACCTTCACTTCAGCTAAAGCGATCTATGAAGCAGGCAGCGATGAACTCAAAGCAAGCGGAATTTTAGACAAGAGAAGGTTTGAACGCTCTTTTGATAAAAGCCTTGATAAAGCTGACAGGATAGTCGACAATTGTGAAAAAAGAGGATATAGAATTATAACTCCCGATTCACCTAATTATCCCGAAAGGCTTAAATTGATAGCCGATTATCCGCTGACTTTGTATGTTTGCGGTGATGAAGGAACCTTGAGTAATGACAAAATCCATATAGGCGTTATAGGCTCACGAAAACCGTCTCAGTACGGCATAGATGTTGCTGAAACGATATCTTCCTCTCTTGCTAAAAAAGGAGCTGTTGTTGTCAGCGGCGGAGCATTGGGAATTGACTCGACTGCTCACAATGCAGCAATGAATTCAGGCGGAAAGACGGCTTTGATAATGGGCTGCGGTTTTGATTATCCTTATCTCATGGAAAATGAGCCGATGCGTCAGAGAGTGACGAAAAACGGAATTCTTATAAGTGAATATCCACCCATGACACCGCCGATGAACGGAAGTTTTGTCAAGAGGAACAGAATAACTGCCGGACTTTGCAACGGCGTTTTGGTCGTTGAGGCCGGCAAAAAAAGCGGTTCTTTAAGCACTGCTAATGCTGTTATCAGGTATAACCGTGATCTGTTCGTTATAACCGGCGATGCGAGAGGCGATAATTTTCTCGGTGCAAATGAACTTGCTAAAAAGGGAGCGAGAATAGTTTTCTCAGCAGACGACATAATGAGTCTTTACGGCTACGAAATAAGAAACAGAGATTCGTTTAATTTCAGCCTTCTCGGACAGGATATCTTCAATGGCATAAATGTTTTCCCTTACGGCAGAAAAGAAGAGAATTCTGATAAAAAGGGCAGAAAGAAAACTAAACAAACACAAAATATCAAGTCAAAAAATGAAGAAAAAAATGAAATCGACACGAGTGCGTTTTCGCCCGATGCTTTGAAAATTTATAATGTACTCGGAGATTCGGGTGTACTTTTGGACGATATCGCCCGACAAACGCAAATGCAAATACGAAATGTACTTATTGCTCTGACTGAACTTGAAATGGCAGGAGCCGTTGAATGTGGAGCAGGAAATGAATATAGAATAAAATAATAGGTGATCATATGTCAAAATTAGTTATAGTTGAGTCGCCGTCAAAGGCGAAAACTCTTAAAAATTATCTCGGAAAGGGGTACGAGGTAACGGCATCTATGGGCCATGTCCGTGACCTTCCGGCGGCAAGGCTTTGTGTTGATGTCAAGAATGATTTTGCTCCGAAATATGCCGTTGTTAAAGGCAAAGAAAAGCTTGTCAAAGAGCTTAAACAGATGGTTAATGAGAGCGATTATGTCTATCTCGCAACGGACCCTGACCGTGAGGGAGAAGCAATTTCATGGCATCTTGCCACACTGCTCGGTCTTGACCTTAATGAGGAAAACAGAGTGACTTTCAACGAGATAACAAAAACGGGTGTCAAAAACGGTATGGCAAGTCCCAGAAAGGTCAACATGGATATCGTCAACGCTCAGCAGGGCAGACGTATTTTAGACAGGCTTGTCGGATATAATTTAAGCCCGTTTGTTTCCCAGAAAATAAGAAGAGGTCTCTCAGCCGGCAGAGTTCAGAGTGTCGCTGTGAGAATGATAGTTGACAGAGAGAATGAAATAAGAGCTTTTGTACCCGAAGAATATTGGTCGATTGATGCTAAGTTCACCCATTCCGGCAAGACTTTTGATGCCGCCTTTTACGGTGACGAAACGGGTAAGATCGAACTCAAAAACGAAGAACAGACCAATGTGTACCTTGAAAGAATAAATGGATCAAACTTTTCAATTTCTTCACTGAAAAAGGGAACACGAAAGAAAAGTCCGGCACCGCCTTTCATCACCTCAACACTTCAGCAGGAAGCCTCTAAACGACTCGGTTTCAGACCGGAAAGAACGATGAAAATAGCTCAGGCTCTTTATGAAGGTGTCAATGTTGAGGGCATAGGTTCAATCGGTCTTATAACCTATATGAGAACTGACTCACTTCGTATTTCAGAGGAGGCAAGACAGGCAACGAGAGAGTTTGTTGAAGAAAACTTCGGCAGCAAGTATAATCCTGAAAAGCCGAGATACTTCAAGTCGAGAAACAACGCTCAAGACGGACATGAGGCGATAAGACCGTCAACTGTTTCTATAACTCCCGAACAGGTTAAGTCGAGTCTGACCGCAGAACAATATAAATTATATAATCTCATTTGGAAAAGATTTGTTGCCTCGCTCATGGCTGAATGTATTCAAAACACTGTCAAGATCGAGATAAATGCCGAAAAAGAGGGTACTGATGGTTTCTGCAAGTTCACAGCAAGTGGCTACACGGTCAAATTTGACGGATTTACGGCTCTTTATGATGTCAGTGGTGATGCCGATGCAAAGGCACTTCCGGCTGATATAAAGAACGGCGATAAGGTTAAGCCGAAGAAAATTGAGCCGAATCAGCATTTCACTCAGCCACCTGCCAGATATACAGAGGATACGCTCATCAAAACTCTTGAAGAAAACGGAGTCGGCAGACCAAGCACCTATGCGACAATAGTTTCAACGATAATCAAGCGTGAGTATGTCACAAGACAGAATAAACAGCTTTCACCGACAGAACTCGGAGAGGCAATAGCCAACCTTTTGAAAGATAAATTTCCGAAGATAGTCAATGTCAAATTTACGGCTCAAATGGAAACCAATCTTGATAAAGTTGGGGAGGGCGAAGAAAACTACATTGATATGCTCCATAACTTTTATGATGAGTTTGAAGTGACACTTAAAAAGGCTAAAGCCGATATGGAGGGTGTGAAAATCAAACTCAAGGAGGATCAGACCGATATTCCGTGCGAAAAGTGCGGCAGGATGATGGTCGTTAAGACCGGACGTTTCGGAAAATTCCTCGCTTGTCCCGGATATCCCGAATGTAAGAACACAAAGCCGCTTATTCAAGAGACAAATGCACTTTGTCCGAAATGCGGAGCGAAAGTCATTTCAAGAAAGAGCAAGAAAGGTTATGTTTTCTTTGGCTGTGAGAAGTGGCCGGAATGTGATTTTGCAACATGGGATAAGCCAACAGAAGAAAAGTGTCCGCAATGCGGAAAGAGCCTGTTTAAAGGCAAGGGCGGTATTTTGAGCTGTCTTGACGAAAAATGCGGATATCAAACCAAAGCTAAAAGAAAATCAAAAAAGGAAGAAGATAATGCAAAGAACAGTTAAAGTCATCGGCGGCGGTCTTGCAGGAGTTGAGGCGGCGTGGCAGATAGCCGAAAGCGGAATAAAGGTTGAGCTTTATGAAATGAAGCCCGAAAAATATTCACCTGCTCACACAAAAAGTACCCTTGCCGAGCTTGTCTGTTCAAATTCTCTTAAGGCAATGCGACTTGAATCGGCGGCAGGACTTCTAAAAGAAGAAATGCGTCATTTCGGTTCAATCTGCATGAAAGCGGCAGATTTAAGCCGTGTTGAGGCAGGCGGTGCATTGGCGGTTGATCGTGATAAGTTTTCCGAAAAGATAACGGAGATGATAGAAAATCACGAGAACATTGCTCTTATAAGAAAAGAGGTCACAGAAATCCCTAACGGTGATGTTATTGTTGCGGCAGGGCCGCTTGCAAGTGACGCTTTAAGTGAAAGCATCAAATCTTTATGCGGTGACGGACTTTACTTTTTCGATGCGGCAGCTCCGATAGTTACATTTGAAAGCTTGAATATGGAAAAAGCTTTCACTGCGTCAAGGTACGACCGAGGTGGTGATGATGACTACATTAACTGCCCGATGAATAAAGAAGAATATGAGAGGTTTTATAGCGAACTTATAGGCGGTGAAAGTGCCGAGCTTCACTCTTTCGATAAGAGAAAAGATGTCTATGAGGGCTGTATGCCCATAGAAGTTATGGCTTCAAGGGGAGCTGACACAATGCGTTTTGGGCCTCTTAAGCCTGTCGGACTTCGTGATCCGAGAACCGGACATCGCCCGTGGGCGGTCTTACAGTTGAGAAAAGAGAACAGCAATGGTACTTTATATAATCTTGTCGGATTTCAGACCAATTTGAAATTTCCCGAACAAAAGAGGATATTCTCGCTTATTCCTGCTCTTGAGAATGCCGAGTTTGTCAGATATGGTGTTATGCACAGAAACACGTTCATCAATTCACCCATGCTTTTAAATTCGGATTATTCATTCAGAGACAGAAATGATCTCTTTTTTGCCGGTCAGATAACAGGTGTTGAGGGATATATGGAATCAGCATCATCCGGAATTTTAGCCGGATTTAATGCGGTCAGAAGATTGAACGGACTTGAAACCGTGACACTTCCCGAAACAACAATGATGGGCGCACTTTCAAGATATATCAGCGATGAAAGTGTGAAGAACTTCCAACCGATGGGTGCAAACTTCGGTGTACTTCCGCCGATAGAGCCTCATATAAGAGACAAAAAAGAAAGATATAAAGCACTTGCAGAAAGAGGCATAAAGGATTTAGAAAGTTTTTTGAAAGAAATAAGGAGTGAATAAATTGACGGAGCTTGAAAATAAATTAGGCTATAAATTTAAAAATCCACAACTTTTGACTCACGCTCTGACTCATTCATCATACGCCAATGAAAAGCATTTATCTTATGGCAGTAATGAGCGAATGGAGTTTTTGGGCGATTCCGTTTTAGGTGTCATAACAGCGGAATACTTTTTCCATAATTTTGATCTTCCGGAGGGTGAGCTGACAAAACTCAGAGCATCGACCGTGTGTGAAAAGTCGCTTTTCGTTTTTGCCAAGGAGCTTGATCTCGGCAAGTATCTGCTTTTGGGCAAAGGCGAAATGAGAACTCACGGTGCGGAAAGACCATCTATTTTGTCCGATGCGTTTGAGTCGGTTATAGCCGCTATCTATCTTGACGGCGGAATGTCTGCGGCTAAAGAGTTTGTTCTTCGTTTTATTTCAAAGGCAGCGGTTGAAAAAAGCAGTTTTCACGATTACAAAACCGCACTTCAGGAGATAATTCAGAAGAATCCGGAAGAACATATTTCATATGTACTTGTTGGTGAAAGCGGCCCTGACCATGACAAACGCTTTGAGGTTGAGGTGCATTTGGACAGCAACGTTATCGGCAGCGGAATAGGAAAGAGCAAAAAGATCGCTGAGCAGGAGGCTGCCAAAGCCGCACTTGCTCTTATGGGAATAGATATAGACAAATGAGCAAGCATATAAATATCGCACTTTTTGTTCCGCATTTGGGCTGTCCTCATCAGTGCAGCTTTTGCAATCAAAAGAGCATATCCGGCTGTGTTAAACAGATTACGCCCGATGATGTCAGGTACGCCGCAGAGACTGCGTTGAGGTCAAGAGACTGCTCGAAAGGCGAGATAGCATTTTTCGGAGGAAGTTTCACGGCAATAGACCGTGATCTTATGGTGAAATTACTTGAAAGTGCAAGTGAATATATAAAAAGCGGCAGAATCGGTGGAATAAGAATATCCACAAGACCTGATTGTATAGATGTTGAAGTTCTCGATATACTCAGATATTATGGTGTGACAGCGATAGAACTCGGCTGTCAGAGTATGGACAATGACGTTTTATGTCTAAACAACAGAGGTCACGACTCAAATTCGGTAGTCAAAGCCTCAGCACTTATTAAAACTTA
This sequence comes from uncultured Faecalibacterium sp., assembly GCA_964616655.1. Taxonomy (GTDB): domain Bacteria; phylum Bacillota; class Clostridia; order Oscillospirales; family Acutalibacteraceae; genus UBA6857. The sequence continues at coordinate 16,407 of CAZTSC010000020.1, forward strand.
CGGATTTGAACTCGGACATCAGATGATGACCGGATTGTACGGTTCGACACCCGAAAAGGATATTGAAACGGCTAAAAAGCTTATCGACTTAAAACCTGATACTGTGAGAATATATCCTACGGTTGTGCTTGAAAACACGGAACTTTGCGAAAAATACAGGCAAGGCGAATACAGGCCGCAAGATCTTGATGAGGCGGTTGAACTTTGCAGTGAGCTTTTGAAAATGTTCAATGAAGCGGATATCCCCGTCATAAGGCTCGGACTTCACTCCGGCGGAAATGTTGAGGAAGGATTTGTTGCCGGTGTATATCATCCGGCTTTCAGGGAACTTTGTGAGAGCCGAATATATTTAAATAATGAAATCGCTCTCTTAGAGGGCGTACCTAAAGGAAATATTGATTTGACCGTTTCCTCAAAGTTTGTTTCGCAGGCACTCGGTCAAAAACGCAGCAACATCGAAAAGCTTAATCGTTTAGGTTATAGCTGTCGGATAATTCAAGATCCAACGATGAAGAAGTACGACATAAAAATCGTACCGAAAGGAAACTGACATGATTTTAAAAGCATTGGAAATGCAGGGCTTTAAGTCCTTTGCAGATAAAACCGTATTCGAGTTTGAAAAGGGAATCACGGCGGTTGTAGGCCCGAATGGAAGCGGAAAAAGCAACATTTCAGACGCTATACGCTGGGTTCTCGGTGAGCAGTCAACAAAAAGTCTGCGAGGCTCGAAAATGGAAGATGTTATCTTCAGCGGAACAAGTGTTCGCAGACCTTTGGGTTATGCTCAGGTTACGCTCAGACTTGATAACACCGATAAAAGCATAAAAAAATATGACACAGATGAGGTCGCTGTTACAAGAAGATACTACCGTTCGGGCGACAGCGAATATGCGATAAACGGAGAAACGGTCAGACTTCGTGATATCCATGAAATGTTCATGGACACAGGTCTTGGCAGAGACGGCTATTCAATGGTCAGCCAAGGCAAGATCGACACTATGATCTCCACAAGAGGAAACGAACGCCGTGAAATGTTTGAAGAAGCGGCAGGCATTTCTCACTACCGCTACAGCAGAACAGATTCACTCAGAAAACTGGCTCAAGCAGAGGAAAACCTTGTCAGACTTCGTGATATACTCACCGAACTTGAAAATCGTATAGGCCCATTGAAAATACAAAGTGAAAAAGCTGAAAAATTTCTTGTGCTTGCCGGAGAAAAGAAAGAGCTTGAAATAGGATTGTGGCTTTATACGATTGAAAAGGCTAAAAAAGAACTCAAAGAGCAGGAAGACAAGCTGTCTATATGTACCAATGAGTATGAGCAGGCGGAGACAGAGCTTGAAACGATTGAAAAAAAGATTGATGAGGCAATTTCCGAAAGTCAGAGAATAACGGTCGAAATCGAACAGGTTAGGGCGAACGTTGCCAAATATGAAGAACAAGCCTTGTCGATAGATGCAAATATAGCTGTCTTGGAAAATTCAATAGAACATAATGACAGCACGATCGAAAGAATAACAAGAGAACGCAGTGAAAACACCGATGCAAAAGCGGCGATAGAAAAAGAAATAGAAAACTGCAAAAAGGAAATATCAGAGCTTACGGTTCTTTCCGAAGAAAAACAAAGACAGTTGTTAAAGCTTGCCGAAAGAATAACACAGACTCAAAAGCTTGGCGGTGATTTGGCTGATGAAAGCAGTGAGCTGTCCGCCAAAATTGCAGGACTGACAAAAGATCTTGCGGATAACAGAGTTGCTTATTCAACAGCTAAATCTTCAATAGACGAGATAAAATCAAGACAGTCGGCTATAGATGAAATAATCGAATCAAGAAGTCAGACGGCTGATGAACTTGAAAAAGAAGCAAAAAGCCAAGAATCGGCACTTCAAGAACTGGAAGAAACGATAATAAGCTTGACAAACACCGTCAGCGGATATGAGATTAGAGTAAAAAATCGAACTCAAAAAGCTGATGAACTGAAGAAAAATATTGATGACAAAGCTTTTGAAATCAGAAAAAAAGAATCAAGAGCTAAGATGCTTGAAGATCTCGAAAAGAACATGGAGGGCTATTCGGGAGCTGTCAAAGCGGTCATGCGTGAAGTTAAAAGAGGAACGCTCAGAGGTATTCATGGTGCAGTGTCGCAGCTCATTACTGTTGATAATAAGTACGCAGTAGCTGTCGAAACAGCTTTCGGTGCAGCAATACAGAACATTGTCACCGACAGCGAGAACGATGCCAAGAGAGCTATCGAATTTTTGAAAAGATCGAATTCCGGCCGTGCGACTTTCTTGCCTTTGACGGCGATAAAGGCTAAAACTTTGCAGGAAAACGGGCTTGACGATTGCTTTGGCTTTGTCGATATTGCGACCAATCTTTTGTCGTACGATAAGAAGTATGACAATATTATAAAGAATCTTCTCGGAAGAACTGTTGTTTGCGAAGATATGGACAGTGCGATAGCTATAGGAAAACGTTATCAAAACAGATTCAAAATAGTTACTCTTGACGGCCAGGTCATAAACGCAGGCGGTTCTATGACAGGCGGATCGAGAACGCAGAACGCAGGCATACTTTCAAGGTCAACCGAAATAGAGAAGCTTTCAAACGCAGTGAAAGAGGAGCAGAAAAAACTCGATATGTTGCAGGAAAGCTTTAAGCTTATCTCGGAAGATCTCAATACTTCAATGGCAGAACTTGACGGCGCAAAGTCCGATCTTCTCAGAAGTCAAGAGGACAAGATCCGCCGTCAGGGTGAAATGAGATTGACTCAGGAACAGCTTGCGGCGGCAAGAAAAGCCCTTGATGAACTGCAAGAGGAAAAGACCTCCGCTGATGAGAGAATCAAAGCCATTGACAAGATTTGTACTGATTCGGAAACAAGAATTAAAAATATAAGTGAAAGAATATCCGAAAGTGAGAAGCGTCTTGAAGAACTTGGAGAAAAACGCAAGGAAAGCGATGAACTTAAAGAAAAGATATCAGCTGAAGCGACAGAGATAAATCTCGCAATCAGAGGGGCTGAAAAAGATATCGAAATAAGACGTTCTTCAATATCTGAGCTTGAATCCAGAATAAGCTCACAAAGCAATAAGATGCTTGAGCTTGACAGCGAAATAGAAGAAATTAAAAACAAAAATGCAGAGCTTTCAAATGAAATAGCAAGGCTTAAGTCTGAGGCTCAGTCACTTCGTGAAAACGGCGGAAATTCAAAAGAGTTGATCGCCAAACTTCAAAACGACAGGAACGAAGCCGAAGGACAATCAACGAAACTTCGTGTACTTGAAAGAAATAAGACCACGGAGCGTGAACGTATAAGCGGCGAGTTGGCAAGACTTGAAGAAAGAAAAGTCACCATGCTCAAAGAGTATGACGACACGATAAATAAGCTTTATGACGAATATCAGCTGACAAGACGTGAGGCGGAACAACTCGGCATAGTTATCGAAGAACCGCACAAAGCTCAACGCAGACTCGGTGAGTTAAAAGGTCAGATAAGGTCTCTCGGCAGTGTCAATGTTGGAGCTATCGAAGAATACAAAGAAGTCGGCGAGAGATATGAGTTCATGTCAGCTCAGGTTGGTGATGTTGAAAAGAGCAAGGCTGAACTTATCAAACTCATAGATGAGTTGACAGCGAAAATGGCTGAACAGTTCCGAGAGCAGTTCGCAAAAATCAGCGGCGAATTTAAAACAACATTCCAAGAGCTGTTTTCCGGCGGTATGGCGGAACTCAGGCTTGAAGATCCGTCAAATGTACTTGAAAGCAACATTGAGATAAAGGTTCAGCCCCCCGGCAAGAACGTTCAGAATATCGACCTGCTTTCGGGTGGCGAAAAGGCACTTTCCGCTATAGCTCTTTTGATAGCTATAATCAAGGTCAATCCCGCACCGTTCTGCATCTTCGATGAGGTCGAGGCGGCTCTTGACGAAGTTAATGTTTCAAAGTATGCCCAGTATCTCAGAAGAATGACAGACACTACACAGTTTGTTCTGATTACTCACAGACGAGGCTCTATGGAGGAAGCGGATATGCTTTACGGTGTCACAATGCAGGAGGAGGGCGTGTCAAAGCTCTTAGAGCTGAAAACAGCCGAAATGGCAAGACGACTCGGAATTACATAAGGAGGCAGAATTATGGGAATTTTTAAGAAATTAGGTTTTGGTCTGAAAAAGACCAGAGAAAACGTGTCGGGTGCGATCGAGGACGTACTCGGTGCATACGAAGAAATAAACGATGACCTCTTTGAAGAACTGGAAGAAGTCTTAGTTATGGGCGATGTCGGAGTTAAGACGGCTCAGGATATAGTCGAAGAACTGAGAAAGCGAGTCAACAAAAACGAGGTCAGAAATCCTAAACACGCTAAGATAATTATTCAGGAGATTATATCGGATTTGCTTCAAGGTGGCGAAGATATGGGACTTGTCACGATTCCGTCAATAATTCTTGTTATCGGTGTCAATGGTGTCGGAAAGACGACAACGATCGGAAAGCTTGCCTCACGCTATAAAGCTGAAGGCAAGAAAGTTATCCTCGGCGCAGCGGACACATTCAGAGCTGCGGCGATAGAACAACTTGAAGTTTGGGCTGACAGAGCCGGTGTCGATCTTATCAAGCATAAAGAGGGCGCTGATCCGGCGGCTGTTGTGTTTGACACGATAAATGCCGGTATCGCAAGAGACTGCGATATCATAATTTGCGACACAGCGGGCAGACTTCATAACAAGAAGAACCTTATGGACGAACTAGGGAAGATATACAGAGTTATCGACCGTGAGCTGCCGTGGTCGGACAGAGAAATACTTCTTGTTCTTGATGCGACCACCGGTCAGAATGCCGTTAATCAGGCAAGAGAGTTTATGAATGTTGCCGAGATCACGGGCATAGCTTTAACTAAACTTGACGGAACTGCGAGAGGCGGTGTCGTTCTTGCGATAAAGAATGAGCTGAAACTTCCCGTTAAGTTTATAGGTGTCGGTGAGGGTATAGACGATCTTCAACCGTTTGATCCTTCTGCTTTTGCTAAGGCTTTGTTTGAAAACACAGCCGAAACCGTCAAAGAGGACGATGACGAGAACGCTGGATAATCTTATTTGCTTATAAATCTGTCTTAAATCAGACAGATTTATGCAATAAGTTTGAATTTGAGGATAATGAAATGAATTTTATTATAGCTACACATAACAAGAAAAAGCTCGGTGAAATGGAAAGAATACTTGCTCCATTGGGCATAAATGCCGTCACGGCAGAACAGGTTGGCTTAACTCTCACAGAGCCGGAGGAAACAGGCGAAACCTTTGAGGAAAATGCTTATATCAAGGCAAAAAGTGGCTGCGAGGAGAGCAAACTGCCTTGCATAGCTGATGATTCGGGTTTGATGGTCGATGCACTTTCGGGCGCTCCCGGTGTGTATTCGGCGAGATTTTCGGGAGTTCACGGTGACGATGAGGCGAATATAGACAAACTTCTGTCAATGCTCAAAGATGTGCCTGCGGAGGAAAGAACAGCGAGATTTAAGAGTGCTGTCTGCTGTGTGTTCCCTAATGGTGATTCCATCACGGTCAGCGGAACTTGTGAGGGTACTATAGGCTTTGAGCGCAAGGGTAACGGAGGTTTCGGCTATGATCCGGTATTCATGGTCGGAGAAAAAAGTTTTGCAGAGATGACAGCCGATGAAAAAGACAAAATAAGTCACAGAGGCAAGGCACTTGATAAGCTTAAAGATGAACTTGAAAAATATTTGGAACAAATAAATAAGGAGTATTTTATAAATGACAGGTAAAGAAAGAGCAGCATTTCGTGCAAAGGCAAATTCACTTGAGCCGTTGTTTCAGGTCGGCAAGGGCGGAATGAGCGATGCACTGATAAAACAGACCGATGACGCACTCAGAGCAAGAGAACTTATCAAGCTTAAGGTTTTGCTTGAATCGTCACCTATGACTCCGAGAGAAGTTGCCGATGAGCTTGCTGAAAAGACAAACAGCGATGTTATACAGGTCATCGGCGGTGTTATCGTGCTTTACAGGGAAAATCCGGAAATTGCCAAAAAGCTCAAGGAAAAAGAAAAAGCTAAAAAGCTTGCCGCAAGAAATGCAAGAATAAAAGCGGCATCGGGTGAGTATAAAAAACAGCGTTTTAATAAAAGGTGATAAAAATGAAAATAGCCGTTTTCGGCGGTACATTCAACCCACCGCATGAGGGACACAAAAATCTTGCACTTGAAATAAAAGCGGCGGCTGACATTGACAGAATAATCGTCATTCCGTCATATGTTCCGCCCCATAAGGAAAGCAAACAGCTTGCCGGTGGAAAGCACAGAATAAGAATGTGCGAGCTTATGTTTAATGAGGATTTTTTCACTGTCAGCGATATTGAAATTAAGCGTCAGGGCAAAAGCTATACCTATGACACACTGACACAGCTTAAAGAAATTTATCCCGATGATGAATTGTTTTTGATCATTGGTTCAGATATGCTTTTGACATTTCATGAGTGGTATAGGTATAATGATATAATTTCACTTGTCAAGCTTTGTGTCGCATCGAGAAGTGACGAAATTTCAAAAGAAACACTTTCAGCGTACGCAAAAGAAACATTAGGCCTTGACGAAAGCAAGGGCGAGATAATGATAGCCGATGTTGAGCCGATGATCGTCAGCTCAACCGATGTCAGACAGCATATTATGCTGGGACTTGACAACTGCGATTTGACAAGCAGAGAAGTTTTCGACTATGCGAGAATAAATTTGCTTTATGAAAGTCCGTATCCTGAATATAAGAAACTTTTGAGAGAAAAGCTTGATGATTACAGATTTCTCCATTCACTCAATGTCGCCGAAAGTGCCTCAATGCTTGCACAGATGTATGGAGAAGATGAGGATAAGGCTTATCTTACCGGATTACTTCATGATATTATGAAAAACGCATCTAAGGAAGAGCAGTTGCAAATCATGAAAAAAGGTGGTATAATTTTAAGCCGAGCCGAAAAAAATAATCCGAAACTGTGGCATGCTATGGCAGGAGAGTGCTATCTCAGAGAAGAACTCGGCATAACCGATCCGCAAATACTCTCTGCCGTGCGTTATCACACAACGGGCAGGGCAGGCATGAGCCTTATGGAGAAGATAATTTATATAGCTGACTATATTTCGGCTGAAAGAAATTACCCCGATGTTGACGTTATGCGGTTCAAGGCGGTTCAAAGCCTTGAAGAAGCGGCAATTTATTCACTTCAGTATACATTAAAAAAGCTGTCAGAAGAAAAAGGGATAATCCATACCGACAGTGTTGATTTTTATAATGAACTTATCATAAACGAAAGGAGCGAGGTTAAATGACAGGTTTAGAATTGGCTAAGACAGCCGTTAAGATACTTGACAGCAAAAAAGCAGTCGATATCGAAGCCATAGAAACAACCGAGCGTACAATAGTCAGTGACTATTTCGTTATCGCAAACGGCACTTCAAACACTCACGTCAAGGCTCTCGCCGATGAGGTTGAATTTGAGCTTGACAAACTCGGAATCAAACCCCTCCACATTGAGGGCAGAGCTACAGGCTGGATATTGCTTGACTATAATGAGGTGCTTATCCACATTTTCACAAAGGAAAGCCGTGATTACTATAATCTTGAACGACTATGGAGCGATGCTAAAGTAATTGACATCAGCGATCTTATAACAGAATAATCCATAATCGAAAGGAATTGAATATAACATGAAATACGATTTTAAATCAACGGAAACAAAATGGCAGAAAATATGGGAGGACACAGGCGTTTTCAAGGCAAAAGACGAGTTTGACAAGCCGAAGTTTTATGCTCTTGTCGAGTTCCCATACCCCTCAGGTGCAGGTATGCACGTTGGACATATAAAGGCTTATTCCGGTCTGGAGGTTGTTTCAAGAAAGAGAAGAATGCAGGGTTACAATGTTCTTTTCCCCATTGGTTTCGATGCTTACGGTCTGCCGACTGAAAACTACGCTATCAAGACAGGTATTCATCCCAGAGAAGTTACCGATATGAACATCACAAAGTTCACTTCTCAGCTCAGAAAAGTCGGTTTCTCATTTGATTGGGACAGAGTTATAGATACTACGCAGGAGAACTACTACAAGTGGACACAGTGGATATTCCTTAAAATGTTTGAAAACGGTCTTGCTTTCAGAGACAAGACTCTCGTCAACTATTGTCCGTCATGTAAGGTTGTTCTTTCAAATGAGGACTCGCAGGGCGGCAAGTGCGACATTTGCCACAGCGATATCGTTCAAAAGTCAAAAGATGTTTGGTATCTCCGTATCACAGAATATGCTGACAAACTTCTTGAAGGACTTGACAGAGTTGACTATCTTCCGAACATCAAACTTCAGCAGAGAAACTGGATAGGCAAGTCCACCGGTGCATTTGTCAACTTCACAATAAAAGACACAGACGAACAGCTTAAGATATACACCACAAGACCGGATACACTTTTCGGTGTCACTTTCATGGTTATGGCTCCGGAGCATCCGTTGCTTGACAAATATAGAAGCAAGCTTAAAAACACTGATGAAATTGACTCATATAAGACAGAATGTGCTAAGAAAACCGAGTTTGAAAGAACACAGCTCGTTAAAGATAAAACCGGTGTACGTCTTGATGGCTTAGTAGCTATAAATCCCGTCAACGGAAAGGAAATACCGATCTACATATCGGACTACGTTATGATGGGCTACGGTACAGGCGCTATCATGGCTGTTCCGGCTCACGATCAGCGTGACTATGAGTTTGCGAAGAAATTCGGCATTGACATTATCGAAGTTATCAAAGGCGGCGACATTTCGGTTGAGGCTTATACCGGTGACGGTGAGATGGTCAACTCCGATTTCCTCAACGGTTTGACAAATAAGAAAGAGTCCATCAAGAAGATGCTCGAATTTTTAGCCGAAAAAGGCATAGGCGAAAAGGGCGTTCAGTATAAAATGAAAGACTGGGCATTCAACCGCCAGCGTTACTGGGGCGAACCTATCCCGATCGTTCACTGCGAGAAGTGCGGAATGGTTGCCGTTCCCTATGATGAGCTTCCGCTTAAATTGCCTCCGGTCAAGGATTTCAAACCCGGCACAGACGGTGAAAGTCCGCTGGCAAAGATAGATGATTTTGTCAACTGCACCTGCCCGAAGTGCGGTGGCAAGGCTAAGAGAGAGACAGACACCATGCCTCAGTGGGCAGGTTCGTCATGGTATTTCTTGCGATATATTGATCCTCACAATGACAAGGCATTTGCCGATTTTGACAAGCTTAACTATTGGCTTCCCGTTGATTGGTATAACGGCGGCATGGAACACGTCACACGTCACGTTATATATTCACGCTTCTGGCATAAGTTCCTTTATGATATCGGAGCTGTTCCCTGTGATGAACCGTACGCCAAGAGAACTGCTCAGGGATTGATTCTCGGCCCTGACGGAGATAAGATGAGCAAGTCAAAGGGCAATGTTGTTGATCCCAACGAAGTTGTTGATGCTTACGGTGCTGACGTTCTTCGTACTTATGTATTGTTCATGGGCGACTATGAAAAGGCTGCCCCGTGGAGTGAGAGCAGTGTTAAGGGTTGTAAGAGATTTATTGACAGAGTATGGAATCTCGGTGAAATGGTTACAGACAGCGATGACTATTCATCTAAGCTTGAAGTTCCGTTCAACAAGACGATAAAGAAAGTCTCAGAAGACATAGAGGCTATGAAGTACAACACAGCTATAGCAGCTTTGATGACTTTGCTTAACCAAATTTATGATTGCGGAAGTATAACCAAGAAGGAACTCAGAGTGTACCTCACACTTCTCAATCCCTTTGCCCCTCATGTCACCGAAGAAATGTGGCAGCAAAACGGCTTTGAGGGAATGCTTGCCAACGGCAAATGGGTTGATTGGGACGAAAGCAAGTGCGTTGATTCAACTATCGAGATCGTTGCTCAGATAAACGGCAAGGTTAAGGCGAAATTCAACGTTCCCGCTGATATTGAGCAGGCTGACGTTATAGAGCTTGTTAAGAAAGATGAAAAGATCGCTTCTCTTATCGAGGGCAAGACGGTCATCAAAGAGCTTTATGTTAAAGGCAAGCTTGTAAACATCGTTGTTAAATAAAAATTCAAGTTTTTGTTGCAACTTTTTATCAAAATACTTGAATTTGAGTATTGACAATTATTTTACAGAGTTGTATAATAACACAGTATCCTTATAGTGGGGAGACAGATAAACTTATTTGTCTCCTCAGAAAATGTGGAAATATACCCCTGCTAAACAGGCGGAGGGAGGGAAATAAATGAGTCAGGTTAAAGTCAAAGAAAATGAATCTTTAGACAGCGCTCTCAGACGCTTCAAGAGACAGACCTCAAGAGATGGTATTATCCAGGAGGTTCGTAAGAGAGAGCACTATGAAAAGCCTTCAGTTGCAAGGAAGAAAAAATCCGAGGCTGCTCGTAAGCGCAAGTACAAGTAAGTGAAGAGAAGCAGGCGTAAGCCTGCTTTTTATTCTGTTTAGGTTAAAATATCTCTGTGTTAGGAGCAATATATGAATATAAACTTGATACCAATGTATCACTATGACAGCATAGAGAGTATCACTCTTGATGATATTCTTTCATGGGGTGTCAAAGCTGTTGCTTTGGATATTGATAACACGTTATGTTATGATGCGACAAAACGTTTTATTGGCAATTCACGTCAATGGGTTGAAAATCTCAAAGAAAGTGGAATTCCGGTTGCCATTGTCTCAAATGCCGGAAAAAAGCGAGCAATGGAAATTGCAAAAATGCTGAAACTGCCATGCGTACCGGCCGCAAAGAAACCGAAACATAAACCGTTTTATGAAATAGCGGAGATGATCGGCGTTGATGTGAGTGATATCGCTTTTATCGGAGATCAGATATTTTCAGATGTCAAAGGTGCAAATGAAGTCGGCGGAGTGTCAGTTTATGTTGAACCGCCGTCAAGAGAAGTGGTATTCTATTTTTTCTACAGATATAAAAGGCACAAAGAAAAGCCTATTATAAAATATATGCTCGAACTTGAACAAAAGTCGGGACAAAAGCATAAAGTCAGATAAGGAGTGGAATAAATGAACACACAAAAGCTTAAAGATTTTCTTAAAGATAAAGATTTTGCGGCTATAATAGTCAGCGAGGAAAACAGAAGATATTTCACACAGTTTCCGTCAACTGATGGTTTTTTGATAGTGACAGGAGATAAGTCGGTCTTTTTCACCGACAGCAGATATATTGAGGCAGCAAATGCTCAATGCAAAGAGTGCGATGAAATTATGCTTTTTGAGAGCTTAAAAAAGAGCATTGCTCCCATAATTGCGGAACTCGGAATTGAAAAGCTTGCAGTTGAGGCGGAAAGATTGACTCTTGCCGATCTTGCTCAGCTTGCATCAAGTCTTGATGTTGAATTCGTGACCGACAGCACTCTTGACGATGCTGTGAATTCAATTAGAATCGTAAAAAATGAAGATGAGATAGATCTTGTTGTCAAGGCTCAGCGTATAGCCGAAAAAGCTTTTGACCATATGCTTGATTTCATTAAGATCGGCATGACCGAGAGAGAAATCAGCCTTGAACTTGATTACTTTATGTTGAGAAACGGTGCTGAAGCTCTCTCATTTGAGACAATAGCCGTTAGCGGAGAAAAAACCTCAATGCCACACGGCGTACCGGGTGAAAGAAAAATCAAAGCCGGTGACTTTATCACAATGGACTATGGTGCAGTTGTTGGCGGCTATCACAGCGACATGACTCGTACGATTGCAGTTGGTTACGCAACGGAAGAAATGAAGTCGGTTTATGAGACTGTTCTTAAGGCACAAAAAGCCGGATTTGAGATGATGAAGCCGGGTGTACCTTGCAAAGACGTTGACAAAGTGGCAAGAGATGTTATTTCCGATGCCGGATACGGTGAATATTTCGGTCACGGTCTTGGTCACGGAGTTGGTGTTGAAATTCATGAAGAACCCAGAGTTTCTCCGGCAGGCAAGAAGATTCTTCAGCCGGGTTATCTTATCACTGATGAGCCGGGCATATATCTTCCCGGAAAGTTTGGTGTAAGAATTGAAGATATGGCTTTCATTACACCTGATGGTTACAGAAATCTGACAAACTGCCCGAAAGAGCTTATTGTGATTGAGGGCTGATAATAAACTGCAAGACTTTAGAAATACCGTAGGGACAGCTTCAGTGGGGGCTGTCCTAAATATAAAACGGCATAAGGAGACGACTATGAAACTTTATGAAAACAGAACCAAGCCCGAACAGGCGATGCTGATAAGCGTTGACACGGGTGATTTTGATGCTGAAGTTTCGATAAATGAGTTAGAAGAACTTGCTGTCACGGCGGGTGCGGATGTTGTGGCAAAGGTCATTCAGAAAAAAGAAAGACCTGAAGCGGCAACTTTTGTAGGCAAAGGAAAACTGAGTGAAATTATCGGGTTTATCTCAATGAACGAAGTTGATCTTTTGATATTTGACAGCGAGTTGACTCCGTCTCAGCAGAGAAATCTTGAAATGCTGACGGGAACAAGAGTTATAGACCGAACAACTCTTATTCTTGATATTTTCGCCGCAAGAGCAAGATCAAACGAAGGCAAATTGCAAGTCGAATTAGCTCAGCTTAAATATTCTTTGCCAAGACTCGGAGGAAAAGGCACGGAAATGTCACGGCTCGGTGGCGGAATAGGTACACGAGGTCCGGGCGAAACTAAACTTGAAAGCGATAAAAGACATATCCGAAGAAGAATACAGGCTCTTGAACAGGAGCTTAAAGAGGTCGAAAAAAGACGTGACCGACACAGACAGCGCCGTGAGAAAGACGGAGTTCAAACTGTCGCTATAGTTGGATATACAAACGCAGGGAAAAGCACCCTCATGAATCAGTTGACAGATGCCGGAGTGCTTGCGGAAAATAAACTGTTTGCAACGCTTGATCCGACATCAAGAGCGTTGGAACTTCCTGATGGCAGAACGGTTATGCTTATCGACACAGTTGGTCTTGTCAGACGACTTCCGCATAATCTTGTTGAGGCTTTCAAATCGACACTTGAGGAGGCAAGCAGTGCAACTGTTATTTTAAATGTCTGCGATGCAAGTGATGAAAATTGCAGTGAACATCTTGATGTGACAAGAAAACTTCTTGAAGAACTCGGATGTATCGGAAAGCCAATAATCTCCGTTATGAATAAGTGCGACTTGATTGGCGACTTATACGCAATGCCGACTTTTGGAAAAACAGTTATGATTTCAGCTCTTGAAGGGAAAGGCATAGATGCACTTTTAAATGAAATTTCAGCCGCATTACCGCCAACAAGAAGAAAAGCTGAGTTACTCATACCTTTCTCAAGCGGCGGCATTGCAGCTATGATCCGTCACGATGGTGCTGTTTACGAGGAGGAATACACCGAAAACGGTCTTAGAATGGTCGTGACGGTCGATATAGGAATTTTGGAGAAATACAAAGATTGGGTGTTAAAGATTTTTTGATAATAAGTAGGGGAAAACATTTGCCTTGTTGAAACTTATGAATTGGATTTCGATTGATCATTGCTGACACTTTCAGAAGCATTACTTAAATCTGTATTAGATGAGACAATATTATTGGGTGCTTTTCCGCTTTGAACTTTGGTATCTTTCGGAAAATCAAAGGTATGCATGAATCCGTCAAGCTCAATACTGCAAACATCTCCGCCTACGACAACTCCGTCATAAACAAGCAGATTAGCTCTGACTATTCCGTCAGAGTTTTCCATTGACGGATAATTCTTTATCTCATATGTCCACTTTTTGACTCTTTGACCTTTATATTTTGTGAGGTCAAGATTTTGTTCTTTTTGAATTTCATTATATTTTTCATAAGTGCTGTCAAATTCATCAGGAATTATGACTTCGGAAACCTCGATCGGATCTTCACTGACTTCCCAACCGAACTGAGAGAGGAAAGCAATTCGATCGGTGTTATCACCGGCTTTCATACTAATTCCGTTTTTGACAGCGGTGTTGTTATTTTCTCCATTGACGTTTGTCAGCAAAATATACGTACCGACAATAACAATAATGGCAACTAAAATTCCGATTATCAGTTTTTTGAGATTATCTCTTTTTAATGAAACAACAAACATAGTATCACCTGCAAATTAAAAAGTGTTACTAAATATATATTTACAGAAGTATGAAATTATACTGAAAAGTCTCCGCATACACGGAAAGGAAGAAATTATCCGAATGTATATACCTTATAATTCAAGAAACAAGCTTCATAAATCTAAATTTGGTGCTATCCGTCAGGGCGAGACAGTTACGTTCAATGTTGTCTTGCCCCGTGAAATGAAATGCACGGGAGTTGCACTTGTTGTCAGAAATGATAACGAGAGCTTTGCGGAGGGCTTTTATAATCATTTTCGCTGGCTTAGAATGGAGGGCGACAGCGAGGAGTGGTGGACTCTTGATTACACTCCTACCGAAACCGGACTTTGCTGGTACCGTTTCGAGTGTTATACACCGTGGGGAGTGAACTATATCACAAACTATGGCAACGGAATAGGGACACTGAACGCTTTGGGAAAGGATTTTCAAATGACTGTTTATTCTGCCGATTTTACTACACCTGATTGGCTTAAGGGCGGAATAATTTATCAGATCTTTCCCGACAGATTTCACTTTTCGGGAGATAAGAAGTCCGGTATACCGAAAGACAGAATTATCCGTGACGATCTTGATGGTGAGCCGCTTTGGCGACCTGACAAAAACGGAAAGGTAAAGAACAATGACTATTTCGGTGGTGATTTAGATGGAGTGCGTCAAAAGCTTGACTATCTTTATTCATTGGGAGTCAATTGTATATATTTCAATCCTATTTTTGAGGCTAATTCAAATCATAGGTACGACACGGCTGATTACTCAAGGATAGATCCTCTGCTCGGAAATGAAAAAGAGCTGACCGCACTTTGCAAAGAGGCTGAAAAATATGGCATTGGTATTATCCTTGACGGTGTTTTCAGTCATACGGGTGACGACAGCGTTTATTTCAACAAATACGGCAGATATAATTCTGTCGGAGCTTATCAATCGAAAGAGTCACCATATTATAATTGGTATAAATTTGAAAGTTTCCCCGATAAATACGATTCATGGTGGGGGATAGACATTCTCCCGGAAGTTGACGAAACAAACGACAGCTTTATAGATTTTATTTCGGGTAAAGACGGAATAGCGAGGAAATGGCTTAAAGCAGGAGCTAAAGGGTGGAGACTTGACGTTGCAGATGAACTACCCGACAAATTTCTCGATTCTTTCAGAAAAGCCGTTAAAGCTGAAAACAAAGATGCTCTTATCTTAGGAGAAGTGTGGGAAGATGCGTCAAACAAGTCAAGCTATGGAAAAAGAAGAAGATATCTTTTGGGCGATCAGCTTGACAGTGTGATGAATTATCCGTTTGCCGATGCTGTCATAGATTATGTCAGAACTTCCGTTGCAGAGGGCTTTACGGATAAGATAATGACGGTTATTGAAAATTATCCGCCGCAAGTCGTGAATGTTTTGATGAACCATATCGGAACGCATGACACGGCAAGAGCTATAACAAGGCTCGTAGGAGAAAGCTGCGAGAATAAAGGCAGAGATTGGCAATCAAACAAAAAGCTATCCGATGATGAATATAAGAAGGGTGTCAAACTCCTTAAAATGGCAAGCCTTATTCAATATACACTTCCCGGTGTACCCTCACTTTATTACGGTGATGAAGCCGGAATGGAGGGCTATAAAGATCCGTTCAACAGAAAGTGTTATCCTTGGGGAAAGGAAAACCGAGAACTTATACAGTGGTATAAAGAACTCGGTAACTTCAGACGGAATCGTTCGCTCTTTGCAGAGGGTGAGTTTTTACCTGTCAGCGAAAAGGACTCATGCATAGCTTATATCAGAAAAAGCGGAGCGAGTGAGATAATGGTTATTTCAAATCGCAACGAACACGCTATAACTTATTATCTAAACCGCAAGTGGCAGAAAGCCAATGCGTACTTTAACGGAACAATGTGTGACGGTGGAGTTTATATTGAGCCGCTGTCTGCAACAATACTTGAAATTAAGGAGAATTAAAAATGAGTGAATGGACAGAAGTCAGAATAACCATAGATGCCGAAAATGTTGACAAGGCAGGGGATATAGCCTCAATGGTTGTTCCCTACGGCATATATATAGAGGACTATACCGACCTTGAACAGCAGGCTTGGGAGATAGCCCATATAGACTTGATAGATGAGGAACTTCTCAAAAAGGACAGAAGTAAAGCGATAGTCCACATCTATATTTCACCCGAAGAAAGTCCTGCCGAGGCTGTGGCATTTTTGAGCGAGAGATACAGTGCGGAGGGAATAAAGAACGAGATAGATCTTATCGCTTGTCGAAATGAGGATTGGGAGAACAACTGGAAACAGTATTTTCACCCGATGCCTGTAGGTGAAAAGCTGCTTATTCAGCCGCTTTGGAGAGATCAAGTTGAAAGCGGCGACAGAAAAGTCCTTAAGATTGAACCGGGACTTGCTTTCGGAACAGGATCTCATGACACAACAAGACTTTGCCTTGAAACTCTCGAAAAACACGTTTCTGAGGGAAAAACTGTTCTTGATATAGGCTGCGGTAGCGGAATTTTGTCAATAGCCTCACTCTTACTTGGAGCTGAAAATGCGATCGGAGTTGACATTGATCCGCTTGCGGTCAAGACGGCAAAGGAAAATGGGGAGTTAAACGGATTTTCCGAACCGAAATTCACAGTACACGAGGGTGATTTGGTCGATAAGGTCAGCGGAACATATGATATTGTTGTGGCGAACATAGTCGCTGATGTCATCATGCTTTTCTGCCAAAATGTTGGGGAATTCATGAATGAGGACAGTGTGTTTATCACTTCGGGAATTATAGATACCCGTGAAGACGATGTCTTATCTTCGTTTAAGAAATACGGATTTGAAGTACAAGAGAGATATGAACAAAACGGTTGGCTGTGCTTTGTGGTGAAGAAAGTGTGAAATAGATAATCACGGCTCTAAGTCAACAGTTTGGCAGAAGTTAAAACAGAAAAGAATAAATAGAAAGTTGCGATTTAATACTTCTTGATTTTTAATATGTTTTAATCTATATCCTTTTAACATAATATTTATTATTGAGATTTTAATTAGTGCTTTTAGACGAAAAACGGAGCATATTTGTCAATTGACAAATATGCTCCGTTTTATGGCGGAGAGCAAGGGATTCGAACCCTCGAAGCCGTGTTTGCGACTTACACGATTTCCAATCGTGCTCCTTCGGCCAGCTCGGACAACTCTCCATAAATTATTTATACTATTTATATAGCTCGATTATTATACCTAATACCCACGCAAAAATCAAGTGTTTAAGAAAAAATAATGATTTTTCGTTCTAATCTTGACAAAACTTCACCTTTGTGATAATCTTTATTAGATAGAAAACTAAATCTGTGACGGAGACGGTTTCTTCAAGCCTTTATATCAGAGATTGTGGGCCGGTTTTGCCGGCTGAAAGCCCGCATTTTAAAGCGAAGAACACTACCACTCTTGAGAGCGATCGAAAGCGTTCTGACATGAACGTGTAAGATTGACGTTTGCTGCGTTAAGGCATATCGAGTGCGGCATTAGCCGAATTTGGGTGGAACCGTGGAGTTAAGCTTCATCCCTTTTTAGGGGTGGGCTTTTTATTTTTGCCTTTTGGGAAGGTAGACTCCCTTTTGAGAATTGACTTACTACCCGAATATAAACTCCGGCGTACCGCAAAAACATATATTATTCGTAAACTATATCAAAGGAGCAGATATTATGATAAAAGTTAAACTTCGTGATGACGTTCGTGAATTTGAAAACGGTGTCAGCGTTATGGACGTTGCCAAAAGCATTGGAGCCGGACTTTATAAGGCGGCTTGTCTTGCTAAGGTCAACGGTGAAATTTGTGATTTAAGAACAGTCCTTAACTCGGATTGTGAGGTCGAAATTCTCACTTTTGATGATGAGGACGGCAAGCGTACTTTCAGACACACCGCATCGCATATTCTTGCTCAGGCGGTCAAAAGACTTTATCCCAACGCAAAGCTTGCGATAGGCCCGTCTATTGACAACGGATTCTACTATGACTTTGATGTTGATGCACCGTTCACACCGGAAGATCTTGAAAAAATCGAAAAAGAAATGAAAAAGATCGTCAAAGAGGGATTGGTTCTCGAACACTTTGAAATGTCACCTCAAGACGCAATAAAACATTATGAGGATCTCGGTGAAATCTACAAAGTTGAGCTTGTTAAGGAACACGCTGACAAGGGCGAAAATATCAGTTTCTACAAGCAGGGCGACTTTACAGAACTTTGTGCAGGACCGCACATTCCCGACACAAGCAGAATCAAGGCTTTCAAGCTTACTTCGTGTACCGGTGCATATTGGAGAGGCAGCGAGAAAAACAAGATGCTCCAGCGTATCTATGGTACGGCGTTCACAAAACAGTCCGACCTTGACGCATATCTTGAGGCTATAGAAGAAGCTAAAAAGCGTGACCACAGAAAGCTTGGAAAAGAGCTTGGTTTATTCGCCATGCTTGATGAAGGCCCGGGTTTTCCGTTCTTCCTGCCAAACGGCATGACACTTCGCAATACTCTTATCGACTATTGGCGTGAGGTACACAAAAAGTATAACTATGTTGAAATTTCAACTCCTATGATGCTTAACCGTGCCTTATGGGAGAGAAGTGGTCACTGGGATCACTATAAAGAGAATATGTACACCACGGTTATTGATGATACGGACTTTGCCATAAAGCCGATGAACTGTCCGGGCGGTATGCTTGTCTATAAGCTCCAACCGCATTCGTACCGTGACCTTCCGCTTCGTTGCGGAGAACTTGGCCTTGTTCACCGCCATGAGCTTTCAGGCGCTCTTCACGGCTTATTCCGTGTTCGTTGCTTCACACAAGATGATGCACATATCTTCATGACATGGGATCAGATGAAAGATGAGATCAAGAATGTTGTCCGACTTTTCGATGAAGTTTATTCGGTATTCGGACTGACATATGAAATCGAAGTTTCGACAATGCCCGAAGATCACATGGGCGATATCAAGGATTGGGATTTTGCAACCGAAACGCTCAAGACAGCCGTTGAAGAAATGGGCAAGACCTACGTTATCAATGAGGGTGACGGTGCGTTCTATGGGCCTAAGCTTGACTTCCATCTTTCGGACTCACTCGGAAGAACATGGCAGTGCGGAACTATTCAGCTTGATATGCAGTTGCCGGAAAGATTTGAACTTGAATACACAGGTCCTGACGGTGAAAAGCACAGACCGGTTATGATCCATAGAGTTGTTCTTGGTTCTATTGAGAGATTCATCGGTGTTATTACTGAACATTTTGCAGGTGCATTTCCACTGTGGCTTGCACCCAGACAGGTTATTGTTCTTCCGATAGCTGACAGACACTTTGAGGCTGCCGATGCGGTCAGAGAGAAACTTGCAGCAATCGGTGTCAGGGCTGAAGTTGATTCAAGAAGTGAAAAACTTGGTTACAAGCTTCGTGAGGCACAGTTGCAAAAGATTCCGTATATGCTTGTTGTCGGTGACAAGGAGGCGGCAGACGGAACTGTTTCTGTTCGTAAGAGAGGCGAGGGCGATATCGGCTCAATGAGTGTTGAGGAGTTCATGACTCTTGCAAAAGCTGATATCGACAGCAAAAAGATTTGGTAAATATGGTATTATCTTCAAGTCGCAAACCGTTGTATCGGTTTGCGACTTTTTCTCAGCAGCCAGACCAGTAGGGCGGCTGCTGAGAAAAAACGGCGTTGGAACGTGTACCCCCGAACGAAGTGAGTGGGGTGCCGTAACAACGCCGCCGCTGATGAGAGTTCGATAAGCAGTGTGTTCAAAGGCTTGCAAAGTGCAATTCTATAACAAAGGCACAAATCGCTCTCCATATCGCCCTGTCAGCTGTCATTTCAGTGAATCGTAATTACTCTTTATGTCGTTGTAGAGGTCAGGGTCAACTCTTTTAACATAATCGGAAAATGATTTGTCGCTGCTGTTTGGCATATCGTAACCGCCCGAATTGTGTTTTGTGGTACTACTTGAACTGCCATACTTTGAACCCGAACTGTACGAGCTACTATATTTTGAGCCGGAGCTATATGAACTTTTGCTCTTGGTTGTGGTAGTCGTATTTGATGAGTAGGAGCTTGACGAACCGCAAGCACACAAACTTGTCATCAATACAGACGCTGCCAGTATGGAGATAATTACTTTTTTCATATTGTTCACCTTATTTCCTTTCTTCTATTGCCTGCTGTGCATAATATGCCCATCTTGCATTGTCTTTTTCTTTGTCACTTAGGTCGTTCCAACTTTTTTTGCTGCTTGACGAACCGCTGCCGCCAATTACGACTATCGCTATAATGATAGCAATGATTATAGCAAAGATAGTTCCTGCGACATTTGAATTATTGTTTGAGTTGTTGCTCATAGTTTTTCCTCCTAAAATTTTACTTTAGTTTCGTGTGAGTTTAAACCTCTACTACCCTCCTAAATAAAAAAAGTGTGTGCAAACCGAGGAATGCACACACGAAAAATACAAACCTCTATTTGCTACCACACAAAAAACTTAATCACCATATACCTATAGAAATGGATATGCGAAAAAGGAAGTGGGCAATTTTACCAAAAGTAAAATTGCCCACTTCTATAGGTGTCCATATTAAGTTTTTTGTGTGGTAAATACAGTATAGTACAAAGAAAATTCAACTGTAAGTGAAATTTACAATTTTCTAAAAAACAGCAATACAACGCCGCACAACCCGCACAGTCGGCGTACCCTTCACCATAATCGGGAATGTTGACAAACTGCATTTGTATAGGTATAATAAACTGAAAACATTATTGAAACGACTGATTTAAAGTGCAGAGTGTTATTTGAGGCAGAAGATTTCGTTACTGTACACACCATTGTGCAAACAAGAAAAACCCGAGATATGCAGCAACAAACTTCATTTGCCAAATGACCAATTTGAAAGTCGCTTGATATTCTCAGGCGGCTTTTTAATATTAGAATATTGAGGAATTGATATGAACAACGTCGAAAAGCAGAAAAAAGCCGGCTTAGGCAACGGCTGTGCTTTATATAAAAAATGCGGAGGCTGTCAGTTGCAAAACATGACGTATGACGAACAACTCAGCTTCAAACAGGCAAAAGTAATAAAATTACTGGGAAAATATTGCCATGTTGAAGAAATAATCGGCATGGAAACCCCGACACATTACCGAAATAAGGTACAAGCGGCATTCGGTGTAACAAGGGGAGGTAAGATCATATCCGGCGTGTACCAAGCGGCAAGTCATAGGATAGTATGCGTTGATAACTGCCGACTTGAGGACAGAAAAGCGGATAAAATAATAGTTTCTATCAGAAAAATGCTTCCCGATTTTAAGATAGTTCCATACAATGAGGACAACGGAAAAGGATTCTTGCGGCATGTTTTGGTCAAACGCAGCTTTTCAACGGGCGAAATAATGGTCGTTCTTGTGACGGCATCGCCGATATTCAAAAGCCGTGAAAGGTTTGTCTCCGAGCTGTTGAGGTTGCACCCCGAAATAACTACGGTCGTACAAAATATTAATCCGTCAAAGACAAGCATGGTTCTCGGAGAAAGTGAAAAGGTGCTTTATGGTGACGGATATATAACGGACATTCTATGCGGTTGTAAGTTCAGAATATCGGCCAGGTCGTTTTATCAGATCAACCCGATTCAGACCGAAAAGCTTTATAACACCGCTATTGAGTACGCCGGACTCAGCGGAAAAGAGACAGTCATCGACGCCTATTGCGGAACGGGAACGATAGGCATAGTAGCCTCAAAAAAGGCAGGCAATGTAGTGGGAGTTGAGCTTAACAGAGATGCCGTTCACGATGCGATAGTCAACGCAAGGCTCAACAAAGCGAAAAATGTGTATTTCCACTGTGCAGACGCAGGCAAATTCATGGTTGAAGCGGCAAAGGCAGGGGAGAGGGCAGACGTTGTGATAATGGATCCGCCGAGAGCCGGAAGCGACGTAAATTTTCTGTCAAGCGTAGTCACACTTTCACCGAAGAAGATAGTTTATATTTCATGCAACCCCGAAACGCAAGCGAGGGATATAGCCTACTTAGTCAAGCACGGTTATGTGTGTAAGAAGATCCAACCGGTGGATATGTTCCCACATACGGGGCATGTTGAGACGGT
>CAZTSC010000021.1:0-2194 GCA_964616655.1 uncultured Faecalibacterium sp.
AAAGCACACATTCACTCGTACCAACACAAAAACGGTACTCCGAAAACTCGGAGTACCGTTTAATATTTTTATTGTTTATTCTGCCGGAAAATAATATACTCGACATTCATATGGCCTTGTGATAAAGCTGTTATCAAAGACAGGATTGAGGTCATAGTTTGAAAGAACAACTTCGCCCTTATTAAGATCATATCCTTCAGGTGCGTTAAACTTTTCACCGTCTTCAGCAAATGAGCAAAGTATAAGCATTCTTTCTTTTCCGAGAGTTCTCTCATAAACATAGAGTTTCTTGCTGTTTTTCAAAAGCTCATTATATTCACCGTAAAGTGCAACCTCGTGTGTCTTGCGGAAATTAAGAGCCTTGCGATAGAAATTAAGTATCGAGTTAGGATCTTTTTCTGCCGCCTCAACGTTTATTTCTTTATAGTTGTCATTGACATTAAACCAAGGTGTACCCGTAGTGAATCCTGCATTTTCACTGTCATTCCACTGAACAGGTGTTCTTGCGTTTTCACGGTTAACCTCAAATGAAAGGTCAAGGAAACGCTTATCATTAAATCCAAGCTTTTTAAAAAGCTTATAGTTGTTGAAAGTCAAAACGTCTTTATAGTCATTGACATTGTTCATTCTGATATTGGTCATACCGATTTCCTGTCCCTGATAAATAAACGGCGTACCGCAAAGGAACAAATACATAGCCGCAAGCGATTTTGCACTTTCAACTCTGTATTTCAGACTTCCGTATCTCTCAATAATTCTCGGATGGTCATGGTTTTCGATATAAAGACAGTTCCAGCCGACTCCTTTCATAGCTTCCTGCCATTTTGTCAGCGTTGACTTCAACTTTTTAAGGCTGAATGGTGTCTTAACCCAGTCGGTCATAAAGCAGTTTGCGTTCATATGATCAAACGAAATGAGCATATCAAGTTTCTGATTCGGCCCTTCACTGCAAAGCTTAAGAGCATCTTTGAGAGTTGTCATAGGCCCTTCACCGACAACAAAACAATCATACTCTCTCTGAACAGCTCTGAACTCATCGAGATATTCTTCAAGATGCGGGCCGTATTTATAGTGTTCCACACCTGCCGCAACGGGAAGTGGGAAGCCATTGGGAAGTCCCGGTTCTTTTGAAATGAAGTTTATAACGTCCTCACGGAATCCGTCAACGCCCATATCAAGCCAAAAACGGATTATGCTCTTGACTTCTTCACGAACTTTGGGATTATCCATATTGAGATCGGGCTGTTTCTTAGCGAAAACATGAAGATAGTATTCATCTAAATTTTCGTTATATTCCCATGCACCGCCCTCGAAAGCCGAAAGCCAGTTATTGGGAGGTCTTTTGCCCTTGCCTTTTCTCCATATGTAGTAGTCATGATATGGGTTATCGACACTCTTGCAGCTCTCTTTGAACCATTCATGTTCATCTGATGTGTGATTAACAACAAGATCCATAAATACTTTCATGCCTCTTTCATGAGCGCTGTCAAGTATTTTCTTGAAGTCATCAAGAGTACCAAATTCGGGGTTTATGTTTTTATAGTCCGAAATATCGTATCCGTAGTCTGCATTGGGTGTAGGATAAATAGGTGAAAACCAAATTCCGTCAACACCGAGACTTTGGATATAGTCCAGCTTGCTGTAAACGCCGGGAAGATCTCCTATTCCGTCACCGTTTGAGTCGCAAAAACTGCGAGTCCAAATTTGATAGACGGACATTTCCTTATACCATTTTTTGTTCATATCTTTTCCTCCTGTTTGTTCATATTTTCCGTACGCATTAAATGTGCGGTACACCAAACCGCAACTTAAGAAAAAGCTATCTGCAACAGGCAAATTTCAAAAGCACAGCTTGTTATAAGGTTATTATATCATCAGCAAAAAATATTAGCAAGTAAAAACAAACATTTTCAACAAAGAATTTTGGTTATTTTTTTAAATTTGTTTGACAATACAGCTTTTATCTGTTATAATAATGCCCGGAGATTAAGATGTTTGTCTCTCCCTCGGCAGTCTCAGCCGTGTAAAAATATGAGACATTTTATAATATATGCGGATATGGCGGAATAGGCAGTTTGTTCGCGAAGCGCTGCCGGCGGCAGATTAAGCGAGCGTACAAAGGTGCAGCGGTCAAAATTTTTCGGCGCTCCAAGCCGTAAAAAATTTTGGTAACCGCAAGTGTCACGCGCACATT
>CAZTSC010000021.1:2294-37942 GCA_964616655.1 uncultured Faecalibacterium sp.
TTCGGCGCTCCAAGCCGTAAAAAATTTTGGTAACCGCAAGTGTCACGCGCACATTCACTTAAAGGTTGAAAATTAAATATATGCGGATATGGCGGAATAGGCAGTTTGTTCGCGAAGCGCTGCCGGCGGCAGATTAAGCGAGCGTACAAAGGTGCAGCGGTCAAAATTTTTCGGCGCTCCAAGCCGTAAAAAATTTTGGTAACCGCAAGTGTCACGCGCACATTTTCTTAAAGGTTGAAAATTAAATATATGCGGATATGGCGGAATAGGCAGACGCGTTAGATTCAGGTTCTAATCGGGGCAACTCGGTGCAGGTTCAACTCCTGTTATCCGCACCAAAAGCTTAAATTTGTTTAGCGACAAATTTAAGCTTTTTTAATAACAGAGATTTCTGTTCAGAATATATATTATACACCCCAATAGTCAGACACTTTTGGGGTGCATATCAGCTTTTGTTTTAAGCTTTTTTGTTTTCCAACTCATTCATGATCTCATCATAATATTCTTCGCTGATCTTAAACTTCTTCTTAAACAGCGTGTAGCCTATCGCAAAGAACACTATCGGTGTCACCGTTATGACAAGCATAAGTCCTAACGTTTTTGAATCCGGAACTTGAGAGATTATTTGAGTTATTTGTGAAAGCTTAACTTCGTTTGATATCGTTCCGAGATTTGCCGCCTGCTCAAGCTCGGCTATCTTATCGGTCGTGTCTCTGATTCCTATAATTATATAGAATAACATCGTGAATAGTGTTGTGATAGCATTGCCAAGTTTGACAAGGAAAGCTCTTGTCGCAAATATAACACCTTCATTTCTCTCACCGGTTATAAGTTCATTGTACTCGGTGGTATTTGCAATACATACGACGAGTACCATATAGTATATTGTGGTAGCAAATCCGACAAAGAAATACATCGCCGCCATAAGTATAAACTTAAGCGTAACCTCTGCATTGAAGAACGGAATAACAAAAGAAAATGTCTCATTCGGTACAACAAGAAAGACAAGGAACATTCCAACATTTCCGATAATCTGTGAAATGAATCCCAA
Source organism: uncultured Faecalibacterium sp. (assembly GCA_964616655.1). Lineage (GTDB taxonomy): Bacteria > Bacillota > Clostridia > Oscillospirales > Acutalibacteraceae > UBA6857. Next base: position 3,346 of record CAZTSC010000021.1, read on the forward strand.
CTTCAACATCTGCTGTCTTGTGAAACGTCTGCCAATGGTGGGATAAAACATATTTATCACAACCGTTGCAAGTCCACTAAACACATAGAATAATGTCAGCAAAGTCCCGTTATATCCGAACTCAAAATAGATGAACATAGTTATTGTCGCTCCGGGAACGAGTCTTGTCGCAAGGAAAATAAGCGACACCCATCTGAGCTGATCGTTATTCTTGAAAACATCTATCACTTGCTTAAGGCTGACTCGATTTCCGGTCGAGGATCTCTGTTCAGGTTCTTCTTTGACACCAACCAATGTCACCGATTGAATAATGATAAATAATGCTACCAAAACAGTGCTTATTACCGTGTACGCATAGACGGCTGAACCATTTAGAGCAAGCGAGCCTGTTGTAAGTATCGGAACTAACACACCGCACACACCTGCTCCGATGTTTGCGCAAAGTGCAGTCAGAGATGAAAGTCTGTTCCTGTCATCGGGATTCTTCGCAAGTGATGGGATCATACCCCAATAAGCAATATCGTTCATCGTGAACACAATGCTATAGATAAAATACATTATTCCGAAAAAAATAACGTACGACCAGCCTTGGAGCGTATTTGAAAATGATGCCGAAACGACAGCCGATGTACCCAACATTCCTATGAATATCCACGGTTTGAACTTGCCCCATTTAGTGTGTGTGGCATCGACTATATTTCCCATAACCGGATCATTGAAAGCGTCAAATACCTTCGCAAGTGTCATCAGCAATGTTAAGACGCCAAGCTGTGATGCGGTGAGCTGTTTTGTGAAATAGACATAGTTAAGCAATTGACCGTTAAAAAGTCCGGTGCAAATCATATCTCTGCCTACACATCCAATTGAAAATGTCCATAAATTTCGTTTGGACAATCTACCATGGGATTGGTTTGTTAATGATTTTTCCATGCTTTGTTTTCCTCCACTATAATGTTTTCTTCATAATGTCACTTTTTTAAAATATATAAGTGACATTACTATTTTATAAGAATCTCAGACCTGTGTCAATCTCAAAGCAGAGGATTATTAAAACAATATCAAACATTATATACAATTTTAAGGCATTGTTCATATTTTAGTAACATTTTTCGTAACAACTATTGGTATCATATCAGTGTAAAATACAACAAGGAGGAACCGACAATGGAAGGAACAGGACTTATTTACGATCTTGTACAGTACATCAAGAGTCTCATTCAGCAGATTATTGATTATTTCAGAGATTTCAACGACAATCACTAAGTAATCAAAAAGTGGCGTACTTCAAACGGTACGCCACTTTTTTTGTTATATTCAGGTGAGTGTGAGAACCCCGCCCGCTTGCGGGCGGGTGGCGGCTGAGTGCGTACCCCTAACACCGCAGGTGTTTGGGGTGCCAATCAGCCGCCAAAAACTAACAGCTGAAATTTCATTTAAATTCTACCCTTCGGAAAGCCGAAAAAAACAACTCGTGCCTTTGTTGGCTTTTTAAAGAAAACAAAATTTTATTTTCTTCGATTACTTTTCTTTCAATTGGTCAAAAATTATATATGTTTGACAAAAATTCTACAAAATTTTCCTATGTTTATGCTTTTTAATACTTGAAAATAATGCTGTTTTAATATATACTGTAGGGTGGTAGAAAATTAAAATATAATTATGAAAGGAATTTACCATGAACGTTTTAAACAAGAAATCAGTTGAAGACATTGACGTTAAGGGCAAAAAAGTTCTTGTCCGTTGCGATTTCAATGTCAAAATGGAAAACGGAGTTATAACAAGCGATAAGAGAATCGTTGCTTCACTTCCCACTATCAAATATCTCATCGAGAATGGTGCAAAGCTCATTCTTTGCTCACATCTCGGCAGACCTAAGGGCGAGTTTAATCCTGAATTTTCTCTTGCTCCCGTTGCAGCTCGTCTTTCTGAGCTTCTCGGTCAGGAAGTTAAAATGGCTAAAGACGTTGTCGGTGACAGCGCAAAAGAGCTTGCCGCATCTCTTAAAGACGGTGAAGTAATGCTCCTTGAAAATGTCCGTTTCCACGCAGAAGAAACAAAGAACGATCCCGAATTTTCAAAGGCTCTCGCTTCTCTCGCAGAAGTTTATGTCAATGATGCTTTCGGTTCAGCTCACAGAGCTCACTCATCAACTACAGGTGTTGCTGATTACCTCCCCGCTGTCTGCGGCTATCTCATTCAGAAAGAGTTGACCTATATAGGCGGTGCTCTTGAAAATCCGAAGAGACCTCTCGTTGCTATCCTCGGCGGTGCAAAAGTTTCAGACAAGATCGGTGTTATTACAAACCTCATCAACAAGGTTGACACTCTCATTGTCGGTGGCGGTATGGCTTACACATTCTTCGCAGCTCTCGGTCACACAGTAGGCACTTCTATCTGCGAAAACGACAAGATCGACCTTGCAAAGCAGATGATGGAAAGTGCTAAGGAAAAAGGCGTTAACTTCCTTATTCCCGTTGACAACATTGTCGGCAGAGAATACAAAGAGGACACTGAATATCAGGTTGTTAATTCAGACGATATTCCCGATGGCTGGATGGGCCTTGATATCGGCCCCAGAACAACAGAAATGTTCGCAAATGCCGTTAAAGATGCCGGCACTGTAATCTGGAACGGACCTATGGGTGTTTCCGAGTGGGAACACTTCGCAAACGGTACTATCGGTGTTGCAACAGCTATAGCTGACAGCGATGCTATTTCGATTATCGGCGGTGGCGACTCTGCGGCTGCTATTCAGAAACTCGGCTTTGCCGATAAGATGAGCCACATTTCAACAGGCGGCGGCGCATCTCTCGAATTCCTTGAGGGCAAAGAGCTTCCGGGTGTTGCAGCTCTCAACGATAAAGACTAATATATAAAAATAAACTCAAAAGGAAGTATTATCATGAAAAAGTCAGTTCGTAAGGCAGTTATCGCAGGTAACTGGAAAATGAATAAAACTCCGTCAGAAACAACAGAACTTATCAACGCTATGAAGCCCCTTGTTGCAGGTGCAGATTGCGAAGTTGTTCTTTGCGTTCCATTTGTTGACATTGCTGCGGCAGTTGAGGCAGCTAAGGGTTCAAACATCAAGATCGGTGCTGAAAATGTTCACTTTAAGGCATCGGGTGCATATACAGGCGAAGTTTCAGCTGAAATGCTCAAAGAATGTGGTGTTGAATATGTTGTTGTCGGTCACAGTGAAAGAAGAACTTACTTCGGTGAAACAGATCAGACAGTTAACCTTCGCTCACTTGCCGCTTTAAATGCAGGTCTTAAGCCGATCATCTGCGTTGGTGAAACTCTTGAGCAGAGAGAGCTTGGTTACACTGAAACTCTCCTTAAGTTCCAGACAAAGATGGCTCTTACAAACGTAACAGCCGATCAGCTTAAGAACGTTATTATTGCGTACGAGCCGGTATGGGCTATAGGAACAGGTGTTACAGCGACAGCAGATCAGGCTGACGAGGGTAACGGTTATGTCAGAGCAGCTATAGCTGAAGCATACGGTGAAGATGCGGCAGAGGCAGTCACTGTTCAGTACGGCGGCTCAATGAACGCTAAAAACGCTGACGAACTTGTTAAGAAAGTCAACGTTGACGGCGGTCTTATCGGTGGCGCATCACTCAAGGCTGAAGATTTCTCAATCATAGTTAAGGCAGCCAGCGAGAACTAATTTTAATTTAACAAAGAGGTAAAACGTACTATGAAAAAACCCGTTTTATTATGTATAATGGACGGTTTCGGTAACAATCCGTCAGAAGTCGGCAATGCCGTTAAAGCGGCAAACACCCCCAATCTTGATAAGATCATGGCTGAAAACCCCTACACTTTTATCGGTGCATCGGGCATGGATGTCGGACTTCCTGACGGACAGATGGGCAACAGCGAAGTTGGTCACACCAACATCGGTGCAGGCAGAATCGTATATCAGGAATTGACAAGAATCACAAAGTCAATTGCAGACGGTGATTTTTTCAACAATGAGGCACTTGTCGGTGCAATGGAAAACTGCCTTAAAAACGGCTCCGCACTTCATCTCATGGGCCTGCTTTCAGACGGCGGTGTTCACTCTCATAACACTCATATGTACGCCATAGTTGAGCTTGCAAAGAAGATGGGTGTTAAAGAGGTATGGCTTCACTGTTTCCTTGACGGCAGAGACGTTCCGCCCGCATCGGGTGCTGATTATGTCGCTGAGGCTCAGCAAAAGCTTGATGAAATCGGTTTAGGCAAGATAGCCACTGTCATGGGCAGATATTACGCAATGGACAGAGACAATCGTTGGGAAAGAGTTTCTAAGGCATACGCTGCAATGGTTTATGGTGAGGGAAACAAATCATCGGATCCGGTTGCGGCTGTTAAGGCATCATATGAGACCATTGACGAAGAAGGAAAACACGTTACAGATGAATTTGTTGTTCCGACAGTTTGTGCCGAAGGTGCAACAATTAAGGCAAACGACAGCGTTGTTTTCTATAATTTCCGTCCTGACAGAGCAAGAGAAATCACACGTTCATTCGTTGACAGTGATTTTGACGGCTTTGAGAGAAAGAACGGTTTCTTCCCACTCTACTATGTCTGCATGACACAGTATGATGCAACCATGCCTAACGTTCATATCGCTTTCAAACCGCAGACACTTGAGAATACTCTCGGTGAATATCTTTCAAAGAACGGCAAGACTCAGTTGAGAATAGCCGAAACCGAGAAATATGCTCATGTAACATTCTTCTTTAACGGCGGTGTTGAAAAGCAGTATGACGGTGAGGACAGAATTCTCGTGGCATCACCGAAAGTTGCAACTTATGATCTTCAGCCCGAAATGAGCGCTTATGAGGTCACTGATAAAGTTGTTGAGGCTGTTGAAAGCGACAAATATGATGTTGTTATTCTCAACTTCGCCAACTGCGACATGGTCGGTCACACCGGTATATTTGATGCGGCAAAAGCGGCTGTTGAGGCTGTCGATACCTGCGTTGGAAAGGTTAAAGATGCTGTTTTAAAGATGGGCGGAGCAATGCTCATAACAGCCGACCACGGCAATGCAGACAAGATGATCGACACTGACGGAACACCGTTCACAGCTCACACAACATTCCCCGTTCCGTTTGTTGTTGTCGGTTATGATTGCAAGCTTCGTGATGGCGGAAAACTTTGTGATATAGCTCCGACAATGCTTAAAATAATGGGCATGGAGCAACCCGCAGAAATGACAGGAACAAGCATCGTTCTCTAATTTTTGTATCATATAAGACAAAAAGGCACTCATCGCTGATGAGTGCCTTTTATAGTCAGCATATAGAAATCCGCACGGAATTTCCGTGCGGATAATTTGTTTATTTAAGTTCGTTTGTTGCAATAATATCTGCTCCGGTGTCGCAAATATTACAAATAATAACTTCGCCCATTTTAACCGGTGCATCAACAGCTTCATTATTGATAGCTTTCATGCACTCAAACATCTTATCCTTTGGAATAGGCTTTGATGTTTTTACAGGTACAACAGGCAATGAACCGCCTTGGACTCTCACTGTCGATGTCAACATTCTGACGGGATTTGTACATTCATCATGAGCGTATTTTTCGCCACGCTTACAAGTGTTGCCCTTAACGGAAACAACTTCACCCTTATCGTTTAACTCCGCTGTAAGCATACAGCCGAGGGGGCATGATACGCAAACTAATTCTCGCTTCATATTTATACCTCCACCTTAACGACAATTTCTTTCTTGTCAAGACTATGTATTTCATCAGCCTTGATAAGAACATTTTCCATCTCACCCGGACAAAGTTTCGGCTTTTTCTTAGAATAAAGCACCTTATCTCCACAAGTGACAACGATCTTTGCACCCTTGAAAACATCTGTAACACGGAAATAGAGTTTAACGTCTTGATCGGTGTTAGTGTTGATGTTCTGAGGAACAATATATCTGACACCTTTGTCAGCCTTTGTCGAAATATATTTTGCGTTCTTGGTTTTGCCCTTTGAAAGTATGTATTTAGCAGCACCTTCGCCTGCAAGCTGGCTCTCCGCTGTTACATAGTCAACTAAATCGTGTACCTGAAGAACGTTTCCGCAAGCGAAAATTCCCGGTCTGTTCGTCTGTCTGTATTCATCAACAATAGCTCCATTTGTGACAGGATCAATGATGATGCCGGCCATTCTTGTCAGCTCGTTTTCAGGAATAAGTCCGACTGAAAGCATAAGTGTGTCACACTCAACATACTGTTCTGTACCCGGTATCGGTCGGCGATTTTCGTCAACGTTGGCTATAGTTACGCCCTCAAGTCTCTCTATACCATGTGTTTTTATGACGGTACAGCTAAGTTTAAGCGGTATTCCAAGGTCGTCAAGACACTGAACAATATTTCTTGTCAAGCCGCCCGAATAAGGCATAAGCTCGCAGACCATTTCAACCTTTGCACCTTCGAGAGTCATTCTTCTCGCCATGATAAGTCCGATATCGCCTGAACCGAGAATAACTATCTTCTTGCCCGGCATATAACCGTCTATATTGACATATTTCTGTGCCGTACCGGCAGTCATGATACCCGATGCTCTGGAGCCGGGGATATCAAGCGCACCTCTGGGCCTTTCACGACAACCCATAGCAAGGATTATAGCCGTTGCATGAATTTCGAGAATACCGTCAACATTGTTTGTTGCGACAACAATGTTGCCTGTGAGGATATCCGTGACCATTGTATCGGTCTTAACATCAATATCGGTTTCCTCAACCTGTCTTATAAATCTGTATGCATATTCAGGGCCTGAAAGCTCCTCACCAAAATAGTGAAGTCCGAAACCAGTATGTATGCACTGCTCAAGTATACCACCAAGAGTTGCTGCTCTTTCAAGAATGATTATCTTCTTGACACCGCACTCTTTGGCTTTGAGGGCAGCCGCCATGCCTGCAGGACCGCCGCCTATAACAACTAAATCATATTTTAACATAGCGTCCACCTCACTTTGTCTTATTATAAAGGATCTTTGAACGGTTTCCGTGTTTGGTTATCTGATTCATCGGTACATCAAGCTCTCTTGCGAGAATCTCGACAACCTTTGATCCGCAGAAGCCTGACTGACATCTACCCATGCCGGCTCTGGTTCTTCTCTTAACACCGTCAACATCTCTTGCTCCGCAGGGGGCTTTTATTGCGTCAATGATCTCGCCCTCTGTTATGCCCTCACAGCGGCAAATAATTCTGCCATATCTCTTATCCTTTTCGATAAGTGCTTTTCTCTCCTCAACAGAAAGTTCGTTGACTCTTATCGGTGCAGGACGAGTTGCAATGAAGTTTTCTCTCTTTTGATATTCCGGAGCCATCTCTTTGAACATCTTTCCGACATATCTAGCTATAGCCGGAGCTGCGGTAAGTCCCGGAGATTCGATACCGGCGACATTTATGAAGTGTTCGTTCTTTGCACTCGGAGCGATTATAAAGTCGCTGTCGTCACCCTCTAAATGCGCACGAAGTCCGGCGAACGAAGTTATAGCGTTTCTCGTGGTCAAAGTCGGGATAACTCTGTTAGTTGAATATTTGACCTCCATAAGACCTTCGATAGTTGTGTCAAGATCAAGCTTACTGTCGAAGTCAAGATCAAGAGCAGTCGGGCCCATGAGTACATTTCCGTGAGCTGTGGGGGTGACAAGAATACCCTTACCCATTTTTGACGGACATTGGAAAAGAACGTGATTGACCATTTTCTTCTCGGTCTTATCAAGAAGATAATACTCGCCCTTTCTGGGAATGATCTTAAAACTGTCATCGCCTATCATTCTTGCAATGCTGTCAGCAAAAACGCCTGCACAGTTGATAACATACTTAGCCTTGATAACACCTGAAGCTGTTGAAATAACGAACATATCATCTTTCTGTTCAATATCAAAAACTCCGCTGTTTCTCTTGACTCTTGCGCCGTTAGTGACAGCGTTTTCTGTTGCGGCTATCGTCAACTCATAAGGGCTTACGATGCCCGCTGTTGGTGCCCAAAGAGCGCCAACGGCCTCCTCGCTGATATAAGGTTCCATTGTTCTCAGACGTTCTTGGCTGATTATTTCCATATTCGGAACACCGTTGTTAAAACCTCTCTCGAACAGCACGTCTAAAGTCTGCATATCATTCCATGAATAAGCGACAACAAGCGAACCTATATTTTTATAAGGTACGTGCAGCTTGTTGCAGTAATAAGCCATGAGCGATGCACCCTGAACATTCAGCTTAGCCTTAAGTGTACCGTTCTCAGCATCAAAACCTGCATGAACGATAGCACTGTTAGCCTTTGAAGTTCCCATTGCAACGTCATTGCACTTTTCAAGAATAACAAGCTTAAGATCGAGTTTGCTTAATTCACGAGCGATCATTGCACCGCATACACCGGCACCGATCACTGCTACATCATATTGCATTGAAAAATCCCTCCATTTTTGAATTTAAATGCTTTCTCTAGTTATATTAACATTAAAGCTGTTAATAGTCAACAAAAGGTTATTTTTTTAACAAAGATTTTTTGTATTTTTCGCCGAATTTATCGAAAGTTAAGAATTTAGTAGACAAAAGTCGAATTTAACGCAAATCTTCAAGTCGAAAAACCGCTTTTGTTATTGATTAGTCGAGAAGTTCAACTTCGCTGTCGCCGGAGATTTTAACGCCCAACTTTACGAGAATATTCATGATAATAAGCATAAGTCCGGCAATAAATTCTCGAATTGCACTGAAACCAATAATAATGTTCTCCTTTATATGTAATTCAGATGGAGCTTTTATCTGTGATTATATTGCTTCTTTGTTCATTCCCTGCCAACAGTTTTGCAATATATTTTTTAAAAAACACAAGTAAAAGAAAAGCGGTTCTTCTGCTGAAGAACCGTTGTTTCTTTTAACCTTCGTTAGCTATGTAACTTATGCGCGGGGCTCAACTTGACCAAAGATAGAATCGGGAACTTCTACGCCAACTTTTGCGAGAAGAGCGAAGATATAGCCCATGATCTCAACTAAAATGTCTGAAATTTTTGAAAAATCCATAATAACATCTCCTTAAAATAATTTTAATGAGTTATCCCATTAACTTAATAATACTACGCTTGTTTATAATTTGTCAATAGTTTTTTTCGTTTTTAATGAAATTTTTCTGCGTTGTATACATATGTGACACATTTTGATTAAAAAATAAAGTCAAAGTATAAGTTCAATGATTTTTTGAAGCCTTTGGTGTGGAGCGTAGCGGAACAGAAAGACCCGGAACAAAAACCGAAAAACAGACAATCTTTATCATTGGTGCAGTTGATGTTCCGACAGAGCATGAAAAAACGGCATAACCTACATTGTCGTAAGTTATGCCGATTGTTTCAAAGATTAAAGATATCTAATTGATACCACCCAAAGCTAACCCTTAGATGTAATTTCAAGTGTACCTTAAAAATTATTCAGCCTCGACAGCTTCCTCTGCTTCAACAGCTTCTTCTGCTACGTCTTCTGTAGCTTCCTCAGCTGCTGCGATGATCTCGGCTGCTTCTTCGTTAAGTTCAGCCTCTTCTGCCTCTATAAGAGCGCGGATAGAAAGGCTGACTCTCTTTTTCTCGAAGTCGATCTCTGTGATCTTAGCCTTAACAACTTCACCGATCTTGAGAGCGTCCTGCGGCTTTGCAATGTGTCTGTCGGCTATCTGTGAAATATGAATAAGACCGTCAATACCCGGAATAATGTTAGCGAATGCACCAAATGTTGTCATACCGACAATCGTTGCATCAACAACAGACTCAACGGGATAATCTCTCTTGAGGATCTCCCAGGGATTGTCCTCGATCTTCTTGTAACCAAGTGAGATCTTCTTGTTCTCACGGTCAAGAGCCTTAACGTAAACCTCAACTGTATCGCCGACATTTACAACCTCTGACGGATTCTTTATTCTTGTCCATGACAGCTCGGAAATATGTATCATTCCGTCTACGCCGCCGATGTCAACAAATGCACCATATGATGTGAGAGACTTAACTGTACCTGTGAAGGTCTGGCCCTCTTGTACGCTCTCCCAGAAAGCTTCTCTTGCAGCCTTGCGTTCTTCTCTGAGAACCGAACGAATAGAGCCGACAGCTCTTCTTCTCTGCTGATTAACTTCAATGATTCTAAATCTGACCTTGCTGCCCTTAAGGGTGTCAAGTTCTTCATCACGGCCAAGACCTGTGAGTGAAGCGGGAATAAATACACGAACGCCCATTGCGTAAACGAGTATACCGCCCTTGATAACTTCTGCTACAGTGCCTTCGAGAATTGTCTGTTCTTCTTCAGCCTTGATAACATCATTCCAAGCTGCGATAGAATCGTAACGGCGCTTTGAAAGCATGATTGTGCCTTCAACATCGTTCGTTTTCATAATGATGAGGTTAAGTTCGTCACCGATCTTAAGCTCTTTTGTGGGATCGGCAGTCGGGTCGTTGCTGTATTCCTCCGCAGGGATGAAACCAGCGTATTTCCTGCCGATATCGACCTGTATCTCATTAGGTGCAATACCTACAACAACGCCAAGCACTTTCTGGTCGGTGCTCATTGCTTTCAATGATTCCTCCAGTGCTGCCTCAAAGCTCATTTCTTCTAAATTGGGTGTCTGTTCGTTCAAAATTTCGGACATGGTAAAAAGTACCTCCTTTATAATACCTGCGGGAGTTGATGCGCCCGCTGTTACCCCGATCAAGTCGAATCCGCCAAAACTGATATTTTTAATTTCAGCTGCGGTTTCGATAAGATAAGTCGGACAGTTTTTTTCACACACAGTTTTTAACTTAAATGTGTTGGAGCTTGTCCTGCCCCCAACGACAATCATAGCGTCACATTCAAGAGAAAGCTGTTCCGCTTCTTTTTGCCGTTCATTAGTTGCACTGCATATTGTATCAAATATCTTTCGATTTGTACAGTGAATTTTGAGAATTTTTAAACATTTTTCCCACTCTTTTACCGAAAAAGTCGTTTGAGCGACACATATCTGCTCTTTTTTGGAAAAATCTCCATGTTTTTCCAAAAGCAATTCAAGCTCTGTCGAATCTTTATATACATAAGATTCGCCTTTACAGTGACTTCTAAAGCCCTGAACTTCAGGGTGATTCGAGTCACCGGCTATGAGAGTGACCGTATTTTCAAGCGAGTGTTCTTTGATAATTTTGTGTATTTTCATCACAAACGGACAAGTTGCGTTAATGTACTCGATGCCGAGTGCGTCAATCTCATTTATTGTCTGTTCGGTGACTCCGTGCGTACGGATAACTATTTTGTACCCCTTAGGAGCATCATTCGGAGTGTCAGCTATTTTCACTCCCTTTTCATCTAAATCACCTATGACCTGCGGATTATGGATAATAGGCCCAAGAGTGCAAACTTTTTCGCCGTCATCGACCATTTTATAAAGCATATCCACTGCTCTGTTAACCCCAAAACAAAAGCCTGCGGTTTTAGCGAGTTTTATCCTATTGTTAAACATTGGGTGTACCGCCCGTTCTGTCCTTTATGACCTGTATAACTCTTTCAATAGACTCTGAAAGTCCGATGTCGCTTGTGTCAACCGTCACCGAATCTTCGGCAGGTTTCAACGGAGCTATCTTTCGGTGAGAATCGTCATAGTCACGCTTGACAATATCAGAAAGGACATCGTCATATTTGGTCTCAATGCCCTTTTCGCAGAGTTCCTTATATCTTCTTTCTGCTCGACATTCAGGCGATGCTGTGAGAAAAATTTTAACCTGAGCATTCGGAAGAACCACCGTTCCTATATCTCTGCCGTCCATGATACAATTGTTTTTTTCGGCAAGCTCACGCTGAAGGTCAAACAAAAACGCTCTGACTTCGGGAACTGCTGACACTCTTGATGCCGCCATTGATGCATCGGGGAGTCTTATTTCATCGGAAACATCTTCTCCACATAGGAACATTCTCTGTTCGCCGTCAATAAATCTAAGCTCAACCTTGGTTTCCGGCAAAACCGATGCGATAGCATCATCGCTTTGCATATCAATCTTTTTTCTCAACGCACTGACTCCCACCGTTCTGTAAAGAGCGCCCGTATCTATATAAATATATCCGAGTCTCTCGGCGGCTTTTCTTGAGATAGTGCTTTTACCTGCTCCGGCAGGGCCGTCTATAGCTATGTTTATCATTTTCATTTTCCTCCTTGGTTATGGGAATGAGATCAGCGAGCGAAGCGAGCGTAAAGGTGAGGGTGTGAGTGCCGCTGCACGGCGGAGCCGTGCAGCGGTGCCAAGCACTCACCCCACTGCTGAATTTTTTCAATTTAAATGTTATTAAAAGGCTGAACAAGCCGAGAGCAAATCAGCTTAAAGCCGCACTCTCACCTGCCAGATGACCTGTCGAAAAAGCTATTTGCAGATTGAACCCTCCGGTGTAAGCATCAACATCAATAAGCTCACCGGCAAAGTAAAGACCGTTCACGAGCTTTGATTCCATAGTTTTCGGATCAATTTCATTGACCTTCACTCCTCCCGAAGTGACTATTGCCTCGTCTATCGGTCTGAAATCTATTGCTGTCACTTTAAGCCCTTTAAGCAAGTTAACAAGCTTGTGTCTCATTTCCTTTGTTATCTGATTGGTTTTGGTTGTTGGCTTAATACCACTTAGCTTAGCTATAACAGGAATAAGCTTTTGCGGAAGAAGCTTTCCGAGCGAATTTATGAAGTTTTTGTTTGCAAATTCGAGGAAATCACTTTGAACTCTTTTATCAAGCTGCTCAAAAGTAAGTGCCGGCTTAAGATCAATATAAATCTCATATTTTTTCTTTCCGAGATCTCTCATATGTGTGCTTGCACTGAGAATAAGCGGGCCGGATACACCAAAATGTGTAAACAACATCTCACCGAACTCACGATAGACTTCCTTGTAATTTTCAGAATCGTAAACAGTGATTTCAACATTTCTCAGTGAAAGCCCCTGAGCCTCACTGCACCAACCCTCATGAGCGACCAACGGCACAAGTGACGGTTTTGGTTCGATAACGGTGTGGCCGACACTTTGAGCGAGAATATATCCGTCTCCGGAAGATCCGGTTGCCGAATATGATTTTCCGCCTGTACATATAATCACTTTGTCGCCGAAAATCTGTTCACCGCTTTCAAGCTCAACACCACTGACAGCTCCGTTTTCGCAAATCAACCGTGTCACACGGCCGTGAGTACGCTGTACACCGAGTCGCTGAGTAGCCGAGTTTAAAGCATCAACAATATCCGATGCCTTATCCGATATCGGAAAAACTCTGTTTCCTCTTTCAACTTTAAGCTCAACGCCTTCGTTTTCAAAAAATTCCATCGTGTCTATAGGCATAAACCGAGTAAATGCACTATAAAGAAATCTTCCGTTAGTCGGAACATTAGCTATCAGATCATTGACAAGGGTACAGTTATTGGTGACATTGCATCTGCCCTTGCCGGTTATCATAATTTTTCTTCCGACACGTTCATTTCTTTCTATTAAAACCGTATCGGCTCCGTTTTCACAAGCCGAGACCGCTGCCATAAGTCCGGCGGCGCCTGCCCCGACAATAATCACTTTATTTTTCAAGTTATACTCCCCTATCGCTTAATCAGTTCATTTTATCACACATTGATAAAAATAGCAAATATTTTATTATGACAACAATATGAAATATCCTCCGTTTCGGTTAAAGCATAATCACCGTGTAAAAAACATATATTTAATCAAACTTAAATAAAACCACTTTAGGAGGATATCATATGACCAGATCCGAGGACAGAGCTGTTTTGCTCGGTCAATACATAATAAAAAATAAAGCCACCGTTCGGGAAACGGCGGCTTGGTCAGGAATTTCTAAATCGACCGTACACAGTGACGTGACTAAAAAGCTGTCAAGAATAGACAGTGACTTATATACACAGGTCAGAAAAATTCTTGACGAAAACAAAGCTGAACGACATATGCGAGGCGGTATGGCAACAAAAGAAAAATGGAAAAAGACAAGGCAAACAAGATGAAACTTGAAAATTAACCGATTTTTGTTCTTTTTAATGCTTTCATGACCTTGCTTGCTGCCGGTATAGCAACTGTTCTTGATGAACCTCCGTTTTCAACCATAACAACTATAGCATAAGGAAAGTCATCTCTTTGTGAAAATCCGAAAAACCACGAATGTGGTTTTTTTCCGTCAACTTCAGCAGTTCCCGTTTTTCCGCACATTTTAAGATCCGAAAAATAATCGTCACCGTAAACGTCTTTAACTGTATTTCTCATCAAGTCTTGCATATATTTTGCTGTGCTTTCTTCTATGCTGATCTGAGATGAATTTTTAACATTTCCGATAATCTCCGACAATTTGTTTGATGCTGACGACTTAACTATCTGAGGAGTGACACATTCACCACCATTGGCGATAGTTCCGGCAATCATCAGCATATTACATGGGTTCGCAAGAACATTACCCTGACCTATACCCGACCAGCCTATTGTATTGAGATCCGCATTTTTTAAATTAAAAATACCTGCTTTAAGATTGACTCCGCAAGCGGTCAAGCTCTTGTTAAATCCCAGTTTTTCGGCTGTCTCTGTCAGCTTTTTAACACCCAACTCCATTGCAAGCTCTGCGAATACCGTGTTGCATGATTTGCTGTATGCTTTTTTAAATGAGATTTCACCGTGATGCGAATTACAAATCACAACAACATCTTCTTCATCAATTCCACCGTTACAAGTGAATGTCCTGTTTTCTATGTCCGGTATATTCTCAATAGCACATATGGCAACAACAGTTTTAAAAATTGAGCCGGGAGTGAAAAGACCGGAAAGACATCTGTTAAGATAAATTCCGTCATATTTTCCGCTTGTGTTGGTGTTTATATCTGATGGAATATTATGCGGATCATAAGTCGGCTTTGACACCATACAAACAACATCGCCGGTTTTATAATTATACACAGCTATAGTTCCGTTGTTGTTTCCCAGAGCGTTATATGCCGTCACGCATAAATCTGAATCTATAGTCAAAGTCAAGTCGTTGCCTGCTCCGTCTTTGACCGTCTTATACACTCCGTTAACGATATCATATCCTATAATATATGATCTGTAGATAGACTGCACACCGGTTGCTATATAGCCCTGAGTGTCTCCGACAACATGGAGAGTTGCTTTTCTTACTGTACTGTCGGAGTTAAATTTTCTTTCGCCGTCTTTACTGCTGACAAGGATTTTTCCGTTTTTGTCATAAACAGTACCGGCAGATGTGAGCTGTCTGTTAGTGTAAAGGTGTCCGTTGACTCTGTTTGTAACCCAAGTCTGTCCGTGAACAACATAGCTGTAGGACAAAAATCCAAGTCCGATAAAAAATGCCGCTATAAGAGCATAGACGATATATGCACGTCTGACTGTATTTCTCATTTATCTCACTCCTAACTGTTTTTATACATTTTAGGATAACTTCTTATATCTGCCGCTTTTATGAAAGCGAATAGTCCCCATGAACATATCATGCTGGATCCTCCTCTGCTGACAAACGGCAATGTGACACCCGTCAAGGGAACGATATCTGTGATTCCGAAGATGTTCAGGCATACCTGAAAAAGGATCATCGCACACGCGCTGACGCAGGCTATTGAATAAAATGTTGAAGGTGCTGACTTTGATATTTTTATTGCATAAATTGCAAGAACAGCAAAAGCTATAACTATCATAAAGCCCATGATGAGTCCCATTTCCTCGCATATAACACCCCAAACAAGGTCTGTCGTTGAGGCGAACACATTGCGAAGTCTGCCGTTGCCGATTCCGACTCCCCAAAAACCGCCGCTGAGCGAATAAATTATTGTTCTCGTCTGCTGATAACCCGATCCGTCTATGTTTTCCCATATGTGACGATATACGGCAAATCTGTTCGCAACTGTCGGCTTAACATATATTATAAGTATTGCACCGAGCAACGCTCCGACACAGACGAAAGCTATTGACCTGACATCGCCAGATCTTATAAACGAGATGACAATGAAAGTGAAGAAGAAAATTAATGCCGTACCGAAATCACGCATTAGGAAAAGAACACCTATACAAACGATAGCGAATATAAGATAACGCATGATGCTCCTTGAACTTTGAAGTTTCTCAAGCGTTGCCGCACCGACATAAATAAACGCTATCTTCACTATTTCCGATGGCTGAAACGAAAATCCACCTATATTCATCCAGTTGTAAGCACCGTAGGTTGAACCAACGGTGAATTTTATTATCACAAATGATGCGGCAAGTCCCAAAGCCGATACAGCAGCTATGAAAACTCTTGTTTTCATAACACGCTTAACATCTTTCAAGAGCCAAACCATAAATATATAAACCGCAAGACCTATCACTATCGCTATAAGTTGCTTTTTAAGTCCTGACGGATAAACACTGGCCGTGATGGTCATGCCTATTCCGCAAAGGAAGAACGCTATACATTCGATCTCAAAATTTGTCTTTTTAAATATAGTCGTCATGACAAAAACATATATCCATTCTATGGCTATATAAATAAGAAAATATATGGCTACACTCGGATAAAATGTGCTGTCTTGAATGATCGTTGGTACACTTGAAAGTGCCTGAAAAACAGTCAAAAGTGCCAATATGAGACTAACATCAACTCTGTTATATTTGTATCTCATTTTTTCGACAATGCTCATATTATCACTTCCTTATCTGTAATCCTCGATAAATTTCATTTTAACGTCACTGAATGATATCAGATCGCCGTCATGAAGAATGGCGGGTTCTACTATTTCATTTTTGCCTATAAATGTTCCGTATGTTGAACCTTCATCGGAAAGATACCACCTGTTTTGCTTTTTCACAAGCAGTGCATGGTTTCTGGAAACACTGCGAGATTCAAGTTTTATATCATTGTTTCGGCTTCTTCCGACCGTTATTCTTCCGGCACAAAGCAGGAAAGTCTCTCCGCTTTCAAGATTGACCAAAGCACCCTGTTTCTTTCTGCTTCTTTCTTCGGGAGCATAAGATTGAGAGCTGCGATCTGTGCCAAATCCTCCTTCATCTGAATAAATATCTCTGATCCTTCCTTTGAACTTATAGCTGTTGTCGCTGTTCTTCGGGTGAAAATCAATATGTATTGATTCAAAATCGTCATAACGTTCAGGGCTTATTTCAGGCTGAACAGGTCGCTTTGAGATGTCATTTGCTTTGTACGAATAATCAGTATTATTCACTTCCGGTTGCTGGTATGTCGCTTTTTTTCGTCCTCGGTGTTTCTTTCCGACTTGTATGACCGGATCATCGGTTATCACAAACTGAAAATTACATTCGCCGAAAGTAATGATATCGGCATTTTTTATCGTTGCTTCACCGTCAATCTTATTCCCGTTTACGAACGTTCCGAGTTTGGAGTTAGTGTCGAAAATATACCAACCGTCAACACGCCTGCAAATTGCCGCATGAAAACGTGACACCGTGCCGTAAACCAAGGTTATGTCGCAGGACTTGCTCCTGCCTATCGAAGTTTCCCAAGTGTTAAGAGGTATTTTCTCTCCGTTAATGCTGCTTACGATATAGCCGTAGGTTTTATTGACCGGATGACCTATCAATAAAGTCAACATACATTTGAACAATATTATAAAAGCAAGCAGAGGCAGTGCGTAACGGCAAAAGCCGACAACTATCTGCATAATATCTCCTCCTTATCTTGATTGTCACAAATTAAAATTTCTCATTTTAATTTTAATACATTCCGAACGAAAAGTCAAATTAAATGTACGCGGAAATTGGTTCAAACTTGAAGATAAAACCTCACATTAAAATCACATAAACCGGTAATTTTTTGTCATTTTTCTTGAATACAGCTCAAAGCTTTGATATTATATATCGGAAAAGAGGGATATTCATGAATTTTAAGGATTACAGCTTTAAAAAAACAGCAGAATATATAATTAATTTTTTAAAATGGATAATGCTGTCTGCTCTGACCGGAGCTGTCGGAGGACTTATCGGTTCTGCGTTTCACATTTCGATAGAATATGTCACTGAAATCAGAGGTTCTCACCCATGGGTACTGTATCTTTTGCCTGTCGGAGGTATAGTCATAGCATTTTTATATAAAATATGCAAAATGGATAAAAACAGTGGAACTGATTTTGTCATAAGCTCAGTCAGAGAAAAAGAGAAAGTGCCTTTTCTTATGGCTCCTCTTATATTTGTCAGCACGGTCATCACTCATCTTTGCGGCGGCTCGGCAGGACGAGAAGGTGCGGCTTTACAGCTCGGCGGTGCTATCGGTTCACAGATCGGAAGCATCTTCAAACTGAACGAAAAGGATATGCACCTCATCATCATGTGCGGTATGAGTGGCGTATTCTCAGCTCTTTTCGGAACTCCCTTGACAGCCACGGTTTTTGCTATGGAGGTCATATCTGTAGGCATCGCATATTATTCGTCTCTTGTTCCGTCACTGACTTCTTCTCTTGTTGCTTTTGCGGTTTCAAGATTTTTTAATATCGAACCGGTTTCCTTTAAACTGTCTCAAGTGATACAGCTTAACTTTAAAAATATTTTGTTGGTGGTTGTTCTCGCTGCTGTATGTGCTGTGGTCAGTATAGGTTTCTGTCTTATCATGCACTTAAGTCACAACTATATTCCGAAGTTCATTAAGAATCCTTATCTTCGTGCGGCAGCAGGCGGCACTGCGATAATTTTTCTGACACTAATTGTCGGCAATAACGACTATAACGGTGCAGGTATGAACATAATAGAAAATGCGATAAACGGACAAGCTGTTCCTTATGCGTTTATTCTTAAAATAATCTTCACCGCTGTCACTATATCCTGCGGATTCAAAGGTGGAGAAATAGTTCCGACATTCTTCATAGGAGCAACTCTCGGCTGTACAGTTGGTTCTCTTTTGGGACTTCCTGCCGGATTTTCCGCTGCACTGGGACTTATTGCCCTGTTCTGTTCGGTCGTCAACTGTCCGATAGCCTCAATGATATTGAGCGTTGAGATGTTCGGCTCGGAAGGCTTTATATTCTTCGGTGTTGTCTGTGCTGTCAGCTATGTGCTTTCGGGATATTACAGCCTATATTCAACGCAAAAAATAATGTATTCCAAGGTCAAAGCCGAATATATAAATATCAATGCTTGGTGATTTTGCTTAAATTTGTATTGTTTAAGACAGATTTTCAGGGAAGTTGATTGGTAGCAAAACCCCGCCCACGAAGTGGGCGGACGGCGGTTGAACGTGTACCGCCGAGTGCGTGCCGCAGGCACGGTGCGAGGCGGTGCCGATCAACCGCCGCAAAAGCTGAAAAATTGAAGTGATTTCGGCTTTCTTTTGCTTTAACTATTGAACAAATCGCCTTTTTATGATAGAATTAGATGTTAAATAAGCAATGAAATTTAATTAACATATTTTAAGGAGGAAATGAAATGCCTACTGTTTTTAAGGGTGCGGCAACAGCACTTATCACTCCGCTTGACAGCAACGGAGTCAACTATGAACAACTCGGAAATCTTATAGACAAACAGATAGAGGGCGGAATTGACGGTCTTGTTATCTGCGGCACAACGGGCGAAGGTGCTACGCTTACACACGCTGAGCATGAAGAAGTTCTCAAATTCTCCGTGGAAAGAATAGCAGGCAGAGTCGCTGCAATCGCAGGAACCGGTTCAAATGATGCCGCAAGGGCGATTGAATTGACAAAATATGCAGGTTCTGTTGGATATGATGCCGCACTTGTTGTCACTCCGTATTATAACAAATGCACTCAAAACGGACTTGTCAAAATGTTCACGGCTATTGCCGACAACAGCACCATACCTCTTATTTTATATAATGTTCCGTCAAGAACCGGTGTCAATATAGAGCCTGAAACCTATGCTAAACTGGCTGACCATCCGATGATACAAGGCATCAAGGAAGCTAACGGTAACATTTCAAAGATAGCTGAAACAGCACGTCTCGTTGAAGGCAAACTCGACATCTATTCCGGAAATGACGATCAGATAGTACCAATGCTCGCTCTTGGTGCAAAAGGTGTTATTTCAGTTCTCTCTAACCTTGTACCGGGTGAAACAAGCAAGATGTGTCATCTCTATTTTGACGGCAAAGTTGAAGAAAGTCGCAAAATGCAACTTGATTATCTTCCGCTTATCAACGCTTTGTTCTGCGAAGTCAACCCGATCCCCGTCAAGGCAGCTATGAGCAAAATGGGCTACTGCGAAAACTATCTTCGTTTGCCTTTGACACAAATGGAAAATGAACACGCCGAAAAGCTCTATTCAATAATGAAAGGGCATGGCTTGATCTGATAATTTATAGGAAGTGTGAAAAATGAAAGTAATAATCATCGGTTCAAACGGAAAAATGGGACATGAGCTTGAAAAGCTGATTTTAGCTGAAACCGACAGCGTACAAATTGAAGCGAAAGTTGATATCACCAACGAAAACGGCTACACCCACATTTCACAAGTGACCGAAAAAGCTGACTGCATTATTGATTTTTCAAGCCATCTCGCTACAGAAGAAATATGTGAATATGCTGAAAAAACAAAAACAGCGGTTATTTTTGCCGCGACAGGTCAGACAAACGAAGAAAAACAGATGATAAAGTCTCTGTCTAAGTACGTTCCGGTTTTCTTCTCGGCGAATATGTCGGTCGGTGTCGCACTTTTGATCGAACTTGCAAAAAAAGCCGCAGCAGCAATGCCGGACGCTGACATTGAGATTGTTGAGGCTCATCACAACAGAAAGCTTGACGCTCCAAGCGGAACGGCTCTAATGCTTGCCGATGCGATAAAACAAGTCAGAAATAAAGCAAAATTCGTTTTAGGCAGAAACGGTCACGCAAAAAGAGAAAAAGACGATATTGGCATAAGCTCAATCAGAATGGGCAACATTGTCGGTATGCATGAAGTCATGATCGGCACAGATGCTCAGACAATAACCATAAAGCATGAAGCTCACAGCAGAGCTTTATTCGCCGAAGGAGCGATAAGTGCCAGCAAGTTTTTGATAAAACAGCCTGCCGGACTCTATACCATGCAGGATATGATAGCTGACAGGTAAATACGCAATCCTATGTTGCGGAAAGGCGGTTAGACAATGATAAGAATAGGAATTTATGGTTACGGCAATCTGGGAAAAGGTGTTGAAAAAGCTATAATGCAAAATCCGGACACAAAGCTTGTTGCCGTTTTCACAAGAAGAAAACCCGAAAGCATAAAGCTCGAAACACCGGGCGTAAAAGTTTGCTCAATTTTCGATATACTTCAATATAAACACAAAATTGATGTTATGATAGTCTGCGGCGGAAGTGCTACCGATCTTCCTCAAATGACTCCTTCCTTGGCCAAGGATTTCAATGTTCTCGACAGTTTCGACACTCACGCAAACATTCCGAGGCATTTTGCCAATGTTGATGCTTATGCAAGACAATACGGAAACACAGCTCTTATATCATGCGGTTGGGATCCGGGTATGTTCTCACTTAACCGACTCTATGCCGAATGTGTTCTTCCCGAAGGCAAAGATTATACGTTTTGGGGCAAGGGTGTAAGTCAGGGACATTCAGATGCTATAAGACGTATACACGGTGTTTTAGATGCAAGACAGTATACGATCCCCCGTTCGGAGGCTCTTGAAAAAGTCAGAAGCGGTGAAAATTCCGATCTGACAACAAGAGAAAAACATCTTCGTGAATGTTATGTTGTTGCAGCAGATAATGCCGACAGAAAATCTATAGAAGAAACAATAGTCAATATGCCAAATTATTTTGCCGACTATGACACAACGGTACACTTCGTCACTCAGGAAGAACTCGATAGAGATCATTCCGAACTTCCTCACGGCGGATTTGTCATCAGAAGCGGCAGCACGGGTACAGATAATGAGCATAAGCATATAATAGAATATAGCTTAAAGCTTGATTCAAACCCCGAATTTACGGCAAATGTTCTTGTCGCTTACGCAAGAGCTTTAAGCAGAATGAGTGACAGAGGCGAAGTCGGTTGCAAGACGGTTTTTGATATTCCTCCTGCTCTGCTCTCTCCCCTTTCACCCGAAGAACTTAGGGCAAAATTACTGTAAAACTCATTGAAAGTAGGTTCACATATGCAAACGAAAGTATTAAAATTCGGCGGCAGCTCACTCGCTGATGCCAACCAGTTCAGGAGAGTTGCCGAAATAGTTAAAGCAGACAGTGAGAGACGTTATGTTGTTGCCTCTGCACCCGGAAAGCGTTTCGGAGATGACACCAAGGTTACAGATATGCTCTATGACTGCTATCACCTTGCAGCGGAGAAAAAAAGCATTGATGATGCATTCGCAAAAATTGAGGACAGATACAATCAGATAATAAATGATCTTGAGCTTGATTTCTCATTGCAGGAAGAATTTGACAAAATCAAAATGTCAATTCTTCACCATGCCGGACGTGATTATATTGCCAGCCGAGGTGAATACCTCAATGCGATGATACTTGCGGCGTACCTTAAATATGATTTTGTCGATGCCGAAAACTCAATCTTCTTCTTTGAAAACGGTGTTTTCGACTCGGAAAAAACAAACACTGTCACGGCAGAAATACTTTCACTTCATGAAAGAGCAGTCATTCCCGGATTTTACGGTGTAATGCCAAACGGAACGATCAAGACATTTTCAAGAGGCGGATCAGATATTACCGGTTCTATAGTGGCAAGAGCCGTTAATGCGAGCATATATGAAAACTGGACTGACGTTTCCGGTATGCTTATGGCTGATCCAAGACTTATTGATTCTCCGAAAACCATAGACGTTATTACATATAAAGAGTTGCGTGAGCTTGCTTATATGGGTGCTACTGTTCTTCACGAAGATGCAATTTTTCCGGTTCGAGAGGCCAATATTCCTATCAATATCAGAAATACGAATGAGCCGACCGCTAACGGAACACTTATCGTACCGAGCATCGAAAATGATAATTCATCAACGGTCATCACGGGTATTGCCGGAAAAGTCGGATTTTCAACCATCGTTCTTGAAAAAGAACAGATGAATAAGGCGGCATTCATAATTGATGTTCTTCAGTGTCTTAAACGTCATAACGTTAACATTGAACATATTCCTACCGGCATTGACACTATTTCAATAGTTGTCCCGACAGAGCAAATCAAAGACAAGGTTGATGATGTTTTTGCATCTATCAGACGTCATGTTGCTCCCGATTCGATTGTTCTTCATGACGGCATTGCACTCATTGCGGTAGTCGGAAGAAAGATGGTAAAATCGACCGGTACGGCAGGCAAAGTTTTCAAGGCGATAGGCTCAGCCGGAGTCAACATTCAAATGATCGACCAAGGTTCAAGCGAGCTTAATATAATCGTTGCCGTTGATGAAAAAGATTATGTACCCGCACTCAAGGCGATATATTCAGAATTTGTAAAATAACAAAAAGCACTTGTTCGCACCGCAGGTTTTCTGCGGTGCATTTGTTTTCGCTGATGAAAACATCGGCTCCCGAAATACTGTTTTTAGCTTGACTAATAATACCATCTTAATATATAATACATATGTTAATTTTATACTATACGGAGGAATACTGTATGAAAAAAGAAATCGAACTCGATAAAAGCAAAAAAGTCTTTCCGATAATTTTGCTTGTTATCGGAGCAGGCCTCGGCATTGCTCAGCTTATCACAAGACAGAATTTTGTTGCTGTTCTTTGTGTCGGTTACTGCTGCATAATGTCTGCCGCTATTCTCATCAGCCTAATAGCCAAGAAGAAAGTCTATCTTCATATGATATTGGGATATGCTGCCGCAAGCTTAGGCACGGTCATATTCCACGTCATTTGGGGTGCAGATGCAGGTTTTGGTGCTATAACAAGTGGCAAAACCGGTTGGGCGAGTGCTGAACACGCCTTGATAGCAGGCGAAGGAAACTTCTTCACAAGACTTCTCGGAAATCTTCTTTTGGTTCTTCCGACAGCTCTTGCACTTTGGGGCCTGTTCTTCATTGCAAAGAAAGCTTTCAAGTCCGGAAAAGCCAAGAGCATCTCATCATATGTGACGAGCTTGCTTTTAGTCGGAACTTCGATTTTCTATGTTCTGACGATGAACATGAGAACCGAACCTGTCACCGAAAGACTTTGGGAAGGTCATGACGATTATCTCAAAAACGTTGATCAAAACACACAGAATAAACCTAATGTACTCTATATACTTATGGACGATTTAGGCTATGGTGACGTTTCTTTAAACGGTGCTATTTATGACACACCGAATATTGACTCCATAGGTGAAAACGGACTTAATTTCACTAACTTCTATTCAAGCTATTCCGTTTGTTCTCCTGCCCGTTTCGCCTCTCTGACAGGTCGCTATCCTTATAGAGGATATGCAGATAATGTCATCTATCCGACAGTCAACTGTTTCACACCGTTCGCTCAGACAAGAATATTCAACAGCATTGAAATGCTCAACAACACAGACGGTATGCTTGGTGATGAAATAACTCTCGCCGAAGTATTCAAGAGTGCCGGATATAACACGGGTTGTTTCGGAAAGTGGCATCTCGGTGACTATGGCGAATATCTTCCGACAAATCAGGGCTTCGACTACTTCTACGGCAGCCACTATGTCAATGACATGAAACCGTTCTATCATGTCACAGAAGAAAACGGCGAATACACTATCGCCAAAGGCACAGCTGAACTTAAGGATCAATCAGATGCAACGAAGTGGATCCACAAGGAAATAACCGATTGGATCACTGATAAAGTTCAAAACAGCGATGAGCCGTTCTTCGCTTATTACACCACACCGTGGCCTCACGCTCCGGTTTATGTTGGCGATGAATTTAAAGGTTCAACCGGAATGGGTACATATGCAGACTGCGTAACCGAATTTGACTATTACCTCGGTGAGTTGTTTAACACGTTGGAGGATCTCGGTGTGCTTGAGGACACACTTATCGTATTCACAAGCGATAACGGCCCTGCTCTTGAGGGTTCAACAGGTGAGCTTAGAGGCGGTAAGTATCTCGCTTATGAGGGCGGTCAGAAAGTGCCGTTCATGATAAGGTGGGATAACAACAACGGTGTGTTTGAAAGCGGTGGTAAGCGTGACCAAAGTGCGACACTGGTTGACCTGTTCCCAACGTTCATTGATCTTTGCGGAATAACGGGTAACAGCGGTCAGACAAGCTATCTCCCGACAGACAGAGAAATAGACGGTGTTTCTATGATGTCATTGCTTAAGAGCGATGAGGTTATCCACACAGATTCAAGCCCGATACTTCACATGAAACGCCGCAAAGTCAAGGCTATTCAATATTCGGTAGCAACTGAGGACATATTAAGCCGTGACGAATATAAAGACTATGATTTTGACGTTCTTAAGAATAACGACTATATCACGTTCAAATATTTCAAGAATATTCAAAATGACAACTCCGCTTTCTTCGACAAGTTCCGTAAGAATTGGCTTCATATTCTCACAGACGATGAGGGTGAAAACTACAACCGCACTCCGGTGTACCCCGAAATATCAGCTGAAATGAAAGCAAAGCTCGAAGAAATTCAGAAAGACTTCAAGTCAAATCCCAGAGGAATTGTCACGGCCAATTCACAAAATTCGGTGAAATAAGATGCCTCCTCTTTCAATTATGATAAAGCCGGCATCAAGCCTTTGCAATCTCAGATGTAAATATTGTTTTTACTGCGATGTTGCAGCTCAACGTGAGGATTTTTCGTTCGGCTGCATGACAAAGGAAACTGCCGAAAAACTCATAAGATCGGCTCTTAAATTTGCAAACGGTGACAGCATTGCTTTCGCATTTCAGGGCGGTGAACCTCTGATAGCCGGCATGGACTACTTCAGTTTTTTCACAGAAACCGTCAACAAATACAACTCTCTAGGCTCAGAATGTTACTACAGTGTACAGACAAACGGAACGCTTGTCACGGCAGAATGGGCTGACTTCTTCACAAAAAACAAATTTCTTGTTGGTTTAAGTCTTGACGGTGACTACAAGGGAAACCGTTTCCGTGTCGATTCAAACGGACAAAACAGCTTTTACAAAATTTTAAAGGCGGCGGAAATATTCAAAAATCACGACACCGAGTTCAACATTCTGACTGTTTTGACAGGCTCATGTGCAGATGATGCCGAGAGAATATATAAATATTTCCGTTCAAAGGATTTTCGCTATTTGCAGTTTATCCCCTGCCTGCGTCCGTTTGGCGAGAAAAGTGAAAGCGAGCTTTACATGACAAATGAGCAATATGCTGACTTCCTTATCCGCATTTTCAATCTATATGTCAAAGACTTCATGCGTGGCAATTACATGAGCGTTCGCTACTTTGATAATCTTGTTCGATTAAGTTTAGGCCAGCAACCTGAACAGTGCGGAGTCTGCGGTCACTGCACTCACCAATTTGTCGTTGAGGGAAACGGAAATGTTTATCCGTGCGACTTTTACTGTACAGACGAATGGCTTCTCGGAAACATTAACACTTCGGATTTGAAGTCGCTTGCGAACGGAAAGAAAGCAACCGAATTTATCAAGGAAAGTCTTGCAGTTCCCGAAAAATGTAAAAGATGCAGATATTTTTCACTTTGCCGTGCAGGTGGCTGTAAAAGGCAAAGAGCTGACAGAGATTATTGCGAGGCTTATCAGAAATTTTTCTCATCATGCCTACCTCTGTTCAGAATGTTTAGAGCAGAAAAATAAGATTTTCTTATTCTTTGTGAACATAAATATACCCTCGATTACATTGTGAAATGTATTCGAGGGTATTGGTCTGTTAAGTTGAGTTTCAATCGCCTTGACAACAGTGGGCAGAAATCGAACCCGATACGGGAACCTCTATCAGTATTTCGGAAAAGCGATTTAAAACTTCGAGACACCGAAAAGCAACTAATCATATGTTCGGAAACTCTCTAATAAAAAGTACCGTCAATGAATAAATGTGTGCGGGGCGTTGCTATTTAGGCGTATCGGGTTTGATTTCTGCCCAAGTGAAAAGCTGTTATTTTTATTTCTACCATATACTGACTAGTCTTACTGTTATTTTACAAAACTGCGATTTATTTGACAATACTTTCGTGGTAAATAACTCATTATTCATGGTAAATGACTTTAAATTTAAATATTTCTATGTTATAATAACTTTACAAAGGTAATGAGACTTCTGCTGTTTTTTGTAGTTGTTGCTTTCCTTGGTGTTACAAATCTTCCACCAAATCAATATTATTCAATGAGGTGATGTAATGCTCAAAATTGTCATTTGTGATGACGATAAAAGTTTTGCTGAAATAATTGAGCATTATATTGCTCAATGTTTAAGAGATAAAATTGAATATTCACTTATTACTTTTAATTCACTTAAAGATTTGAAAGAACATATTAATCAAGATAAAGTTGACATAATTTTTCTGGATATCATGATCAACGACAAGAATGGCATGAATTGGTCAATCGAAAATATAAGTGACAAACATATACAACTGATTTTTATGACTTCTTATCCTCAAAGTGCTTACAACATTTCCGAGAGCAGATGTTGCTATTACTTAGTAAAATCAAGGATCAATGAGGAAAATATCAACAAAGCATTACAACGCGCTTTTCAAAACATATCAAATAATCAACCTGACCTAAAGATAATAAGATCGAAACAAAGCAACGTCACAGTCGATCTGCATGACATTGTGTACATAGAAACAGAGAATAATAATATTTTGCTTCACCTTGCCGATGGCAAAGAAGTTGCCGTTTATTCAACGCTAAAAAACTATTCAAGATCGCTTCCGGCGAATTTTCTTCGTTGCCATAAATGCTATATGGTGAACATGAATTATATAAAAGAATATCGGCAATATAAGTTCATTTTAAATGATATGAGAGAGCTGCCAATACCGCAGAAAAAATACGGGAAAGTTATCGAAGCCTATAAAAACTATATCAATCTTATATAACGAGGAGATAAAAAATGAACACCATGATAGATTTGACAAACTTCTTTTCTTTGACAGTGCTTATGCACTTTGTCAGAATGTTTGTTGTCTTTAACGTTGCTCATGTCACGCTGAAAGACAAATATAATTCATTTGTGACTTTCATTTCCGTTATTGTTACCGGTCTCACCTGCTCATGCATTTCGTTAGCTATTTCAAGACCGAATCTTGAGATTATCTACATGTTGGTTATTTACACAATTCTTGCCTTAGTTTTACACCTTGTAACCGAAGGCCCTTTTATTTCAAAAATTTTCTGTTCGATAATCGGAATCGCAAACACCTGTCTTTCCAACCTGTGTTTTGCCGTGTTTGCAAAGCCGATTTTGGGTGAAGATGTCAGTGTTCTTTTTTCGTATGAAGTTCCATTGATATATTTTCTCTGCATGGTCTTATTTAATTTGGCATTTTCATATATTTTTATTTTCATCATCGTTTTGTTATCAAAGAAAAAGAAAAACTCATCAAAATATAAACTAAGACACGCTTTATTCTTTATATTTCCTATAACTCACATTTTTACTGCCATACCGGTCGCTAAAACTCTTTTGAATAGTACAAACAGTGACTTTCTCGAATTTATCAATATATTTTTCACATTTCAATGTCTGTTACTGGATACGATATTAATATTTGTTATTGACTATTTGGATAAAGTTGAAAATGAAAAAGTACAAAAAGAGCGTGAGTTTTTGGTAAACACCATGACTCTTGAGCAAGTGGAAATGTTCAAGGAAGAAAAACAAGAATTCAGAAAAATCAAACACGATTTTTCTAACATTATCGCCACAGCAAAAGGGTTCATTGAAATAGGTAAGCCCGAAAAAGCATTGAGTATTCTTTCCGACACAGACGAGCATCTTATGGGGCTAGCCGGATTTTCCGCCTGCGCAAATGAAACACTGAACACGGTTTTATACATAAAGCTCAAACAAGCGAATAAAAATGGCGTTGAGCTTAGTTCCGAGATAGATGAACAAAATGGGATATTGATTGATGATTACGACTTATGCCGACTTCTTCACAATCTTCTTGATAACTGCATAAATGCCGCCGCAAATTCAGTTGATAAACTCTGCAAGATTTCAATTGAGATAACCGATGCTCTAATTACCGCAACAACCGAAAACAGTTATAACAGTTCAAAAAACTCCGAACAAAGTGACGATAAATCCTCTGAACACGGAAATGGTATCGGCATAATAAAAAATATAGCTAAAAAATATAATGGCAGCTTAAATGTTGAAAAAAGCAATAATATATGGATAACAACAGTCGTTCTTGAAAATAGAAAATTTGAAAAATAAATGCCATAGGCAGAACAAAATGTGGGGGTACTCATGATTAATTTTGACTTTAATAAGTTCTGCATAAAACTGACTTGTCAGGAAAAGAATGTTGATGCAGTTACAGAAACGAAAATTAGCAAGAATGAATTGGATTTATATTTAACCGCCAATGTAAGTCAACCAAAGTTCATTGAATTAAATTGGAATTTTGAAAGTGACGATAACATCATAATACTCGGCGATGCGTGGGAACGCAGTTACGGTGACTTGGAATTTGTCAACATAAAAGATAATAACCGCTATATGCCTTGGTATTTTCTTGCTACAAATAAGATTGATAGCTTTTGTTTCGGAGTCAAAACTCAACCGAACGCGTTTGTCAGTTTTAAGTACACCCAAAATGGGATCTCAGCCTTGGTTGATTGCCGCAATGGAGGCTGCGGTGTTCATCTGAACGGCAGAAAAATTCATCTTGCGACATTCATATTTAAAGAATATAGAAATGCTGAACCTTTCCTTTGCCTTTGTGATTATTGCAAGTCTCTTTGTGACGATCCGATTTTGCCAAAATTTAAAATATACGGTGGAAATGATTGGTACTACGCATACGGCAAAAATAATTATGATGAGATAGTTGCTGATGCGAAATTACAATCAGAGTTTGCAAAAGGGATAGACAACTCTCCTTTTATGGTGATTGATGACGGTTGGCAGGAGCATGGCAACGTTGGACCATGGGTACCGAACAAAAATTTCAAAGATATGGAAGCACTATGCCAAGACATTAAAAGTGCCGGTGCAAGACCGGGCATATGGATCAGATTTTTACATAACGAGGACAAGTCAATATCATCTGATATGAGAATTTTCAGAAACGGAGAAAAAGTTTATCTTGATCCCACCCACCCGAAAGTACAAGACTTGATAAGGTGTGACATCGAAAAAATAAAAAAGTGGGGATACGAGCTGATAAAACACGACTTCACAACCGTTGATTTATTCGGCGACTATGGCAAAGATTTGAACGAAACAATCACCAAAACTGATAATTGGCATTTTTATGATCGCACAAAAACAAATGCGGAAATAGTTTTGGATTTATACAGGCTCATCAAAAATGCTTGCGGAGATATGATTATCATTGGCTGTAACACCGTGTCTCATCTTTGTGCGGGACTTGTGCAGATCAACAGAACGGGTGACGACACAAGCGGCGTTGAATGGGAGAGAACAAAAAAGATGGGTGTCAACACTCTTGCGTTCCGCCTTGCACAAAACAACGCTTTTTATATGGTAGATGCAGATTGTGTGGGTATTCTTGATGACAAAATATCATGGGATAAAAACAGACAGTGGCTCGATCTTCTTTCCAAAAGCAACACTGCATTGTTCTTGTCATGCTGCAAGGTCACTGATGAACAAAAAAGTGATATTTCGTATGCATTCAGAATTTTTCAACAGGATCATAACATCATGCCTATTGACTGGTACGAAACAAGAACACCTGAAAAATGGCTTATTGACAACGAGAAAATAAGCTATACTTGGTGATAAATAAAACGAATATTTATCTTCCTTATTGAACAGGTCGATGAAAACAAAATAAAAAACTCCTATGACAGAATAAAACTGCCATAGGAGTTTTTTGTAAAGAAAGCATTAAGCGATATAATAATTATGCAATCATATTTTGTTCGATAGTCGTGTAAGCCTTGTTTTGATCATTTGCTAAAAACAAGTGTTGTTATGCTTCGGGGAGAAAGAACATATTGCTGATTTGAGAATTCCGATGATGCCTTTTCATAATTATGACTTCCATCGGTCACATAAACTTCAGTTAGATTGTAACTATCTGCCAACTCGATCGTCTTTTCGGTTTTTGCATTATTGACAACAACCAGAACTGTATTCTCGCCGTCTGTAAAAGCGACTTTTTCAAGATCCTTTTGGTAGCCTGAGACATCGTTAACATCTACTCTGACCATTCCCGGCTTTATAAATGATGTGAACTGCTTATACGCATACCATCTATTATAATACCCTACATCGCTTCCTTGAGCATAGAGCAAGCCGTCACCGTGGAAAGCTGTCCAGCTTGACCAAGCGGTGGCATTAAGTAAAGTTAAATCTTCAACCAAAACATTAGCCATATAGAGGCCGCTGTCGATAGAATGAACGTCTATTGTCATAGGCAATTCGCACCATTCGCTCATTTCAAAAGTTTTATCCGGATAAAAACTGCTGAAAACTTGACCGAAAAGACTCTTTTGAATTTTGCTGCCATCAAGCCAATAAGAATGACCGCTGAAAGAATCGCAATATTCGTTCAATGTCTCATTACCGAAGAACTTAAACAGATAGTCCATATATTTATATGAAAGCTCACCGCTTTCCGGGCCGCTGAGCTTATACGGTGAATTTCGCTCTTTCATATTTTCGGCAAAAAGTGCGAGCAACTCGGTTGCTTCATCGGAAGAATAATGACAGCCTTCTTGAGTCACCTCGTCACCGCCCCATGCCCACTGAGGCTCATTAATAGGTGAAATATATGTAACGGGATAGCCTTGCTCCACAAACCAATCGGCTATCGTCAACAGGTAATCAACAAAAGCCTGATAGTTTTCCTTTGGCAAATTTGAGCCGTATGCTTTAAAGCTGCCGCTTGCGTGTCCGCTTTCCGTCATTGAAAAATGCGGGCTGTTACAAAACAGTATAACTTCCTTTGCTCCATACTCAATTGCATAGTCGAGGACTCGTCTTGCGTTCGCATCACGGGTGAAATCATAAACATATTTCCCGCTTTCCTCATCGTAGACATAAAAACTCTCGGCTTTTCTGATTGGATCGCTAATTCGGCTTTCCGGATTTTCCAATTCTCCACCACCGATATTATAACGGACAATTTTCAATCCTAAGCCTTCTTCATCACTATACAATGCCTTGGCAATATTCTCCGCAAGCTTAGGATCGTCAACAGATCCCGCCCACCAACAAGTGCTTGTACCGAAGCCTTCAAAGGTTTGATATTGAACAGACTCATCAATATCAAGGATCTGCACAGCATCATAGTCAAAAACATAACCGATACCTGTTTGAATCAAAACGAGAATAATTGATATAAACTTGATGAATATTTTTGTCATAAAATCACCTCGGTTTATTCTAACACAATTATTTTTGTGTTTCAATTATATACAAAAATTTAATATTGAATTTTATGTTAAATTTGCTCACACCGTAAACACACTGCTCGTCGTTGTTTACTTGTCTTTTTTTAGACAGCAAACAGGTCGTCTCAACATGGACAAAAGCAATTGCGCTAATGTCAGTGCTTAATCGTGTTTATGCACTCATCACTTCGGTTGTCCGAAACATATCAATCCCTGCAATTTGGAATTTTTGTTTTCGATACCGTTTTTCCTCCTTTTCTTTCAAAAGATCTTACAAAGTGTTTATACTAACCTGTGGTTATATATAAAATTGTATGTTTTGAGACAACAAAAAACACCGTATTTTCTACGATGTTTTCTGTTTCAATATTCTTTGTAGATTGAAAAACTGATTATTCCTTGCTTATCGCTTTTTTCTGCCAAGACTTCTCGTTACACTTCGGGCAACGCATATATCTCGTTCTACCCCAATGAGTTGACATAAGTACGCTTTTGTATGAGGGAACATATCTGTAGCCGCACTTGGCACATTCATAGTAGCCTGCTGTCTGTTCAATTCTGATTGCAAATCCAATACCTGCCGCAAACAGAATAATACCTATACCGATAAGGACTATTCTTAACCAATTTGCCATTTGAACAAACGAAGCAACTAATACGAGCGATATAAAAATTATTGAAATCAAATAGCCTACAAAAACTTCCAAAGACAGTAATCGTTTATCTGCCTGTTCTTTTTGTTTGATTACTTCAAACAAGTTTTTCTCTAATTCTTTGTTGTAATTATCCATTGTAATTACCTCCCCACTTAACAAATCATTTACTGTGATGCTGAGAATACCACACAATTCAAGCATTATTGATGAGTCGGGCAAAGAAAGACCACGCTCCCATTTCGATATTGCTTTATCGGTAATATTCAATTTTTCCGCCAATTGCATTTGCGTTAAATTTTTCTGTTTTCTGCATTCGGCAATGAATTTTCCGATTTTGGTTTGATCCATAATCTGCCTCCTTTCGCACACAGTATAACCGTTACTGCATATAAAACACACATACCGCCGGTTTAGTGGGAAGATATAAACCAACGGTAGAGTTGAAAAACGCCTATGAACTGCGATTTAACGTTACATAACAACTGTCAGTAATACTAAGTCTTTATTTCCCGTATTCATAATACTATGCTCAGAGTCTTTCTTACACATATGACAAGTTCCGGCAGATAAAATTTCTTCCTGATCGTCACAACATGGGGCGAAACAATACCGTTAATGTCAGTGCTTAATCGTGCTAACTTAACTTATCACTTCGGTTGTCGGGAATATGTCTGTCTACAAGTTGAAAGCTTGCCGTCTACTTCTAATGTTAATTAAGTCCGCAAAGTTTCTCGCTGGTTTTCCATAACTCACCGGCATTATCTTCGTTATAAGAAAGTTCAGAGCTTTTGCAGGTGTTGATACTGCGGTCATAGTAATTTGCAGAGGAGACAGCCAGTGTGTCATTAACAACCAGTTCTGCCAGAGCATCTGAGGATTTTTCCAAATCGCCAAAGCGTTTCGGCATAAAAAGCTTCACCGCAGCCAACATCATTTTAGTTACTTTCATAAAGCTTGTCTGCATAAAACCAGGGTTAAAAGCATTCACACAAATACCGCTGTTTGCTTGCTTCAACTTTTTTGCCAGTTCGTGTACAAAGTAAATATTGCAAAGTTTTGAATAAGAATAACGCATTCTGTTTACGGCATGATTATTACCGGGATGTGCCAACGACTCTGTGCCTGTCCATTTCATCTTTCCCATGGGAGAATCATGCATATCGCTGGTTGTGGAGAAAATTTTTCCGTTATCTTCCATGTGAGGCAGCATCAGATTAGCCAAAAGGAAATGTCCCAAATGGTTTGTCTGAAAAATAATATCCATCCCATCTTCCGTAATTCCTTCATGCATTTCACTGATTCCGGCATTCAAAAGCAGTGCATAGACTTTACCGTAAACTTCTTCGTTATAATTCTCTGCAAATTGTCGCACAGAATTGAGAGAAGCTGTGTCGATCAGCATACCTGTCACATTTTCGTTGCCTGTAGCATCCTTAATTTCCTTTGCAGCCGCATTTGCCTTATCCATATTACGACAAGCCAAAATCACAGCATATTCTTTATT
>CAZTSC010000022.1:0-32599 GCA_964616655.1 uncultured Faecalibacterium sp.
CACGTTCCGCTATCGACAACATCTGCCGCCAAGCTGACAACCGGAAGTGTACCTAAAACCATTATCATCGCCATGATGAGCGACAATGTTTTGTTGAGCTTTCGTTTCATATTTATCTGCCTCCAAATTTAGTTTTCTTAATTATAACACCGTTTTCGCAATTCGTCTACTAAATATTGCAATTTTTTTGCTCAAACTGCATATCTATTCTGTTGTGAGATCAAAAAATGTGCAGACTTCAAGTCTGCACACACAAAAACACAATTTTTTGTTATAGCATTTTTCTCAATAATTCTCTGCATGGAGCTGGAAATATGCCTGAGGATGATTGCAAACAGGACACATTTCAGGAGCTTTTTCGCCAACAACAATGTGACCACAGTTGCGACACTCCCAAACCTTAACTTCGCTCTTTTTAAAGACTTCCTGCGCCTCAACATTGTGAAGCAAAGCACGGTAACGCTCCTCGTGAGTACGCTCTATGTCAGCGACTAAGCGAAACTTTGCAGCAAGTTCAGTGAAGCCCTCTTTTTCAGCCGTCTGTGCAAAGCCGGCGTACATATCAGTCCATTCATAATTTTCACCCTCTGCGGCCGATATAAGGTTTTCAGCCGTTGTTCCGACAGAGTTCAGCTCATCAAACCACATTTTAGCGTGTTCACGCTCATTTTCAGCTGTTTTTATAAAAAGTGCGGCGATCTGTTCAAAGCCGTCCTTTCTGGCTTTGGCGGCAAAGTAGGTATATTTGTTTCTTGCCTCCGATTCACCGGAAAAAGCGGTTCTGAGATTTTTCTCGGTTTGTGTTCCCGAATACTTGTTTGACATTTTGTTACCTCCGATTTTTTTATATAATTAGTATAGTTTAAATCAGAGTAAAAAATACCGACAAAATCAAAATAGATAGCCATTATTTAAGGTACACACCGGTTAGTCGAAAACATTGAATTTCAACACAGTTTGCACTTCGTCAGTGTCCTGATGTCATTTCTCGCTCAATAACAGCTCTATGCTTAATTATATGCGAAATTGTTAAGAATCCCACAAATTAAAAAGCCTGCAACAAATCAAAGCGGTTTGTTGCAGGCTTTATTATGTTTATTTGCAATAAGTCAGGTCATTATTCGGCTTTCATTTCAAGAAGGTCGAGTTTGTTGTAATATGACTCAACTGAAAGTTTCATTGATTCATAAATGTTTGCGTCAATGTTGTCCTCTTTAACACCGAGTTTCTTTGTGATCTTCGGATCAATATAGAACTTTGAATAAAGGATCTCGGCAAGCTCAACATAGTCAAGTCCTGTTTCGATTCCCTCTTTCTCTTTGCCCTTCTTAAGGAATACTGCGAATGCCTTATAAAGTGCCTTCGGAACGTGGATGATCGGTCTGTTCGGCTGTCCCATTGCTCTGTGAACGATCTTAAGATAGTCGTCCCATGAGTAGTTATACATTGCGATCGGGTATGCGTTGCCGCCCTTGTTAAGCTCAGCTGCGCCAACAATAGCCTCTGCAACCTGTCTGACTGTAACCATAGCCGTACCGCCTGTGGGATACATTGTTACGGGGCCCATCTTTGCTATCTGCTCGATGAAGATAGTCCAAACCGGCTTTCTGCCCGTCTGTGTGCCGAATATATACGGAAGTTCCATAACAGAAACGTCCATTGAGCCGTCCTCTGCAAATGAGAGAGCTACGTCTTCCTGCTCGATTCTGCTTCTGATATACGGGTGAATCTTTGTCAGCTCCATCTCCGGACGTACCTTGGCAAAGTGAGCAAAGTATGAACCTAAGATAACAGCCTTCTTGATGCCTGCCTGCTTTGAAAGAGTGAGAAATCTTCTGACAGGATCAATATTATATTTTATGTATGACGGATAAACCGGCTTCGGGAAGTCAACACGCTCGTCAACACCTGCTGCGAAAACAAAGCAATCGCAACCCTCCATAGCCTTAAGGATTTCTTCGTCACTCATGTCAAAGAAACTGCCGAATGTCATTTCCATTTCCTTGGGAAGCTCTGCACCCTTGGGAAGTTCGGGGAGAGCTATTGTCTTGACTCCGTGGCCTCTCTTGATGAACTCAGCCGCAGCTGCACTGCCTAAAAGTCCGGTGCCGCCGATCATAAATACTTTCATTGTCGTTCCTCCTAATGTTGGTTTTTCCTGTGAAATTATCACAATATTTTACACTTTATATTATCCTATTATCTCGCCGCAATATCAATATGTTTTTATTCAACTATTTATAAAATGTTGCTAAAATCAGTGTCTAAATCTCATAAAGTGTGAACTTTTCGTGAACAAGATGTTGATTTTTCGTTTTTGTTTCGTTTTTATTGCAACAGATAAAAGTGTTAAGGGTAATTATGGAGAGACCTTTGAAACCTCCAAGAAGAAAAAAATAAAAAAGCAAAAGAAAGGAGCTTGCATATGAAAAACAAAGAGCTTAGTGAAAAAGAAAAACTGTTCTGTACCTACTACAGTGTCAAGCAGAATGCTCTCGAAGCCGCAGTAAAGTCGGGGTACACAATATCACCTGAAAGAGCAGCGGTCAGACTTTTGAGAAAAGAAAGCATAAACGCATATATATCGGCACTGACGGTCAAGAACAAATCAAGCCGTGACGAAGTTATGGCAGGACTCAGGAGACTTGCGTTCGGCTGCATAAACGATGCGGTCACGCTGGCTTTCAACGAAGAATTTGATCCGGAAATGCTCAAGGAACTCGACCTTTTCAGCGTATCGGAAATTAAAGTAAACAGGGGCAAAGGCGTGGAAATCAAATTTTTCGACAGAATAAAAGCTCTCGAAAAGCTGTCATCACTTATCGGTCAAAGTGATTCGGACAGCAAAAACGACTTTTTCAAGGCGATTGAAAACGGTGCGACAGCGTTGCAAGGTGTAAGTAACGATGAGTAAAAGCAATAGGTTTTGTCCGTTCAGCAAGAAACAGCTCACGGCTTTATCTTGGTGGCACAACAATTCGCCCTATCACTCATATGACGCTATCATCTGTGACGGAGCAGTCAGAAGCGGAAAGACAACTTGTATGTCCATGGGATTTATCGCATGGAGCATTTGTCGCTTTGACAACACTAATTTCGCTCTTTGCGGAAAAACAGTAACCTCGCTGAGAAGAAACGTTATCAC
Organism: uncultured Faecalibacterium sp.; assembly: GCA_964616655.1. Lineage (GTDB taxonomy): Bacteria > Bacillota > Clostridia > Oscillospirales > Acutalibacteraceae > UBA6857. Next base: position 3,146 of record CAZTSC010000022.1, read on the forward strand.
TTCCCTCTTGCCGTCACTTCGTGAGCTTGGATTTTCGTGTGAGGAAAAGCTGACGAAAAATTATATTGAAATCAGTTACGGTTCAAAAATGAACAGATATTATCTTTTCGGCGGCAGAGATGAAAGTTCCGCTTCCCTCATTCAAGGCATAACTCTCGGCGGTGTTTTGCTCGATGAGGTGGCTTTAATGCCGAGATCTTTCGTTGAGCAAGCTCTCGCAAGATGCTCTCTTGACGGAGCAAAATTCTGGTTCAACTGCAATCCCGAAAACCCACAGCATTGGTTTTATACCGAATGGATACAAAAAGCGGAGGAAAAGAACTGCCTTTATGTTCACTTTCTCATGAGAGACAATCCATCGCTTTCACCTAAAGTCATATCCCGATATGAGAGCCTTTACAGCGGTGCTTTCTATGAAAGATTCGTTTTAGGCAAGTGGGTAGCCGTTGACGGACTTGTTTATCCCGATGCGGCAAATGGAGCATACACAGCGATATTGCCCGACAGCAAACCTGACGAGCTTTATGTTTCATGCGACTACGGAACGGTTAATCCGACATCTATGGGACTTTGGGGCAAATACTCAGGAACTTGGTACAGAATGAGAGAATACTACTTCTCATCAAGAGAACAAGGCAGACAAAAAACCGATGAGGAATATTATGCTGATCTTTGTGAGCTTTGCGGAAATGAACAAGTCAGCGCTGTCATAGTCGATCCGTCAGCCGCCTCATTTATTGAGTGTATCAGACGTCACGGAAAATATCGTGTCATCAAGGCTCAAAACGATGTTATTGACGGAATAAGAAAAGTATCCGACTCATTCAAAAGCGGAAAATTGCGTATTACCCCCTGCTGTAAGGCATCACTTCGTGAATTTGGTCTATACCGCTGGGATTCTTCGGTTTCAAAGGACTCTCCGAGGAAAGAAAACGACCACGCCATGGACGATATACGTTACTTTGTATCGACTGTTATCCACGGTCGAAATGAAGATTTTTTTGTCATGGCGGCGGACAGAAGCCTTACGGACATAGATTCGTAAGAGAAAGGAGAAAATATTGGCTTTTAAAAGAAAAACAGAAAATGCAGAGCCTTGCGAGACATTTTGTGTGCCGCAAACTTATCCTCGCCGTCACCCTTATCATTCGCTTTGCGATCCCGAAATTTCAGGCAAGGCTGATATCAGACTCTATTCAACTCTGCGTGATGCTATACCTGTAATAGATGCGGCTATATCCAAGCTCGTTCGTCTGTTGGGTACTTTTGAGGTCACTTGTTCGGACAAAAGAGCCGAGAAATCACTCGCCGACTTTCTTAAGAACGTTCCCGTGGGTACATTTTCAAGAGGAATAAACGCTTTTGTTTCTTGCTATTTTGACTATCTTTTGACATATGGAACAGCGGTCGGAGAAATCGTCCTTGACCAAAACGGAAATATATGCGCTCTCTATCCTGCCTCGCTTGAAAACATTGAGCTGACTCATGGAAAATCTCCTCTTGAATATGCGGTACGCATAGTGACTGCAAAAGGCAGCTCACCCGTAAAATATCCGGAGCTTGTGCTTGTCAGCACAATAAATCCGGAGCCGAACAGCGTTTACGGCAGATCCGTTCTCAAGGGGCTTCCGTTCGTCAGCGATGTTCTGCTGAAGATATATAACACTATCGGAGTGAACTGGGAAAGAATAGGAAATGTCCGATATGCCGTCACATATAAGCCACAAAACGATCCCGGTGACAGAGCTTATGCAAAACAGAGAGCCGAACAGGTCGCAGCTCAGTGGGGAAAAACAATGCAACCGTCAGGGCCGGTCAAAGACTTTGTAGCTGTCGGCGATGTAAATATAAAAGTCATCGGTGCAGACAATCAAATTCTTGACAGCAATGTTCCCGTCAGACAGATGCTTGAACAGATTGTGGCAAAGCTCGGTATTCCGCCTTTTCTTCTCGGTCTAAACTGGTCATCAACCGAGAGAATGTCATCTCAGCAGGCCGATGTTCTGACAAGTGAACTGGAATACTACCGTGAAACACTTAATCCGGTTTTGAGAAAGATATGCTCAATGTATCTAAGGCTTAACGGTTATGGGTGTGACTTTGAAATACACTGGAACGATATCACTCTTCAGGATCAGTTGCAGATAGCTCAAGCAGAATATTATAACGCTCAAAGAGAACAGCTCAACAACGAAAGCGGAGGTGAAAACATTGAATGAAAATCAAACGACAGAGAATGTCAACACTGATGAAATAATAATGGAAAAAATCAATCGTCTTTCAAGAAAAAAGCTCGAAAAAGATGAAGTGTATATTTTTAATATCACTCTTTGCGACAACGAGATCGACAGAGATTTTGACGTTTTCAGTGAAGAATCTCTCACTGAACTCGGAAAACTCTTTATCGGCAAGACAGGTATATCCGATCATAGCATGAAAAGCGGCGATCAGACCGCCAGAATATACACAACATGGATAGAAAAAACACCCGGCAAACTCACTTCATACGGTGAAAACTATGTCGCACTCAAAGCCGGTGCGTACATGGTGAAAACAAAACGCAACGAGGATCTGATAAAAGAAATAGATGCCGGAATAAAAAAAGAGGTCAGCGTAGGCTGTAGTGTGGCAAAAAACGTTTGCTCCATATGCGGCAAAGATATGATGCGTGAGGGTTGTGAACACCGAAAAGGAAAAAGCTATAACGGTAAAATATGCTACAGCACCCTCACAGAACCGACAGATGCTTATGAATGGTCTTTCGTTGCTGTTCCGGCTCAAAGAGAGGCCGGAGTCACAAAGGCTTTCAAAGCAAAGAACAAGGAGGAAAAGGAATTGAAAAATGTAAAGGATTTTTTCAAATCTCAATCAGACAGCATAAGTATATCAAAAAGCCAAGCTGAAAATATCGTCAGCTATATCGAATCTCTCGAAAAGCTCAGTGAGGACGGCAAAATATACAGAAACGATCTGATAAAGCAGGTTAAATCACTCGCTCTTGTGACGATGCCCGAAGTCAGTGAAAAAGCGTTTGACTCAGTATGCAAGGCTATGAACACTGACGATCTCAAAGAGCTGAGAGACGGACTTTCAAAGAAAAAGAACAGCTTGCTGCCACCGACAGTGCAGCTTGCGGCAACAAAAGAAAATATCAATGAAAATTATAATGAATACAAAATCTAAGGAGGATAATTATGGCAGACATAAATCTTAACGGCATAAATACACAGTATATCACACTCAAAAAGAAAGCAGATACATCTTTCAATGTCGGCGATTTTATAACCATCACATCAAATTTTGAAGCTTGTCCGATAAAGGCTAATTCTGATATTGTCGGAAAGTGTGTCAATATTCGCAACGACATTGCTACCATTCAAATTTCCGGCTTTATGACAGCCGTTCTCGGTGATACGGAAAGCATAAACAGAGGTTACGGCAGTTATGGAATAGACACCAACGGAAAGCTGGTATCTCTCGAAGGAGCAAGAAAAATTCTCGTTATCGGCTTTGACAATGCAACAAGCACAGTCAGTTTCTTATTATAAGGAGGTAAAATAAAATGGCAATATATGAAAATTTAAAGCTCGACAAAGGACTTTACACCACAGGCAAAAGTTTCACTCAGGCTCTTGAAGCGATAGATCCATCGGAAAACTATAAAGGAACTTCTCTTGAGGGACTTGACGCTTATCAGAGACAGCTCAAGCGTTTCAACATTCATGTCAATGGCAGAAACAGCGACACTGTTGAAAAATTCTTCAAAACTTCCGACAGTGCAGCTCTTTTTCCTGAATATGTCGCAAGAGCGATTAAGCAGGGTATGAATTCAGCCAACAAACTCAATGATGTTGTCGCAACCACAACAATCATTGACGGCCTTGATTACCGCCCGATAACTTCTGTTGATGATAAGGACATCAGCATTGTCGCTGAGAGTGCAACAATTCCGTCAACAATGATTCAGACTCAGCCAAATCTCGTTAAGCTCAACAAGAGAGGCCGTATGCTTGTAGCATCATACGAAGCGATTAGATTCCACAGCCTCGATCTGTTCACCGTTACTCTCAGACAGATCGGTGCTTATATCGCAAGAACTCAGCTTAAAGATGCTGTCAATGTTCTTATTAACGGTGACGGAAATTCAAATGCAGCATCAGTTGTCACTGCCGCTACATCGGGTAGTATCACATACAGTGACCTTGTCAACCTTTGGGGTAAGCTTGACCCCTATGAGATGACAACGCTCATCGCAAGCCCCGCAACAACAGCCAAACTTCTCAACATGAGCGAATTCAAAGATGCCGCCGCAGGTCTGACTTTCCACTCAACCGGCAAGAGTATCACGCCTCTTGGCGCACAGCTTATTCGTTGCGAAGGAGTACCGAGTGACAAGATAGTCGCACTTGACAAGAACTGCGCTCTTGAAATGGTTCAGGCTGGTGAGATCATAACCGACTTTGACAAGCTCATCGACCGTCAGCTTGAAAGAGCAACGATCGCCACTATCGCAGGTTTCGCAAAAATTCACACAGGTGCATCTGTTATTTTTGACGATTAAATCGAAAGGGGGAACGATATATGACATCATCAGAGGTTTACAGCCAGCTTTTGCTCATCGTCACCCCAAAAGAAAGTGAAGGGACAGACAAAATTCTGTCCCTTTGCGAAAGCGGACTTGATTGGGCGAAAAGACACATAAAGCCGGAAATTGACGATGACGACAGCCGCATCGCCTATGCCGCAGCAGCGATTGCTTATTATAATTACGCTTTGAGTCACTTAACCGACTCAGACGATCCGAAAAGTTTCAAAGCAGGTGACATAAGTGTCAGCAAGGATATCAAAGCTGAGCTTGAAATAGCCGAAAAAATCAGAAATTCAAGGCTTATTGAGGTCAGCGATATTCTCATAGACACACAATTCGGAGCGTGGAATGTATGACAGCTAAATATATTATTGAAAAATACGGTCAAAACGCTGAGTTGACCGATATAGCAACTAATAAAAAGATCAACTTCAAAGCTTTAGTTCAAGCTTTAAGATATAAAAACAAACTTTATCTCAGAGGAACTTACACTGAGCTTGGCAGAAATCAGCAGGACTATTATCTTTATATCGGGCCTCCCGATGTCGATATAAGCCAAGCTGATTCAAGCTCTGAAACGTTGACTGTTGGCGGTATATCATATGTTGTTGACAGAATGGAAAAGCATTATATCGGAAACACGCTTATATATCACTGGGCGATAATTCATCCGACTGTAACGGATATAAGCTGAAAGGAGAAAATATGATCAACTACCTCACGGAAATGAATAAAGTTAAGACTCTTATTGCGGGAAACACCGATATCACAAACGGAAACAAAATAGTCACCGGATTCAACACGGGAATTGTTCCCGCACCGCTGAAAAGTCTTTACACGGTGATAAAACCCCTAGAGCTTAAAGTTGAAAGAATAAATCAGGAAGGTATTGATGCCTCAAATCTAGCCAAATTCACTATAGGAATTAATATTCACAAAGCCGAAAAGCTTGATCCCTCCGAACTGCTTGACCGTTTTTCAAAAATTATAGGTCTCTTTGAAGATAGTTCATCTTTTTCCGTGTACGCATCCGGTTTCGGCGAACTTGAACGTAACGCTGACACAAATTCAATCTTTCTTCCCGGATATATTACCCTCGCCTATTATTACTATTAAATTTACGCAGGTATTGTCTCGTACCTCAAAATGTGATAAAATAACATTATCAAACACACTAAGGTGTTAAAGGGAGGACGTAAAATGGCTAAAAGAGAAGAATATCTTTCTTGGGACGAATATTTCATGGGCATAGCATTGCTTTCGGCATACCGCAGCAAAGATCCAAACACTCAGGTCGGTGCCTGCATCGTCAATGGAAAAAATCACATTATGTCTGTCGGCTATAACGGTTTGCCACTCGGTTGCAGTGATGACGAATACCCTTGGGAAAGAGACGGTGACAGTCTCAACACAAAATATCCTTATGTCTGTCACGCAGAATTGAATGCCATTCTCAACAACAACGGTGCATCACTTGAAGGCTGCCGAATCTATGTGGCATTGTTTCCCTGCAATGAATGTGCAAAGGCGATAATCCAAAGCGGAATCAAAGAAGTTGTTTATCTCAGCGATAAATATGCGGAATCATCATCAACAAAGGCATCAAAAAGAATGTTCACATCAGCCGGCGTTAAGTTCACAAGGCTTGATTTAAAGAGCAAAAATGTCATCATTAATTTTGACGAAAAGAGCATATGATAACAAGGACACGCTACCGTTTGGCAGCGTGTCCTTGTTGTTTGCGGGTTAGCCAACGCAAAAAGCAGCGGAGACGTGTACCTCAAGCACTGACGTAGGAAGTGCTTGGGGTGCCGGATCCGCTGCCCGCTGTAAGGGAGTATAAATCATTGAGTAACCCGGAAGGCTGCTCAATTTCAAGAATGTCTTAATTTTCCGAAAAGACCGGTTTTTTTCTGATAAGGTTCGCTTGAAACCGCCTTGACTTCATAACCGGTTGATGCGATAACATTTATTATTTTGTCTTTATCAAGCTCATTATCAGATATAATGACGGTTTCACCTGCGGAACAAGATGAAGATACCTTTTTTATGTCAAAAGCATTTCTTAAAGCCTCATTGATATGTGATTCACACATCGAACAAGCCATTCCATCAATTTTCAGCGTTGTCTGTGTCATTTTTTCCGCTTCCTTTCTTCGGAATTATGTATTTTTTAAGCCTGTGCTTTCCGCCTAAAACCGCTATTGCACAAATCAGTGTCACGGCTAAAGCATACCAAAAATCAGCTGTTTTTATCATTTCAATTATGTTGCCTCCTCAAATGCTTAAAGCCGAATCATATAACGAGAAAAGGGAGATGTTAAGCCCACAACATCTCCCTTTAAACTTATTGTTTGTGGCAGGAGCCTGCCATTGCACAGTGGGCGCAATTATTTCCACAGGTTGATTTGCCTTTTTTCTTATCTTTCACCAACTTAAAAACTATTGCTGCCACAACAAGAAGTAGTATAAGACTTATTATTATTGTGGCTATATTTTCCGCTAACCAAGCGAGCATTATGACCGACTCCTTTCATATGGTGTATATTTTTTATTTTGTGACCTTTTCTTTGGACTTAACTCCGGTTGTAAGCTTCGTTGCTTCTTTGTAAGGACGAACAAGCATATAAATCATACCGGCAAGTATTGCAAGAGCAAATATTAAACCAATTACGCTCACATTACCCGTGAATAAACCGCCGAATTGAGTTACCATAAGAGCTATGCAATATGCAAATCCGCACTGATAAGCTATAGCAAACCATGTCCACTTCGGGTTATTCATTTCACGCTTGATCGCACCGATAGCTGCGAAACACGGAGCGCAAAGAAGGTTGAACACAAGGAATGAATATGCTGTGACACCCGTGAATGCCTGAGCGATCGCCTGATATGTGCTGACCTCTCCACCACCGTAGAGAATACCAAGTGTGCCGACAATGTTTTCTTTTGCGACAAGACCGGTAATTGATGCGACTGCTGCTTGCCATGTTCCCCAACCGAGAGGCTTGAAAATCCAAGCGATAGCTGAACCTATCGTTGCAAGGAACGAATGATCAAGCTGGCTGTCATCGAGCATTGTGAATGAGCCGTCAACTACACCGAAGTATGTTGCAAACCAAACAAGAATCGTTGAAAGAAGGATTATTGTGCCTGCCTTCTTGATGAATGACCAACCACGCTCCCACATTGAACGAAGAACATTCTTAGCTGTCGGAAGGTGATATGCGGGAAGTTCCATGACGAACGGAGCAGGATCACCTGCAAACATCTTAGTTTTCTTAAGCATTATGCCCGAAACGATTATTGATGCCATACCTATAAAGTACGCCGAAGTTGCAATAAGAGGTGAGTCATTGAATATAGCACCGGCTATCATTCCAATGAACGGAACCTTAGCTCCGCACGGGATAAAGGTTGTCGTCATAATCGTCATTCGCCTGTCTCGCTCATTTTCTATCGTTCTTGATGCCATAATACCCGGAATACCACAACCGGTACCTATAAGCATGGGTATAAATGATTTACCGGAAAGTCCGAATTTACGAAATACACGGTCAAGAACGAAAGCGATACGTGCCATATAGCCGCAAGCTTCAAGGAATGCAAGCAACAAGAACAGAACAAACATCTGAGGAACAAATCCGAGAACCGCACCAACACCGGCAACTATACCGTCATTTATAAGACCTGAAAGCCAATCAGCGGCTCCGACTTTTTCAAGACCTGCACCGACAAGAACAGGAATACCGGGAATCCAAACACCAAAATCAGCAGGATCCGGAGCATCAAATCCGTTTTCTTCAAAGTAAGCGGCTGCCTCAGTGAATGAAACGGGAACTGTTTCTTCTTCATCAGCACCGTCAGGTATTGCCGAATAGTAAACTGTCATATCGCTGACAGCGAGAGTTTCTTCGTCCTCGACCTCAACCGTGCTTTTTTCGCTTTCTGTATTAAAGCTCTTTATTTCTTCAAGTGCTGCATCTGCGTCAAACTCCTCCGCTTCAGGATCTACTTCAAGGAAACCGTTCAAAGCGAGAAGTGAATTTGTATATTCATCATTAACTTCGTTGTACTGTGAAGTTCCTATTCCGAGCAAACGCCAACCATCGCCGAAAACACCATCGTTTGTCCAGTCTGTGGCGGCCGAACCTACTGTTACCATTGATATGTAGTAGACAAGGAACATTATGACTGCAAATATCGGAAGTCCAAGCCAACGGTTAGTGACGACCTTATCAATCTTATCCGATGTTGAAAGCTGTCCCGCCGATTTTTTCTTATAGCAGGCCTTAATGATAGATGCGATATAGATATATCTTTCATTTGTTATTATGGACTCTGAATCATCGTCCATTTCTTCTTCCGCTTTCTTGATGTCGTCCTCGATATGATCAAGAGTTTCTTTGTCGATTTTAAGACTTTCAAGAACTTTGTCGTCACGCTCAAATATTTTTACTGCGTACCAACGCTGCTGTTCTTCGGGAAGTCCGTGTACAGCGGCTTCTTCAATATGAGCAATAGCGTGTTCGACACAGCCCGAAAAACTATGCTGCGGAACAGTTTTTGTTCCCTTTGCGGCATCTATAGCTGCCTCGGCGGCCTCCATGATACCCGTACCCTTAAGGGCGGAAATTTCAACTATTTTACAACCGAGCTGACGTGAAAGCTCCTGAGTGTTTATCTTATCGCCGTTCTTTTTAACAACGTCCATCATGTTGATAGCAACAACAACGGGGATTCCGAGTTCAACAAGCTGAGTCGTAAGATAGAGGTTTCTTTCAAGGTTCGTGCCGTCAATGATATTAAGTATAGCATCAGGACGTTCACCTATCAAATAGTTTCTCGCAACAACTTCCTCCAATGTGTAAGGCGAAAGCGAATAGATTCCGGGAAGGTCGGTTATAACAACACCGTCATGCTTTTTAAGCTTTCCTTCCTTTTTTTCAACCGTAACACCGGGCCAGTTTCCAACAAACTGGTTAGAACCCGTAAGTGCATTGAATAATGTCGTTTTACCGCAGTTCGGGTTGCCGGCAAGGGCAATTCTTATATCCATAGATAATCCTCTCTTTCTCGGTTAGCGTTGGCTAACCGATGAATTTAATTTAGGGGGACATATGTCCCCGTCAAGGTGAGAAATATTCAAACTCGATATAAAAGAATAATCTATCGTGTTCGGATATTTTAGACCTTATTACTCAACTTCAATCATTTCAGCGTCAGCTTTTCTCAGTGAAAGCTCATAACCACGGACAGTTATCTCGATCGGATCACCGAGTGGTGCTACTTTGCGTACACTGACATCAATGCCTTTTGTCAAACCCATATCCATTATACGGCGTTTAACAGCACCCTCACCGTGAAGTTTAACGACTTTTGCCGACTCACCGATCTTAACATCTCTAAGAGTTCTCATGATTTATCCTCCCTGAACAATTTTATTTCATTATATGTGTCATACCATAATTTTGCGAGCCATTTCTTCGCTTATCGCGACTCTCGACTCCTTAACATTGACTATGACATTTCCGCCGAGTGTGTTGATTATCATGACATTTCCACCGACAACAAAACCCAAGTTTTCAAGATGTTTTTTGACTTCCGGATTTCCGCCGACTTTCTTTATGGTGTTTTCTTCGCCAACATTAGCAAAACACAATGGCATCATAACAAATCCCCCACTTTGCAATTAAGTTAGCTCATGCTAACTTGAAGTTTTTATAAATGTTAGCCGTAGCTAATTAGCTGCCGCTAACTATAGTTATAATATACCGTGTGGAATGATATGTCAATAGAAATTGATTAAAAAAATTCACAAAAACCGCAAATTCAGCAGTATTTACAAATAGTTAGCCAAAGCTAACCGGTTCGTTTGTGCAATTTTTATGTTGAAATTTAACGTTCGAGATTATCAGACTTTGTGTACTCGAAAGTTATATATAATCAAAACTCAATTTCCTCATGCAGTTGGCATTAGTGGAAAAATAATAATCCAAAAGCGAAATTAAATATTTTTCAACCTTTACAGTCTCGCACTTGAAAACAAAATAAAAAAGTGATATTATATAAATTAATCATTATTCAGTTGTAAAGGAGGCTTCAAAATGCGTTTGCAGGAATCGGGAGAAATGTATCTTGAAACCATCTATGTTTTGTCTAAAAAAGGCAGCGTTCGATCAATGGATATCGCCGAACATATGGGATTTAGCAAGCCCAGCGTATCAAGAGCTGTCGGCCTGCTTAAAGACGGAAAATATATAATCGTTGAAAAAGACGGAAATATTATTTTGACATCGGCCGGAAAAGAGATAGCCGAAAGCATTTATGAACGTCACACTTTTATAACAAAATTTCTCACAAATATCGGTGTTAATGAAGATATAGCAGCCGCCGATGCGTGTAAAATTGAACACGATATCAGCGAAGAATCGTTTGAAGCGCTGAAAAAATATGCCGAAGAAAATTTGAATTGAAATTAAAATCAGTCCTCCGTGCAAAATCGCATGGAGGACTTTTTTCATATGTGACAAATCAAAACAACCCACAGCCTCAAATGAAGCTGTGGGTATCTTACCTTATAGGTATAATTAAGCTAAATTCAGATTATTCGTTGATAGCAATAACAACGCCTGAACCAACTGTTCTGCCGCCTTCACGGATAGCGAAACGAAGACCTTCTTCGATAGCGATCGGTGTGATAAGCTCAACGTCCATTTCAACGTTATCGCCCGGCATGCACATTTCTGTGCCTTCGGGAAGGTTAATAACGCCTGTAACGTCAGTTGTTCTGAAATAGAACTGCGGTCTGTAGTTGTTGAAGAACGGTGTGTGACGGCCGCCTTCATCCTTTGTAAGGACGTAAACCTGACCTCTGAACTTTGTGTGCGGGTGGATTGAACCCGGCTTTGAAAGAACCTGACCTCTTTCGATCTCGTTTCTCTGGATACCACGAAGAAGAGCACCAATGTTGTCGCCTGCCTCAGCATAGTCGAGGAGCTTGTGGAACATTTCGATACCTGTAACAACAGTCTTTCTCTTCTCGTCAGTAAGACCAACGATTTCAACTTCCTCAGAGAGCTTTAACTGGCCTCTCTCAACTCTACCTGTTGCAACTGTACCACGGCCTGTGATTGTGAATACGTCTTCAACGGGCATAAGGAACGGCTGGTCAGCCTTACGATCCGGTGTCGGAATGTAAGAGTCAACAGCTTCCATGAGTTCCCAGATGGGAGCAAGTTCGGGAGCGTTGATGTCGCCACCGTTGTATTCAAGAGCCTTAAGAGCTGAACCCTTGATGATCGGGCAGTTCTCATCGAACTCATACTCAGCGAGTGTCTCACGGATTTCCATTTCAACAAGCTCAAGAAGCTCAGGATCGTCAACCTGGTCAACCTTGTTCATGAAAACGATGATTGCCGGAACGCCAACCTGACGAGCAAGAAGAAGGTGCTCTTTTGTCTGAGCCATCGGGCCGTCTGTTGAAGCGATAACGATGATAGCGCCGTCCATCTGAGCAGCACCTGTGATCATGTTCTTGATATAGTCAGCATGACCCGGGCAGTCAACGTGAGCATAGTGACGATTGTCTGTCTCATACTCAACGTGAGCTGTGTTGATTGTGATACCACGCTCTCTCTCTTCGGGAGCCTTATCGATCATGTCGTATGCTTCAAACTGTGCGTAGCCCTTCATAGCGAGGGTTTTTGTGATAGCTGCTGTAAGAGTTGTCTTACCGTGGTCAACGTGACCGATAGTACCGATGTTTACATGCGGCTTATTTCTTTCAAACTTTTGCTTTGCCATTGGAAAATTTCCTCCTTTATGATTAGAAATTGTTTCTTTGGTTAAATTTCCACAGTCAAGCTGTGATTATTATTGTACCAACAACTCGCTTAAAATGCAAGTGTTTTACAAAAATTAGTCTTTCTTTGCTCTCTTTGTTACGATTTCTTCAGCAAGTGACTTCGGAACTTCAGCATAGTGACTCGGCTCCATTACATACTGAGCACGGCCCTGTGTCTTTGAACGAAGGTCAGTTGCGTAACCGAACATATTAGCAAGGGGAATGTTAGCATTAACCTGAGTTGCACCGATTCTTGCTTCCATGCCCTGCATGATGCCACGTCTTGAGTTGATGTCACCGACAACAACACCCGTGAAATCATCGGGAGTGGTAACAGAAACTTTCATGATAGGCTCCATAAGAACGGGGGCTGCTTTTCTCATTGCATTCTTGAATGCCATTGAACCGGCAATCTTGAACGCCATTTCAGAAGAGTCAACTTCGTGATATGATCCATCATAAAGTGTTACCTTAACGTCAACAACGTTGTAGCCTGCGAGTGTACCTGAAAGCATTGCACTCTTGATACCTGCTTCAGCCGGGCCGATGAATTCCTTCGGAATTGCACCACCGACAACAGCGTTGACAAACTCGTAGCCCTTGCCCGGATTCGGCTCGATCTTGATCTTAACATGACCGTACTGACCGCTACCACCTGACTGACGCTTGTACTTGCAATCTTCGTCTGCGGGCTGAGTGATTGTTTCTCTGTATGCAACCTGAGGCTTACCTACGTTAGCCTCAACCTTGAACTCACGAAGAAGTCTGTCAACGATGATCTCAAGGTGAAGCTCACCCATACCTGCGATAATCGTCTGACCTGTTTCTTCGTCAGTATAGCAACGGAATGTCGGATCTTCTTCTGCAAGCTTTGCAAGACCGATACCCATTTTTTCCTGACCTGCTTTGGTCTTAGGCTCGATAGCGACACGAATAACCGGCTCCGGGAAGTCCATAGACTCAAGAACGATCGGATATTTCGGATCGCAAAGAGTGTCACCTGTTGTGGTGTTCTTAACACCGATACAAGATGCGATATCACCTGCATAAGCACGTTCGATATCTTCTCTGTGGTTAGCATGCATGAGAAGGATACGTCCCATTCTCTCGCTCTTGCCCTTGACAGAGTTATAAACCGATGCGCCTGCGTCAACAGTACCCGAATAAACACGGAAGAAACAAAGTTTTCCAACGTACGGGTCAGTTGCGATCTTGAATGCAAGTGCTGCAAACGGCTCGTCATCTGATGAGTGACGATCTTCTTCCTCGCCTGTCTCAGGGTTAGTTCCTCTGATAGCCTCAACGTCTGTCGGGGCGGGCATATAGTCAACTATAGCATCGAGAAGAAGCTGAACACCCTTGTTACGGTATGATGTACCGCAAGTAACGGGAACCATTTCGTTTGCGATTGTTGCCTTTCTGATGCAGGTTTTGATTTCTTCCTGTGTCAGTTCTTCACCCTCGAAGAACTTCTCCATGAGTTCATCGTCCTGCTCAGCAACAGATTCGATAAGTTCGTTACGGTATTTTTCAGCAAGTTCCATCATGTCTGCGGGAATTTCTTCGTCACGGACATCAAGGCCCTTGTCGTCATAATATACCTCAGCTCTCATTGTTACGAGGTCGATAATACCTCTGAATTCTGATTCTGCACCGATCGGGAGCTGAATCGGCACAGCATTACATTTAAGACGATCTTTAATCATATCGAGAACATTATAGAAGTTTGCACCCATAATGTCCATCTTGTTGACATAGATCATTCTCGGAACTTTGTATTTATCTGCCTGTCTCCAAACAGTTTCCGACTGAGGCTCAACGCCGCCCTTAGCGCAAAGAACGGTAACGGAACCATCAAGAACTCTGAGAGAACGCTCAACTTCAACTGTGAAGTCAACGTGACCCGGAGTGTCAATGATGTTAACTCTGTGATCTTTCCAGAAACAGGTTGTTGCAGCTGATGTGATAGTGATACCACGCTCCTGCTCCTGCTCCATCCAGTCCATTGTTGCATCGCCGTCGTGCGTTTCGCCTATTTTGTGAGTCTTACCCGTATAGAACAGGATACGCTCGGTCGTTGTTGTTTTACCGGCGTCAATGTGAGCCATGATGCCGATGTTTCTGGTTTTTTCAAGTGAAACCTGCCTTGGCATAGTTACCTCCAAAATGTGCGTTATAGCACATGAATTTGCACAAATTTGACCTTACGGTCGATTAACTTTACTTCAAGTGATGAATTACCATCTGAAGTGAGCAAAAGCCTTATTGGCTTCAGCCATTCTGTGAGTGTCTTCACGCTTCTTGAATGCTGCACCTGTCTGGTTAACAGCGTCCATGATCTCGTTAGCAAGTCTTTCCTTCATTGTTCTTTCTGAACGCTGACGGCTGTAGAGCGTGATCCATCTAAGACCTAATGTCTGGCGTCTTTCGGCACGAACCTCCATGGGAACCTGATAGGTTGAACCGCCGACACGGCGAGCCTTAACCTCAAGTACAGGCATAACATTCTCCATAGCAGCCTCGAAAACTTCGAGGGGGTCCTTACCTGTCTTTTCTCTTACGATGTCGAATGCATCATAAACGATTTTCTGTGCGACACCTTTCTTACCGTCATACATAACGGAGTTGATAAGGCGTGTTACAAGCTTTGAATTGTAAAGCGGATCCGGCAAAACATCACGTTTTGCGATCTGGCCTCTTCTTGGCACTTCGCTTCCCTCCTTCACAATAATAATGATATCATAGGTACTCGAGTGACAAATTCCCCGTCGGCACCAATGGGAGGCATACCTATTACAATAATAATATATATACACTCCGCATTAACGGCTTTCGCCGCGCCTGCAAGAAGATTTGTCAATTCAAATAGTTTGTCCCTTTTGACCTAAAGGGTTTTGCAAAAATTATTTCTTTGCGGCTTTCGGGCGTTTTGCACCGTACTTTGAACGGCTCTGCATTCTTCCGTTAACACCCTGAGTATCGAGTGTACCACGGATAATGTGGTAACGAACACCGGGAAGGTCCTTAACACGACCGCCTCTGATAAGCACAACGCTATGCTCCTGAAGATTGTGACCGACACCGGGAATGTAAGCTGAAACTTCGATTCCGTTTGTCAGACGAACTCTTGCGATCTTACGAAGAGCTGAGTTCGGCTTCTTCGGTGTTGCCGTCTTAACAGCTGTGCAGACGCCTCTCTTCTGGGGTGAATCGTTATTTGTCATAACGTTCTTCTTTGAGTTAAGTCCCTTTAAAAGAGCAGGTGCTTTAGCCTTCTTCTCAACGGTTTCTCTGCCGTTTCTGACTAACTGGTTAAAGGTTGGCAATTATGGCATCTCCTTTCCTTAAATATTTATATGCATAAGGTTCAACGCAAAAAGCGTGACCTGTGAGCAACATTTTTTGACATGACGATATGTTAGGTCTGAATTTAGACCTAACACACCATCATACATTATTGGATTGTATCATAGAAGCAAAATTCTGTCAACACTTTTTACAAAATTCTGCCCAAAAAGTCAACATTTTGACTTTCTTCCTCGTCATCTGCCATGTCGATCTCAACATCGCCATAACACTTCATACCCGTACCTGACGGAAGAAGTTTGCCGATGATAACGTTCTCTTTAAGTCCGAGAAGCGGATCGCTCTTGCCTCTGATAGCGGCATCGGTGAGAACTCTTGTTGTTTCCTGGAATGAAGCCGCTGAAAGGAATGATTCTGTGGCAAGTGATGCCTTGGTGATACCCATAATTATCGGTGACGATGTTGCGAGCTTAAGTTCTTCGCCTGTCTCGGCTGCCTTAGCCTCAACCTCAGCATTCTTCTTTTCAAACTCGTTCTTATCGACAACCGCATTCGGAAGCATATCGGTGTCGCCCGGATCTTCGACTCTGATCTTTCTCATCATCTGATGAACGATAACTTCGATATGCTTATCGTTGATATCAACACCCTGCATACGATAGGTACGCTGGACTTCACGAATCAAGTAATCGTGTATTGCGTCAACACCCATGACTTCAAGAAGATCCTTCGGATAAATTGAACCTTCGGTGAGTGTTTCGCCCTTAACAACGTGTTGACCCTCGCTGACTCTCGGACGTGCGCCGAATGTCAAGAAGTATGTCTTTTCTTCGCCTGTTTCCTCGTTTGTGACAACAATGTGTGTGTTCTTCTTGATCTCTTGGAACGAAACCACACCGTCTATCTCACTGAGGATAGCGAGGCTCTTGGGCTTTCTGGCTTCAAACAATTCTTCAACACGGGGAAGACCCTGTGTGATATCCGAACCCGATGCAACACCGCCCGTATGGAATGTTCTCATCGTCAGCTGTGTACCGGGTTCACCGATTGACTGGGCGGCTATGATACCGACAGCCTCACCGATAGTTACCGGCTGACCTGTTGCAAGGTTTGAACCGTAGCACTTGATACAAGCGCCGTGGTCTGTCTTACAGGTGAGAAGTGATCTTATCTTTATTCTTCTGGTCTTTCTTGCTTCCTCTCTGTCAAGTCCCGAAGCAATAGCGGCCTCGAATTTCGTGTTGAGATAGTCGTCAACTATCTTTGCATCGGCTTCTGTCATCATGTGTTCGTTATCCATGATAAGCTCGCCATCATCGCTTACAAGCGGAGCAAAGAGATATCTGCCCGTCAAACGTTCGGCAAGCGGCTCGATAACGCTGTTGCCGTCCATGATGTCATAGACCTCTATGCCGTCTGTACAACCGCAATCTTCTTCTCTGATTATAACGTCTTGCGAAACGTCAACAAGTCTACGTGTCAGATAACCTGAGTCAGCTGTACGCAGAGCCGTATCTGCAAGGCCCTTTCTTGCACCACGAGCTGATATGAAGTATTCCTGAACCGTCAGACCTTCACGATAGTTAGCTCTGATGGGGACTTCAATAGTCTTACCGGCCGTGTTAGCGATAAGACCACGCATACCGGCAAGCTGACGAAGCTGTGACTCAGAACCACGGGCACCGGAGTCAAGCATCATGTAGATCGGGTTGAACTTTTCATGCTCTCTGAAGTTCTGTGTCAACTCGTTTGCAACCTCTGTTGTACAAGCGTCCCAAGCCTTGATAACCTGACTTGATCTGTCCTGATTACTCAAAAGACCTCTGTTATACTTACGGTTGATTTCGTCAACGATAGCTTCCGTGTTGTCGAGTATCTCTTTCTTTCTCGGCGGTATCGTAGCATCGCAAACAGCAACCGTGATACCACTCTTTGTTGAATATTTGTAACCCTGATTCTTTATATTGTCAAGCACTTCTGCCGTAACTGACGTTCCGTGCTTTCTTATACATTTGTCGATAATCTTTCCGAGCATCTTCTTGCTGACAAGGAATTCAACTTCAAGTTTGAAAGCGTTTTCGGGATCACTTCTGTCAACAAATCCAAGATCCTGAGGAACAGGATTGTTGAATATGATCTTACCGAGGGTTGTTTCAACAAGCTTTGTGACCTTTTCACCGTTGACTTCCTTTGTCATTCTGACCTTCATTCTTGCATGAAGTCCCAATGCACCCTCGTCATAAGCCATCTGAGCCTCATTGACATCTCTGAACACCTTGCCCTCACCTATCTCACCCGGCTTTTCGAGTGTCAGATAGTATGAACCGAGAACCATATCCTGTGTAGGAACAGCGACCGGCTTTCCGTCTGACGGTTTAAGGAGGTTGTTAGCGGCAAGCATGAGGAATCTTGCCTCAGCCTGAGCTTCCGCAGAAAGCGGAACGTGAACAGCCATCTGGTCACCGTCAAAGTCAGCATTAAATGCCGTACAAACAAGCGGGTGGAGCTTTATAGCTTTACCCTCAACAAGGATCGGCTCGAAAGCCTGAATACCGAGTCTGTGAAGTGTGGGAGCACGGTTGAGCATAACGGGGTGATCCTTGATAACGATTTCAAGAGCGTCCCAAACGCACTTATCCTGTCTTTCAACCATCTTGCGGGCAATCTTGATGTGACCGGCAGCACCGATATCAACAAGTCGCTTCATAACGAATGGTTTGAACAGTTCAAGAGCCATTCCCTTTGGAAGACCGCACTGATAGATTTTAAGCTCCGGACCGACAACGATAACCGAACGTCCCGAATAGTCAACACGCTTACCGAGAAGGTTCTGTCTGAAACGTCCCTGCTTACCTTTAAGCATATCAGAGAGCGATTTCAGCGGTCTGTTGTTCGGACCTGTAACAGGTCTGCCTCTTCTTCCGTTGTCGATAAGAGCATCAACGGCCTCTTGAAGCATTCTCTTTTCATTTCTGATAATAATTGATGGAGCATCAAGCTCAAGCAATCTCTTAAGTCGGTTGTTTCTGTTGATAACCCTACGGTAAAGATCATTAAGGTCGCTTGTTGCGAATCTGCCGCCGTCAAGCTGTACCATAGGTCTGATGTCGGGCGGAATAACCGGTATGACATCAAGGATCATCCATTCAGGTCTGTTCCCTGAATGTTTGAAAGCCTCAACAACATCGAGTCTTTTAAGAATTCTGGCTCTCTTTTGACCGCCTGCCGTTTCAAGCTCCTCACGAAGCTCTCTGTCAAGCTCGTCAACATCAATCTCGGCAAGAAGTTCTTTTATGGATTCAGCACCCATGCCGACTTTAAATTCTTCATCATCGAAGTAGTATTCTTTTAATTCCTCATACTGTCTCTCGGTTATGACCTGTCCCTTCTTGACGTTGGGAATTGAACCGGGATTTATGACAACATTAGCTGAGAAATACAGCACTCTCTCAAGATCTCTGGGTGATATGTCGAGCATAAGTCCCATTCTTGAGGGTATACCCTTAAAGTACCAAATATGAGAAACGGGGGTGGCAAGTTCAATGTGACCCATTCTTTCACGTCTGACCTTTGCCTTTGTTATCTCAACGCCGCAGCGTTCGCATATTCTGCCTTTATTGCTCACTCTCTTGTACTTTCCGCAATGGCATTCCCAGTCTTTCATAGGTCCGAAGATCCTTTCACAGAAAAGACCGTACGGCTCCGGCTTGAGAGTACGATAGTTTATAGTTTCAGGCTTAGTTACCTCTCCGTGTGACCATTCTCTGATCTGTTCGGGAGAAGCAAGACCAATTTTAATTGATTCAAAGGTAATATTTTCCATGTAAGCCGTCCCTTCCGTAAAAATCTATATAAATAAATGTCGTTCTGTAAAATTATTTTTCCTCGTTGTCATCGACAAAACCGCTTGCATATGATGCATCGTTGACTGTCGGGTTCATTTCGTTGAAGAAAGCCTCAAAATCGTCATCTTCGCTATCATCGTCTTCTTCGTCATCTGCGTCATCGTCACCGAAGTCGAGATCATCGAGAAGATCACCAAGCTCCTTGTCGATATCTTCATCGGAAAATTCATCTTCATCGTCATCTTCGTCAGCTATAACTTCACTTTCGGGTTTCTTGTCTCTGTAGACCTGACCGAAGCTGATATCCTCATCGAAGTTCTGTTTAAGGTCGATCTCCTCGCCCTCGCCGTCAAGAACCTTGACATCAAGAGCCAAAGACTGAAGTTCTTTAATAAGAACCTTAAACGATTCAGGTACACCCGGCTTCGGAACGTTATTGCCTCTTGCGATCGCCTCATAAGTCTTTACACGACCAACAATATCGTCTGACTTGACAGTGAGTATCTCCTGGAGAGTGTAAGCTGCACCGTAAGCCTCAAGAGCCCAAACTTCCATTTCACCGAAACGCTGACCACCAAACTGGGCTTTACCGCCGAGAGGCTGCTGAGTGACAAGTGAATACGGGCCTGTTGAACGAGCATGCATCTTATCATCAACAAGGTGGTGGAGCTTAAGGAAGTACATAACACCGACAGTGACGGGGTTATCGAACTTTTCACCTGTTCTACCGTCTGTGAGGATAGATTTACCGTCCTCACGAAGTCCTGCCTGCTTGAGAGCCTCTCTGATATCTTCCTCATGAGCGCCGTCAAATACGGGAGTCATTATTTTCCAGCCAAGCTTTCTGCAAGCGAAACCAAGATGAACTTCAAGAACCTGTCCGATGTTCATACGAGAAGGAACACCGAGGGGGTTAAGAACGATATCAAGCGGTGTGCCGTCCTCAAGGAAAGGCATATCCTCCTGAGGAAGAACTCTGGAAACAACACCCTTGTTACCGTGACGACCTGCCATCTTATCGCCGACCTGTATTTTTCTCTTCTGAGCGACATAAACTCTGACTACCTTGTTTACACCGGGATTAAGCTCATCGCTGTTGGCTCTTGTGAATTCTTCGACCTTAACAACAATACCGTATTCACCGTGGGGAACACGAAGTGAAGTGTCTCTGAACTCTCTTGCCTTTTCACCGAAGATGGCTCTGAGAAGTCTTTCTTCGGGAGTCAGCTCTGTTTCACCCTTCGGAGTAACTTTTCCGACCAAGATGTCACCTGAACGTACCTCAGCACCGACACGGATAATTCCTCGCTCATCAAGATCTTTCAGAGCATCACCGACATTCGGGATATCGTTTGTGATTTCTTCAGGGCCAAGCTTTGTATCTCTGGCTTCAAGCTCATATTCTTCAATATGGATTGAAGTGTAAACGTCTTCACGAACAAGCTTTTCGTTAATAAGAACAGCGTCCTCGTAGTTATAGCCTTCCCAAGTCATAAAGCCGATAAGAGCGTTTTTACCTAAGCTCAATTCGCCGTTGCTTGTTGCAGGGCCATCAGCGATAACCTGATTCTCTGTTACTCTTTCACCTATTTCAACAACAGGCTTCTGATTGATACAAGTACCCTGGTTTGAACGCATAAACTTAATAAGATTATATACGTCAATCGAACCGTCATCGCACTGGATCTCGACCTTGTCTGCACTGACGTGAATTACGTTACCGCCACGCTTTGCAAGAACACAAACACCTGAGTCCGTAGCTGCCTTGTATTCCATACCCGTTCCGACCATGGGAGAGTCGCACTTAAGAAGCGGCACTGCCTGACGCTGCATGTTAGAACCCATGAGCGCACGGTTAGCGTCATCGTTCTCAAGGAACGGAATAAGTGATGTTGCGACAGAAACAACCATTCTCGGTGAAACGTCCATATAGTCAGCATAAGAAGGATCAATTTCAAGGAATTCATCTCTGTGTCTTGCGTTGACTTTGTTTCTGACGAAGTGGTTATTTTCGTCTAATTTTTCGTTACCTTGTACTACCGTGTATTCATCTTCCACATCGGCAGTCATATATTCGTAAGTTTCAAGAACCTCACCGGTCTTTTTGTCGATCGGTCTGAAAGGAGCTTCAATGAAACCATATTCGTTAATTCTTGCGAATGTTGCCAAATACGAGATAAGTCCGATGTTCGGGCCTTCAGGTGTCTCAATGGGACACATTCTTCCGTAGTGGCTGTAGTGAACGTCTCGAACCTCGAAACCTGCACGGTCTCTTGAAAGACCACCCGGGCCTAACGCTGAAAGACGTCTCTTATGTGTCAGCTCGGCAAGCGGGTTGTTCTGATCCATGAACTGTGAAAGCGGTGATGAACCGAAGAACTCTCTGACCGCAGCTATAACAGGTCTTGTGTTTATAAGTGCCTGAGGAGTGACCTTATCTGCCTCCTGAGCCTGAAGCATCATTCTCTCCTTAACGACTCTCTCCATTCTGGTGAAACCGATTCTGAACTGGTTCTGAAGAAGCTCACCTACGCAACGGATACGTCTGTTGCCGAGATGGTCGATGTCGTCTGCGTTACCTACACCGCAAGCAAGACAGTTAAGATAGTTGATAGATGCATATATATCGTCAAGTATGATGTGCTTTGGAACAAGCTCGTCACTCTTATCACTGAGAAGTTTGAGAATTTCATCGTCATCAAGAGCCTCGCAAGTGTCAAGCAAGTCATGGAGTACCGGAAAACGAACATTTTCATTTATGCCGGCATCGTAAAGCTGTTCCTTTGTCAACTGCGGGAAGAAAGGCTTGATATCAACCATGTGGTTTGAGATGATCTTAACGGGTTCATCTCTGCCTTCAACCGAAACAAAAGCGATCTTAACACCGTTTTGTTCAATCTCATATGCTTTTTCCTTTGTGATAAGCTCTCCTTCTTCGGCAAGAATCTCGCCTGTCAACTCGCTGACGATCGGTTTCGCTGCTCTGAATCCTCTGAGTCTGTCTGAAATAGCAAGCTTTTTATTATACTTATAACGTCCGACTCTCGAAAGGTCATAGCGGTGTTCATCAAAGAATAAGCCATAAAGATGTGACTGAGCGCTGTCAAGTGTGGGCGGCTCACCGGGACGAAGTTTTTTATAAACCTCAATCAAAGCCTCCTCGGTGTTCTTAGTGCTGTCTTTTTCAAGAGAGGCGATGATTCTGTCATCAGCACCGAAGAAGTCGATAATATCCGTGTTGGAGCTTAAACCCAAAGCTCTGATGAATGTTGTAATAGGTATCTTTCTGTTTTTATCAATACGAACATAGAACAGATCATTCTGATCGGTTTCATATTCAAGCCACGCACCTCTGTTAGGTATGACCGTTGTGGTGAAGAGCTTTTTACCGGTCACATTATGAGTCATTCCGTAATAAACGCCGGGAGAACGAACCAACTGTGAAACAATGGCTCTTTCAGCACCGTTTATGACAAAAGTTCCGCTATCTGTCATAAGCGGGAAATCACCCATGTATATTTCGCTTATTTTGACCTCGTTTGTTTCATTGTTAACAAGTCTTGCCGTCACACGCATGGGAGCTGCATAGGTTGCGTCACGCTCCTTACATTCCTTGACGCTGTATTTCGGCTTATCGTCCATTCGGTAATCAATGAAGCTCAAGACAAGATTACCTGTCTGTTCGGTTATCTCGCCGATGTCCTTAAGCACATCTTTGAGACCAACCTCCAAAAACCATTTGTATGAATTCTTCTGGACCTCGATAAGGTTCGGCATCTGCATGACTTCTTTGATCTTGCCGAAACTCATTCGGGTGTTCTTTCCGAGATTCACCGGGGTTACGTTAACCATAGGCTTACCACTGCTCCAATCTTTTATATTTACTGTTGTCAAACTTTGCTGTCTCTCTTCAGTTAACAGCAAACAAAAAATTTGCGAAAAAGTATTGACTTTTTTGTATGCTTTGTGGTATTGTGTCTTTACTAAATAGGTGAAAAAGACGCATTATCACATTTTAAATCAGTTTAGCAGTATACACCCTTTTGTAAAGCTTGTCAAGGGGGTAAACTGCACTTTTTTCATTTTTCCTGCATTTTTTGCGGGAATTTTTCTGTTTTTAGGCTTATTTTCATATTAGAGTTGCAAAATAATGATAAAAAACAAATAAACGGTTCATGAGCTGAAATTCATACTCATGAACCGTTTGCTATTAAAACACAAGGCAGGGTGTACAGAATGTGATCATGAAGAAGTGTCGAAAACAGCATCTTTGACAATAGCCCAATCACTCAACAGCTTATCAAAACTCTTAGCTGCATTAGCCGGACTTGTTGACGGCAGCTTAACGGATTTTATTCTCGTTTGCGGATATATATATCTATTATATAGCCTGTCTGCTGTCGCCCCATTTGTAAAAATCGCTTTGATCCGGCTCGAATTTATTATCGGAACAATATTATTCGCCGTGACATTTCTTATCGAACTGTCAGATGAACCCGTTATTTCGCACGAAGCTATAACGTCCCAAAGTGCTATGCGATTTTTTAAAAGCAATTGCTTTTTATCATCAACAGTTTCAGGCACTTCGCAACAGAACAGCTCAGCTATGACTCTCCAAAATCTGTTCTGCTTATGCCCATAGAAAAAACTTGTTTCTCTCGACTTTACAGAAGGGAAACTTCCAAGAATAAGTACACTCGAATTTTCATTCCAAACGGGATCTATTCCGTGATTTATAATTTCTCCCATATCTGTCCTCAAAGCAGTGAAAGCCACGCTATATCGGTCGATGTCGCTGTGTTTTCCACACCATAAACAAACATCAGCTCGTTCAGCTTTTCGCTCTCGATAAGTTTCGTCAGGCTCTCCCTGAAATATCTCATATCCACCATGCATATTTCCTCATAGTTTTCGATCAAAAATGTTGAAAAGCAATGAGCAAACGAGTCTTTTATCATCAACAGCCGCTTGCCGTTCTTGCAGTTATCGTTTTTCACCGTCACAAGTGCATGGTTGCCGTCTAAGAAAACGGGATATTTGTCCATATCATTGAGGTGATCTTCAAAATAAAGGCTGTCCGACACAGTGGTTTCTTTGCCCTCTTTTATTGTGACTTGATAGCCAGCTTTTCCGCTTTGCCAAATCTCGACATTGTCGCCCTTTGTCAGCCACAGACCGCTTTTTGAATATGCCGTTCCATAGAAATCTCCGACAGTTTTTGTGAGCGTAAATTTTGATTCGCTTAACCCTTTTGCTTTACAAACTTCACTGTACATGAGCATTGATCCGGCACTTGTCAAATGGTGGTCGGTTTTATAATATAGCTGTACACCGTCACTGTTCTTATTGAAAATTTCTCTGAGATCTATAATTTCATCTTCGGGAAGAACCTTTTCGGCCAGAGAAAAGATCTCGCCGTCACGAAACTCCTTATGAAATTTCGGAAGAACATCATTCATGATATATCCCGATGACGGAACTATTACATATGTTGTCGAAAGCCCTGTCTTTTGAGAAAACGCAAGCATATTTTTTAGGTTTGCCTCGGCTTTTTTTAGATCAAACTCAGCTTGTTCAGAAATAAGATAGCCATTATCACATTTATAAACTCCGGAGTCTCCGTTTTCCCCAAGAAGAAGCTTTGCGTACGAATTAATTCCGACAAAAATGTCACGAAACGGAAAATGATCGGCAATATAAGTGTCAAGCTCTTTTGAAAAAGTTCCGTTTGCAACAGATGAAAAACTCAAATCCGGCTTGATGGCAAGCACACGTTTTTCGTTCTCCGAGCGTTCCGATTTAGGCAAAGCAAAAAACAGAATCGACAGTGAAAATATAAATATCAAAAACATGACACTCAAAAGTATTTTTTTCTTTGACATTCTGTCCCCTCCTAAAATCTGAAATAAAGAAACGGATTATACGTTGAGCTGACAAGTGATGCAACGCAAAGTATAAGAACCAAAACCGCCGCAACAGTTTCAACGGCAGGATAATATTTAAGCTTTCTCACCTTATCATATAAAGTTCTCACAATAGGCATACTTGCGAGTACCGCAATGACGATAAGCGGAATATGTGTCACGACAAGATAAAGCGCATCATCTGAGATTAAACCGTTACCGAAACCGAACATTGATCCGAGATAATTGAACATCGCTCCCGTGTCGGTGAAGTCAAAGATCACCCAGCCGATAATGACAAAAAACATTGCATAGATATGTGAAAGTGCTGATGGCAGTTTTTCAAGTGTTTTGAGAAGAAAGAATTTTTCAACCACAAGCAAAACACCAAAATAAAGTCCCCATATCAGGAAGTTCCAGCTAGCGCCGTGCCAAATTCCGGTCAAAGCCCAGACGATAAATATATTGAGACACTGTCTTGCCTTACCTTTTCTGTTTCCACCGAGGGGAATATAGACATATTCTCTAAACCATGTTCCGAGAGAAATATGCCATCTTCTCCAAAATTCGGTTATGCTCTTTGATATGTATGGATAGTTGAAGTTCCTGACAAACTTAAAGCCGAACATTTTTCCCAAGCCGCAAGCCATATCCGAATATCCGCTGAAGTCGAAATATATCTGAAGTGTGAATGTGACTATGCCTATCCAAGAGCCGATTATTCCGTTTTGATCGGGAGTCGCTTTTAAAGTTTCCCAAAGTTTACCCATTTCATTGGCGATCAAAACCTTTTTGGCAAGTCCGAAAAGGAACAATCTGACTCCGTCTGAAAAAAGGGCAAGCGACTCATGCCTTTCTTTGAGTTGTCTTTCAACATCGACATATCTGACTATCGGGCCTGCTATAAGCTGCGGAAACAAAGCGACATATGTTCCGAAAGTTATAAAATTTTTCTGTGCCGCACAGTTTCCTCTGTAAGTGTCAATGACATAAGACATCGTTTGGAACGTATAGAACGATATTCCTATCGGCAAGGCTATTTGCGGATCGGGCAGAAAACTCATAAATGAAAGTTTTTTCGCCGTCTCAACAAAAAGTCCCATGTACTTAAAATAACCCAATAAGGAGAGATTGATAACAACACAGGCGATAAGCACTGCCTTTCGCTTTTTCTCATTATCACCGCACTTCTCAATCAATATTCCGCTGATAAAGTTGATGAATATTGAAAACAGCATAAGAAAAACATAGACCGGCTCAGAATAGCCATAAAAGATCAAGCTGACCGCAAACAAAATCATGTTCTTAAATCTCGCAGGCACCGCATAATATAGGACAAGCGTTGCCGTTAGAAAAACGAACATGAAAACAAGGCTTGAGAATACCACTTATTTTTCCTCCGTTGCAATTTTTATAAAAGGGCTTATCACACGTTCGGGTGCGATAAGCCATTCGATTTATAGACTTAGTTTAAGCTTTGAATAAAAATACTTTCCATTTTTTCATGTGATGCCGAGATAAACATTGCAACATATTCGCCCTGCGTGATAACCTTGCACTTTTGTGCGATAGCATAATTATCCGGATCATAGCTTTCCGATTGGATCTTGACATCGTCAATTCTTGTTTCAAGCAACTGAACCATTCTCTTTTGAGCCGCATCGTCTTTAGCTTTTATCATTATTACTTCTTCGGGGAAAGTTCCGTTTGAAGTGATAAAGCAAGCACTTTCCGCCACATCTGCAGCCTCGATACCATAAAGATCGGTGAGTTTAGAAGTGTCAATATCCATCGGTTCTTCAATTTTAAGTTCGCTTATAATAGTTTTCTTTATGCCGCCAAGATCGACTTGCTTTTCCGAAGGCGCACTCGATGAAGTCGGCTCGCTCTGCTGAGATTCGCTTTCCGATACATTGTCCGATGTATTATTTGTTGTGTCACCGCCACCGGAACAAGCACAAAGACTTAAAAGCATCATAGCCGAGAGTAATAAACAGACTAATTTTTTCATAAATAATATCTCCTTTTATTAAGCTGTGTGGGTATAAAGATAATCAACCCATGCCTGACAGCCCTCATTTGTGAAATGCATTCCCATTGATTGAGGATCACTGCAATATTCACTCTTAAGATTGCCTTTACTATCAAACATAACCGAAGCCACGTTGATGAAATACCAGCCTTTCTGCTGACAAATTGCACTAAGCTGTTTGTTATATGCCGTTATTCTTGCGTTTGTCAATGCTGTCACCGTACTCGTTGAAGTCATCGCCGATCTGGGTGTTACAGACTGAATATAGAACACTACGTTAGGCGACTTCTTTTTAATATTGCTGCAAAGAGTCTGATAATTCTTCAAAGATTGTTCCTCTCCGACAAAGCAAATATCATTCATTCCAAGCATGATATAAACCTTTTTGACCTTCATTTGAGCAATAGAGTCCTCGATCTTCATTTTCTTTCCGTTATATCTCGGATGCACTGAGCTGTCACTTACGTCCCAAAGAGCGTTTGTTGCACTCAAACTTCCCGCTGTCAAGAACTTTGCCTTGCCCAAGGCGTTATTTGCCGCATTATAATAGTTGAGTTTCAGGCTAATTGAGTCTCCGACAAAAACAGCATCATCAAAATATGATGACTTAACTCTCTTGCTCTGTCCGACACAATAAGCGACATCATATGTGTTGCCCTTTGTTGTTACCTTTTTATAGGCTGACCATGACGAATAATATGTCTTTTCACCGACCTTTTTGCAGGCTCTTATGCGTACATAATATGTTGTCGATTTAGTCAGATCGCTGAGGGTTGCACTTGAAACATTCTTATCCGTCTTGATAGTCTCAGCACCTTTAAAGCTTGTGTTAAGAGCATAAGATATCTCGTAAAAGTCAGTCTGCTTTGAGTTCTTCTTCCACTTAAGTTTCAAGCTCGTTTCTTTCGGCTCAGCCGAGTTTATTTTCGGAGTCACGGGTACTATAGTGAATTTTTTTGTGACTTTGCCCGAATATTTTCCGGTGAAGCTGATAGTCACTTTAGCCGTGCCTACCCACTTATTGTTTTTATATTTCACCGTATAGTCTTTGCCTTTTTTGAGTTTCTTACCATTTTTATCCTTGACGGTGACTGCGTTTTTCAACTCGTTTCCGTTGAAAACGCCTTTTTTATATTTAAGAGTCACGCTCGATATCTTTGCGATATTTTCCTTGACTTTTTTTCCGCATTTTGAGCAAACACCTTCACGCTTTCCCGATTTTTCGGTCGTGGCTTTTTTAGTCACCTTCCACTTGCTGACAGAGTGTTTATGAGCTTTGGATTTGCTCGATGCCGAAGTTTCAGTTGTAGCTTTAGTGTTTTGAGCCGACTTCGCTGCTGACATAAGTGCAGTTGACGAAGAAAGTGTAGCTAAAATCAGTAAAATGGCGATGAATAATTTTATTTTCTTCATTTGATAACCCCCATATTATTATACCAGCTTATTATATAACATAAGGCTGTCACAAATCAATATCATTTATCAACATTTCGACCAATAAGGTATTAAAAAAATATAAAAGCAATAACACCGTCTGCATAAACAGACGGCACAAATCGGTTATCTTTGATATGTTTAGATTAAAGCCAAATAAACAAAAACACCGCCTCTATTGAGACGATGAGATTATCAAACTGGAGCGGATGACGGGGCTCGACTCGCGGTGCGAACTGCGCACCTTGGTCGCTCGCGGTCACAACAGTCCACCGGACTGTTGCTCTGTACCGCTCGTACTTCTCGCCCATTTTCTGCTGAAAACAAAAACACCGCCTCTATTGAGACGATGAGATTATCAAACTGGAGCGGATGACGGGGCTCGAACCCGCTACCTCCACCTTGGCAAGGTGGCGCTCTACCAGATGAGCTACATCCGCAAAAGTTGGTGCCTCCGGTCGGAATCGAACCAACGACACGAGGATTTTCAGTCCTCTGCT
>CAZTSC010000023.1:0-27843 GCA_964616655.1 uncultured Faecalibacterium sp.
GGGAACATCAATCTCAAAGCTCACCGCCGGAAAGAAACAGTTCACTGTTAAGTGGTCTAAGCAGACATCACAAACCACCGGCTATGAAATTCAATATTCAACTTCATCTAAGATGAAGAACGCAAAGACAACAACTGTCAAGAAGAACTCGACAACTTCCGCAACAGTTAAAAAGCTCAAATCCGGAAAAAAATACTACGTTCGTGTACGAACATATAAGACAGTAAAGATCAACGGAAAGAGCGTTAAGCTTTATTCATCTTGGTCTAAAGTGAAGAACATCAAGACAAAATAATATCAAACTAAACAGAACAACAGCTCTCCGAAAGGAAAGCTGTTGTTTTATTGTGAATATAGTTGTATTTTCAGCTTGGATTTTACTCTCTGACTTCCAACTCCAAAAACGCTTTTATTTTGCCACCGTCTTGATATCCCTTTTCATAAAGGGCGTTGAGTTTTTCTTTATCTTTTGTCAGCGTTCCGACTCCCAACACATCGTCAGGGCATATTATCAATACCTTGCCCTCATCTTGCAGTTTTTGTGCAAGCTCAACTTCTTTGTTGTATAGGTCATTGTGTTCTCTCATTGCTCTTGCAAAGTTCGGGAATTTCTTGTCAAGAACAACTGCGCCGACAAGATCTCTGACATTTTTATCAAGCGGATCTATCGGTTTTGTCAGAATTATGACTACTTTTTCACAACCGTCTGTGAAGGCTTTTTCAAACGGAACGGGATCTGACAATCCTCCGTCATAATATGTTCCGTCACCGAGTTTTATCGGCGGACAGATGACAGGGAGACATGACGAGGCTTTTAAGATAGAATAATCGTCTTTTTTCATGTCGTTAATGTTGAAATATTTTGCTTTTCCCGTGTACGCATCGGTCGCTACGACTATGAAATGACCTTGATATTCACACATACGCTCATAATTAAGAGGATTGAGTCCGCCGCTGTTGCTCAGCTCGCCGTAAACATAGTCAAGATCGAGATAAGAGCCTTTTTTGATTATGTTTTGAAAACTCATATACTCCTTGTGTGTCGGATATTCGGTGTAAAACTCGTAATTTCTTCCTTTCTGTCCGGCAACATATGAAGCGATATTTGCACTTCCTGCCGATACGCCTATGCAGTATTCAAACATAATTCCCTCATCTATGAGACGGTCAAATACTCCTGCACCGTATATATCTCTAAGTCCTCCGCCGACATCTACTATTCCTATCACTGTTATTCCCTCCCATATTTTTCTTCTTGTATTCTTCTATTATTGTCTTGAAACGTTCAAATCATACAAACGTTTAATGAATAAGCTGATACTTACCTGACAAAAATACAAATCGTACCGCAAATTATTAAAATAATTCAACGACAGTTTAACATATGCTGTCTATCAAGTCAATAAGTTAAAATTTATTATATCTTTTTCGGCTATTGTTTTTTTCCGTCATTAGCTGTATAATTAATACAATTATTTGAAAGGTAGGCATGAATTATGAAAAAAAGGTATGCGGCACTCGGAGCAGTCGGGGCGCTCACCGCAGTAAATATGATAAGAGCCGCACGTTTTACACCCGAAAAGACAGAACGTGAGACGTTTGAAAAAGAAAACGTTGATGTTGACAGATACCGTAAACATCTGAGCGAAGCTATCAGAATAAAAACCGTTTCTCATGTTGATCCGAACGAAACGGATTGGGCTGAATTTGAGAAATTCCACGAATTTCTCAAGACAGAATATCCGCTGATAACAAAGAATCTTTCCGTTGAAACTATCGGCAGAGCAAGCCTTATTTACCGTTGGCAGGGCAAGGATCCTTCACTTGAGCCTATCGCTCTCCTCAGCCACCAAGACGTTGTTCCGCTTGAAGAAGGCACAGAGCATGAATGGACACACCCCGGCTTTGACGGTGTAGATGACGGTGAATTTATCTGGGGCAGAGGCGCTCTTGATATGAAGAATCATCTTATCGCTGTCATGGAGGCTGTGGAAACATTGCTTGAAGAAGGCTTTGAGCCGGAGCGTGATGTTTATCTTCTCTTTGGTGATAACGAGGAAGTTATGTCAACAACAGACAGCGGTGCGATGAATATAGTTGCCACGCTTAAAGAAAGAGGAATACATCTTGACAGTGTTCTTGACGAAGGCGGAGCAATGCTTCCGGTTAACGTCAAGGGTGTCATTGACAATAAACTGCTTGCAGGTATTGGTATTGCCGAGAAAGGCTATGCTGACTATGAGGTTTCTCTCAGAGGCCATGGCGGTCACTCATCTCAAGCACCCAAGCATACCGCAATCGGAAAAATGGCTGATGTTATCAAGGACATAGAAAGCCACCAATTCAAGTCTCATCTTTCGGATAATGTTTTTGAGCTGTTCACCGAGATAGGTAAGAACTGCACATATCCGGGCAGACTTGTGACCTGCAATCTCAAATTATTAAAGCCGGTACTCATCGAAGTTATGAAACAGATCCCGCCGGCAGCATCATTTATCCGCACAACAACCGGTATCACTATGGCTGAAGGCAGTCCTGCCGCAAACGTTTTGCCGCAGAAAGCATCTATCACCATAAACTTCAGAATGATGCCGGGAACGACAGTTGAAGATGTTGAAAAACACATCAGAAAAGTTGTTCGCAACAAGGATATCGAGGTCAAACTCCTCAAGGGCAAGAATCCGTCATCTTTCTCGCCGACAGACTCTCGTTGTTTCAACATAATAAAGAAACTCGCAATGGCTGCCGATGAAAACACAATAGTTGCTCCGTTCCTTGTCATGGGCGGAACAGACGCATATCACTATCAGCCGATTTGCGAAAATGTTTACCGCTATGCTCCGTTCAAGGCAAGTACAGAGTTGCTTTTGACAACACACGGAACGAATGAAAGACTTCCAATAGCTTGCATCGAGGACAGCGTATCATTCTTCAAGAGATATGTAAGACTTGCCTCGGCAAAATAATAAATAAGACAGAAATAATTTTCGGTACGCAGAGACTCTGCGTACCGAAAAATTTATAACCAAAAACGATTTCGAGTCAAATCACCCACGGACAGATGCCCGTGGGTGATAATTACTTATTTTACGTTTTGGATTAAGTCAATATATGCTCTTGTGAAAGTTGAGCCTGCCGTTTTGCTGACAATATTGACTTCTTCGTTTTCGGTGAAAAGTGAACGGTAGGCATTGTCGGTTAAAACATATCCTGCCTGATCGTTGCAAAGCCCGAATACCATTATATTGTCGCAACCTGTGAAGCTCTCAAGCGGAGCAAAATCCCAACTTTCGCCCGACCAACTTTCATTAGCCGATGCGACTGCACCGTCATAAATGATGCCTGCCTCAAATTCACCGGGGCAAAGGAATACTCCGACACTGCCGCCAAGCTCCATATATCCGATTTCTGTTACCATTTTATATTTTCCGGAATCCTTGACAATGACAGCGTTGAGAATGTCCTCTCTTGTTGCGAGAGTGAGAATTCCGTTTGTTACGTCAAGCTTGACCTCGCTGTGAGTTACACCGAGGGTGGGGGAGAGCTGTTCTTCCGAGTTGATTGCCTTGACCTTTTCGGCTATTGCGTTTGCGTACGATTTAGCATTCTCTAAACTTGAAGCTCCGTCAACGCTTGTGAGCGTTTTATCTGTTGTTATGGCAAGCTCAGCTCCCTGAATATAAACAACATTGGCGTTCGCAGTTTCATTTATATTCTTTTCTATATAGTATGGGAAGTCTGCTGTGAGCTTGTCTGTTGAGGCACCAAACGAAACCGGATGAATACCGGCCTCCAATATCCATGTTTCGCTTGAACCGTCATCCGGTGTGAATCGAAGTCTATGAATATTTTCATCGCAGAAATAGGGAGTACGTTTATCATGTATGTATTCGCCGATATCAGCCTTACTGTAGGAAAGTGAACCTGACTTCATATCGTTGACCGCTTTTTTCATGCAATCAACAGTTACATTGAAAAGGTTCTCCATGAATTGTTTATTCTTCTGAATTTTTATTGCATCGAGTTTTTCGCCTATAGCGGCATTGCCTGTGTTGAGAATAAGAGCTGTCGCAAGAGGTACACCCATGCCGAGAGTGTCGATGCAGGAATGTTGATGAAGAACAGAAACGTTCACACTGACAATTCCGTTTTGCTTTGCGAAGTCAGATATTCTGTTTCTGATTTCCTGAACATCGCCTCTTGAAATTCCGAATCCGTCTATTGCGGCATAAAGTACAGTTCCGCTGACACCGTCACTCAGAGCGAAAACTCTGACTCGCTGATCATCTAAGATCTCTGTCGGAGCTCTGCCTTTGATAGCTTCAAGACCTCCGGCAAGATAAAACTTGCCGTTCATAATGTCGAGTCCGTCAAGAAGAGATGCACCTGCGTACCCTAAAAGCCACTTGTTTTCACTTGTTGCTTCAGAGCCGAAGTTATTGTTTCCGGTATAGAAGTCTTTACTTTGATAGCTGTCGTCATTATCCCATTTTCCGTCATAGCCCGGCCAGAACTTGTTGAGATAATCGAGCAGGACAGAAACAACTTTGTCAAGCACCGAATAGACCGTGTTCGTCACCGATTGAGGTATTTCGAGGGTTTTTGCACTTGCCGGAACGGTAAAAACCGAAAACATGAGTATAACCGCAACCGCAAATGCTGTTAGTTTTTTAGCCATTTTATATTCCTCCTTTTTGAATATGAGTATATTATACTATATTATACGGCAATATTCATGGACACTTTGTTAATTTATAACATATTGCTGCATAATTACCTATAAAAAAGGTAGCTTTTTATCAAATCTTACAAATTCACATTAATTTCAAAAATTGTGTTGACAAAAGCACTTTGCAGTGTTAAAATCCAAATATCCTAAATACTTGAGAAAAGGAGAAAGAATCATGAAAAGATCAGCAACAATGACCGATATGTTTATGATGTGCATGTTTAACATGGACACAATTTGTCATGCCGATTTTTTCGATGTGCTTTCTTGATCCGATACGGACTCAGGTCTTAAGTCAAGGCTATTAAGGGGAGGCTTCATCGAGGCTTCCCTTTTTGAATTTTCAAAATATTTTTTAAAGGAGTTTTAATCATGAAAAAAGTAATCTCAATCGTAATTGCGGCAGTTCTTACTCTGACAGCGGTTTTGGCACTGACTGCCTGTGGCAACACAGAATCAAACGGTGTAACTATCGCAGTTCCCTCAGACACAACAAACGAAGCTCGTGCGCTTCTTCTGCTTCAAGATAAGGGCTATATCAAGCTCAAAGACGGAGCAGGTATCACAGCAACTATCAAAGACATTGCCGAAAATCCGTATAACATCACATTCAAAGAGTCAGAGGCAGCTCAGCTTGCAAATGTTCTTCAAGATGTTGATTACGCTATAATCAATTCAAACTATGCTCTTGCGGCAAATCTCAGTCCGTCAAAAGACTCTCTTGCTCAGGAAGGCTCATCTTCAGCTTACAGCAATATCCTTGCCGTTAAGCAGGGCAACGAAAACACCGATAAGGTCAAAGCTCTCAAGGCTGCTCTTGAAAGCAAGGAAGTGGCTGACTTTATCGCCGAGAAGTATAACGGTGAGGTAGTCAGCACAGTTGATAACACAACAGACGGCTATGACAGCAGTGTTGATTATTCAGGTCTTGCCGGAACAGAGATCACTGTTGCCGCTTCTCCCACACCTCACGCTGAGATTCTTGCAGTTGCTAAGGACATTCTCGCTAAGAAAGATGTTACTCTTAAAATTATCGAATACACCGACTATGTTCAGCCGAACAACGTTGTCGAAAGCGGTGAGATAGATGCTAACTATTTCCAGCACACACCCTATCTTGACGATTTCAACACTCAGAACGGAACACACATCGTTTCGGTCGCAGCTATCCATGTTGAGCCTCTCGGCATCTATGGTGGCAAACAGACATCACTTGACGCAATAAAGGGTTGATATAATGATAGAAATAGAAAATCTGTCAAAAGCATTTAAAACTGATGCCGGAACACTGTATGCTTTAAAAGATGTTTCGCTGAAAATAAATGACGGTGATATCTACGGTGTCATAGGAATGAGTGGTGCGGGAAAAAGCACACTTGTCAGATGCATAAATATGCTCGAAAGACCGACCGAGGGTACAGTAAAAATAGACGGTGTTGACATCGGTAAACTTTCCAAGGCGGAATTACGTCAGACAAGAAGAAAGATAAGCATGATATTCCAAGGCTTCAATCTTCTTATGCAGCGTACTTGCCTTAAAAATATATGTTTTCCGATGGAACTTGCCGGAGTTAAAAAAGCCGAGGCTAAAAAGAAGG
The DNA here is from genome assembly GCA_964616655.1 of uncultured Faecalibacterium sp. Lineage (GTDB taxonomy): Bacteria > Bacillota > Clostridia > Oscillospirales > Acutalibacteraceae > UBA6857. The sequence goes on from CAZTSC010000023.1 coordinate 6,328, forward strand.
CTCTCGAACTTCTTGAAATTGTCGGATTACCGGATAAAGCCAATGCATATCCGGCGCAGTTATCAGGCGGACAGCAGCAGCGAATAGCCATCGCAAGAGCTTTGGCAATGAATCCGGAAGTGCTTTTGTGTGACGAGGCAACAAGTGCGCTTGATCCGAAAACCACCCACGCAATTCTGGATCTTATTCTCGATATAAATAAAAAGCTCGGAATAACTGTCATAATTATCACACATCAGATGAGCGTTGTCGAAGAAATTTGCAATAAGGTTGCGATCTTAGATGAGGGCGTTGTCGTTGAGCAGGGAGAGGTTGAAACAGTGTTCTCCAATCCCAAATCAGCAGCGGCAAAACGACTTGTTTTCCCCGAAACCGCAAGAAACGAGGAAGTCACAAATGTCGGCGGTTTCAGAAAGCTCAGAGTCGCATTCAACGGAGCTAAAGCAACGGCAACTCCGCTTATAGCTCAAATGGCAATAGAAGAACACGTTTCGGCAAGTATTCTTGCCGCATCGACTAAGAGTATAGGCGAAAAAGCATACGGCAACATGATTCTCGGTGTTGAAGACGATGATTTTGTTGTCGCAAAGGTCAAGAAATATCTGACTCAGGATAAAGATATCACGGTTCAGGAGGTGAGCGAAGATGTTTGAGAGAATGTTCTCATCCGAAGCTGTCGAAGAGGCTCTTTGGATACTTAAAAACGAGTTTCCGCTTGCCATATGGGAGACGGTCTATGTCACCGTTCTTGCGACACTGTTCGCCATAATAATCGGCTTGCCTTTGGGAGTTCTGCTTGTTGTTGGTGATAAAGACGGAGTTCTTCCCATTCCGAAACCTATTATGAGTGTGTTGAATGTTGTGATAAATCTTCTTCGTTCAGTGCCGTTTCTTATACTTATGATAATGGTGTTCCCATTGACCAGACTTATTGTCGGTACTGCTGTAGGTACTACGGCATCAATAGTTCCGCTGGTTATTGCGGCTTTTCCGTTCATAGCCAGACTTGTCGAAGGCAGTTTGAGAGAAGTCGATCCGAGAATAATCGAGGCGGCTCAGAGCATGGGTGCATCACCTATGCAGATAATCGTTAAGGTCATGCTTCCCGAAAGTGTGCCGTCACTTATTTCAAACTTCACGATCGCCGTCACAACTATTTTGGGGTACACGGCAATGAGTGGTATCATCGGCGGCGGTGGACTCGGCAAGATAGCTATAAATTACGGCTATTACAGATATAAATATCTTGTCATGCTCATAGCGGTCGTCTTATTGATAATCCTTGTTCAGATTTTCCAAAGCATCGGAACAAAGCTTGCGGTTAAGACTGACAAGAGAATCAGAAACAAAGAATAATTATCGGTACATATTAAACTTGTACTCACGAAAGATCAATCCTCGAATTATGTCTTGTGCATTTCGGGGATTGAATTATGTATCTGTGAAGTGCCGGCGGATTATATTTTGGTAAATTTTGTAAAGTAAACGTAAATATTTACATATTTGCCTTTAAAAACACAAATATTATTTTTTCGGTCTTGACGGAATTAAAAAATTCTGATATCCTATCAATATATATCTTTTTACACTTCAGGAGGTAGAAAAAATGGGAGTAAACAAAATAACGGTTGCAATCGTGGCTCTCGTTGCTATCTGCGTGGCATCACTTGTCGCTGTTAAACAGTTGACAAACAGTCAGCAGATAAATAATCCGGTTATTAATGTTGCTACACCGGACTATCAGCAGCCTCAGCCTACACAGACCGAAGCTCCGACAGCGGCTCCGACAACCGAAGCTCCGACAACGTCAGATGTTGCATCGGATTCGTTGCTTACGACTTTTAATACGGGTTCGTCATCGGAAAGCACTACTGTACCGACAACCAAACCGACAACAACAGCTCCGGCAACGACCAAACCGACAACGACAGCTCCGACAACAACTCAGCCTACAGCTGCGGCTACAGATAAAAATATTCAGCAGGCAGCAAAGACTTCACAAGGCTTCATGAGCTATCTGTTTAATGACGAAGGCAACTTCTATTATACGGAAGATGATCCGTGGCAGAGACAGTTTGGATTTAACAAAGTATATGACTTTGGCGCTCAGTTCGTATTTATGTATTATGATACGGCAAGAATATGCTTTGACTACGGTGATAAGAATTGGATGGTTCAGATGTGGAAAGGCCAATATGGCGGAGTATTCATCGGTGCTGAAATCGGTGTTTACACGAAGCCGAAAGACCGTACGATTGATCATTATGACTGTGCAAATGATGATGAAGCACTTAAAATGGATATGACATTCTACAGAAACGGTGAAGAACTTCTTTCAAGAGATTACGGCAAATATTGGTGGTGTACAGGCTTCGTTCCCGGAAAACTCAAGAAGTATTCAGACCGTTCCGAACTTAACATTAACTCAAGAATCACGATGAAAGATAAGACAATGCGTAAGGCGTTTATTAAGGGCCTTGAGAATTGTGAAGAATTCGATTTCGTTGAAGGCGAGAATTTCTCAGTTGACGGACTCGACATATTCATTAATTGGTAACATTTTTGCTTATTTTTTAATAAAACTATTGATTTTTGTGAAAATCTGTTGTATTATTACCAGTGTATCATGGCTATGCCATAATATAAATATTAAGAAAGGAAGAAAAGTAATTATGAAAAAGGTATTCAGTGTGTTAGTAGCAATCGCTATGCTTGCTTGTCTTTGCGTTCCTGCTTTTGCAGCAGATGCTTCAACAGGTCTTGGTGATATCACAGGTTCACTTGATGATCTTTCATCGTCTCTTGGCGGTCTTGATCTCAGCGGCTTTGATATTAGCGGCATTAAAGATGCAGCAGGCAATCTTGAGGCTGACCTTGCTGAAACAGACATTCTCGGCACAATTACCGGACTTCTTGGCGGCATAACAGGCGGCTCAGAAAGCGGTAGCGGTGAATCAAGCGGTGATATTCTTAGCGGATTCGATCCGTCAGGTCTTCTCACTTCTTTCACAGAAGGTCTTGATCTCAGCTCACTTTCAACTCTCTTTGAAGGTTTGACATCAGCTCTCGGCGGTGAAGGCATCGACCTTAGCGGTTTCAGCTTCGGTGATTTTGATATCTCATCAATTCTCAGCGGAAACCAGGGCACAGGTGCAGGTGTTGCAGGCATTATGGACACATTCGGTGGTGTTCTTGAGTCATTAGGTCTTGATTCAGCTATAATCGAGTCACTTCTTGACAATGACATCGTTAACTTCTTTGCTAACCTTTATCTTGGTGGCGTTGAAGAACCGACCGAAACAACCACAACAACAGAGCCTCCTGTATCAACATCTAAGCCTCCCGAAACAGGCGACACTTCAACAGCTATGGTTGCTATCGCAACTCTCTCAGTTGCTTCGGCAGCAGCATTCGTATGCACAAGAAAAAAACACGCGTGATTTTCTTATAATGCTTTAACTTTTTATAAAAAGCTAATAAAGACGAATGGGCCTCCCTGATTTTAGGGAGGTTTTGTTTTTGCCGGTTTAATATCCGGACATAAAAAACAGCACCCTTTTCGGGTGCTGTAATTTTTATGTGCGTAACCCTCTCAATGAAAGGTTATTATAGGTGAAATCGCCTGCCGCTTGTTTTCGACTATATCGTGAAACACTTAACACAACGCCTATTGCAAGATAAAGACACAGTGAAGATGAACCGCCTGCGCTTATAAACGGAAGGGTGATTCCGATAACCGGAAGAAGTTTTGTACACATTCCGATGTTGACTGCTATCTGACTGCCAAGCATAAATGCTATGCCGTTGCACATTATCCTCGCCGGATAGCTTTCGGATTTCTTTCCTATCATGATTATTTTGACTATCAAAACTGCGAATAAAAGCATCAACAATATAGCTCCGATAAAACCAAATTCTTCGCAAATAACGGAAAATACCATGTCGTTTTGATTTTCCGGTACAACCTTATGATAAACTCCGTTGAATAGTCCCGTTCCAAAGAGTCCACCGTTTTGCATGGCTTTTTGAGCTTGATTTTGCTGATATATCTCGTTTGGATAAAGGTCAGGATAGATAAGGGCTAAGATTCTGTTTCTTTGAATAGTGCCGAAAACTTTATACCAAACCACCGGAAGAACAGCACAGACAACGATAGGGCCTAAGATGAAATATATCTTATCGACACCCGCCGTGTACATCATAGCAAGAAACATCATCGCAAAGATAAGAGCTGAACCCATGTCACCCGTGAGAACGACAAGAATAATGAAAATGCCGGCATGAATAGCCAAAAGCAAAACATTCTTAAAGGATTTCAAATCATCTTTGAGTTTGTTGCAGTGGGCAGCGAATGTAATGACAAAGCCAATCTTAACGACCTCTGAGGGTTGAAAATAAAGTGTGCTTGTGATTTTGAGCCAACATATCGAGTCGTCACGTCCTGTCGGAGCGCAGCCTAACGGGAAAAGTATCAGCATAAGTCCGAGAGCGACTATTCCGATTATCGGCCAGATATGGAGTATGAAATCATAATCGAAAAATGAGATTACAAGAGCCATAAACAAACCGAGCACAACAGCGATTATCATGACTTTGGCTTCTCTTGAAAAAAATTCTCCATCATCAACCGATGAGTGCGTTGCACTTGAAACCGCAATAAATCCTACCGCTGAGAGCATCAGACATATCATTATCAGCAGTTTATCCGTTTCTCTGATAGCCTTTTTAATAAAGGCAAACAAATTTTGTCCTCCTTTCTCCTCTTTTGTTAGGGAAAAATCCCTTGTTAACTAGATTATATTATGAAATTGTTGATATTTCAAGAGAAATACTTTAACTTCTTGGGAATTTGTGTTATAATAACCTCACGAAACACCAACCAAATCGAAGATTTGGGGTGTTTCGGAGAACATTGTTACACAAACTCGCAAAGGTAAAGTGGCTATCGCCACTATTTTATGGCAGATGCCGGAGTTTGTGTTATAATAACCTCACGAATGTAACAGCAAATCGAAGATTTGGGGTGTTTCGGAGAACATTGTTACACAAACTCGTGAGACTTTTGTTGTTTGAACAATATCAACTTTTCTTTTTCGGTACGAACAAATTACTGCTTGCCTATAGTTTGAGATCGAATTTGGGTGCAGTTGAGCGAGCGAAGCGAGCGTAACGGCACGGCCGTGCGCACCCCGAGCCGCAGGCGAGTGGGTGCCAAGGGCGTGTCCGCTGTAGAAAATCGGATAAGATAATGACCGAAAAGCTGCACAAAGTGTGGTAAGTCGGTTTAAGAAAAGACATAAAAAGAGGAGGGAAACGAAATGCTCAGGAAAGTAACCGAAAGTCCCGAACAGACCGAACAGTTTGCTCAGGAAATCGCAGAAAGACTAAACGGCGGAGCAGTTATAGCTTTTTTCGGTGGCTTGGGAATGGGAAAAACCGCATTTTCAAGAGGCTTTGTGAAGGGCAGAGGGGTTGATGCGGAAGTTTCAAGCCCAACATTTTCTCTCGTCAACGAATATGGTGGAGTCCCTCCGATATATCATTTTGATATGTACCGTGTTGACAGCTGGAATGATCTTTATACAACGGGATTTTTTGAGTATATCGACATGGGAGCGATACTCTTGGTGGAGTGGAGCGAAAATATAGAAAATGCTTTGCCGGAAGATTCGATAAGAGTCGAAATAGAGCGAGGCGAAAGTGACAATGAAAGAATTATAACCGTGACGGGAGGCATTTTTGATGAAGATATTAGCTGTTGACACATCAGCTAAAGCGGCGAGTGCCGCTGTGACGGAAGATGGGAAAATCCTCAGTGAATGTTTCACGAACACGGGACTTACACATTCTCAGACACTTATGCCGATGGTCAAGACCGTGCTTGACGGAGCAGGGATTGAAGTTGGCGACATTGATCTTTTTGCGATAAACAACGGCCCCGGTTCTTTTACCGGTGTACGCATAGGTGTTGCGGCTATTAAGGGCATGGCACAGCCGACAGATAAAGCCTGTTGTGAAGTCTCAACGCTTGAGTCACTTGCATATAATCTTATCGGCACTTCTTGCACGGCGGTTAGTGCTATGGACGCAAGATGTGAACAAGTTTATACAGCCACATTCAGGTGTGGAGAAACGGTCGAAAGGCTTTGTGACGATGAAGCTGTTGCGATCAAAGATATGGAAGAAAAGCTTTTAAGTTATCCTCAGCCGATAGTTTTTGTCGGTGACGGAGCTGAGCTTTGCTATAATTATTATAAGGACAGACTTCCTTGCTCTCTTGCGAGCGAGATATTGAGATACCAGCGAGCATCTTCAACGGCACTCGTTGCGTATCTTAAAGCGGAAAAAGGCGAAACGGTTTCACCACAAAAGCTTATGCCGCTTTATCTCAGACTTCCGCAGGCGGAGAGGGAGCTGAAAAAGAAAAAGGAGAATTTGACATGATAGCATTAGGAGCAGACCACGGCGGTTACGAATTGAAAGAAGCAATCAAAAAGCATCTTGACGAGAAGGGCATCGAATATAAGGACTTCGGAACTTACAGCCCTGAATCAGTTGATTATGCAAAAATTGCTCAAACGACTTGCCTTGCCGTTACGGGCGGCGAGTGTGAGAAAGCGATACTTTGCTGCGGAACGGGAATAGGTATTTCCATGGCAGCAAACAAGGTCAAGGGCATAAGAGCTGCTTGTTGTTCGGATTATTTCAGTGCGAAATACACAAGACTTCACAATGATGCCAATGCTCTTTGCATGGGCGGCAGAGTTGTTGGTGTCGGACTTGCACTTGAGCTTGTTGATGTTTTCCTCGAAACAGAGTTCGAGGGAGGCAGACATCAAAGACGAATAGATCAGATATCTGCTATTGAAAACGGCGAGATCTTATAATCAGAAGGAGGAATATCCATGGTTAAGAATGAATTTTATTTCCCGTCAGTGTCGGGGCTTGCCGACATTCATGCCGCAAGCTTTTTCCCCAATGACAGAGACAATGTTAAAGCTGTTATTCAGATAGCACATGGCATGGCTGAACATTTGGAAAGATACGAAGCCTTCGCCGAGTACCTTTGTGATAAAGGCATAGCTGTTTATATCAATGACCATCTCGGCCACGGCAAGAGCATTTCTTCAAGAGACGAGCTTGGTTATTTCGGAAAGAATGACGGCTGGAAAAACTTCGTTGAGGATTGCCATCAACTGACAGATATAGCAAAGAAAGAGAATCCCGGAAAGCCTTTGGTTTTCTTCGGCCACAGCATGGGTTCATTTGTTGCGAGAGCTTATTCTTTTAAGTATTCTCAGGAAATATGCGGTGCTGTATTCTGCGGAACAGCAGGTGCAAATCCACTTGCGAGTGTTGGAATGGGACTTGCAAATCTTATTGCTAAAGTCAAGGGAGATCACCACAGAAGTAAGCTCATTGACAAAATGTCCTTCGGATCATATAACAAGCGTTGCGAGGGCAGAACTAGCTTTGATTGGTTGACAAGAGACAGAGCCATAGTCGATAAATATATTGCCGATGAGGATTGCGGTTTCTTATTCACGGTCGCAGGTTCACACGATCTTATGGCTATATTGAGTTTCGTTTCTTCTAAGGATTGGTACAGCGGATTTAATAAAGAACTTCCCGTTTATCTTATAGCCGGTGAAGAAGATCCTGTCGGTACATACGGCAAAGGTGTCAAGGAGGTTGCTGACGGACTTAAGTCAGCAGGCGTAAAAGATGTAAACCTCAAGCTCTATCCTCAGTGCAGACATGAGATACTCAATGAGAGTGAAGTTTTTGCTGAAGTTTCTCAAGACGTAACAGATTTTGTTTACAGGGTATGCAAAATCTGATATGAGATCAGTTATTAACTACCTTGCTGAAATGCTTTCTGTTGCCATTATTGCCGTTCCTTTCTCATTTTTATGGAGAAAAAGCAGAAAAAAGCACTTTCTTAAGGCGGGGATCGAAACAACAAAAGAACACGAGATAGTTTCGGTACTGTTTATTATGTTCTTAGCGGCACTTATCTCACAGACAGTGATTCCCGATTTTTTTATAAATGATGATGGAGTTTTGCTGTTTAATCGGGGATATGACAGAATAAACCTGACACCGTTTAAGGAAATAAGACGAGCGTTGAATGTCGGAGGATTGTTCTTTATTGTGAACTTCATAGGAAATCTTGCTGTTTTTGCACCGATAGCTTTCTTTATCGCTCTGCTTTATAACAGTTCGGGTTTCTTTAAATGTGTGTTGATAACGGCGATTTGTTCTATTGTGGTTGAGGTGTGTCAAATCCCGCAAGATAGAGGAACGGACATAGATGATGTCATTCTGAACACTTTGGGTGGCATTATCGGATATATAATATATTTGATACTAAAAAAAGCTTTGCCGAAGTTTGTGGCAAAGTGTAAGGTGAAAATCAATAAATCGGAGACTCAAAACAATGAAAACACTGACTTATAAGCACACGGTTGCGGCATCGTTCATAGGATATCTTGTTCTTTCCATAACGGGAGTATTTGTGCCGTTGCTGTTCGTTACATTCCAAAACGACTATGGCATATCACTCGAAAAAACGACACTGCTTGTGACACTCAATTTTTCCACTCAGGTTATATTCGATCTTATTGCACCGAAACTTATAAAAACTTTCGGTTTAAAGAGATGCAGCATAATATCCCATCTTGTCACGGCGGCAGGTCTTATGTTGCTTGCGATTTTGCCTGAGCTTATGAGCAACAAATTTCTCGGAATAGCTTTTTGTGTTTTCCTGTACGCCGCAGGTGTTGCTGTTGCCGAAATAATAGTTAACATTGTGGTTGAGTCGTGTCCGTCAGATTCGACAGCCGGAGCTTTGAGTTTTCTTCATTCGGGCTACTGCTGGGGCAGTGTGCTTGTTGTCTTGGTTTCAACAGTGTTTTTCCACTTCTTCGGAACAGGAAGTTGGAGAGCGTTGGCGATAATCTGGGGAATAATACCGATACTCAATGCGGTGTTCTTTTCAAAAGTTCCGATTAATGAGCTTGACAGAGAAGAAATTCCGGCTAAAAAGCTTATCAAGATGAAAACATTTTGGGTTATGCTTGTCCTTGTTGTTCTTGCCGGTTCAAGCGAACAGGCAGTTGAACAGTGGGTATCGACTTTTGCAGAGGCATCGTTGAACGTGTCTAAGTCAACCGGTGATCTTGCCGGAATACTCATGTTCTCGGTTATGATGGGCATAGCAAGACTTCTTTTCGCTAAGTTCAGCGTTAAGCTTGACCTTAAAACCGCCATGATTGCGAGTCTTTCACTTTGCGCTGTCAGTTATCTTATTATAACGCTTTCACCGACAGCTGTTCTGTCGCTTATAGGTTGTGCATTGTGCGGATTTTCGGTTGGAATACTTATGCCCGGTTCATATGGCCTTTCAGTTGGCAGCATAAAGGGAGGTAGCCTTTTGTTTGCGATGATGGCTTTGTCGAGTGACCTTGGCGGTACTGTTGGGCCAAGTGCTGTCGGAACGGCTTCCGGCTATTTTGACGGTGATCTGAAAAAAGGTATTCTTTGTGCCACTGTTTTTCCTGTAATAATGGCGATCATACTTATAATAATGAAGATAAAGGATAAAAAGGCACAAAAATCAAATTAAAATCGCAAGGGACTGCTAAACTTAAAACGGAAACGTTCAAGTCTCAGGTTTAAGCTATAGCAGTCTCTCTTTGAGTGAAAACGGCATTTCTGCTTTGATCGGCTCCCCACGGGTGTCCGGAAAGATCCATACACCACCGATCTCGATTTCACGAAAGCGCACAAAGAAGTTAAAACTTCATCGGCTAATACATATTATGCCCCAAGGAGACAATTTGACAGATGTTAATATCTGTCTTAAAAAGTAAAAATCGGTTTAAGATGAAATTTTGGCGTACTTATTATTATTATTTCATCGAAAAAGAAAGGCAAAAATAATGAGAAAAACAATAGGTTTGATATTTGCGGATTCCATGGAATATGCACCGTTTGAAAAATATGCGACACAGTTTTCGCCACAAACTAAAATCAGACATTCAAACGAAAGCCTTGAATACCTGAAAAAAGACGGAGAGAGAGAAATCTCGGTCATAGCCGTCAAGTGTGGCATCGGTAAGGTCAATGCTGCAAGTTCTGCGGCATATCTGATTGGAGAGGACAAGGCCGACATAATAATGAATGCGGGACTTTCAGGTGCTGTGTCAAAATGCAGACGTGAGGATATGATCATAGGCACGACATATATTGAGTGCGACTTTGATTTGACGGCTATAGATTATAAGCTTGGAGAAAAGCCCGATGGTCAGAGATATCTTTATCCTGCTGATGAACTTCTTTTATCACTCGCCGGAGAAATCCCTTCACTTAAAGAGGGAAAGCTCGGCACAGGAGATATTTTCTTGACTTCGAGTGAGAAAAAAGAAAAATACAAGAATGAATTCGGAATAAACGCTTTTGATATGGAAACAGCTGCTATAGCATCGGTTTGCGATAAAGCAGAAATCCCATTTTTAAGCATCAGAAAGATAAGTGATGATGCTGACGATGCGGCTGTTGAAACTTATCGTGAGATGAATGAACGTCAAGAAGCTTGCTTGACAGAGGTGTTGTCTCAAATAATAGATAAGCTTTTGAAATGTGACAAAATTTGGTAAATTTTTTGAATCAATTTAAGAGTATTGCGTAAAATTTCGACTTTTTTTATGCAATACTCTTGATATTTTTATTAAAAAATAGTAAAATCAAAATAGTAAAAGTAAATTGAGGACATTTGTCCTTTTTTATTATTTTTAAGGGAGGTTATATTTTTGTCTGTAGATTTACACTGTCACACAAAGCTGTCAGACGGTTCTTTGGGCATTGACGACTTAATAATGGTCGCAAAGAAAAGCGGAATGACGGCTATAGCTATAACAGATCACGACAGTCTCGCAGGAACAAGAAGGGGACAGATGATAGGTGAGAGACTTGGATTGCAAGTCATTCCGGGAGTTGAGTTTTCAGCGTATGATGCAAAAAGAGAAAGAAAAGTCCACATTCTTTGCTATCTTCCCGAATATCCCGACAGACTGGAAGGTCTTTGCAAGAAAATCTCATCATCAAGAAAGAGAGTCGGTCAGCTTATGATACTCAAAGCGGCGCAGAGATTTCCGATTACGCCGGATTTTGTTGTCAGATGTGCTTCAGGATCGACTAACATATTTAAACAGCATATTATGCATGCACTTGTCGAGTGCGGCTACACAAATTCGATCTTCGGAGAGCTTTTTGATGAATTATTCAGCCCCGAAAGTGAGAATAATATTTTATATAAAGCCGATTATCCGGATCCGGTTGAAATAATCGAGGCTATTCATGAAGCCGAGGGAATAGCTGTTTTGGCTCACCCCGGTCAGTATGACAGTTTTGAGCTTTTGGACGAGCTTGTTGAGGTCGGACTTGACGGTGTCGAGGTTTGGCACCCAAAAAATAACGCAGAGCAGGTCGAGTACCTTAAAGCTAAAGCGAAGGAGCATAAGCTTCTCATGACGGGTGGCAGCGATTTCCACGGAATGTATAGCTCAGAGCCCAGAAAGATAGGCGACTATACCACTCCGCAGGAAAATTTTGAACAGCTTTTGAAATATAAAGCCAAGAAGAAGAGACAACAGAAAAAAGCAGAAGCTCAAAAATAATCAAGGAGGTGTTCCTCATGTCAGAGAACATAAAGATCTATAACGGTGCAAACAGCGATGACAACTCGGATATGTCAGTGGTTATTGAAGTGATGAAGGAGCACCGAGCCAACGGAAACATTGACAAGGCAAAAGCTCTGGGAAAAGAGCTTAGCGACATTGATGTGAATATTGAAGAACTTCTTATGCCGAAGTTTATGAAATCTGATATTATATATCAGATAAAGGTGTTGCTTGTTTTTGCGGCGGAGCTTAATTTGCAGATGCTCATTTCAGCTCCGATGCTCTCGACAACGGCTATCAATTCTATGTACGATGCAATTCAGAAGAAATCGGCAGGTTTCTACTCGAACATATCAGACGGCGTGGCATTTTCATTTTATTATGCTTGCGTCAGAAACGGTGGAGACATAGCTGAGGATATCGGCAAAACTTTCGCTATGTTATGTTCAGCCGAAGGAAATGAAAGTTTTATTGATGCCGGAACGAAGGTATATAAAGCGGCACTGGAAGTTATCACCGACAAAATAAACAAGGCTGAATTTTCGTTGATATGATGGAATTTAAATTTGTACCCGACAAAAACCAAACCGAATATGAATATGCTGTCAGTGCTTGTCTTTGCGGAGTTTGCTGTCGTTATGACGGAAAGACAAAGTGCGAGCCGGAAATAAAGAAACTTTATGACAGCGGAAAAGCCCTGCTTATTTGCCCCGAAGTCATGGGTGGTATGTCAACACCGAGATCGCCAAGCGAGATAGTCGGTCAAAGGGTGATGAGCATAGACGGTGAAGATAACACCGAATATTTTGAAAGAGGAGCAAAAGCCGCACTCGAAATTTGCAGAAAATATAAAGTCAGAAAAGCTATTCTTAAACAGAACAGTCCGTCTTGCGGTTCACGTCAAGTCTATGACGGCTCTTTTAGCGGAAAGCTTATAGACTCTATGGGTGTGACCGCCAGACTTCTTTCGGAAAATGGGATAGAAATATTTTCTGAAAAATGACAAAATTTTAACAAAAATAGAAAATATTTTTAAATTACTCTCAAAATTATATAACACTTATTAAAACAAAATTAAATCCGAACAAAATTCAAAGAATTTTTTCAAAAACTCTTGAAAAGACTCTAAACGCATGATATAATCGAACAGAAATCAAATCATTAGTTTCTAATGATATACAGAAATGGAGGAAATTTCTATGAAAAAGGTCGTATCTTTAGTATTAGCAGTGCTTATGCTCTTTAGTGCTTTTGCATTTGTTGGATCGGCTGTATCAGTCAGTGACAGTAGCTGTGTTTCTCTCGTCTTTAACTATCTTAGTTATGATGTAGGTAACATCTATTACGGCACAATGGAGACGATTGATGAAGATCCGATGAAAGGCTGCATTGTTCTCAGAGGTTCTATGTGCACAGCCGGAAACTTTGTTCAGCTTCCCGGCATCAAGAATCCGCCCGAAGGATATGCAGGTGCATGGTATCTCAGCAGTGCTATGGCAACAGGTTCAGCAGCAGGTAACACATATGCTTGCGGTTCAATGTTCCAGATTCCTGTTGAAGCAAAAGATGGCGAATACATAGTATTTACTGCTACGGTTACACCTATTGAGCAGACAAGCACTCTTGTTAAGATTGCTAAGATCTTCGGTAAGATCATCACTGTTCTCTTTGGTGAATCTGCCGGCAACAAATTCATGGATATAATTGAACAGATAATCGCTGAATAAACGCAACTGAAAGACTTCCCTTTTGGGAAGTCTTTTTTTGACAATGAACCTCAATTTCAAAAGCTGATGTTCAGTTAAATTTGAACAAACGGTGAAAATTAAAACAACAAAATTTAAATTCGGTCTTTACTTTTTAAAGAACATATGATATTATAGCACCAATGAAAGAACCTTTAAATCGGTACGAGATACCGACAAGGTAGCAAAGAAAATCTGTGTTTTATTGTGCCTTGCTGTGTTTTGCAGTGAGGCATTTTTTATGGAGGAGCTATGACGGAAGAAAAAATCATCATGGATTCACAGACAATGGGCAGAACGCTTGCGAGACTTTCTCATGAAATAATCGAGAGAAACGAATCGGATTCAACGCTTTGTCTTGTTGGAATAAGACGCAGGGGAGTGCCACTGGCAAAAATATTAAAAACCAATATCGAAAAGTTCTCCGGAATAAAGGTTGAGGTTGGAGAGCTGGATATCACACTTTACCGAGATGACTTGACACAAGAATATACAGAACCTCATGTCAACAAAACCGCTATAAACTTTGATGTCAACAGAAAGAATATAATTCTTGTTGACGATGTGCTTTACACCGGAAGAACGGCAAGAGCCGCTATGGACGCACTTATGCAATTGGGCAGACCGTCAAAAATCCAGCTTGCGGTCGTGGTTGACAGGGGACATAGAGAGCTTCCGATATGTGCCAACTATGTCGGAAAGAACATTCCGACAGCTAAAGAAGAATTTGTGTGTGTCAGACTTGAAGAAGTTGACGGAAAGACAGAAGTCGCTCTGTCAAAAGAAAAGTAAATTTTGTTCGGCTGACAGTCGGGCTAAAAAATAAAAAAATCAAATGGGAGGACGTCAAAATGAAACTTACATATGACGTAAAAGACAAACCAAAATTCGGTCAGTTGATCGTGTTCGCATTTCAGCAGTTGCTTGCGATTCTTGCTGCAACTATAGCTGTGCCGGCGATAATCCAAAACGGAATGTCGCAGTCGGCAGCTCTTTTCGGAGCCGGTGTCGGAACGATCGTCTATCTTCTTTTCACTAAGTTCAGAAGCCCTGTTTTCTTAGGCTCATCTTTCGCTTTCCTCGGTTCAATGGGTGCGGCGTTTGCCGGAGCTGTCTCAACTTCGGCAGGTCACGCAGGTCTCATAATCGGTGCTGTTTTCGCAGGCCTTGTTTATGTTATCATCGCTCTTGTTGTCAAGTTTGCAGGTGTTGATTGGATCGACAAGCTCATGCCCAAGCAGGTTATCGGCCCGACAGTTGCTATCATCGGTCTTTCACTCGCAGGAAATGCTGTCGGCGATGTTCTCAAGTTTGCCGAAAATGATGGCTCGGCGTACGTTATGTCGGCTAAAGGCTGGATAGGTCTTGTTTGCGCTCTCGTCACTCTCCTGACTGTCATGGTCTGCTCTGTTTTCGGAAAGAAAATGGCAAAGCTTATTCCGTTCATAATTGGTATCTTAGCAGGATATGCAGTTGCCGCTGTTTTCACGGTTATTGGACTTAAAACCGGCAACGAGACTTTCCAGATCATCGACTTCTCACTGTTCAACAATATGCAGTGGTACCCCGACTTCACATTCCTTGAGGCAGCTAAGGGATTCAAAGAGATTGACGGCTCTTATATCGGAACACTTGCAGTTGCTTACATACCGGTAGCATTCGTTGTCTTTGCTGAGCATATCGCTGACCACAAGAATCTTTCTTCGATAATTGACAAAGATTTGCTTAAAGATCCAGGACTTCACAGAACCCTCCTCGGTGACGGTGTAGGTTCAATTTTCGGTGCGATCTTCGGCGGTTGCCCGAACACAACTTACGGTGAATCAGTCGGTTGTGTCGCTATCACAGGTAATGCATCTGTAATTACTATTCTTGCAACAGCAGTTATGGCGATTGCGGTTTCGTTCTTCGCTCCGTTCGTCACGTTCCTTGCAACAATTCCCTCATGTGTCATGGGTGGTGTTTGCATCACTCTTTATGGATTTATCGCAGTCAGCGGTTTGAAGATGGTTCAGAAAGTTGATCTTGACGACAACAGAAACCTCTTTGTTGTTGCGGCTATCCTTATTTCGGGTATTGGTGGCATGGCTCTTAGGATTGGTAAGGTTACTCTTACTTCGATCGCATCGGCACTTATTCTCGGTATAATCGTCAACCTTGTTCTTTCTCGCAAGAAAGACGATGT
This sequence comes from uncultured Faecalibacterium sp., assembly GCA_964616655.1. Taxonomy (GTDB): domain Bacteria; phylum Bacillota; class Clostridia; order Oscillospirales; family Acutalibacteraceae; genus UBA6857. The sequence continues at coordinate 21,942 of CAZTSC010000023.1, forward strand.
TGCTGACGAAGCAAAGGAAGAAGTAGCAGCTGAATAATTAGAAATTAGTTTTAATAGCATAAAAGAAAGCGGTGATCCGATAAGGATTACCGCTTTTTTGTACACTTGGGCAGTGCTTTAGGGGAGGATTGACTTTAAACAGCAGATAGGATATGGAAAGACGAGATATTAATGAAATTTATAAGCCTAAAACGAACAAAATCAAAAAAGCTAACAACTTTGTCTTTAAACTATGATTTTTATATTAATACTCATTATGTTTATACTATTTTTATTGACGAAGTGACTAAAACGTGTTAACATATGCACATACTACAGTGCATTTTGCACAAAATTCTTTTATAAGGAGAAAATTATGCAAGACAACAGTTTAACTCACGGAATCAAATTCAAAGAGAAGCTCGGATATGCTATGGGTGACATGGGCGGTTTGCTCACGTTCTCGCTTATCGGAGCTTTTCAAAACAAATTCTATACTGATGTTCTCGGTATCAGTCCCGCCAAAATCGCTGTCCTTATCTTGGTTGCAAGACTTTGGGACGCTATCAATGATCCAATGTGGGGTGCGTTTATTGACTCAAGAAAGCCCACCAAATACGGAAAATTCAGACCGTATATATTAGGATTTTCCATACCGTTGGCTGTTTCAGCGGTTTTGATGTTCACGGTCATTCCCGGTCTTAGCGAGGCTAAATACCTCCTTTTCGCTTATATCACATATATTGCCTATGGTATGTTCTACACAACTGTCAATATTCCCTATGGCTCTCTCGCATCGGTTATAACAGACGATGAGAAAGAACGCTCAACACTTTCAATGTGGCGTTCGGTTGGCGCAGGTGTTGGCGGTGTACCCGGAACGATTATTCTTCCGCTTATAGTTTATAATACCACAACAAATGATGCCGGTGTTAAGATTCAGACACTCGACAGCACAAAGCTTACGGTATGCGTTGCGATCCTTGCCGCTATTTCAATCGTTGTCTACTATTTCCACTTCAAGATGACAAAAGAACGTATCGCTCCTGTCAAGGGTGAACAGAAATAGAATGTTTTCAGAACAATAGTGGATCTTGCCAAAAACAGAGCTTTTATAATGCTCTGCCTTGCCGGTATGTTGCTTATCGCATTCCAGTTCTATTATCAGTCCACTTATACATATCTGTTTGCGGATTATTACCACAACGCAGGACTTTATTCGCTGATAACTATTTTCACTTATATCCCCATGGGAATTTTGCTGTTCTTCACAAATAAGCTTATCGACAAATTCGGCAAGAAAGAGCTTTGTGCCGCAGGATTGGCATTCTCGGCTGTTGCCAGCTTTATTCTTTACTTTATTAAGACGGACAATCCCTATGTTTTCTTGATCTTTGTCTTTCTTTCAGGCTTTGGTCAGACTTTCTTTACACTTGAGGTTTGGGCACTTGTTATGGACGTTATCGACTATCATGAATTACGCACTCACCGCCGTGAGGAGGGAACGGCATATGCTCTGTTCTCATTCTCAAGAAAAATCGGTCAGACTCTCGCAGGTGTCGGACTCAACGCACTTCTTGCACTTATTCACTATGACAGCACAGCTGCCGCTAACGGTCAGGAACTGTCTTTAGAGGTACGTGAAAAGCTGTACGATATCTCGACTCTTGTTCCCGCTATTGCACTCGCTCTCATGGCAATAATTCTTGCATTCGGCTATAATCTTTCAAAGAAGAAGTTGCCGGAAATAAGAGAGGAGCTTGCCAAGGTCAGAAAGATTGAGGGATAAATCAGAATAATAATTTAAATGCATAGCGTGACTTTTCACGCTATGCAAATTATATTCAGAATATGCAATTATGAAAGGACACATTATGAATTATACAGAGCTTGAAACACCTTGCGGAAAAGTCAAAGGCATAAGCGGTGACACATATGACGAATTTCGTGGAATACGTTATGCAACGGCGGAAAGATTTGAATATCCCCAACAAGTGACTCAATGGAACGGTGTCTATGATGCGACAGAGTTCGGCAACTGCGCTTATCAGCACAGAGCATTTGATGACGATGCAAAAGTCAATGCGTTTTATCACAACGAATTTCGCAAGGGACTTAAATTTACATACGGAGAGGACTGCTTATTCTTAAACATTTGGACACCGAAAAAAGCAGAAAAATGCCCCGTCATTGTTTATATTCACGGTGGAAGTTTCACCGGCGGAAGTGCAAATGAAGGACAGATAAGCGGTGTTAAGTTCGCTGAAAACAGAATTATTACGGTTGCCATGAATTACCGTCTGGGTGCGTTTGGCTTTTGTTCTCACCCGGACTTAAGAAAGAACGGCGCTTGCGGAAACTTCGGTCTTTTTGATCAAGCGGCGGCGATAAAATGGGTGTATGATAATATCGAAGCTTTTGGCGGCGATAAAAACAGAATAACACTCATGGGACAAAGTGCCGGAGCGATGAGCGTTGATATTCACTTGTCAAATCCCCTTGTTAAAGATATGATATCAGGTGCGATAATGATAAGCGGTGTCGGACTTCAAAGACTTGCATTAAAACCGAAAACACCTGAAAAGAGTGCGGCATTTTGGAATAAAGTTATGAAAGCCGCAGGAGTTTCAAGCGTTAATGAGTTAAAAACGCTTGATGCTGAAAAGCTTTATAGAGCGTGGGACGGGGTTTGCAAAGCCTCAAAGCTCAGCCTTATAGATCAGATGCCTGTTTATGACGGCATTATAATGCGAAAAGGCGAGTTTGATATGGGCAGTGTGTCTGATATTCCGATGATAATAAGCGTGACGGCAACAGATATGATGCCGCCCATTCTCAATGCTCTTATCAAAAAGTGGAGCAAATATGCAGAGAAAAATTTCAAATCGAAGTGCTATGTTTATCATTTTGACAGACTTCTTCCCGGTGACGACAAGGGCGCATGGCATTCATGCGACTTGCTTTATGCGTTTTCCACTCTCGATTTTAACTGGAGACCATTCACTGAACTTGACAGGAAAATATCTCATCAGCTTTCTCAGTCGATTTGCAGTTTTGCGAAAAGCGGCGATCCGAACTGTGAGGCTGTTCCCGAATGGAAAAGCGGATATAAAAACCCGATGTGTTTTTGTTGAAAGGAGAGAACATGAGCAAATTCAACCATTTATTCCATGCGGTACAAAAAGGTGACAGCTTTTCGGAATATGTTTGCGGAGAAAACACGGCTCGGATAGATTTTGTGTCGGAAAGCTGTGTGCGTGTTGCTATATATAAAGAGAAGGAAGAAATGCTCCCGACATTTTCCGTCTGTCCCGATAACGCACCGTTCAGTTTCAGCGGAAGAAACAGACTCAGCACAGACGGATTTTCTCTATGCAAGCCGGAAAGAGAAGAAACGGAAAGCGTTCACTCATTCATTCTTCCTTGTGGAACGAAACTCAAAGTCGAACTTCAAAATTTCATTTTAAGCTTTTATCAAAACGGAGAGAAACTGTTTTCCGACAGAACACCTTTAGCGTACAACTTAGAAAATGAATTTGGAAGCGGAAGTTTTCACTATCTTTCACGAGCTGACGGCGAAAGAATTTTCGGGTTGGGTGACAAGGGCGGAGATATCGACAAGGCTGGAAGATCGTTCAGAATCGAAACCTCCGATTGCATGGGATATGATGCGAAAAGCAGTGATCCTCTTTATAAACATATCCCGTTCTATATTTGTGAAAACTCTGTTGGTTGCTACGGTGTTTTCTATGACACAACCGACACGTCATATTTTGATTTTGGCAAAGAGATCAACAATTATTACGAACACTATAAATATTTTAAGACAGAGGATAACTGTCTTGTCTATTATATTTTCTTTGGCTCTAAGCTGTCAATTTTACAGCAGTTTGCCCGTCTTTGCGGCAGACAGGCTTTCCCACCGAAGTGGAGCTTTGATTACTGTGCAAGCACCATGGCTTACACTGACGCCGAGCGTTCTCAAGAGAAGATGAGCGAATTTATAAGAACACTGAAAAAATATGATTTTTCATGCGGTGGATTTTATCTTTCATCAGGCTATACGTCTATCGGTGACAGAAGATACGTTTTTAATTGGAATCACGATAAGTTCCCCGATGTTGACGGCTTTGTCAAGGAGTTTTCCGATAACGGCATTGAACTTATTCCGAATATAAAGCCGGCATTTTTAGTTGATCACCCTCTCTACAAAGAAATAGCGGAGAGTGACTTGTTCATCAAAAATCCTGACGGAACACCGTTTGTCACAGAATTTTGGGACGGCTTGGGCAGTTATCTTGACTTCACAAACAAGTCAGCCTTTGATTTTTGGTCTAAGAAAGTCAAGAACTCTCTGCTCAACTATGGAATAACCGCCACATGGAATGATAACAACGAATTTGACATCAAAGACACCGATGCTATAGCCAATGGCTTTGACAGCGAGATAAAAGCTCATAGAATAAGACCGACTTTAACGTACCTAATGGTGGCATCATCATATAAGGCTCAAACCGAGCTTAGACCTGAAATCCGTCCGTTTTTGTCAACGAGAAGTGGCGGAATAGGTCTTAGGCGATACGCTCAAACGTGGTCGGGTGACAACAGAAGTGAGTTTGAAGATCTGCGTTACTGTCACAACATAGGTTTAACAATGTCGATGTCGGGACTGTATTTCTATGGCCACGATCTCGGCGGTTTCAGCGGAGATATGCCGTCATGTGAGCTTCTTCTGCGCTGGCTTCAACATGGAATTTTTGAGCCGAGACTCACTGTCCACTCGTGGAACTCTGACGGTTCTGCGACAATGCCGTGGAGCTATCCCGAAGTGATCGGTTCGGTTCGTTCGCTGTTTGCTCAACGCAAACGACTTATGCCGTACATATATGATTGTGCATATAAATCGGTTGTGTTTGACGAGCCGATGAACGCACCGTCTTTCCTATATTTTAACGACAAAAATCTTTATAAAAGTACAGATTGCTTGATGCTTGGTCGCAATATTCTTGTCTTTTTCGCTTTCGATGAGGGTGAAAATCAAGTGAAAGCGTACCTGCCAAAAGGTGCTGATTGGCACTTAAACGGAAAGCTCTATCACGGTGGGAAAACGGTCAATTTGGAGATAAAGCCGACAGACAAAATGCCTTATTTTGTACGCTCAGGTTGTATCTTGCCCGAAGATATCGGTCGCTATGGATTTGACTGCGATGAGAAAGTCGTTTTCACGGTGTACCCGACAGAAAGCGATGAATTTGAGAGTGAGTTTTTCTCAGATGACGGCAGAGGTTATGGCTATCTTGACAACGATTGTGTTAGATTGAAATTCACGGTCAAGTGTGACGAAAGCACTGTCACGGTGAAGTATGAAAACCTCGGAAAGCAACAACTCAAGCCGACAATAAGACTTTGTGAGGGCGATAAGAGATTGCTGGAAGTTGAATAGGGTTGTTGAATGAATTTTTGTCGGAAGTTCAAATTAATCTAGACGAATTTAGAAACTAATGTTATAATAAGGTGAATTAAATTCGGAGGTAAATAAATATGAAACGAAAGATCAACAAAACATTGTCACTCATCATGGCGATGATAATGATTTTCGGTACACTTCCGGTTGTCAGCTTGGCGGCAAGTGTCGCCTCTAGTGGAACGTGCGGCGACAATCTCACTTGGACACTGGACAGGGAGGGAACACTGACTATCAGTGGCAGTGGAGAGATGAGGGATTATTATTATAATGGTAATAATAATCCTTGGTGGGATTATAAATATTCAATAAAAGCTGTTCAAATAAACGATGGTGTAACAAGCATTGGCTATTATGCGTTCTCAGGTTGCAGCAGTTTAACAAGCATAACCATTCCCGACAGTGTGACAAGCATTGGCAATTCTGCGTTCGAGGATTGCAACAATTTAACAAACATAA
>CAZTSC010000024.1:0-26925 GCA_964616655.1 uncultured Faecalibacterium sp.
TTACAAACAGAGCAATGTTTACCCTCGGTCTTACCGGCAGCGGTACAAGTGGCAGCTACAGCTTTATCAATAACTTCTGTGTGATGTGCCGGAATCGTTGTTTGAGCGACAATCACAGCATTGCAAACAGAGCAATGTTTACCCTCGGTCTTACCGGCAGTGGTACAAGTGGCAGCTACAGCACTGTCAACAACTTCTGTGTGATGTGCCGGAATTGTTGTTTGTGCGACAGTTACAGTTCCGCAAACAGAGCAATGCTTGCCCTGAGTCTTACCGTCAGTGGTACAAGTGGCTGCTACAGCACTGTCAACAACTTCAGTGTGACCTTTTGCCGGAATCGTTGTTTGAGCGATAATCACAGCATTACAAACAGAGCAATGTTTACCCTCGGTCTTACCGGCAGCGGTACAAGTGGCAGCTACGGCACTGTCAATAACTTCCGTGTGACCTTTTGCCGGAACAGTTGTCTGAGCGATAATCACAGCATTACAAACAGAGCAATGCTTGCCCTGAGTCTTACCGTCAGTAGTGCAAGTGGCTGCTACAGCACTGTCAATAACTTCCGTGTGACCTTTTGCCGGAACAGTTGTCTGAGCGATAATCACAGCATTACAAACAGAGCAATGCTTGCCCTGAGTCTTACCGTCAGTAGTGCAAGTGGCAGCTACAGCACTGTCAATAACTTCCGTGTGACCTTTTGCCGGAATTACGACTACGTTATTTTTTTCTTTGCAATTTGGCAAAAGACAATGGTAAGATTTTGAGCCTGCCGAAGTGCAAGTAGCTTGAACATCGACAGTATATATTGAGCTCCACGAATGTTTATGACTTACAAATTCAGTTGTACTAAGTGGAGGATATGTAAAGTTGAAATATCCTTTGTCTGAGAAGTCAGTCAGTTCTTTTCTTTCATTTTTAATGGTGGTATTGAATCCCTGTGAGTTGCGGTTTGCCAAAAAATATGTGTGATAAATCTGACTTTCTTGATCATCCCAAGTTGTGTCAACGAGATACCATTTTCCGTCATACATTTGAACATAGTTCCACATATGCGCACCCGTACCGCTGCTTGAGTAGCTTTCGCCGCCAACCAAAACGCAGGGAACATCAAGTTTATCACAAAGAACTTTGAACGTTTCGGCATAGCCTTCACAAACCATGCCTTTATCTCCTAAGAAAAACGGCGCTGATGTGTGTATTTTGTATTCGGACGAGTAACTGTAATATGCCTTCTCACATATATAGTCATGTATGAGGCTGGCTTTGATGGTTTTAATATCAGATGTTTCGTTATAGGGTATCTTATTTTCGATTTCTTGCACTACAGCATTGACCGCATTATCGTATTGTTGGATTTTGCTCGAAGCGCCATCATATGCCTCAATGGGAACAATAGTGATTTTGCTGATAGTTCCTATATTTTGACTTTGGGAGTAGCCGAATTTAAATGAGAAAATTCTTATCCAAAATACCTCAGGGTGGTCATAAAGAAATGCATAAATGCCCGGATATCCAGCACTCTCAATTGCTTTTATGGCTGATTGAGTGGCATCGTTACCTTCGATTTGAAATTTTATGGGAGATTTTAACTTAAACTCATATTCGCCTATTTTCTTATCGGTTGCATAATTTTGTACAAGCGAGTCATAAATCTCCTTGGAAGATCCGTCAAGCTGATTGCCAAAGCAACCGGAATAAACAGTGTTGCTGAAGAGAGAAATTCCGGAATCTGCTTTGCTGTGGGGTGTGAATGTTTCTTCAAATGTTACGCTAAGTTCCAATGATGTGTAGTTTTCTCTGTTTTTATCGGCGGCGTTTGCGGTTGCAAACGGAATAACAGCCAATAAAACTAATATTGCCACACAAATTGACGATAGAATTTTTGCCTTTGGTTTCATTGTTATCATCTCCATACTTATAAATATATATTTGCAAAGTGCTACTTTATTAAGCACTTAACGTTACAAAGAGATTATAAAACTGAGGATAACCTTTTAGCTGTATATTTTATTCAGATAATGCCTTTGCAAGCTCATCTATATCGTTCAGGTTGATTCGTTTTGAAACAATAAATGTTCGGTTTTCAAAGAGGCTGATCTTGTCATCTTTATCAAAACAGCCGTAGCTTGTTGTGACAATAGTTCCGTCATCCAGAACAACATTTCCGCAATATCCCGTGTCCGAATTTGCGGCATAGTCTTTTGTCTGCTGAAGTTTGAGGTATGTGTGTGCAAGTTTAATTCTGTATTGACCTTCAGTACCGTTTTTGATGTCATCATATGTTCCAACCCATGCAACCCAGCCTTCGCTCATCCAACCGTCTCTGTTCTCGATCGGAGAGTTTTCTGCGGCTTTTTTGCCTCTTTCGACCGAACGGAATGTGATGAACAATCTGCCATCGGGAGTGTAATCGGCTTTGTGTCTTTCACCGTTGAGTGCGGCGGGGGCATAAACCGGTTCTGACCACGTTTTGCCCTCATCTGTCGAGAATGAGATCAGAGAGTTTGCATCTTTGGTGTTACTTCTGGAAATAAGACAAAGTTCATCTCCTTTGCCCATATCTGAGCGAATCACTTCGACTTCACACATATTTGTTTCTTTTTCTATGTCACGGTACGCAGAGAAATACTTCTCAGGTTTGCTCCACTGCATATTTCCGTTTTCGTCAAAAGTGAGTATTGTTTTGTAGTTATAGAAATCGCTGTCATGGAAAAGTCCCATCCACTTGTCAACAAACTTCCCGTTTTCTTTAAGTTGAGTTAAGCTTGACATAGCGACAATCGGAATAACATCGCCGTCACTGTCCTTATTATAGAAAAGTTCAAATTCTGACCATGTTTCGCCCTCATCAGAGGATAATGAACAGTTGAAGCCACCTGTTGTCGGCTTGTTGTTCCATTTTGGATTAGCCGAGATCATAATAAGCTTGTCCGCAGTCTTTCCATCAGTGAAAGTCAAACGATAAATTGTCGGGGTTTCTTGAGAATTTTCCCAGCTTGAAGGTGTGTTTTGAATACTTTCAGACCAACTTAAGCCTCCGTCAGTGCTGACCTTGTTAAGAACAGCTCCCTTGCCGTGACCTGCGGGGTACATAGTAAGAATGTTTCCGTTTTTAAGCAGAACTGAATCGGGGTGAGCTATGTATTCAAGCGAGTTATCAAGAGTTGTCAAATCATAAAGATAGTCAAACTTTTCATCAAGGCCTTCCGGTTTAACGCTCAAATCAATTCGCGTGATCGAATAGTCGCCGCCGTCAAACTTTGATTTAATAACAATTCCACCGTACCTGACCGTTGATGCCAAGGTGGTAAGAATTGCAAGAATAAATGCCGTGATTTTGCTGAAAAATTGGGAATTCATTTGTTTTCTCCTTTTGCTTGATTGATTAGTCTTGATATTAAGTTACTATTATATACAATTATATTATAGCTAGCTACAATTGTCAAGAGTTCAATACTAAGTCTTTAATATCCGAACAAGCTCATAAATTGAGCTGATACTAAATATAATCTTATAAAGTAATTCGTACTTCATTTTGAAAGGTAACGGTGAATATCAATGAAAATCAAAATTGCTCTTGCGGGAAATCCGAATAGCGGAAAGACTACACTTTTTAATGCCTTAACGGGTTCAAATCAATTTGTTGGGAATTGGCCGGGTGTGACTGTCGAAAAGAAAGAGGGGAGGCTTAAGAATAACTCAGATGTGGTTGTAACGGATCTTCCGGGAATATATTCACTTTCACCTTATACACCGGAAGAAATTGTTGCGAGGGATTATCTTTTAAAACAGTCACCCGATGTTATCATTGATATCGTTGACGGAACTAATTTGGAACGTAATCTTTATCTGACAACTCAATTGCTTGAAGTCGGCATACCTATAGTTATAGTCGTGAATATGATTGATGCTGTGAGAAAAAACGGTGATGAGATCAACACGGACAAACTTTCAAGCTTGCTTGGATGCAAAGTTCTGGAAATATCTGCTTTAAAAGGAATCGGTATTACAGAGACGAGTGAAGAAGCGATAAAAGTTGCTGAAAGCAAAATGTCACTGAATTATCGGCGTTTTTCACAGATTCCCGAAACGGCAATTGCGAATATCGAAAAAGCAATCACTTCAGACGTACCGGAAAATAAAAAACGCTGGTACGCAATAAAGCTTTTTGAGAGGGACAAGAAAACGATATCATATTTAAACTTAACAAAATCGCAGTCTGATAGAATTGAAAGTGAGATAAAAAAAGCGGAAATTTTGCTTGATAACGATTCAGAAAGCATAATCGCAAACGAAAGATATTATGTTGTCGAAAAGCTGATATTATCATGCTTGAAAAAAGGAAAAAAAGGAACGCTGTCCGACAAAATTGACAGCGTTGTGACAAACAGATATATGGCTCTACCGATATTTGCACTGATAATGTTTTCCGTCTATTTCATTTCAGTGTCAACGGTCGGCATGAGAACAACAGACTTCATGAACGGAGTTTTCGGAGACGGTTTTTCGTTTTTGGGAAGAAGATTTACAGGAGTTCCTGAAATTTTTGAGAATTTCCTTGATTCAATCGGTTGTGCAACTATTGTCAAAAGCCTTATAATTGACGGAATTATAGGCGGTGTAGGTTCGGTTCTGAGGTTTGTTCCACAGATGTTAATGCTGTTTTTCTTTCTTGCGTTTCTTGAAGCTTGCGGTTATATGTCAAGGATAGCTTTTATGATGGACAGAGTATTCAGACGTTTCGGACTTTCCGGAAAATCGTTTATTCCTTTACTTATCGGTACGGGGTGCAGTGTTCCGGGAATTATGGCATCAAGAACGATAGAAAATGACAGCGAAAGGAGAATGACTGTTATAACAACATCATTCATTCCGTGTGGGGCGAAAATACCGTTGATAGCGATGATTTCCTCATCGCTTTTCTCCGGTGAGGCTTGGATCGCTCCGAGTGCTTATCTAATCGGAATTATATCTGTTGCCGTTTCGGGAGCTATGTTGAAGAAAACAAGTTTGTTTGAATCTGAACGATCTCCGTTCATTATGGAACTTCCTGAGTACAGAATTCCGACATTGAAAAATTTGCTCCGTTCAACATGGGAAAGAGGATCGGCGTTTATAAAGAAAGCAGGAACGGTTATACTGCTTGCTTCAGTGGTAGTATGGGCAGGTTCTCATTTTGGCTATATTGACGGACACTTCGGCTTTTTCACCGGTCTTGAACCGGAATTAAGCATAATAGGTACAACAGGCAGAGCCATAGCGTGGATATTCACTCCACTTGGTTTCGGAAATGCAAAAGCCGTAATAGCAACAATAATGGGTTTGCTGGCCAAAGAAGAAATTGTCGGAGTTTTCGGTGTGCTTGATTTTGAGGGGTTGAACAAGCTATCGGGATATTCATTTATGGTGTTTAATCTGCTTTGTGCGCCGTGTGTAGCGGCAATGGGTGCGATAAAAAGAGAAATGGCATCGGCGAAGTGGACAATATTTGCCTTATGCTATCAGACGGTATTCGCTTATGGCGTATCTCTCTGTATATATCAGTTAGGATTGGTGTTCACCGGTGAGGCAAGTATAATAGGAATAATATCGGCTTTTGCGGTTATTGCAGCAGTGGGATATATGCTTACAAAAGATGACACACAGCCGAAAAAAGCCGGACATATAGCTGTGATAAGGTTTAGAGAGAAAGAGAAAACTGGAAAGATATAATTTAATAAATAAACGAGCTTTTTTATAAGACTAATGCCCCATACCACATTGAAGTTGCTGTATAGGGCAAAGCATTATTTAGTCAAGGGGAATGAATGTGATGTTGTTCTTTTCTGCATAGATTTGAGTATCAGAATTCGTGTTACCATACATATTTCCGTCATAATAATATACATAGTCATTATTTCCCCATTTGCGTGTGTTAGAAATTGTTTCTCGTGTTCCGCTTACTGACCATTCATTACTAAATATATAAATATCTTTTAGAGCTGTACAATAGTATAATGCACTATCATCTATTTGCAAAGTGCTTATGGGTAGTGTTAATTTTGTCAAATTGTTGTTTTTAAAAAATGCGCTACATCCTATTGTTTTAACTCCATCTGGTACTATATACTCTACAGCATTTTTGTTTGGAAAACAAATGAGTGTGGTGTGATTTTTATCAAACAAAACGCCATTGATTGAACTGTAATATTTATTATTTGTATCGACATTAATAGTTTCTAAATTCGAACAGCTCATAAAAGCAGAAAATGAAATATTTTCTACTGAGCTGGGAATATAAATCGATCTTAATGTGTTACAAAAGTAAAAAGCACCATTTCCAATTGTAGTGACATTCTTTCCAATTTCTACTGATGTTATATATGGATATCGGCAAACAACATCATCGACTCCATAACTAAATCCTTCAAATAAATAGTCTGGGATTTTAATAACAGTGTCTGTAAAAATCACATCAAGTTTTCTTGAGTCTTTACCGGCATGAGTAAATATATTTTCGCAATTTGATGTTAAATTTGGAATATTATATTCAATATAATTTAAACCATAACAATTTGCAAAAGCTCCCTCGCCAAGATTTGTTATATTTTTTGTGATAACTATTTTTTTCAAACCAACGCAAGAATTGAAAGCGTAATAACCAATTTTACTTAGTTCTTCGCAATCCTGAAGGTTGATTGATTTTAACATTTTGCAATTATCAAAAGCGCATGACATAATATTGGTCAACGCAGACTTTTCTTGAAAATATACGTTTTCAAGTTTCAAACATTTTCCAAAAGCATATGAATCTATTGTCTTGACTGTTTTTGAAATTGAAACACTTGTAATTTTGTCCAAAAGAGCAAATGCATACTCTCCAATAGATGTTACACTATTATTAATTGTAATTTTTACAATGGAATCTATATAATTAAACCATGGTGCACTTGTATATCCAGCGCAAATATTTGTATTGCCATAATAAACGTTATAATCAGTAACTGTGTATTGCTGCATTTTTCCGCTACCACTAATTACAAGTTCTCCGTCATCATAAAGCACCCACTTGACATTATCACCTTGAGCACCGCAATTGCCCGAGGCTGTAACAGTGCGGTCATTGTTCGCCACTAGCAAAATGTCCGCAGGGAAATATCCGTCAAGCCCTTTTTCAAGATAAAACAGCAAACCGTTAAACTTATAATTCTCACAGTTTACAGCTATGGCATAATTCTTTTCCGCTTGAAGATTTAATGTATATTTGCCGTTTTCGTCTGTTGTTGTAGTTGTAACTAATTCACACTTTTTGAAATCGGCGTAATCGTATGTTCCGTCAGTACCTTTCATAATGTTTACATCTGAATTGTCAAAGACCTCAACTGTTGCATTTGCAACAGGAGCTTTTGTTGTGCTGTCTAAGACAGAGCCCTGAACTTTAGTTCCTTTTTTCATATAAAACGGTGGTGTTAAAGTGACTTCTTCGTCTCTTTCAACTGTTATTGTCCGCTTTTCGTTACACCAATGTGTGTCAGTATCTTCAACGGAAATTTCCCAAGTGCCAGCAGGAAGATTAAAAGTAAATTTTCCATTCGAGTTTGTTTTTACCTCTTTTTTCGCATTAGCGGATATTGCATATATAGTGATATTTTCCAATGATATACTTGTTTTTTCCTCTTTAATGTAACCCGTAATTTGTCCTTTGTGAGTTAAATGATTTGAAAAAGACCAGTCCTGATTTCCAAGCAAATGTAACTCAGCACTTTCCTGAACAAGACCTAATATCAATCCAGGCACATTTACTAGTCCTAAACCAGTTTGATGAGAGTTTGCACCATTTTTGGCTTTGGCAAATACCAGTGCATTGCTTGCCTTTACATATTCCCCATTGATATTTGTCAATAAATTATCAAAAATACTTTCATACATTTTAAAATCATAATTTTCTGGTACGCTACCACTATAAGCAAAAATTGAGGAAACACCTTTTTGCCTTAATACTTTTTCTAATGCATTGTTATCAGCTCCATGACATGCTCCCATATATACAAGCGCATCATCAAAAGAATTAGCATTAAAGTTATTTCTAAAAAAATTTGTTTTAACACCCCAATAGGTACTATTGTCCTCAAGAACACCTACATATATATTACCTTGTGAGTAATCCCGCATATATTTCTGTATGTAATCAAATTTTGTTTCTTCGTCGTATGGAGTTCCATATAAAAATCCAAAATCATTATTGTCCTGACCACAAAATCCACCATGTGTACTCAAAATAATTACTTTATAATTATCAAGTGTTTTTAAAACATCCAGTGTTACATTTTCATTTATATATTCTCCACAAGAGCTATACTCGGGAACTGTTTCAAGAATTTTTGTTGCGGTTTCATAGTATTTGTAAGGCATAGAATTATAAAAAGGACTTAAGACTATAATTTCACTATTAGGGTTATTCGCTGTAATGTTGCCTAATTTATTACTCGTTAATTTTGCCCGAGATTTATTTGTATCGGAAGACTTTGGATTAAATGATTCATAGTAATATAAGTATTGACTCCCGTCATTAAAGCGTATCATAACACCGCTATTTCCTATATCATAACTTGCAATCTTTCCTTGATTAACACTAATATCTAAAAATGAAATTAATTCGTTGAACTTTTCCTGAATTTCTTTATTATTTGCAAATACAATGCTATTGACTAAACTACAAAACTCAGAGTTTTGGTTTAATGATACTTTTGAAATTTCTTCGTGAAAATTTATACTGATATCTTCACTAATGACAGAATGGTATACTGCGTAATATCTAACTTCTTCACTATTTATATTTGACAATTGAAAAGTGCCACTAAATATGTTGTCATTTGCATATTCGTCTCCAGTTGTACCATCATCTTTTAAATAGCCGATTTTACCTTTGTCAGAATATAGCATTATTTCATCATTTCCAATTTTGCTTTTTGAATTAACGCTAGCATAAAATGTTATTTCATTAGTACATTTCCAAATAGCACTATAATCACTTGCGTAAAAATCTAGAAACTTGAAATCACTCTCTCCAAACCAAACCTTAACGCCATTGACCGCATTATGCTTGCCGAACTTAATATCATTATAACTTTCAACGTACTCTCTGCCATTGTCAAAACCGTTGTCTTTTGCAGAATAACCGCCGTTGAAAATTCTCACAAACCAAAGAATGATTTTTTCAAATATGTTGAGTTTTTTTGCATTTTTGTTTATTGTTGCGCTGTAAGTAAATTCAAGACTTTCGCCATCTTTGAGTGTTTCGGCTTCGGCTGTTGTCTGACCGTTTTTCACGGGTGCAAGGTCTGTGAATACGGCTTCTGCGCTGACATTTTTAATGTCTTTGCCTGACGTGTTTGTAACCTTTGCTGTAATTTTAGCTATTCCCGTTGTTGAATAACTGCTTTTGTCCGTTGATAGTTCAATCGAAATTGGACTTGCTTCTGAAGTTGTTGTATTTGCCTGTGCTTCGTTTGTTGCATTGTCAAACGCAAAAGCAGGTACGCCCATTGATAAAATCATGATAAGCGAAAGTAACAGACAAATTGTTTTTTTGATTCCTTTCATTTCAAATATCTCCTGATTTTTTAACAGCGGAATTCTTTTGAAAATCAGTCAGAATGATATAAAATTTGACTGACCCGTTTTTCGCAAAGTTTGTAACTTTGCGAAAATCAAAAACCGCTATTTTATGATTAAATAATACACAAAGTAGCATTAAAAGTCAATGAAAATTCCAATTTAAACAGTTTAAATGTGAAAAAAATTCATTCAAGCTTTTTAACTGTTGATATTTTCAAAGATTTTCTTCCATAAGGGGTCAAATAAAGGGTCAGAAAGGACTGATTTTCATGCCAAAACGAGGTGAAAACATACGCAAAAGAAAAGACGGGCGTTGGGAAGCCAGAATAAAAACCGAAAGTGGAAAGTTACGTTCCGTCTACGCAAGAACATACAGCGGACTAAAAGCAAAAATCACACAAAGGTAGTCACGCAACATATATGGAATAACTACATAGAACAGTGTGAAGATATTAGACATACCATAGGCAACAAAGAACTATACAACAAAAGAAACCATAGAGAGACTCTTCGGCACAGTGAAAGAGTACCATATTTTTAGATATACACAGATGAAAGGCAATGCTAAAACGGAAACGAAAGTCTCGCTTACTTTTACTCACCTAAACTTCAAATACTCGCCAAAACGCCCGCAATTCCTTGTATATCAAGGTTTTGTGGGCGTTTTTTAATTTTATATTGTTTTTTGAAAACAGCGAAAAAACCTTATATAATTCGATTTACTTCTAACACATTTCTAACACTTTTTATGCTGAAAAATTTAGCATATTTATTGTGTTTCTGAGTGCTTCGAGATCTGCATGAGTGTAAACTTGATCCGTAACATCTTTTGCCGAATGTCCGACAAGTCTCTGAATATACGCCTTATTAGCACCGTTTTTCTGTAGGTTCGTTATGAATGTGTGTCGGCATTCGTGCGGTTTGATGTTAGTGTCAAGGTTGAGAGCCGCTAAAAGCTCCGGCAAAATGTGACTCCTGAAATAATTCGCTGTAACCCGAACACACTTTTCGCTTACCACATTTCCGTATCGGTCAGCCTGTACTTCTTTTCGGCAGAAAATTGTCTCACCACCGAGGTTGGCCCATTTTTCAACATATGGCTGTATCTCCGAATGTATCGGTACGATACGGTTCTTGCCTGCTTCGGTCTTGTTGCCTCCGGTGAGCGTCTGTGCCTTGCGGTCATATTGGAATTGCGTTAGCTCAAGCATCTCACTTATACGCCAACCGGTGTAGCATAAAATCAGTAGCCACTCGGCGTACGGAACATTATTCTTCACACCGAGTTTGATCTTTTGCACCTCAAGGTCGGTGAGCGCACGCTTCCCTGTTTCTTTTTTCTTTGGAAGCTCTATGAATTGTGCGTAATTTTTCGTAACAATGTCGTTTTTCAACGCATAGTCGCTGATGAGACCGCAAACAACTTTGACATCGTGTAACGACGAGTGCGACTTTCCTTGACTCGCAAAATCGTCAATTATCGCTTGAAACTCGCCTGTACGAATTTGAGCGAATTCCTTTTTGTGAAGCGGTGTGAGCTTTCCGAATGCGGCACGGTAACAGTCTTGTGTGGATTTTGAGAGATTTTTGTATTTGTTGGTATGCTGATAGTCCGACCAAATTTCGCCGAGTGTCATTTTCATCTTTTTGATTTCATCGGGCGATTTGCAGCGATATTGCTCAAGAGCTGCCATCGCCTCGCCCCTTGTGGCATATGTGCCTATGGTGCGTTTGATATATTTTCCGTCTGTGAGGTACGCCGGAGCGAGTGCTACCCAAGGCTTTCGTCGATTAGGCCGCTTTTTGCCGTCTTTAGATTTCTTCCCGTTGAGATTGTAAACGCTGCCCCAACCATTGGGATTTTTCATTTTCGCACCTCCTTAAAGGCGTTTTGAATATTTTTCCGTCAAATTTTGCTCAAAATAAGACATTTTTTCAATAGAACTTGACATTTTAACTTTTTTATGCATATAATAATATTGCAGTGAGAATGCAGTCTGAAGAAAGGAGACATTTGTATGGCAACAAAAAGCTTTTATAAAAATATCACTATAAGTGATAAAAATACTTGCCGTGATTTAGTGTCCGCTTTGGAAACAGCCAAGAGAAGAAAGGATAAACAAATAGAGTTTTCGCAGGAAGTTTCAACAGTAAAAAGAAACGAAGTCAAGGAGTTCTTCTCTAACCGGTGAACAACGGATTTGTATTAGTCTTATTAAGTGATATGCTTAACGAACTCGGAGAGAATGAAACACAGAAAATTCTCTCCGAGTTTTCTTGCCCTAAAAACAAAGATGTTGAAAATTTTCTGAAGAAAAAAGCAATAATGTTTTCAAAACAAGGTGTCTCCCAAACTCATTTAGTATTTTATGTAGATGATACTCAGAAGCATTTAGTCGGTTATTTTGCATTGGCAATTAAGAACTTAGATATAAATTTAACCGGTCGCAAGCTTTCATCTGCTCTTAGTAAGCGTTTACATAGATTTGCAACCTACGATAAGACCAATAAGGTCAACAGAATGAGTGCGTTACTTATCGGACAGTTAGGTAAGAATTTTTATAATGGCAACAATAAGTACATCTCCGGTGATGAACTTTTGAACTTAGCTTGCGAAAAGGTCAGAGAAGTACAAATGATTGCCGGCGGTAAATTTGTGTATGTCGAATGTGAAGACAAGGAGTGCTTGAAAAATTTTTATTTTAATAACGGATTTGTATTATTTTGCAAACGTGCACTCGACAGAGATGAAAAAGATGATATGTCAGGTGAATACCTATTACAATTGATCAAATACCTCAGGTAAACTATTGACTATTTCTACAATCTGTGTAATAATATATAACGTAGAACAAAACATATTGAGTTATGTTTCAAGGAGCCGTTTACCGCAACGGTTCCCTATTTTTTTATATTCCCATATTTTCTGTCAAATTTTGCTCCCCAACTTACAGCAGGGGAGCTGTTTTTTATTTGCACAAACTTCGAGTGTACCGAATATGAGCTTCACCTCGTCAGCTCTTGAGCAAGCTCTTTGAAAAGGTGTAAATAGCAATTCTTGATTTTTTCAAAGATTTCGTTTGCTGTTGCTTCATCATAGATATGTGATGTCAAATTTCGTGAGTAGAGAAGATCGAGCCACGCCGTTTCGTCATTTATGAGATCGCTTGCGTACGCCTGCCGCATTACGGACTTCGGACTGTTGAGGTCGGTATATCCCTCGTCGGTCAAATATTCTCTTGCCGATTTCCATGCAAGCTCAGTGCAAAATTCAAAGCGCTGAACTACACCGTCTCGGCAAGATGAAAGCCCACATTCATCATATTGCAAAATCGCTTCTTCAAGGCGAGAGGTGGCACTTTTAAATTTAGTCAATTTTTCTTCTGATTTACCCATAAAGAATAACACCGTCCTTTTCGATATTTTTTATAAGTACGGGGTCGGTTGTGCCGTCAATGAAAATGATATCAAACTTTAAAAGCGTCGGAAGCTCGTCCACGCTCTCCGAGAACCTCACCCGTTTGTTTTTGTCTAAACCGTAAACGGCAATATCAATGTCGCTTTTTTCTCTGTTATCACCTCTGGCTCGTGAACCGAAAAGCACTATCTTTTCGGCAGAATATTCGTCACCGAGGCGAGCGAGTAAGTTATATATCTTCTTCATCATCGTAATCCTCATCAAACGACATATCCGAGGTGTATACCTCATTGCTTGAAAGTGACTGTCTGTATTCCTCGGCCGCCATCGTCTTTGTAAATTCAGCTGTGGGATCTATGTTTTCTACAAGCTGCTGAAGCTCGTTGATCGAAACCTTAAAAAACTCCTTGCGAAGATTGACCTTGTTTACACGCTTGTCACCGAGTATTGTGTGCAACTTGTTTTCAAGACCTACAGCATCTTCCGAGAAGATGAAGCTGTGTACATCAAACTTGAACGGTACAGAGGCACTGCCAAGCTCGTTGACACGCTCTTGAGGATCTAAACGGCGGGTCATTCCTATTTTGAAAACATCATCGCCGAACGAGCCTAAGTTACTGATAATGTATATATTGCCGGCTTTGCCGTTTTGCAATTTGACGATCTCATCTTTCTTGAGAGTGACCTCGGACAGCTGAGCTTTAAGCTCGGTTATTTTTGTATTTAACTTATTGCGTTCTTCTTCGGCAGCACTTTCAAGCTGTGCTTTAAGTTTTTCGATTTCGCTTTGATATTTACTTTCCTCGGCTTCAACTTTCTTTTGCTCGGATTCGAGAGCTTTTCTTTCTTGTGCCTCGATTCGCATCTGTTCTCTTAAGGCTATCTGTTCCTGCTTGGCTTTTTCCTTTTTAACATAGTAGTTGTATTCTATCTTTGCCGCATTTATGAAGAGATACTCTATTTGTCCTATGAATTTTGTCATCGTGCCGACAATGCTTTGATTTCCCTCGCTTGCGATGTTGAGGTACTTTGCGGTCGTTGCCTTTATTTTTTCTATTGCAGCGTCAAGCTTCTCATACTTTAAGTCGATGAGTATGTTCTGAAGCTCCGAGCGAAGCGAAATCACCATGAGTGAATATATCGAACGGTTTGTTTTTGTGGTGTATCGTGACAGATACGAAGAAAGCAGAGTTTCAATATCTTGATCATTCTTTTTGTATGCCTTACGCAGTTCTTTGATATCCATGCTGTGAAGATTTAAGGTCACAGTCGGTGAAAGCGTATCAATTTCATCAAGAATAATGTCGGGGATTTTGCAGAAATCTATCGGAGCATTCCAATCAAAGAAGTTGTCAACCGAATAGTTTACACTTCTGAGAAGCTCAGCGGCCTTGTCAAGCTTGTTTTGTGCGGTGGTTTGCTTTTTTTCGAGCTTTTCGATTGTACTTGTAAGCTGCGTGGCCTTTTCTTCAAGCGGCGCAAGAGCAATATTGTTTTGCTCTATCCGTCTTTGCTTTTCGGCTTCATAAATTTCCGACAGCTTTTCAGTTTCCGACTTGATTCTTTCTTTTTCGGTACACAGAGATTTTATCTGACCTTCAAGCTCAGCCTTAAAAGCTTCGTCTTGCGAGAACTTTATAAAATCGGGATTGCTTGAGATCTTGTTCAATTCTTCAAGCTGAGACTTATCGGTTTTTGATTTTTTATCATGGATAATTGTCAGCACAATCAAACCGATACCTAAAAAGGCAAAGGGAAAAAATGCAACAGCAAATACCGTCAGCACTGCACCGGAGATGTAACAGACGATGCTGAAAGCTTTCGATAACACATCTTTATTCTTCATATTCAACACTCCTCAATACTTAATCCTACTGTAAAACCCAACAGCAATACCGATTATTGAAATTCGATTCATATCTTCCTTATAAAATATCTTGGGAGGATATTCCGGATTAGCCGCTTGAAGAACTACATTGTCCTCGTTTATA
Organism: uncultured Faecalibacterium sp.; assembly: GCA_964616655.1. Classification (GTDB taxonomy): domain Bacteria; phylum Bacillota; class Clostridia; order Oscillospirales; family Acutalibacteraceae; genus UBA6857. The sequence goes on from CAZTSC010000024.1 coordinate 15,007, forward strand.
TATACTTTTTTTAAGAGCGTTTCACAGCCGTCTACAAGCACAGCGGCGATCTGCCCATATTCAACATTAGATTGCTGTTTTATATAAACAATGTCACCGTCATGTATTCTCGCTCCGATCATGCTGTCACCCTCACATTTCAGCGTGAAGTCACAATTTATATCTTCAGGTACATCGTCGTATCCGTCAAAGTTTTCTTCGGTTGCTATCGGCTCACCGCAGGAGATCACACCGAGCCTCGGCTTTTTGACTGTCTTAGGTACGGGCAGGAGGTTTGGGGGGAAAATATCCGATTTTTCTTTTTTCCTCTCCATTGGAACATCAGCACCCATAAGCCAAGGAATGGAGACATTGAGAGCAACTGCTATGGATTCTAATTTTCGCTGCTTAGGTTCATATTTGCCCTTTTTATAATTACTTAATGTTCCTTCATCAATTCCGGATAGCCGTGACAATTCGGCTGCGGACATCTTACGAATATCAAGAGCTTGTTTTAATCTTTCATTAAACGAAATCATTATCATCACCTCTAACTATAAAATATCATACAATTGTGCAAAACACAAGTTTTATTTAAAAAAACTTGTGAAAAGTTTAGTTTTTTTCGGAAAACCTATTGACTTGTGATTTCACAAGTGCTATAATTAAACCATGCCAAGGAGGTGAACAACAATGAGCGGACAAAATAAAAAAGGTTGCAAGAACGACCAACCCACCAAAGTTGAAAAAATCGTTCTTGCAACTGCAATCCTAAACCTGCTCAAAGTAATCTTTGAAATAATCAAAGAATTGCTTGAGTAGGACAAGGGGGAGAGATCCCCCTTTTGAGAGGATACCTTATTTTCTGCTCATTGTCAATATAGAAAGAGGTGCTTTTATGGAAAAGTTGATCTTAGTGCTTAATATACTTATCGCAATAGGCGATGTTGCCATTATTGTGATGATATTAAGGAGGTGGAAAAAATGAAATATACCTATGACTACTCAAAGCTTTTGGGACGGCTGCGTGAAATGGGGCTCACGCAGTCCGATCTTGCCGGAAAGATCGGCATAAGTGAAGCCACCCTAAACCAAAAATTTAAAAATAAAACTGAATTTAAGCAAACCGAAATAGCGAAGATTTTAAGTGCTGTAAATGTTGATATGGCATCTGTTGACGCATATTTTTTTAATCATTAACTTGTGAAAACGCAAGTATTTATGAAAGGAGACCAAATGAAACTTCTAATCATCTTCTTATCCATAACCACAGTGTTTTTCGGATGCAAAGCATTTAAGTATTACTTAACAGCGACAGTATTTTCCGCTTGGACAGTCGAGAAAAAATACACACCGCCCACCGACGACGAAATAAAGCGTCTGACAGAGTGGACAGTGCGACAGTTGCTCAAGAAACATTAAGTAAATGACTGGCCTGAAAGAGATTGTGTTATGAGGTTGGTTAGCACTTGCGAAGCTACCGATGAAGCAAATGTTATTGATGCTGAAGAAACTTTTGAAAGCACAGATTTTGTTTGCGACCATACTTTGTTATCCCTTATGGTATCGAGAAATTTGTGTCCTTCCCAAGTTATCTCAAGCACCCTGACGTTTGTTTTTCCATCTAAAAATCTACTGATATCGGTGGTTAAGTAACCCGCTTCTTGAAGTTTAAGCGCTGTATATAGCAATTCTTGATTTTCATAACTGGGTATGGCAATTTTCGAAATATCCATGTAAAACCCCATATCTAAATTATCTTCGATAAACAGCATTAAATCTCTAACACAGTCGTGATTTAATTTCATTTTTTCACTTCCTCTCATCTGAATTTCGGCTCAGCCGATAACCACATTATACAGAGGAACACAATTAAACGCAAGTATTTATAAAAGGAGACGGTCGAATGCAAACTCGCATACGCAAAGCACGAGAGCAAAGAAACATAACAAAGTCGAAAGCTGCAGAAGAATTAGGCATTTCACTAAAAAGTCTTTATAACTACGAACATGGCCAAGAAGTGCCGTCGAGCGTTTTGATAAAGATGTCACAGTTGTATGATTATTCGACAGACTATTTGCTCGGTTTGTCAACTACACTGCTGTGACGGTAACAAAAAAAATAACGGCGAGATGATCGCCGCTATTGATAGGAACGTAACTGTTGAACGCAAAGGCTTTTAATTTATTTTATCCGATGATTAGTCAAGGTTATTGTTCTTAGATTTGTCGGGGTTTGAACAGGGAGTAGGTACTCCGTTTATATTCCTAACATGATAATTGTCGTACTTACCACGTTCAATGTCTCTAACAAATTTCTCTCTTGTCATGCTTCTGTGTTCATACGTATCGTAGAAATCGGTGTTTCTGCCATTTTTATCTTCTGATGTTACTATAATTCTTTTAGACATAAATCCCTTTCTGCTTTGCGTATACAGTTACAGGTAAAATTATACCTAACAAAAGAATAAATGTCAATATGTAGTTTAAAATCAAACCTTGACACTATATATTGTGTCAAAGAGTGGATAAGCAAAGTCTTTGAGAATCGAACTTTGCAAGAAAGGAGCTGATACCATGTATACCGATGAACAAATCTTATCCATGAATAACATAACCCCGAAAATAGCCGCCGAATATCTCGGCATGACAGCGAACAGCGTGATCTACAGCCTGCGGTGCGATGCCGAGAATAAGACAAGCCATCTTCCGATAGGCTATGCGACACGATCACTCAATGATGTAAGCTGGCGCTACATAATAGTTCCTCAAAAGCTTGTCGCCTATAAGAACGGTACGGGCAGGGAGGATATAGACCGACTGTTAAGCGGCGTAAAGCAAAGCTTAGATCAAGTGGTCGAGTATCTGAAACTCGCATTGAAAGCCCAAGCGAGCTGACAGTCTTTCCCGGCTTTCAAGCTCTCCCACCTACACACGCCATGCCAAGGTCAAGGGTACGGGTGAATTTGTGCAGAGGCACACCCAAAGCAGCGACAGGGGAGTGCCTGCGGTTAGCAAGCCATTGAAATGACCTCCTACTTTTCACAGTTTTTCCTTTTGTAATTTAATATTTTCACTGATTTAGCATCCGAAAGTCTTATCGAGTGGGAGAGCGTGGAAGCCGGGAAAAAAGTAAATAGTATGAAGTATCAAGTTACCCCTCAGTCGCAACAAGTTGCGACAGCTCCCCTAAAGGGGAGCCGAGAAGCTGATTCTGTGAGCGAAGCCCTTGTCGCCCCTGAAAGGGGAGATGTCGTGCCAACGGCACGACAGAGGGGTAAAGAACCGCACATTTAACATCTAACATCTGAAAACTACACCCAACTCACGAAAGGAGAATAACTATGTCAAGTAAATTACCGCCATGTCTCCACGGTACAAAATGCTTTGCCAACGATAACAAGCGTTGCACCGTGCTGAAAGACACATTTTTTGGTGGCAGGAAATGCCCGTTCTGCAAAACAAAGGAACAGCTTCAAAAAGAACAGGAGGGAAGCGAAACACCATGAAACTGAAAACTATCAAGCATACCTTCATTTTCGCAGGCTTCATCGGCTTTCTGCTTGCACTGGGCAGTGCCGGCAGCTTGGATTGCGAAACGCTCACCTTCGGGAAGTCACTCGCCTTAGCACTCGTCTCACTCGTACTTATCGGCGTGTCGTTCGTAGCGATAGCGTTCATCGAATATCTTCAATCGTGTGAGGTACAAGCCAACGAGTACGACAGGGAAAGTCAGTGGCTGCAATTCGACTTTTCCGAGCAAGCGGAAGAAGTAGTGATCCCACAGGAGGCAGAGCAATGGCAAATGTGATGAAAATGCTGAAAAAAGATGCCAAATATGCACTGAACAGCCGCAGTCGTACACTCATATACGAAGCGTACGGCGAAGCGAAGATGGCACGTCGTCTGGGTGCGATAACAAAAGCCGAGTTCTTTGAGCTGAACGAAATGCTCATCACAAACGGCATCAACGATCCGAAACTTTTTTCCGAGCAAGCGGAAATCACAGAAATTTTCGAGAACAAAATCAAGGATTTCACCAAAGCACTAATAGATGCTATCGACAACGGATCGGTGTGCCACAGCAGCGATCGCCGTTGAGTGTATGGAGAACATGACAAGCTAAGGAGGCAAAAAATGTTAAAATTCGATTTTAAATCAATCAGCGATTTTGAGATGCTGCTTGACGACAAGTGTATCACCACAGACACCCCCACGGGCAGAACCGTTTATCAAGTCGAAGATTGGAAACGTGCATACGGTGATTTTTTCGTTGAAATCGCAAATTGCTTGACAGACCGTGATGACTGGTCATTTGCTTATGATTTTTACCGGACACAAGCGGAAGAATCATTGCCGAAATCCGATTCTGTGTACGATGCATTGTGTTGCGGTGAAATGCCCTTGCTCAAAAATTGCGAAGCATCAAATCAAAAAATCCTCGAAGACTTCGAGGATATCAAACAAAATGCATACAGACTGGTGTATGAAAAAGCCGCCAAGAAATCCGGAAAAATCCCGAAAAGAACAACCTATGTCAAAAACTACGATGAAATAGTCGATGAAATTGCTTTTCTTGCAATGCAAAAAGTGTGGTATCTATATAAGATAAAGCAGTTTACCCTTGAAGAAGCAAGAGATGAGAGTGTCGCCATTTTCAGAGAATACAGACGCTTAAGGTTAGTTCTGACCGGTTTGGAAAAATTCCAAAAAGAAAACTTAAAAATATACAAAGATGCACTTGAAATGAGAAAAAGAACTACCGGTACATTCCTCAATTTGCTCAATAGTATCGACAACCTATCCGAAGTTGATATTATCAACGAGTTGATTGAAATAATCTGCCTTCAAAACGGCGAAAACGTCACAGGCAAGGTGCTGAAAGAGAAGCTCAGCGAAAAACGAATGAGAGAGCTTGAGGAAATGGGGGAGTTACTTCACAGAAGCGGAGACACAAACAGTGAAAAAAGAAAGAACAGTGAAAAGCTTGTCGGCTGACATATTGCCCGTTCCGACCGAAGCTGACGAACAGAAGATGTTATTCGAGTGGGCAGCATATCAAAGCGGAAAGTACCCACAGCTCAGACTGCTTTATCATATTCCGAATGAGGGAAAGAGAAGCGGTACGCTCGGCGCAGATCTTGTCAGACAAGGACTGCGCAAGGGTGTGCCCGATATATGCCTGCCTGTAGCAAGAGGGAATTACCACGGACTATACATTGAATTGAAGCGAATAAAAAACAGTAAAACGAGTGACGATCAAAAGCGATGGATATCGGATCTCGCCGAGCAGGGCTATAAAGCCACGGTTTGCAGAGGCTGGGAAGAAGCGAGGAAAGCGATACTCGGTTATCTTTCGCTTTGACAAGCACTGTTATAAGGAGGTTTATCATGAATACCGAGAACGAAAACCAATGGCATATTGAAGAAGTGGATCTCGATGTGTTCGGAGAAAAGAAAACGGGGTATTCCGTTATGCGAAAATGCGGAATATTCACAGAATACGCTTCACTTTATCTTCGCTCAAGAGAAGAAGCCGAGGCGATCTTAGAAAAAATAAAAGCCGTCAGTGCCTAAGCGCTGACGGCAACGAACTGAAACAGTTCTTTAAAATGCATATATAGTATACACTGTTTCGGTTATTTTGTCAATAGTGACAATTCATATTTAGAAAAAACGTTTTGTTTTTATCATGATTTTTCGTTCAAAATTTTGCCCCGCATGAGGGGCTTTAAAGCTCGATATAGGTATTAACTTAGTGAAAATCAAAAGGCGTTGAAGCCTTGAAAACATTGAGAATTTCGGAAAGAAGGACTGAAACAGTGCCATATATAAAAAAGACGGTTTATGCCGGAAAGACGATCGAGATCCATAAGTATTATTCCTCACGCTACGGCAATAAGACAAATCCAAACAGACAGCCGCATATAAACACAACACCCGATGATATGGCTGAGGTCAACCGTCAGCAAGCGAGTGCAAAGCTTCGTGGGCTTCTGAATGCGAATTTTGAGTTTGGAGATATCCATGCAGTGTTTACATACAGAAAAGAGGACCGTCCGAGTGATATCGGAGAAGCGAAAAAGCGATATTCAAAGCTTATGCGTGAATTGAAAAAAGCGTATAAAAAAGCAGGTATCGAGCATAAATACATTGCCGTTACAGAGTACGCAAACGCTGCGGTGCATCATCACATTGTACTAAAAAACATTGATGTTTCATGTATTCGTTCGTGTTGGCAGTGGGGGAAGGTGCTGATCACCGTTTTAGATGATAGCGGTCAATACGGAAAATTAGCCGAATACCTCATAAAAGAGACGGATAAGACCTCGAAGCAACCGGATGCGATGTACAGGAAAAGGTGGAATGCAAGTCAAAATCTGACAAAGCCGATAGTTAAGCGTGAGATCATAAACGCAAAAGGCTGGCGTGATGAGCCGAAGCCGATAAAGGGCTACAGATTGTGGAAAGATCAAAACACAGCGTATAACACAGTCGATCAATACCGAGGCTCACCGAGACAGGATTATATCATGGTGAGACTTGAGTAAAAAGAAAGTTTAATTGATTCAGCTGTGATGAAATAATGCAGACGGTTGATGAAGTTTTGAAAGAGATGACGGAGGGAAAAAAGAAATGAAATTCATTATCTTCATCGCCCTGCTGTTTTGGACACTGTTCTTTGCAGCGGCATTCAGGGCGAACGGATAGAGTGAAGAATCGCACACCTAAAATCGAATATAAAACTTGACAAAAAACGACATGGGAAATATAATACCCATGTAACTGAAAAAATACCGAAAGGCGGTTGGCGTATTCCCTCCGAAAGGAGGTGATACATATGATTTTTACCTTTACGTTTCATATTGGGAAGCACACCTTCACAATACAGTTTAGAGTAAAAAGTAACAACCGCCACTCCGGTAAGTGACGGCTGTTGATATAAAATTTCAGTCAAACGCTAACCGCTTTAAACGGTTATCTTTCAGTTACATTATAGTTAACAAGTCTCGTTTTGTCAAGTGCAAATCGAGACTTTTTATATTATTAACCCATACAGAGGAAACTCAAACTCACACCCAAAGGAGCGAAAACATGACACCGAAAGAATACCTAAGCCAAACATATAGGCTCAACGAGCTGATAAATTCAAATATTCGAGAAATAGGCAGACTTCGCAGTCTGCTTTGCTCACTTTCCGTTCCGGCAGACGGCAAAGTCGATAAATCACCTGCCGCCGATGCCCCGTTCACTCGTACCGTTGAAAAAATAATCGACCTTGAAAACGATATCAACTCTCAGATAGATGAGCTTGTCTGCGTACAAAAAGAGATAAGGCAAGTGATAGAAGCCGTTGAGGATAAAGACGAGTGTCTTGTGTTGCGGTTGAGATATGTGGAACACTGCTCATGGTCTGAGATCGCTATGAGAATGAATTTTTCCGAGCAGCAGTGCCACAGAATACATAAAAAAGCTCTCGAAAATGTTGAAATTCCCGAAAGATGTTAGTAAATGTTAGTGAATGTTAGTCTTTTCCGTGCTATAATGATAGTGTGAAGATATGATAAACAGCCGCCTGCGGGCGGCTGTTGGTATGTTTAAAAGCTAAAAATATATCAATTATCGAAATAAATTTCTCAGTTTCTTTAAAAGAGGTGAAAAAGGTGAATAAAAGTTCAGAAAAAAGACTGAGTTCAAAACAGCAAATGCTGCTGGAACTCGTTATTTATAAAGGCTTGACAAAAGATGCCGCCGCAAAAGAGGTTAATGTTGCTCCGCAAACCGTTTCAAAATGGTTTAATCCGGATAAAACTCCTCACTTTGTCGAAGCTTATGACAGGGAGCTTGAAAAAGCAGGAAACGAGAGAAAACGAGGATATAAGTGTGCGGCAAATGCTGCGATAAATGTGCTAATATCACTTTTGAAAAGTAATAGCGATAAAGTCAAGCTTAATGCCGCCAAAGAGATTATATCTCTTGCCGGTGACGATGTTCCGCTTAAAGTTGACTTAAATACATCTCAAAAGCTGAGCGAGATCTTTGATCAGATCGGCGGTGAGGGGCTTGCAGAATAACAGCTTTCCACTTAGCCTGAAGTATATCGACTTTATCAATACCACGAATGTCACGGCTGAATTTTTGGAGGGAACAACAGCTTCGGGAAAAACCACAGTCGGTGCAGGTGTCAAATTTATGCGAATGGTGTCTGCAAGCAGGAAAAAGCTTCATGTTATCGCTGCTAAAACTACCGGCAAAGCCGAAGAAACGATAATTCAGCAAGATAACGGAATTCTCGACCTGCACCGCAACGCATCTTATTACGGAAACGGTGACAAGGACTATAAGCTGCCGCATATCAAATTTGAGGGCAAAATAATATATATCCTCGGATATGACCGCCGTGATAAGTGGGAAATGGTTCTCGGTGCGCAGTTCGGCTGCGTATACATTGACGAGATAAACACGGCCGATATCGAGTTTGTTCGTGAGATAAGCACAAGAAACGAATATCTTTTGGCAACCCTTAATCCTGATGATCCAACGCTTCCTGTTTATGATGAGTTCATCAACCGTTCCAGACCGTTTAATAAGTACGCCGAAGATGTTCCTACAGAGATAATGAGAGAGCTTAATAAAGAACCTGTACCGAATTGGAGGTATTGGTTCTTTTCTTTTCGTGACAATCTTTCTTTAAGTGCAGAGGATATCGAAAAGAAAATAGCCTCTGCCCCGAAAGGAACTAAATTGTACAAAAATAAAATATTAGGTCTGAGAGGAAAAGCGACAGGACTTGTGTTCCCAAACTTTGACAAAAACAAACACACAGTTAGTGCAGAGGATATCATAAAGCTTGTAAAAAGCAAAAAACTCGAATTTAAACATTTCACCGCAGGCCTTGACACTGCGTATTCGCAAAGGTCGTCAGACACGATAGCAATGAGCTTTTGCGGCATAACGGCCGATAATAAGCTTATCGTGCTTGATGAAAAAGTATATAACAATGCGACACTTCAAACACCCTTTGCACCAAGCGATACGGTGATGAATTTTGTTGCATTTTTGGAGCGCAACCGTGAAAAATGGGGTTTTGCGAAAAATGTGTTTATAGATTCGGCGGATCAGGCAACGATAACCGAACTTAATAAATATAAAAGGGAAAATCCCTGCTTATACATATTCAATGCGGCACATAAAAAGGTCCGGATCATAGATAGAATCAATTTGCAGTTAGGCTGGCTTCACAGTGGACATTACCTCGTGTGTAAGCATTGCACCGAGCATATCAAAGAGCTTGAAAGCTACTGCTGGAAAGAGGATAAGGACAGTGAGCCGGAGGACAGAAACGACCATACGATAAACAGTGTGCAGTACGCATGGATACCGTATAGAGGGAAGATAGGAATAAGAGCAAATAATATCGGAGGAAATGATGAAAATAATGGATAAAATCAGAGAACAGGCGAGAAATTTTCTCAGAATAGAGCAACCGCAGGGCATGAGTATTAATATACAGAAGCTTAAAGACTTCGATGCATATTGCTTTGAAAATGAGTTGTGGTATCATGGCGAAGCGAACGAACTTCAGCAGTTTTATATGCAACTATATGACGGTGTAGGCAATAACAGCTTTTGGGGTTCACAGTCCTCAAAAGGCATGAAAATGCGGAAGATACACACAGGCTTACCGGGGATGATAGTTGATGTTCTGACAGACATATGTACTGATGATCTGTATAAAATCGAGCTTTCCGATCGCCAAGATGAATGGGATAAAATAGCTGAAAAAAACGACTTCAAGCAGATAATTTCCGATGCCGTTCGTGATACCTTCGTTTTTTCAGACGGTGCTTTTAAGCTGTCGATAGACGAAAGCGTGAGCGAATATCCGATAATTGAGTTTATCCCCGGCGACCGTGTCGAATATGAATACACAAGAGGCAGTTTGACAGCGGTTATATTCAAAACTCCGAAAGTCATCAAAGGCAGTGACTACCTTCTAAAAGAACGCTATTCAAAAGACAGCATTAGCTATGTTCTCGAAAATTCTGAGGGAAGACAAGTCGATATCAAAAGCTTTTCGGAATTTGAGGGCTTGATAAATGTCACCCACTTTGCCGGTATTATTCCGGCTGTACCGATGAAGTTCAGAGCTTCAAGAAAGTATAAGGGCAGGGGAAAATCTCTGTTTGACGGAAAGCTGTCTGACTTTGATGCCTTTGACGAGGTGTTTTCTCAAATTATGCTTGCCCTGAGAAAAGGACAAATGAAGTCTTATATCCCATCGGATTTTATTCCGAGAGATCCCAAAACGGGAGTGCTGAGAGGATACAACGACTTTGACAATGACTTTATAAGCATTGAAAGCCCAATGAGCGAGGGAGATAAAAAGCAAATAACCACCACGCAGGGCAATATTCAGCATGAAGCCTTGGTGTCAATATACTGCACTGCACTGGACTTGTGCCTACAGGGAATCATAAGTCCATCAACTCTCGGTATTGATGTCAAGAAACTCGACAATGCAGAGGCACAAAGAGAAAAAGAAAAAACGACTCTGTATACAAGAAACAGGGTTGTTAACGTCTTAAGTCAGGTCATTCCTCAACTTATAAACACAACTCTTAAATTCTATGACACAATGCAGTCAAAGCCTGTAGGCAAAGATGTTGATGTGATTGTGACCTTCGGTGGATACGCCAATCCGTCATTCGAGGCGAATGTTGAAACAGTCGGAAAGGCTTCCTCGTACGGAATAATGAGCATAGAAACGCAGATAGAAGAACTTTACGGTGACACCAAAAACGAAGAATGGAAAAAAGCCGAGATCGAGCGAATAAAAAAAGAAAAGGGCATCGAAGCGGTCGATGAGCCCGCACTTTATAACGATATAACAACAGATGAATGATTATGACAAGCAGATAGCCGAGATTTATCGTGAAATGGAATTGGAAATAATCCGCAGCATGAAGAAAAATCTCGGTTTGCACCTTGCAGAGGAAAAGAAAACGGGCATCAAATATCCGCAATGGCAGGCGATAAAGCTCAAAGAACTCAAGCGATATCAAAGACAAAACCTGAAAATAATCCAAAAGCATACTCTGAAGCTTTCCGATGAAGTCTCAAAGCAAATGCAAAACGAACTAAAGCAGGGATCAAGAGATGAATATAAAAGGTACGCCAAAGTCAACAAAAAATTTGGAATTTCCGGTCAACAGGTGAAAGACAGCTTTTTAAAGATAGATCCGAGAAAGGTATCGGCTCAGATAAACGACCTTACAAACAGCCTCAAAACAGCGAATACAGCCGTTTTCAGAATGAGCAATGATGCCTACCGTGAAGTTATATTCAAATATTCTCTTTTCGCTTCAAACGGCGTATACACCGAGAAACAGGCATATGACCAAGCTGTGAAAGACTTTCTTGAAAGAGGACTTAATTGCATCGAATATAAAGACGGGAGACGTGTCAACATCGCCTCATATGCACAAATGGCAGTCAGAACGGCAAGTCAAAGAGCATATATGACAGGTCAGGGCGAATTTCGCAAGAAGCTCGGAAGAACACTTATACAGATCTCAAAACATAATACATCTTGTCCACTGTGTCAGCCGTTTGAAAGAAAGGTATTGATAGATGATGTCTATTCCGGTGGCACAGAAGCAGACGGTGATTATATGCTGCTTTCACAAGCTATGAAAGAGGGCTTGTATCACCCGAACTGTCGTCATGGCTCGGCAATATATTTTTCGGAGCTTGGAAATGACGAAAGCGAATCAAAAGCAGGCGAATCCGAAGATAAGAGCAGCAAAGAAAAAGCTCACGCAGACAGCATGGTGCAGAAATATAAAAGGCTCAGTGAGGGAAGTGTTGACCCCGAAGATATCAAAAATTATCGGCAAGAGCTCTCAAAGTGGGAGGAGAAATCGAAAAAACTCAACAA
>CAZTSC010000025.1:0-24616 GCA_964616655.1 uncultured Faecalibacterium sp.
TACGAAATAGATAGTTAGTCACTTTGCACAAATATCAACTATACAAAAGAAATATTTTGTATAGTTGAGGGGAGCGAAAATACTTATTATATTTATGAATAACATATTCAGTAAGGTCTTAGATATTAGCTTGGGCGTTTATAATAGTAAATAAAAAACCAAAAGAATACTTTATTCATTATATTTGACTTCAAAAGCTAAATTGTTTTCTTTTTGCGCTTTTTGTATTGGTTTTATAATTAAGCATCTTTTATCAATTATTATCTTAAAATTTTTAATTTGCCGGACAATAGATTTAATTTTAACATACTCAGCTATGTTATTAAAAATCTGATTAGCTTAAATCAATATTTTTTATTATGTAAAATGCATTTATTATTTGCGCAAGCTAAATCATACAACAAATATATAGCACTTATTTATTATATTATTATTATTGTTTGCATTTACTCAATTTTTAGTATTCTCTTTGATTCTATCTCACTGTTACTTCTAATTTAATACTTGAATATTTTTTTTCACCGTATTATAATATGTATTGTTTCACCGGACTACTCACCTTTTTATAACGTAACCGTGAAACGGTTTCACAAATCAGCTTAGAAATGGGGGGATTGTTTTGAAGTTTGAAGAGTTTGATTTGCTTCCGCCAAGCGTTCAAGAATATTTGCGAATATATCTCGATAATATCAAAGGCAAATCAAAACTTACTATTATTGAGTACGCATCGGATTTGCGTACGTTTTTTAGATTTCTCGTCTCACAGCAGGCTCATATCTCCCCTAATGAACTCGATCCTTATTATGATCTGTCATATATCGACATTGAGTGGATAAAAAAAATATCAACTTATGATATTTTTAAATTTCTTGACTATTGCAACAGTAAACTTGACAACAATAACTCAACACGGTCAAGAAAAATTTCCACGCTTAAAGGTTATTTTGGGTACATTTCAACAAAAATGAAATATCTGGAAACTAACCCAATGGAGCCTGTTGAAGCTCCTAAATCCAAAAAATCCTTGCCTAAATATCTCACTTTGGAACAAAGCATCGAATTGTTGAACAGCGTTGATGGTGAGAACAAAGAGCGAGACTATTGTATTCTTACACTTTTTCTTAATTGCGGACTTCGTGTTGCGGAAATGTCATCGCTGAATATAAGCGATATAAACTTTGACGAAAAAACAATGGTCGTTACCGGCAAAGGTAATAAGCAACGTAAGATTTACTTGAACAATGCGTGTATAGATGCAATCTATGATTATCTGAAAGTCAGACCGAAAGATAAAATTGAAGACAGAGATGCATTATTTATAAGCCGATTAAAAAAGCGAATGGGCCGTCAGGCCATACAAAATATGGTTTATCGCTATTTAAACAAAATCGGTCTGGGATCCGGTTATTCGGTTCATAAACTTCGTCACACTGCGGCGACATTAATGTATCAACACGGAGATACAGATATTTTGGTTATCAAAGAAATTCTCGGTCATGAAAATCTTGCTACAACCGAGGTGTATACTCATCTTCTTAATGATCAGCTGCGTGAAGCGGTTAATAACAATCCCTTAAGCGGCGAACACGGTTTAAAGAAACCTAAAAAAAATTAAAACCCCTATTGAATATATGATTGATGAAAAAGCAATCACAAAAGTAATGACGGCATAACGCAAAACATAAAGATCTGTTCTTATCGTTGTTTCTGTGTTGCCGTTTTTTCTTATCAGTTGAAGAATATCTTGTGACATCTGAACACTTTCGTTGCAAGCAAGCACAATCGCAAAAAGCTGTATTACAGCTACGGGAAATACAAATAAACTGCAATAAGCAACGCCTTTAAAAAGATATGCGGAATATATGTAACTGCAAACAGCACCAATTCCTAACCCTTTAAATATCGGTACAACATAAACAAAAGCAAAACCAACACAAGAAAAGCCGAAAAACATTAAAATCGCAATCAAAACTATATTTTCTGCAAAACTTGACAGAAATATTTCCGGTACACTTCGACTTGAGTTAATGCTGTAAAATTCCGTGAAAATTTCTCCAATATTGCTTTCAAGCGAATTGTTTATTGTTTGCAGAATGACTCCTGCCACAATTCCGAGTATTGCACAAGCTGATGAAATTATCGGATATTTTTTGTTTAATTCAACGTTGAAAAACTTATCGAGATCAATTACTTTTGTTGCTTTTACTTTCATTTTTATCTCCTCATATTAGCAGTAAATATTCCTCCGACCATACCGAAAAGCAGCATTGCAATGCATGAAATGAGTAGTTTTATACTCAATCCACCAATTATAGTTGAAACAATAACTGACGGAACCATGATAGGCAATGAACCTAAAAGACCGCAAATTATTCCTTTTTCTTTGAGCTTTGAACTTGCAAAGATGCCACCGAAAAAACAGGATATGCTGCAAATTATAATCATAACAATAAAATAATATTTATCGCTTGCGTCGGCTTTATAACAAATGAATGTTGACAGCAGAAGTAAAGCCAAAAAAACAACAAGACTTTTAATCGCTGAAATCAGATATGCTTTAAGTTCGCTGTTTTCCGGACTACGACTTCGTTTTGGCTTTTTTTGAGTTTTTTTCTTCATATAAAAGTTCCTCCCTTCAAGAAAATTCTATGAAGGGAGGATAATTTTTATGATGATCTTGTCAATAATTCTTCAGCACTTTCAAGAGTTGCTTCTGTTATGATTGATCCGCCCATAATTCGGGCTATTTCGTGCTTTCTTTCGTCAAAATTAAGCTTTGTGACATGAGTTCTTGTTTTTTCGTTATCGGTCAATTTTTCTATATAAAGATGATTGTCAGCAAAGCAGGCAATCTGAGCTAAGTGAGTGACACATATAACTTGACTGAAACGTGAAACTTCTTTGAGTTTAAATCCGATTTTTTCTGCAGCTCTGCCGCTTACACCTGAGTCTATTTCATCGAATATTAAAGTGTCAACGCTGTCAAGATCTGTTAAGACACACTTTATTGCAAGCATTATTCTTGAAAGCTCACCACCCGAAGCAATTTTTGCTATGGGTTTCAGTTCTTGGCCTAGGTTCGCCGATATAAGAAACTCAACATCATCAAGTCCCGTTGCCGTTGCCGCACACTGATCAACCTTAACTTTAAATTCTACATTCGGCATATCAAGAAATCTTAATTCATCTTTGATTTTTGAGCTGAATTTTTCACCGGCGGATATTCTTGAATCGGTCAGTTCGTTTCCGACCGAGATTAAGTCTTCAAGTACAGAATCATATTCAGCAGATAACTTATCAATTTTTTCACTATTGAGTGAAATTTCATCATATTCAAGCTTAATTTTTTCAAGGTACTCCAAAATATCCGATTCGGTCTCACCATATTTTCTTGACAATCGGTGTATGATATCAAGACGTTCTTCAACAGTGTTTATATCAATTTCACCGTTTCCGAAAGAATCAAGCTGTGATAAGATAAACTCGGAGCAATCCTGCAAATTTATAAGACATTCACCGGCTGAATTTTTATATTCGGTTGATTCATTAACATATTCGCTTAACGCATTTAATGCCTCAATAAGTGAGTTCAACTCGGAAATAATTCCTATGTTTTCTTGATCATTGCCATTGAGCATTAAATTCGACACAGCAAGAGCTTGTCTGATTTTTTCAAAATTCTGATATTTGTTTCTCTGAGATGTAAGTTCTTCTTTCTCCCCTACTTTTAAATGTGCGCTTTCGATTTCATCTATTTGATATTTTAAACTATCAAGTTTAATTTCTTTTTCGCTTTCTATTGATTTAAGTTGTTTTAATTGCTTATTTATTGATTTTAGTCGTAAGTATTTTTCGGAATATCTTTTGATTGTGTCCTCGTTATCCGCAAGCTTATCTATGAATCTTAAGTGATTTTCTTTATTAAGCAAAGTTTGATTCTCGTTTTGACCATGAATATTGATTAAATGATCTCCAATGCTTTTAAGTACGCTCGCAGTTACAGTTTCGCCGTTTATCTTACAAACGTTTCGACTTTCTCTTATTGTCCTTTGAATATAAAGGCTTCCGTCATTACAATCTATCCCGTACCCCTTAAGAATTTCAATGACAGTATCGCTAACACCTTCAAAAACTGCTGTGACTCGTGCCTCATCGGCTCCGTCTCTTATCAGCTCTTTTGATGTACGGCGTCCTAAAACAGCGTTTATCGAATCAATGACAATAGACTTACCGGAACCGGTTTCACCGGTCATCACGTTAAGCCCTCTATCGTATTCAATTAATGCTTCTTCAATTATTGCAACGTCATTTATCTTAAGACTTGTAAGCATATTCTACACCTGCTTATTTAATTATGCTTTTAATTGTGTCTGCAAGTTCTCTTGCAGCATCTTCAGTTCTGTTCAATATAAAAATAGTGTCATCACCTGCAATCGTTCCGACAGACTTGTTAAATGAAAGTGCATCTAACGAAGCACAAGCCGCATTCGCCATACCTGCATGGCAGTGGACAACGGTGATATTCATAGCGTAATCCGCACCTATAACGCTGTGAGCAAGAATAGCATCAAACTTGGTACTGTTTTTGTTGTTATCACTGACAGCAGAATATTTATATTGGCCGTTGCTGTCTTGAATTTTCACAAGGTTCATAGCCTTGATATCTCTTGAAACAGTTGCCTGAGTGACCTCAAATCCGCTTTCCGTCAGCATTTGTGTCAGTTGTTCCTGAGTGGAAATATCATATTCGGATATCAACTCAAGTATTTTTTCATGTCTTATATTTTTCTTCATGTTTTTGCTCCGTTTCATGCTCGTCTCTGAGCTAATTTTTGTGAAAGTACGTCTATAAAGCTATCAGACTTTATTCTTATAAACTGTGCCGAAACATCGGCTTTTTTTATAACTATTTTGTTGTGTTCTTTAAGGTCGATTGAATTGCAGCCGTCACAAGACAGCATAGGTCTGCCGACTTCAGTGTTTTTGACGCTGATTTCAAGCACTGATGTTGGTTTAAATATCATTGAACGTGAAAACAAAGAATGGGTGCATATCGGAGTGAGTCCGATGCTTTCTATTGTCGGATCAATAACAGGGCCTCCGGCTGAAAGCGAATAAGCAGTAGAGCCGGTCGGAGTTGAAACGATAATTCCGTCAGCATAATAGTCATTGACAAGCCTTCCATCGCATTTGATTTGTATGTCACACATACGCATGGCAGTACCTCTGGCGATGACAACATCGTTGATACAGTAACTTGTATCGACAAGTTTATTATTTTCATAAAGTTCAGCCATGAGCATCATTCTGTTATCTGTCTCATAATTGCCGTCAATCAGATTTTTTAACAGATGAAGTTCTTGTTCCTCAATACCGGCCATAAAAGCAAGTCTGCCTGCATTGATTCCGAGAATTTTTTTGCTGTATTTTGCACATTTATAAGCACTGTGAATTATGGTTCCGTCACCGCCAATAGCGATCATGATATCACAAGTATCATAAAGTTCATCATCGGGTAAAAACTTAACATTCAAATCACTGAGTTTTGACTCAAATTCATCACTGAAAGCAAGATCAGCACCCAAATTCTTAAGTTCGTTATATGTTTTTAGTGTAACCTGATAGGCATTTTCCCGTGTTAAGTTAGGCTTTATTGCTATTCGCATTTTTTCACCTCATTTATCGAGCGTATCATGTGATGCCGTAACAATTTCCTCGAATGAACGTTCAAGAAAACTTTTTGAAGAATCACTTTTTTTGATGTATATAAGATATTCAATGTTGCCTTCCGGCCCTTTGACCGGCGAAAAATCAAGATTGAGTATATCAAATCCGTTTTCAAGAATAAAGCTTGCGATAGTTTCAATAACTTCAATGTGTGTTGAAAGCTCTCTGACAACACCTTTTTTTCCGATCTTATCTCTGCCTGCCTCAAATTGAGGCTTGATGAGACAGACCGCCTCGCCGTCATCTTTGAGAAGATTTCTCATGACGGGTACAATAAGTTTAAGCGAAATGAATGAAACATCGACACTTGCAAAGTCGATCTCATCGGAAACGTTATCTTTAGTCACATATCTGAAGTTGGTTCTTTCGAGATTAACAACTCTCTCATCGGTGCGTAATTTCCATGCGAGCTGACCATATCCGACATCAATAGAATAAACTTTTTTTGCTCCATGCTGTAACATACAGTCGGTGAAACCGCCTGTTGATGCACCTATATCCATGCAAATGCAGTTTTCAAGCTTGACACCGAAAGAATCAACAGCTTTTTGAAGCTTCAATCCTCCCCTGCTGACAAACGGCATCTGTTTTCCTTTTATTTCGATCTTGTCCTCGGATTTGACGGTAGCCCCCGCTTTTACAGACTTTTGTCCGTTGACATAAACCTGTCCTGCCATTATGTACGCTTTGGCTTTTTCTCGGCTTTCACATAAACCTTTTTCGACCAAAGCCACATCAAGTCTTAACTTCTCACTCACCTTATTTAACCTCATTAATTATATTTATCATTGACTGCGTATCAAGCTTGTATTTTTTGAGTTGTTCTTCAACACTTGCCTGCTCAACAAACCCATCTTCAATCGCTGTTAGCTTAAATTTTCCGCAAAATCCGTTTTCTGTCAGCAATAAAGCAAGTTTTTCACCGACTCCACCGCTTTTAACTCCTTCTTCAAAGAAAAAAACATTTTTAACATTCATGAGTTTCTCTGAGACTTCAACATTCAGTGGTTTTATAACGTTGAGCTTTATAACAGCTGTATTATCCGATTTTTTCATAGCATCAACTGCGTTTTTGCTTATTCTGCCATATGTCACCGCAACTTTCTCAGCGTTCTCGATATCACCGTAGATATAATAGTCTTCGGACAAATATTCGGGAATCTCATCAATCACAGCTTCATTGCCTCTTGGATAGCGTATAACAACCGGCATATCATCCTCATATACTGCCGCACCCAGATCACTCTCAAGCTCAGTGAAATTTGATGGAGCGTATATCTTAAAATCCGGTATTGCATTGAAAAACGACACGTCAAAAACACCTTGATGTGTAACTCCGTCTTCACCGACAAAACCGGCTCTGTCAACTGCAAATATACAGTGCGACCGCTGAAGTGAAATATCATGGATCAGTTGATCGTACGCTCTTTGAAGAAATGTCGAATAAACGGCAAACACCGGAATTTTTCCGTTTTTGGCAAGTCCTGAAGCAAATGTAACAGCGTGTTGTTCGGCTATGCCAACATCGAAAAACCTGTCAGGAAACTTTTCGGCAAACTTATCAAGCCCCGTGCCTATGGACATAGCGGCTGTGACAGCACATATTCTGTCATCGCTTTCGGCTATGGCACAAAGTGTGTCGCCTAAATGAAGTGAGAAGTTATCACCACTCGATATAGGTTCGCCTGTTTCTATGTCAAATTTAGCTATCCCATGAAACTCGCTCGGCATTTTTTCCGCAAAATCATAACCCTTACCCTTTGTTGTGATAACATGGAGAAGAACAGGGCCGTTTATAAATTTTGCACTTTCAAGAGCTTGATTGAGCTGTTTAATATTATGACCGTCTATAGGCCCCATATATCTGAAACCAATATCCTCAAAAAACGTGCTTTTATTATATATCTTATTTTTCAGTGCAGTTTTAAGGTTAAATATTTTTGTTGATATCCAAGGGCCGACTAACGGTATTTTATTCAAGACTTTTTCGGTTCTTTGTTTCAATCTGAAATATCTCGGATTAGTTCTGATTACGGCGAGATAGCTTGCAAACGCACCGACATTTTCGGATATTGACATCTTATTGTCATTAAGTATGACTATAAGCTTGCTCTTTGTCTTTCCGGCATTGTTTAAAGCCTCATAGACCATACCACCGGTAAAAGAGCCGTCTCCTATAACGTCAACAACATATCCGTCATCGTTATTTAAAAGCTTCGCTTGAGCTAAACCTAAAGAAGCAGAAACCGAAGTGCTGCTGTGACCGCTGAAAAATATGTCGTGTTCACTCTCATCGGGATTTGTAAAGCCCGTTAAGCCGCCTGATGTTCTGACGGTTGAAAACCTGTTATAACGTCCGGTCAGAAGTTTGTGGGTGTAAGCTTGATGACCGACATCAAATATCATTTGATCTTTCGGAGAGTCAAATACTCGATGCATCGCTATCGTAAGTTCAACCATACCAAGATTTGATGCCAAATGACCGCCATTATGCGAAACCGTTTCTATAAGTACACCCCTGATTTCATCAGCCAGCAAGTCAAGCTGATCCGGCGGAATTTTTTTTACATCTTGGGGTGATTTGATTTTATCAAGATAATTAATTTCCATTTTATTCCTGTCTCTATCAATATTTTCTGTCTGTAAGCTCTTTTGCAAGCTTGATCAGAAATTCACTGTTTTCATATTTTGAAATGCTTTTGACAGCATTTTCAGTGAATTCAGCGGCAATTTCTTTTGCTCTTTCAACCCCAAATAAAGTGACATAAGTAGTCTTTCCACATTCGGCATCACTGCCTATAGGCTTTCCGAGAACCTCTTGAGAACTTGTCACATCGAGAATATCATCAACAACTTGGAAAGCATAACCAATATTATCGGCATATGTTTCAAGTGCCTGCATTTTTTCCTCATCGGCATCGGCACATATACATCCGAGCTTAACAGCGCATCTTATGAGCGCTCCGGTTTTAAGAGAATGCATTTTTCTGAGCGTATCATATGATATTTTTTTTCCTTCGCTTTGAAGATCAATGACCTGACCTCCAACCATACCCATAAAGCCTGCATTTTCAGCAAGGCAGGCAATAGCTTTGACTTTCTTTGTGTCGGATATGTTCGCTTTAGCTGCAATCTCAAATGCGTACGTCAAAAGGGCATCACCGGCAAGTAAAGCATATTCCTCACCAAAAGCGATATGACAAGATGGTTTTCCTCGGCGCATATTATCATTATCCATGCAAGGAAGATCATCATGTATAAGTGAATAAGTATGAATCATTTCAAGCGCACAAGCAAGGTCAACTACGTCATTGATGTTGCCACCGCACATTTGACAAGCTGACATAGCGAGAACCGGTCTTATTCTCTTTCCTCCGTTTTCAACAGAATATCTCATAGCCTTGCAAACAATGTCTCCCCCATCAGATAAAAGCTGTGAAAGTCTGTTATTTGCAATGTTAATGTATTCATTGAACTCCTCTTTATAGTCATTCATCATCGGAAAAGTCCTCGCTTTCCGTAAGTTTCGTGATTTTAATTTGAGCATTTTTAAGTTTTTCGTTGCAGAAATTAACAAGTTCACTGCCTTCAGCAAAAAGTTTCAATGATTTATCCATTGTAATGTTTTCTGACTGCATTTCGTCTGTTATCTTCTCAAGCCGTTTCATGGCTTGTTCCAAAGTCATATCTTTTTTCATTTTGTCACCTCATTGACGATACATAAAGCAGATCCGTCTTTCATTTGAAGTTTAATTTTTTCGCCGGATTTAAGTTTTTTCACTTCACCGATGTGTTTGCCTTTTTCATCAAATACGACACCGTAGCCTCTTGCGAGCGTTTTAAGCGGACTTAATGCATCAAGCTGTTTTGCACTTGCCGAAAGCTGAGACATTTTTGATTCTAAGGTACGTTTTAATGATTTTTCAAGACATATTTTATACTCGGATATTTTATCTGTTCGGATTTTAAGTTCATTTTCCGGAGAATAAAGTGTCAAAAGCCTTTTGTAATTCTCGATTTCATTTCCGTATGCTGATAATTTATCTTTTAAAAGCTCATTGATCTTTTGCTGAAAATAAGCTGTTTCGCCTAAAAGTGAGATCGCATCAGGAGTTGCAAGCTCTGCTGCAGCCGAAGGTGTTGGCGCTCTGAGATCGGCAACAAAGTCCGATATTGTGAAATCAGTTTCATGACCTACGGCTGAAATTATGGGAATATCACTTTTGAATATTTCTCTTGCAACCTTTTCTTCGTTGAATGACCACAAATCTTCTATTGAACCGCCGCCTCTGCCCAAAATTATAGTGTCAACACATTTCAAAGTGTTGATCCTTCTTAAAGCACTGACAATTTCTCCGGCACTTTGTTCGCCTTGAACATGAACCGGAAAAATTATAAGTTCACAGCACGGATATCTTCTTGAAATAACATTGATAATATCTTGAACAGCCGCCCCTGTTGGAGATGTAACAACGGCTATTTTTTCGGGAAATCTCGGTATAGGCTTTTTATATTCCGGAGAAAATATCCCCTCTTTGCCGAGTTTTTCTTTTAACTGTTCAAAAGCAAGATTTAATTCGCCTAAACCGTCAGGCTGCATATCGGTGACATAAAGTTGATATACACCGTCTCTCTCATAAACTGAAACTGAGGCCCTCATAAGCACTTTAAGTCCGTCATAAGGTTCAAAGCGAAGATTTTGAGCATATCGGCTGAACATAACGGCTTTTATAGATGACGTTTCATCTTTAAGAGTGAAATAAAAGTGTCCGCTTCTGTAGTGATTTGTAAAATTTGATATTTCACCTGTGATGTAAATGTTTTTTAAATTCTCATCATAGTCAAAAATTGATTTCAGATAATAATTTATTTGACTTACACTTAAAACAGCGTTCATTTTTTCTCCTTTAAATATGCGAGAATAGCTATGCCTGCGGCATTATCCGATGAAAACTGACTTTCCGCAAAGTACGCTCCGAATTTCTTCGTAAATCGTTTCTTTATAGTGCTGTTAGACATTACACCGCCGGAAAACAAAAGAGGCATATCGCCGTATTTTTCAAGCACATATTCTGTAGTTTTTTCAAGTGCTGTACTAATATAGTCGATACAAAACTTTGCGGTATCTTCATATGTCTCGCCGTTTTCAAGCATCTTCCTGCATTTATTTTCAACTCCGGATAAACTGCAATTTCCGTCTTTGATCGGAGCTTTAATACGATATTCTTTATCACTTTTTTGTGAAAGCAGGTCAAGTTCTGCACCGCACGGAAAATTGAGATTCATCATAAGTCCAACTCTGTCAACAGCTTGTCCTGCTTTAAGGTCACTTGAAGAAGCAATTATTTCACAGGATATGATGTTTTCGCTGTCAGGTCTTACGAGAAGTGTTTCAGTCGTACCGCCGGAAACATGAAAAGCTATAAACGGTTCATTTATAAGTTCGAGTTTATCAGCTGAATATAAAGCTGAAACAATATGTCCCTGCTGATGGGAAAACGGAAAAACTTTAATTTTTTCGGCTGCACCGATACATTCGGCGATACCTTTTCCAACAGTGAAACAAGGCATATAAGATCCGTCAATGTTTCTCGGCTTAGTTGACACACCGATAGCTGTTATTTTTTCATCAGATTGTGACATGAGTTCAGCAAAAATTTCCGGAAACTGCTGCGTATGATGGAAAACCGCATCACTTTGACGGAGTCCTTTTTCGCCTTTTTTTACCGGCAAAAGTTTTTTCTTTTGTACAATTAGATTTGTTTCCGGAAAAAACAGTGATGCAGATGTCGTATAATTGCTTGTATCAATTCCGAGATATGCCATTTTATATTGACCTTGCAATAGAACCGAGAACGCCATTGATATATGCCGGCTCATCATCGGCAGCAAACTTCTTGGCTATCTCAACAGCCTCATTGATAGCAACACCTGTCGGTACATCATCATAATATATGATCTCACACACAGCCATTCTCAATATGGCTCTTGTAATTTTAGATATTCTTGTTGAACTCCACCCCTTAAGATTGCTCTCGATTTTCAAGTCAATATCTTCAAGGTTTTCATAAGTGTCTGCGGCAAGCTTGACCGCATATTTATCTGCAACAAAGACATCATTTTCGGCTGCAAATTCAACAAGCTGCGAAATTTCGCTGTCCTGTTGAAACGATCTTTCAAATATAAGCATAAATGCCTGTTCTCTAGCTTCTCGTCTTGTCATAATTTTACCTTTCCTTTGTTTAACACAAAATAATACCCTCCGCCACTAAGCAACGAAGGGCATGGCGTCTTGTATAATCATACAGATTAATTATAACATCAATTTATAAATTATACAACTACTTTGCCTGAATTATTGTTATATTTTCAGCAGGTATTTTGCTTTGCGTTGACACGATATCGGTTATCTGAAGCAGATAAAGTTCGTCTATTGCATCGGCATCGACCACGATTTCCGCTTGATCGGAATTTAATATAGCCAAACAATCAGCTCCGGTCTTTGCGGTTATAAGGTTTTCTATATCTGTTTCAAGCTTAACCGATTCAGTGTATTCTTTCATCAGCTTATCAGCCTCATCGCTCTTTTTACCGTCTGACAAAAGCAATTCTATTTTATCTAGCGTTTCATCATGCATCTGAGTCCGTTTTAGTTGAGCTTTTGCAAAATATTCTTTTGATTCAGAAACACTTTTGGCTTCTTCACCGGAGTTATCGGTTTTGGATTTGTCGGTGTTTTGGCTGTTAGTTGTTGTTCCGTTAACATAAATACTGTCACCCAGATTAGATGACGAAGTTTGTTGACCGGTGTTAGCCGTTTTATTAACACCGTCTTTATTATAATACCAATTGACCAAAATAGCAGATGCCATAGCTATTGCAAGCGTTGCCGTTAAAATCTGTCTTTTTTTAGTAAGCTTACTCATAATTTCCTCCTAGTTTTTCATTTTTTTAACACTAACTCTAGTGCTGCTTATTCCGAGAGCCGAACAAACGGCTTCGGTTATGTTATTTACGGTAATATATGAGTCACCTCCGTCACAAACCACTGCCACTCCCCTGATCTTCGGTTGAATGATCTTCAGAAGTAAGCCGCCCTCATCAGAGCTTGTTTTTATAACAACATATTCACTTTTTTCATCGTTTATGTCAGAAGCGTAAATATTCTCTTCGCTTGTATCAAGAGTAAGCATGACCTTGCATCTGCCTGCACCGTCAATCAAAGATATAATATTTTCAAGTTTCTGTTCTGTTTCTTCGGTGTACGATAAGGTGCTATTCTCGCAAGAAACCGTATTTGCGGATTTGACTTTTGTATCAAAACTTGAAAAAAGCAATAAAATCATTAATAAAAGACCGGTGGCTACTAAAATCATAGGCCTTTTATTTTCGGGTATTTTATTTATCAGCGGTTTAAGTTTTTCTTTTATCTTTTCACTCATTTCTCTCACTCCCTATATATTAATTCCGTCTCATCGCCGAAGTCAGTTTTAATTCGGGTTCGTATCTTTGCCTTTTCATAATCACTTAACTGCGTACTTATAATTGTCACGATCATCTTTTCGCCAGTTATTTCAAGACTGATTTCGGCATTTTCATCATATTTTTTTATTTCAGCACTTATTTTTTTCTCAATCTCCGAAAAAAACTTATCTTCGATTTGTTCATTTAGCTTATTCTCATATTCGCTGACTTCAATGTTATTGTCATAGTTTTTATTTAGGTCGAGCGTATTACTTACCGCTGAAATATCGAGTTCAAAAATACAGACTATCAACATAAGAGTAACAACAAATCTGACAGCTTTCTTATCGCTTTTTTCCGGCAATATACGCATGAAAATCCCGCTTGCAATAAGAATAGTGCAAACCGAAAATGCCCATCTTTTTATATCGCTCATTAAACACTCCCCTTTATCGTTACGGTCAGACCAATTGAAATTATCACGATCACAAGCTCAAAAAGTATAATCGCAATTAATAATTTTATTCCGCCGGCAAAACCTCTTATTACCGATGAAGCTGCTGATGATGAGAAAAAGTCGCTTACCATGCTGAGAACATTCAATGAAATATAGCAAGCAAAAAGTTTCAATATAGTCGGAATGTTTATTGCTGCAATGCATATAACCCCGAACACGGCGACAGTGCTTTTAATAAGATCAAGCGAACCTATAACCGAACTTAAAATTGCGCTTATATTCGATCCGACAACCGGAACAAAACTTGCTATCACATATTTGCCCGATTTATATAAAACACCGTCAAGCTCTTTCGCAAGTACGTTTTTCACGGAAAGTATAAACGTAAACACCGTTGACATTGCAGCAAAAATGCCGGTCAAAGCTTTATTCATACCATGTATAATTTTACTGCCCTTATTTGTATCATTCAGGTCAAGTGAAATAACAAAAGCGAAATATAAACCAATAAGAGGAATAAGAATTTCTGATGAGATAACTGAAATTATCTGTGCCGCTGCTACTGTTACAGAATTATAAAGCACCGAGACAGTTACATTTCCCGACACTGACAGCAGTGCAGTTATTATTGGAGCTAGGGTAAGCAAAAGTTTTCCGGTCAGATTAAAAGCAGCTGTTGTTTGTGTGAGAATATCGCTTATAAATGATGCTGTCATTATAATGATTGCCATGGTGAAAATTGATGAAACAATATCATTTTCACTGCTACTTGATTTTCTTAGATCGGATATGGCGGTCATTATCATTAGCATTGCAAGGATTTTAAAAAAAGCAGGGAGAATATCTTTAATTGAGCTTTTAAAAATTTCTCCTATGGTTTTGATTGAGCTTGAAAATGAAATGTCAAAAACTGAGTCAAAATCAAGGCTGTCAATTCCGAAAGAGCTTAATATTTCTCTTGTGTCGCTGTCCAAAGTCGAATATATTTCTTCACCGTAGTCGGCAACTGAATTTGCATCGGGTTCTTCTCCGAATACATTAAATGAAAACACAAACATTAACACTGATACAGCCGAAAATACAAATATTATTTTAATAATTTTCATGTCAATTTCCTATGTATTCCGCAATTATTTTTATAACTGCATTTATAAGCGGCAAAGCCAAAACGGTGACGGCTATTTTTCCGCTAAGCTCAACACAAGAAGCCAAAAAACGGTTTCCACTGTCCATACAGACATCACTAGCTAAACTTGAAATAACAGTTATGCCAACTGCCTTAAAAAAGATTTTTAAAGTTGATATACTCATATCCGAAAGATCTATGAGTTCTTCAAAAATTTCCTTAATATATCTTAGTTCCGAAACATTTGCAACAAGAATCAAAGCCCCGCAAGCTACAGAAATATAGATCGCATACTCTTTCTTAATATCTTTTAATGCCGATATAATTATACAAATTATGATGACGGCAATGGCGATTTTAAAAAATTCTGTCATATGTCAAATAATCCCCGAATTTCCGAAAAAAGCTCTGTCAGTTTAGGAATCAGCATTAAAACAACTATCACAAGTCCTGCAAGCGTTGTTATGACAACATATTCGTCTCTGCTTGAACGTGACAGCAGTTGATTTAATATTGCAACGATTATTCCTACAGCAGCTATTTTAAATATCAGATCAATTTCCATTTTGTCCTCCGAAACTTACAGCATCAT
This sequence comes from uncultured Faecalibacterium sp., assembly GCA_964616655.1. GTDB lineage: Bacteria > Bacillota > Clostridia > Oscillospirales > Acutalibacteraceae > UBA6857. The sequence goes on from CAZTSC010000025.1 coordinate 15,367, forward strand.
AATCGCCGAAACCAAACCTGCGGCAATGCCTGAAACAATATAAAGTCTTTTTTTCTCTGATTCATTTTTCTCGGCTTTTTCAAGTTCTCTTGAGAAGTGACTTACAGTGTATTCTATAAGCTTATCTTGAGATTCACAATCGCTTGTACCAAGTTTTTCGCCAAAAGAAAGGAAAATATGTCTTTCTTTTTCATCAAGCACCGAACCGCTTTCATTAAAAGCCTTTTTCCAAGCATCCGGAAAGTCCATGACTTTGCTGTACACGGCGAGTTTTTGCGAAAATTTTGAGCTATTGCTCACACAGTACTGTGAAACTATGACTTCAAGTGTGTTTTCACAGTATTTTATATTTCTTCTGATTTCCTCAAGCAAGTCTATCGTTTGTTCAATTTCAGATCTTTTTCGGCTTAATTTATTAGCTTTCGATAATCCCGTTGCCGAACATATAACCGCTGTTAATACGATGAAGATATATTTCATTTATAAGTTCTCCCGAATCATAAACCTGTCTGATTTTGCCAATACTTTCACCTGAACCGAGCAATACGACTTTTCCGAAAGCTCCCGTTTCAAAAATACGCTCCGCCTGTTTTCTCGACAAAAGTTCTTCATAACTGCCTGCGTGTAAAGTCAAAATAAACTTTACGCCACAGTTGACACCCTTGACTATTGCCGAAACTTCATCTTCAGATGATATTTCATCGCAAGCGATAATGTCCGGCGACAGAGTTCTGACGGCTGTATCAATGGCTTGAGCCATAGGATATGAATCGAGTACATCACAAGTTATTCCTATATCATTTGTAATGATTCCGTCACAAACAGCTGATATCTCACGTCTTTCATCAATAGCACAGACTTTGTAAAACTTACCGAGTTTTCCGGAGGCCGATTGTCTTATAAGATCTCGCAACACAGTTGTCTTTCCGCTATTTGGTGGCCCTGCGATTATTATTCCTTTTTTACTGTTCTTCAAAAGCGAAACTATTTCATCGGCACATCCTATAACTTCACGAGAAATTCTCAAGTTCAGTGAACTGATATCTTTGACGTTTGTTATTATTCCGTTGTCACAAACAGCCGTTCCGCAAATTCCGGCTCTGTTTCCGTTTTTCATGGGAATATATCCGCTGTTTATACTTCTTTGAAAAGTATGTATCGAATAAGAACAAACTCTGTTAAATGTATCCCTGACTTCTTCGGAACTCACTTTTATACAGTCCGAGGAAGGTTTGCTTGTGCAAGTGGAATTTTCAAAGATGAATACTGTTCCGTATTTTCCAATCAGGTTTAAAGGTTTTCCCGATCGCAAACGTATTTCATAAGTTGTGTTTTTTATCTCATCGGAAAGCCCGATGAGAATTTCTCTCAATCGTGGTGATACTGAAGAAGCCGCACTGTCAAAATTTTTGTTCATAACTTCCTGCCCTTTCTCTGTCGAAACAGTGGAAATAAGCTTGTCAGATTCAAGCTTTGATAATTTTTATGCGGTTTGTCCGACAGTTATGACGAATTAACATCATTTTCATTTTTACGTATTGAAAATGCTCTTTTTATGTTGTATGATTATCATGGTAAATTTTGCTGACGGTGCAGTATGCTTTCTGTGCCGATAATTTTGGAGGTACAAAAATGTCTGAATTAAGGAAAAATGAAAAATATAAAGATTTTCTTTATAATAACAGATTTATCTTTTTGGCATTCGCCTGTTCAGCAGCAATAATGCTGGTCGTATTTATGGCATTCGGACTCTTTCCGTTCGGTGACATAACAATATTAAGAATGGATCTTTATCATCAGTATGGCCCGCTTTTTGCTGAGCTTTATGATAGAGTGACAAGTGGAGGCAGTTTGCTGTATTCTTGGAATTCGGGCCTTGGCAGCAGCTTTTTCGGAAACTACTGCAACTATCTTTCAAGTCCAATAGGATTCATTGTTATGCTCTTTGCAGGTCATGAGAATATTCCGGAAGCGATAGCTGTTATGGTTCTTCTTAAAGCAGCTTTGAGTGCTTTGACATTCGCTCTATATCTTAAAAAGTCACAACATAAATCAAATTATATAACAGTTGCTTTTGCTGTTCTTTATTCTTTCTGCGGCTGGTTTATAGCATATTATTGGAATGTAATGTGGATTGATGCCATGATACTTCTTCCGCTTGTTGCTCTCGGAATCGAAAGAACGATTGATAACGGAAAACCATGGATATATCTTGCAGCACTTGCTCTGACTATGTTTTCAAATTATTATATGTCATACATGATGTGCATTTTTGCTGTGCTGTATTTTATAGCGTATTATATTACTAATTACACCTTAAGCGACTATAAACGCTTTTTAAAAAGTGGCTTTATTTTTGCCGGTGCATCTATCTGTGCTGCGGGACTTATAGCTTTTATGCTTCTTCCGACATTCTGTACTTTACAACAGACTTCGGCAACTTCAGGTGATTTTCCGACCGGAACATCTCTTTATTTCAGCATATTTGACTTCTTATCTAATCACTTGGCTTCAGTTGAACCAACAATAAGAAGCAGCGGCGATGATGTACTGCCAAATGTCTATTGCGGAGTTTTGACTGTCATGCTCATTCCTTTGTACCTTATGACAAAATCCATAAGCAAAAAGGAAAAGCTTGTTAATATCTCCATTCTTTCTCTGTTCATGATCGGTTTCAACCTTAACACTCTGAATTACATTTGGCACGGTTTCCATTTTCCAAACGATCTTCCATACAGGCAGTCATTTATGTATTCGTTCCTTTTGCTCATCGTTGCATTTAAAACGTTTGTCAGACTCAGAGAGATACCAAATAAAATGATTGCATTTTCCGGATTTGCAACGGTGGCACTTGTTATACTTGCTGAGGAACTTGAATCTAAAAATGTAAACACTTCAACTGTTATCATAAGCCTTGTATTTGTTGTGATTTATGCTCTTGTCATTGTCACCCTAAAGGATAAAAAATACCAAACTGTTACCGTTTCGGTTCTGCTTCTCTGTTGTGTTTGCAGTGAGGCAATTATAGCTGATACCGGAAACTACAGCATGGATCAGCCGAAAACCAATTATGTCAGCGATTACAGTGCTTTCCAAACAGTAAAAGAACAGCTTGATGCCGCAAATAACGACAACTTTTACCGAATGGAACTTAGTTATCTCAGAACAAGAATGGATCCCTGCTGGTATAACTACAATGGTGTTTCTACATTTTCCTCTATGGCATATGAGAAAGTTTCCGCCTTGCAAAGGAAACTCGGAATGTACGGAAACAATATAAACAGCTACACATATTATCCACAGACTCCGATATATAACTCAATGTTTTCATTGAAATATATTGTCAATAACACTTCGACAGATATTTTAGCTAATTCAGCACTTTATAATAATATTTTCACTTATGATAAATATACCGCTTATGAAAATCGGTATTCACTTCCAATAGCTTACTGTGTTGATACATCTGTATCTAATTGGCAATGGTCATTAACAGATCCTCTTGAAGTTCAAAACGATCTTTTTGAGAGAGCCACAGGTGTTTCCGATGCTTTAGTTAAGCTCTCCCCTGTCGAAATCAACAACAGCAATGTTGAAGATTTCATTCAGCCTTTGAACAGTAATGTGTTCTCATTCAAAAAGACATCTTCCGATGGCATTGACGGTTCTTCTTCGTTTGTATTTGAAGCTGTGGAGGACTCTAATGTTTATCTCTATGTCACTACAGGTGAAGGTGACAAATCCGGAACGATGACCGTGTCCGTTGACGAAAAGCAATCAATCAGCCAAGATCTCAGCAAAGGCTATATTCTTGATATTGGCGAAGTAAAAAAAGGTGAACGTTTCACCGCAATTGTTCCCATTTCAACAGAAAACGGTATGCTCACTTTCTATGCTTATTATGTAAATAATAAAGCTTTCAATGAAGGATATGAAAAGCTTAAAGCAACATCACTTAACTACAGCACTTTCACAGACACATTGATTGAAGGTACGTTCACGGCAAACGGAACACAAATTCTAATGACAAGTATTCCATATGATAGCGGTTGGTCGGTTTATGTTGACGGGAAAAAAATCAGTAGAAACGATATCGTCAAGATCGGTGATGCTTTGTTAGGTGTAAATGTCACTGACGGTCAGCATACGCTTAAGATGAAGTACGAACCAACCGGATTTAAAATCGGAGTTTTAATCTCATTATTTACACTTGTTGTTTTACTTGCAGTTATTGCAATTTGCCTCGTACTAAAGAGGAAAGGTAAAAAAATCAGTGGATTTGACAGAATTGACAATAGCTTTGACAGTGATGTGTTTATAAGTGAGCCGATTTGTGCTGTCGAGCAACATATAGAGAAAGAGGTTGTTCAGCAGAAGCTGCCAAAACGTGAAATAATCGAACCTATTGACTTTTTTGTTGAAGATGAAGAAATAGCCCCTGATGAAGTAGCAACGCCGGAAGAACGAGAAGAAGAAACGTTTGAGGACTTCTTTTCAAAAGATAAAAATAACGAAAACTAAAAAAGCCGCAGTTTAACTGCGGACAGATAAAATTTTACCGCAGCCAATTGGCTGCGGTAATTTGTTGATTATTCTGCGGTTTTTGCTTTGTCATCATCGACAGCCGAGTTTATCGACTTACCATAGACAACGAAACGATTAAACAGAAACTCTGTGACAAGATTAATAACCATCGTCAATGCAAGAACTATGTATTCGTTCCAATTTGCCTTGCCCGTTAAAGCATTGCCCCACCAAATTGAAAGCGGTGTAAATACGCAATAATAGCCTAAAACTTTGAGCATTGCAACCGGAATATTATTAGCTGACTTGAAAGTAAACTTTCTGTTGACCGTGAAATTGAAAAGAACTGAAAAAAGCAATGCTATAAAATAGAATAAACCGTAGTCATTGTTTATCAGCTTTTCAGGCAAAAAATTAAATGTTCCGAAGTGTTTATTGACCTCATTAAGAGCTGTGAAAGTCACTGTTTGGATTATTCCGGCACCTGCCGAACAAAAAACAAACTTCAAAGCCATTAACGCATTGTCTTTCTTTGAAATGTTATTCTCACTCATATTCATTCTCCTTGCTAACGTGGCTGCCGCAGATAGCGACAGCCGCAATTAATTATTGTTTATTAGTGTGTAAATTATCTGATTCCGAACCAACGTCTGAGCATTGTCTTTATCCAAGCGATTATTCTCTGGAAAAAGTTCTTTTCACTTCCGTTGGCTGTGATCTCATCTTTATTACCCTCATCGCTTGAGAAACCGTCTTCATCTTCATAATAGATCATTTCTGTGTCATAAGTAACGTCATCGCCGTTTTCTTTGAGGGTTATAAGTCTGACACCTCTTAAGTTGTTGCCGTAAGAGCAGAAACCTACACCACTTGTTGCGTACATAGTAGCGCCCTTATAGCTGACTTCAAAATCGTTATTATGATCATGACCGAAGAAGAAAGCCTCAGCTCCGACATTGATAAGTCTTTCATATTCATTGTTATATACGTCTCTGCTGGGAGGACAGGGAGCTTCGCCGAGTGTACCCTTAGCACCTTCGGGAAGGACATAATAATTGCCGTCCTTACCTTCAACAGCACCTTCGGTTCCCGCATCAACTTTAACAAGTGCATCGTAAATATCGGGTACGATTATATGCTGGAATACCATTGAATTAACATTCTTTCCTGCAAGAGCGTTAATTCTCTTTGTCTCATTTTCAAACCATTGAAGCTGATCGTCATGAACTGCGTCATAATCAACGAGACCAAGAAAGTCAGTATAAGTATTAGAATCAATCATCATGAGATTATAAGCGATGTTTTTATAATCAATATCGCCCTCGGTAACCGGTGTGTAATCCGACTTAAATATCGGAACCATATAGTTACCGCAGCCATAGATGTCGATGTTTTCGATAGATTCATCATAACCGATAAAGCAATCATATTCGCTATACATAGCTATTTGTTCTTCTTTGGTAGTCCAAGTCAACTGATCGTCATGATTACCGAAAACTATGGCAACTCTTAAGCCCCACTGATTATAATATTCCTCGAAAATCTCCATAATGTTGTCAATACATTCCTTGACCATAGTTCTGTCAACTTCGGGGAAAAGCACAGTGCCACTCCAATAACCGGCAACGTTATCACCGGTCAAAACAACAAGATCGGGCTTTGCCTGTTCAACCGCATAGCGGATAAATGTCTTAGCAATTTTTCTAAGATGAAAGTTATCCTGTATGTCGGTTATTTGCATAATTTTAAATTCGCCGTTTGCGTTAAATTTAAGCTGTGCCTTTTCAGCAGGAGTATAACCGGCAGCATAGGCCGAAAAACTCGAAAGCATTACAAAAACAAGGATCACAGCTACGTACTTAAAGAATGATCTTTTCATTTCTTCAAATCCTTTCTCAATTTAAAATGATGAGCATAATTATACCCATATACTAACATTATACACATTTTGTAAAAATTTTCAATAGATATATATGCTTTTGTCAATTCCTACAAAAACAAAAGGAAATATTTATGCATAAATACCATAAGAAATAGTAATTTTTATAAATTAGATTTAAATAAAACATCAAAACTTTTCAATTCTAATTGCAAATTTCGGTAATATTCACCTTGTATAATGCATATAATGTCAGGGTGTAGCGATTTGAATAAAGATAATTAAGAGGTGAAAACAATGAGAAAAGCAAATAAAAATCTATATTTAGTGCGTACTCGTGCATCTTCCGTTCAAAAGACAGCGTCATTTAAACAAAACAGTGATTTGCCGTCAGTTCCGAACAAAAATGAAACAAAGCCACGAGAAAAGCTAAGCTAAAGGGCAACCGAGAAATCGGTTGCCCTTTTAGGTTATTTCTTTTTTGTCCCGTAGATAAATTCTTTCAGTATTTTTTCGTTAGCATCAAAGTCAGTTTTAAGCACTTGCTGGCTGCCAACCCATGCATTATTCCATGTTCCCTTCGCCGGTATTTGCTGTTCTTCAATTTCATAGTTTAAATATTTTAAGAGAGCATTAACACCGAGTTTTGCCATTTCGTTCTTATTTATATCTGTCTGAATTTCAGGCAAAACATCATCGAGAACTTTCATTAATGTCGGAATACTGCTCTTTTTCGCCTTGTCAATAACAGCCTGTATAACTTTCCTCTGACGTGCGGTTCTGTTGAAATCTGAATCCAGATGTCTGATTCGTGCATACCACAAAGCAGTTCTTCCTTTAACATTTCTTGTTCCGGATTTGCAATTAAAGCCCGCTTCTTTTGTGATATTTGCGGCTTCCGCTTCGGTTATAGTCAGGGTTATTCCTCCAAGATCGTTGATAACGGTCTTGAAAACATCAAAGTTTATCATCACATACTTATCAATTCTGATTTTGAAATGATATTCGAGAGTATCCATGACCATTTGAGGGCCGCCGTATGAGCAAGCAGCATTGAGCTTTGCGGAACGGTCTCTTGCCGGAATATATGTCCACATATCACGCAAGAAAGATGTGAGTTTTATCTTTCCGTTCTTTTTGTCAATACTTGCAAGAATCATAGTATCGGAACGATAGTTTTCTTCAGTTTCACGTTCATCGGTTCCTATAATTAAAACGTTGTAAACATCGTCATTATGTTTTAAGTCTTTCTCGGAAACATATTCGTTTTTCTTGTGGGTTTCCGGCATATAGTTGACTGAAGCGAAAAGCTTAAAAGCATATCCGCTTAAAACTAAGACAAGAACAAGAACTATAGCAATTAAGCTCAAAACAATCTTTTTTGCTTTTGATTTTCCACCGACTTTTTTTGCTTTTCTTTTTTTGCTGTCGATATCGCCGACAATTTCCGTTCTGCCGTACGCATCGGGTTCACTGCTTTCCTTAGCCTCAATCTGAGATCTGATGGCACTGAAATCCAACTCACCGGTGTCATAGTTTTCATCGTTATAACCCTCGTTTAACTCTGTTCTTTGATTTTCACTGAAATTCGGTGTACGGCTAAAGTTATCATTTAATAAATCATAATCTTTAAACTGTTGTGTTCCGGATGAGTTTTTTGAATTTCTTGAAAAGTCGTTCATCATGTCTGCACCCTGAAAACCGCCATCGTCTTGAAATATTCTTCCAACCTTTTTTTCGTATTCATCATCAGAGCCATTGTCTTTTTTATTAAACCAATCGTCCATTTTTAACTCTCCTTTGAGTTTATAAACTTTTGTTATGCTATTTTAACTTAAAATTATGCATTTTACAAGTGATTTCATTAAAATATAAGAAATGCAACATATTAATTTTCTATTTTGTTTGACAACAGACGAAAAATATTATAAAATATCTTAGTGAGTGGATTGGGCAGTCGCGTGTGAAAACATGAGGAAAGTCCGAGCTTCACAGAGCAGGATAACGGCTAACGGCCGCCGAGGGTGACCTTAGGGAAAGTGCAACAGAAATAAACCGCCGCTTTTGCGGTAAGGATGGAAAGGCGAGGTAAGAGCTCACCGGCATAAAGGAGACTTTATGGCCATGTAAACCCTACCCGAAGCAACACCGACCGGATATGTTCGTCAGCTGGACGCAAACCGACAGGTGGCTTGAACTGCGAAGCAATTCGCAGTCTGGATAGATGACTGCCTTAAATGACAGAACCCGGCTTACAGGTGTACTCATTATATGAAAAAACAGAGGTTGCTATTGTGCGTACCTCTGTTTTTGGTTTTATTGACCTTTCCTTCTCTTAAACATTATCGCAAAAATCAGTCCAAAAACCAACAATGCAATTGAGCCAATAATATACCCTACACCTTCCATATTATTTCTTCCTACATTCATCATGTCATCTCTTTTGCCATGACCCTGCTGCTTATCGCCTGTGCTGCCTTCTTCACGAGACTGTGTGGTGCTTTCCTCTAAAGTATTAGTAGTGCTGCCTTCCTCAGTGGGCTGACTTTTATCATCAGTCTCTATGTTATTCGTTTCACCACCCATGCTTTCGGGCTTTTTATCCGGCATATCCATCGGCTTTTCGCCTTTCATATTGCCATTATCATTTGGCGGTGTACCCATTGGGTCTTCGCCGCCTGTAGGCATTTGCTCACCGGCGGGCATATCAGGCGGTGTGTCGGGCATTTGCGTCTCTAAGGAAGAATTATCCGTGGTGGTATTTTCGGCTGTGTCACCGGCTTCTTCTGCGTTCTCGTCCTTTGAAAGCTTATTGTCCTCCATGCCACTCATGGGTGTACCGCCTTT
>CAZTSC010000026.1:0-22106 GCA_964616655.1 uncultured Faecalibacterium sp.
TACTTTAACTTTGCTATCCAGTATGACATGATCTGACTTGAAGATACTCGCCTGCAATATTTTAATAAAACAATTCCCGACTATACAAGTTTAATTTGTACAGTCGGGTTATGCTTTATATTTAGTCAGATAAATATGTTAATTTAAAAGCAGATTTATTATCTCTCGTTTACTTTGTCTGAAAACTTACACGGTTAGTGAAGATATTATCCCCGAATATAATTTTGTCGGATCATTCAGAAAATTCTCTCTCACAACTTCAACCTGCATCATATCCGAAACATAGATCGTAAGCTTCATAAATTGCGTATCTACATCGTACAACGTAAATGTAACATTGTAACCCTTATCAAGTTTTTCCACAATTATCTCATTTTCACGTTCACGTCTCGATCTAGTCAACAAACGTACCGCACAGTTTATCGCCTTTTCACGAACTGTTCTCGGCAATGCACCGTCAAGATATGAATATGTCGCACGATTGTTTTCATTTAATTTTAAGACTTCTTCACCATCAAGTACCTCAGTTAATAAAACACCACTCCTCAAAAGTTCGCTTATTGCCTGATTTACTTCAAAATAGTTTGCAAGTGAATAATCGTCTTGCAAGCTGTCGTTGATCAGTTTTTTTGTTAGCGGTTCATCAACACTTTTTATTAAATAGCAAACAAGACACTTTATATCCGAAATATCTTTAAGTCCATCGGGATCAACGCCCTCGGAAAACGTATTATTCATTATATCACCCCTTATTGTTTTATATTTTAACATAAAAATCTATTGAAATCAACCGTTTTGTGTACCTCAAAGCATATATCGCTTTTTTCATTGACTTTTTTATCGCAATCATATAAAATTTAAAGTGATATCTGTCGGAAAAGAGGTTTTTATATGTACAAGTATATTTTATTCGATGCTGATGATACGTTGCTTGATTTTGAACAAGATGAGCATAATGCTTTTTTTGCTTTGATGAACGAAAAAAATCTGCCGCTTGATGAAAACCTATATAAAGAATATTCTCAAGTAAATCTTGGACTCTGGAAAAGATTTGAGAAAGGCGAAATCGACAAAAAGTATATCATGGATCATAGATTCACAGATTTTTTGGATATGGTAAACATTGATGCAGATGGCATTGAAATGAATGACAGATATTGCTTTCACTTAAGCGAAGGTGGCGTCAAAATCAAAAATGCCGACTTCGTTCTTCAAAAACTTATAGATAAAGGATATAAACTTTATATCGTCACTAATGGAATAAAGTTTATACAGGATAAGCGATTTAAAAAATCCGGACTTGAAAAATATATAACCGACCGATTTATTTCCGAGTGTGTCGGTTACCAAAAACCAAAGCTTGAATTTTTTAATGTTGTTTTCAACACTGTCGGCGATCGTGAAAAATCAAATTATTTAATTATCGGAGATTCTTTGACATCTGATATAAAAGGCGGAAAAAACGCCGGAATAGACACTTGCTGGTTTAACATTGGAAATGTCCGAAATGACAGCAATATCATTCCGGACTATACCATATATAAGCTTGATGACTTATTAAATATACTCTAACCTTTAAACCAAATATCATCAGCATATTCTCTGACCGTTCTGTCACTTGAAAAGTCAGAAGAATTTGCTGTGTTTATAAGTGATTTTTTAAAGAAAGATTCACGTTTTTTATAATCTTCAATAGCTTTTAACTTTGCTTCTATATAATTTGGCAGATCTTTCATAACCATATATCTGTCCTCATCAATAAGTGAGTCGAAAATATCGTTAAAAGGCTCATCGTTTTCATCAAGAAACGTTGCATCAATCAGCGTATCGACTACCCTTTTGACATTTTTATTTTTTTCGTATTCATTTAACGGATCATAAGTCTTTGCTTGATTTCTGACCTCGTTTTCTCTTAAACCGAATATATAGTTGTTCTCCTCCCCTGCTTTTTGAACTATCTCTATATTCGCACCATCATATGTGCCTAGAGTTAAAGCACCATTCATCATGAATTTCATATTACTTGTACCCGAAGCCTCTTTGCCTGCGAGAGATATCTGCTCCGAGATATCAGTTGCAGGTATTATTTTTTCTGCAATGCTGACATTATAATTTGCAATAAAAACCACTTTTAGCATTGAATTAGTTTCTTCATCGGCATTTATCTTTCTTGAAACCACATTGATAAACTCAATTATTCTTTTAGCGATCTTATAACCCGGAGCAGCTTTTGCACCGATTATAAAAGCCGTTGGTGTTATGCTGTCAATTTCACCACTTTTAAGCGATAAATAAATATGAATGACCGAAAAAATATTCATAAGCTGTCGCTTATACTCGTGTAGCCTTTTTATTTGGGTGCAAAATATGAATTCCGGTTTAAGCTTAATATGCTCGTTTTCTTCAATAAAATCGCAAAGTCTTTTTTTGTTTTCGTATCTTATTTTATAAAGCTTTTCAAGCACTTTTTTATCATCTGAATAAGCCTCAAGCTTTTTTATCTCGCTGAAATCGTTCAGCCAGTTTTCACCTATCAACTTTGTCACATATGCCGCAAGATCAGGATTTGCCAAAGCAAACCATCGTCTTTGAGTGACACCATTGGTTTTGTTATTAAATTTCTTCGGATAGAGTTGATACCATTGATTTAAAGTGTCTGATTTTATGATATCGGTGTGAAGTTTTGCCACACCATTGACACTGAAAGCGACATAACAGGCAAGATTCGCCATATGGATAACACCATCTCTGATTATGAGGTAGTTGTCCGGCTTTAAATTTAATTTTTTAAGCTCAAATTTCAATCTTTCATCTATCAACTTTATTATATCATACGCTTCGGGTACAACTTTTAAAAACAGTTTTTCGTCCCATTTCTCAAGTGCCTCCGCAAGCACGGTATGATTTGTATAAGCAAAGACTTTTTCCGCTATACAAAACGCTGTATCAAAGTCCTCGCCTAAATTCATAATAAGTCTGATAAGTTCCGGTATAGCAATTGTCGGATGCGTGTCATTAAGCTGAATAACAGTAAATTCAGAAAGCGAGTGTATATCCTTGCCGGAGTCGATATGGTTTTTAACTATTAATTGCAAAGCGGCACTTGTGAAAAAGTATTGCTGTTTTAATCTTAAAACTTTACCGGATTCGGTGTTATCGTTCGGATAAAGACTTGCACTTATGGTCATAGCCGATATCATTGAATTAAAAGCATCGTTTCTATCACCGGAATCAAATATTTCATATTCAAAATCATTTAATGCCTCCGCCTGAAACAGGCACAGTTTATTCACTCTGCTGTTTTCATATCCGGGAATATAATAAATATATGGCACTGCCTTAATCTTTTCGTTTCTGAAATTTACTTCAACGATGTTTTCATCGTCTCTTATACCGAAAGCATCGCTGAATTTTATCCAATCATCAGCCTCCTCTTTTTGAGCATCATTCTCTATTTTCTGTTTGAAATAGCCATATCTGTATCTGATCCCATAGCCATCAAGCGGTATGTCGATGCTTGCCGCACTGTCGAGAAAACAAGCTGCAAGCCTGCCTAATCCACCGTTTCCGAGAGCTGGATCGTCAAAACTTTCAAATTCATTCAGACTTCTCCCCTGCTCATTAAGCATTTTTTCAGTTTCTTCAAGCAAACCCGAATTAAAAAGATTTGATTTTGTCAACTTTCCGACTAAAAACTCCGCAGAAAAATAACAGGCTCGCTTTTCATTTCTTTTTTGTGAAATCTCAGCGTACATAGCGTTAAACGCTTTTCCTATCGCCGAGTAAAGCTCTGTTGAAGTTGCGTTCTTTACAGTTTTTCCGAAATCAAGTTTTAATGCATAATTAATGTAATCAAAAAAATTCTCAATCATAATATCACCTCTTTTATTATGACCGATTTATTTTGCCATAAACATTTTGTACATTTAATTTCTTTTTGTCCGTATCTTGACACAACGACTTTAAAATGTTAATCTAAATTAAAACATATTTGAGGTGCAAACAATGGAACGAATCGCAGAATTTTCGCTTGTCAGCTTTGACGAGTTTAAAAAGGGATATATCAAAAACTTTGGCGTTATTTCCGATGAATCAATCAAAGAAATATATTCAGGCATAAAACTTCCGGCAAGAGCCACTCAAGGCTCAGCAGGCTATGACTTTTATTCACCGATTGCTTTTGAGCTGAAACCGAATGAAACAATCAATATTCCCACCGGAATAAGAGCTAAAATGAATGACGGTTGGGTTCTGACGATTTATCCCAGAAGTGGACTCGGTTTTAAATTCAGAATGCAATTGAACAATACGGTCGGAATTATCGACAGCGATTATTACTATTCCGACAATGAAGGTCATATTTTTATCAAATTCACAAATGGAACAAACGAAAACAAAACAATATCTGTTTCGCAAGGTGACGGAATAGCTCAAGGCATATTTCTTCAGTTTGGTATAACCGAAGATGACAATGCCACTGAAAAACGCAATGGTGGATTTGGAAGTACAGGAAAATAATATTCTAAATATAAATACCGACTTGATTAAATTATTAACCGAGTCGGTATTATTTTATTTTGTGTCTAAAACGGCTTTTGCCAATAAACTAACAGCTTCATCAATTTCATCAAAAGCTATATGTGTGCATGATAGTATAATTGCTTCCCTATCGCCATCAGAAACGGCTTTAACTTTGACCGACAACTTTTCCGCCCTCTCGGCAACAAGTTTAGCATTGCCTGTTTTCAGCTCAACTAAGACTAGATATCCTGCCGGCAGTATTTTCACATTAGCTTTGTCTTTGAGCAGCAGTGATGCATTTTTACGAATCTTATCAGCTTTTGAGTTGAATATTTTACGTTGCTTCTTTATCTGAGAATTCAAGTGACCGTCTCTTATGAATCTGCAAACAGCTATCTGTTCCAATTTTGAGGCAGTTTGATTATATAAAGAAGAAACTTTATCGTACATCGGCATAAGTTCTATCGGTAAGATCATAAATGAAATTCTTATTGACGGCAACAACAGCTTTGAAAACGTGCCAAGGTATATAACATCGTTTCCACCCGCAATTCCTTGAAGTGATGGCACGGGTTTAGAATAATATCGAAACTCGCTGTCATAGTCATCTTCAATTATAATACAGTTGTTTTTTCTTGCATATGATAACAGTTCAATTCTACCGTTTATCGGTAAAACATCGCCAAATTTAGTAAAGTGTGATGGAGATATATATATAAGTTTGACGTTGTTCTTTTTTAGTACACTTAAGTCATCGGGTATGCTTTGAAACTTCATGCATTTAAAGCCGTGATCTTTAAATATAGCCTCGCCTTTATCAAATGCACTGCCAATAAATCCGACAGTGCATTTTTCTTTAAGCAATGCACATAAAATGTGTATCAAACTTTGAGTACCTGCACCAATGATTACTTGATTTTCGGAACATACCGCACTTCTGTATTTATTGACATATTGACTTATAGCTTGTCTTAATTCAAGTTCACCTTGAGCTTCTCCATAACTTGTCAGTCTTTCACTTTGTCTGAACGCACTTTTGATATATCTGCTCCAAAGTAAAAAGTCAAAGCTTTTCTCATCAAGCGATGAAGATGTGAAATCATACTTTACATCAGTTTTTCTATTATCTGCCGGTGTGCTTTTGACCTTAACACTTGCAAGCCGAAGAAAGTCGATATTACAGACATAATATCCGCTTTGAGCTTTAGGTAATATATAACCCTCTGCCGCAAGTTGTTGATAAGCTGTTTCGACCGTTGTTTTAGACAGCGAAAAATCCTCACAACATCTCCGTATTGACGGCATTTTTGTTCCGCTGATCAGTTGTCCCGACTCAATAAGACGGCGATAGTACATATATAACTGTATATACAATGGATCTTCGTTATTTTCTTCTTTGATAAACGGCAATATCTTCATAACTGACCTCTATAAAAAAGTTGAAATTGTGCATTTATTAGATGTCACTTTTGTATTATTATATACTTGTCTCAGGAAAAAGTCAAACTTTGGTGGTATCGTTAATGAAAAATAAATCTAAATTATATCTACCGGCAATTTCAGCTCTTTTTGCCGCCCTTTGTACAGTCTTTGTTTATTTTATACACATTCCCAACGGACTCGGCGGATATACACACGCCGGTGATATGTTTGTTTATCTTGCCGCAAGTATGCTCCCCACGCCTTATGCCGCAATGGCAGGCGGTGTAGGTTTTGCACTGGCTGATCTGATAAGCGGATATCCCCATTATATGTTGCCATCGGCAATTATCAGGATATTTATAGTTCTTTTGTTTTCATACAAGCAGGAAAAGATACTTTGCAAAAGAAATTATATTGCATTGCCTTTAGCTGCGATTATAACCATTGGCGGATATGCAATAACAAAGTATTTCATATATATTCTGATGAAATCTGAAACATCTCAGGCTGCTATTGCCGCCGCTGTTGCATCTATTCCGGGGAACATTATGCAGTGTATTATAAGCAGTGCAATATTTATTATGCTTTCACTCACTCTTGACAAACTCAACTTTAAAAAACAGGTTTTGTCAAAAGTTGATTAAATAATTATAACAGAGGTAATAAAAATGTTTGAAAATGTAAAAGATCAAAGCAGAGAACTTGCTCTGGAACTTATTAAAGAGGCTAAACTCAATAAAGGTGATGTTGTCGTTATCGGCTGTTCATCAAGTGAAATAGTCGGTGAAAGAATCGGAAAAGGTTCGACTCTGGAGGCAGCTCAAGCGGTTTTTGAAGGAATATATCCGATATTAAAAGAAAACGGCATATATCTTGCCGCCCAGTGTTGTGAACATCTTAACAGAGCGATCATCACCGAAAGAGCTTTAGCTGAGAAAAAAGGCTATGAGATCGTTAATGTTGTTCCAAAGCCGAAAGCCGGCGGTTCATTTGCAACCACAGCTTATGAGCGTTTTGATGAGCCGGTTGCTCTTGAAACTATCAAAGCAGATGCCGGCATCGACATAGGTGACACATTTATAGGAATGCATCTTAAACACGTTGCTGTGCCTCTTAGACTCTCGGTTAAAGAGGTTGGTAAAGCACACGTTACAGCGGCGAGAACAAGAGCGAAATTCATCGGTGGAGTGAGAGCCAACTACGATGAAGAAATGATATAAAGTCATATAAAAAAGTATCGGCATTGATCAGCCGATACTTTTTTGCTACATTGTTGATTTTGAAACTACATTTCCGCTTTCGCTTATAACTTTTGATTTGCCGTTCTTAACAAACGATTTTACGGTTACATAGTATTTCTTGTTGCTTTTCAAATTTTGTATAACATATCTGACTCTTGACGAGCTGTTAACAACAGCAACTTCTTTGAAGCCACTCTTTTTCTTTGTTGAAATATAGATAATATAACCATCAGCATTTTTGGCTCTGTTCCAAGATACCGTTAATCTGCCTATTCCTCTGTTGGTAACTGAAGTTATTTTTACCTTTTCCGGTCTTGTTGCACTTTTGTAAACACTGCTAAACTTACTCTTGACTTTTTCTCCGTCAACAGAAGCAAACGCTCTGACCTTAAATTTATAATTTGTTGCTCCGGTCAATCGTTTTATTTCTGCATAATTTTCAGTAGTTGTTGCCACTTTTTTCCACTTGTTGTTTATTTTTTGATAAAGCTCATATCCGCCTGCACCGTGAACAGCGTTCCAAGTGAGAGTCATCGAGTTTTCGCTAACCTCTCTGACACGCAGACTTTTAGGCTTTTGAGGCTTAATTAAGAAATCAAGTGTAACTTCGCCCAACGTACTTCCGGCTGCCGAAACAGTAGCCGAAGCAATACCGGGTTCAGTGTTTTTAGTGTAATTCACAGTGTAGTCCGTGCCATTCTTTAAGCCTTTGATTTTGACATCGGGCTTTTTCTTCTTTCCGTTATATACACATTCGGTAAAACTTAATTTAACATCAAGATCGTTGATGTTTTTCATATCTTTTATTATGCTATATGTACGCAGATACTTTTCTGCATACTCTTTAGCCGTTGAGCTTGAAAAGCCCTCTATTTTTATATTTCTGTAGACAGTTTCACCGTCATCAAAAATATTGCAGTCATAGTTAACTATCCTGAGTTTTTTCATACCGCTGCAACTTGAAAATGCACCTTCACCGATATTTGTCACCGAGTATCCCAAAGTCATATCTGAAAGTGAGTAACAACATAGGAATGCATTCTTTTCGATTGATGAAACTCTTGTCGGAAATTCAAATTTATTTAAAGAACGGCAATATGCAAACGCAGACTCGTTAATTGTTTTCAGATTACTGTTTTCTGAAAACTCAACCGATAAAAGCGAACTGCAACCGAAAAAAGCATATTCACCTATTGACTTGACTGATCTCGGAATTTTAATGCTTACCAGTTCCTTTGACCTATAAAATAGATATGGAGCAATCTCTGTTATGCCGTTTTCGACCGTGACCTCTTTTATATATTTTGAATAGTTACACCATGGGATATCATCGGGCGAAGAATAATCATTAAACTCACCTTTACCCTCAAGTTCAAGTGTACCTGTTAATGTATTTAGGTTCCATTTAATGTTTTCACCGCATAAACCGACATATGTCGCCGCTTTAACTTCGATGTCTTTATTTCTTCTATGCGGATCGCTTAAGTGTCTAACTGTGAAAAACACAGCAACTAAAAGCAAAATAAACAATAAGACCGCAGTGACAATCTTTATGACTCTTTTTTTCATTTTATGTACTCTCCGACATTGTACAGTATAAAAATGTAAATAAACGGACGGATAAAGCCCTCTCTATCCGTCCGAATTTATTGCTGTTATAATCAGATAGAAATTTCCTGTGCTATCTTGTAAAGATTAAGGTCGATTCCACTCTTCATATTGAGAGCTTCATAAATATCAAAGTCGAGAACCTTTTCTTTTTGCATTGCAACAACTCTGTTGCCGATGCCCTGCTCAAGAAGTTCAACAGCTCTATAACCCATCTGGCTGGCAACGATTCTATCCTTAGCAGTGGGTGAACCACCTCTTTGAACGTGGCCTAAAATGGTTGCTCTGCTTTCAACACCTGTTTCAGCCTGGATTCTCTTAGCCATTTCATGTACACCACCGATAGCTTCCGAAACAACTATAACAAAATGAACCTTGCCGGTCTTTTGTGTGCGTTTCATTCTGTCTATAACATCTCTCTCAAAATCGTATTCAATTTCAGGAATAAGTATCGTGGTTGCACCGCAAGCAATACCCGAATTAAGAGCAATATACCCTGCGCCTCTGCCCATAACCTCAACAACAGCACATCTGTCATGTGACTCAGTCGTGTCACGAATTCGGTCAACCATCTGCATAACTGTATTAAGAGCTGTATCATAACCGATCGTGTAATCGCAACAGCCAATATCATTGTCGATCGTACCGGGAATAGCTACACACGGTACGCCTTTAAGTGACAAGTCTCTTGCACCTCTAAACGAACCGTCACCGCCGATAACAACAAGACCGTCAATTCCTCTTTCCTTGCAGACAGCCATAGCTTTTGCCATACCTTCATCGGTCTTAAACTGTGGGCTTCTTGCAGAATAAAGAATTGTTCCGCCACGTTGAATGATATCGGAAACTGAACGAAGATTCATTTCGTACATATCATTTTCCATAAGTCCGTTATATCCACGGTTAATACCATAGACTTTCATGCCTTTTTCACAGCCGGCTCTGACAACTGCTCTGATTGCGGCATTCATACCCGGTGCATCGCCGCCGCTGGTTAATATACCAATAGTTTTCACAAAAAACTCCCCTTTTGAATGATTTTGTAATTCAGTGTTTTATTTTACACGTTATTGCTTAAATTGTCAAGTATTTACAAAATGATACATAAACTTTTATCGCAAAACTACATTTTCATCACCCAACAGCTTTTTAAGCTCGTTGATAAGTACCCTATCGGGGAAAACACCAAATCTCATCGTTGAGTAAATTTTCGTATCATTATAATAAATGTAAACCGGCTCATTTCCGTCAAAGATTGAAAGCAAATTTTCAACTTTGTGTTTTTCTTCATAGCTTTCACTATCGACTCTCAAAAACAAGCCCTTGCGTTTTGGCTTATTATTCTCATTTTCTTTAGCAATATTACCTTCTTCCGGCTTTGGACACGGACTTATCATTGAGACTATAACAGTTGGCGCTTTGTCCTCTCTGAGAGAAAGCCTGCCATCAATCAGAATAACAGCTCCTTTTTTTATCATTGTCATTGATCTTTCATAGACATTTGCAAATAAAATACATTCAATGCTACCGCTTGTTCCCTCAAGAGTAACAAAGCACATAACTGAATTGTTTTTTGTTGTTTTTGTCTGAATGTCACTGACCATGCCGAGAATTCTGATTTCTGAATTATCTTTAAATCTTGAACCAAATTCCTCATCACTTCTGAGTATTTCTGAAATTTTGCAAGCTTTGACTTGACTTTCGATTTCTTCATACTTTTTCATCGGGTGTCCCGAAAAATAAAGCCCCGTCATTTCTTTTTCCATTGCAAGCAAATCTGACTTCGGATATTCTTCAATGTTCGGAGCTATCGGTTCATAGCTATCGCCGTACTGTGTACCGGTATCGAAAAAGCCCATTTGGCCAAGACCTCTTGAGTGTTTATCTCTTTCAAGCTCCGACAGAATTTCAGGCAAAAGTGATATCATCTGATGTCTGTTAAAACCTAGTCCGTCAACTGCACCGCTTTTTATGAGACTTTCACAGGCACGGCGGTTAAAATCTTTTCCATAAGTTCGTTTGCAGAATGAATAAAATGTTTTATAATCTCCGTTCTTTTGCCTTTCGTCAACAATGGCGGAAATATATCCCTTGCCGATATTTTTTATCGCTCGAAGCCCAAAATAAATGTCACCGTCTTTAACAGTGAAACCGTCATAACTTGTGTTGACATTCGGAGCTTTGATTCTTATTCCAAGTCGGTTACATTCTTCGATATACTCAGTGACTTTATCCGTACGTTCAAGTATACTCGTAAGTGTAGCAGCCATGATCTCGCATGGATAATAGCATTTGAGATAAGCGGTTTGATACGCTAAGTACGCATATGCCGCAGCGTGAGATTTATTGAATGCATATTTTGCAAATGATGACATTTCATCAAAAATTGAATTTGCGACTTCTTCACTGACTCCTCGCTTGATGCAACCCTCACACTCAATCGTTCCGTCAAGGTTAGTTAAGCCGTAAATAAAGTTGTGACGCTCATTTTCCATGACGTCAAGTTTCTTTTTGCTCATCGCACGTCTGACAAGATCAGCCCTACCGTATGAATATCCGGCAAGCTTTCTGCAAACCTGCATAACCTGCTCCTGATAAACCATGCAGCCGTAAGTGACATCAAATATATCCTTAACAAGAGGCGTCTTATATTTGATTTTTTCCGGATGATGGCTATTCTCAATATATGTGTCTATTGAATCTGCAGGGCCGGGCCTGTAAAGCGAAACAACGGCTATCAAGTCTTCAAGGCTTTTTGGTTTAAGACGCATCAAAACGCTTTTCATTCCCGAAGATTCATATTGGAACACACCCGATGTTTCACCTCTTGACAACATGGCGAATACTTTCTTATCATTTATATCTATCTTTTTTATATCAAAATCGGGTTTTCTCTTTCTGACAAGCTTTTGAGCATAATCGACAACTGTCAAGGTTCTCAAACCGAGAAAGTCCATTTTCAATAGTCCAAGTTGTTCCAGAGCTGTCATTGTATACTGAGTGACCGGTATATCGTCATTAACAGCCAGAGGAACATATGTGTCAACAGGATTTTCGGTTATAACAACACCTGCGGCGTGGGTTGATGCGTGTCTTGGCATTCCCTCAACCTTTCTTGCAGTGTCGATAAGTTTTCTTATTTCACCGTTTTCAGTGTACATTCTCTTAAGATCGGGTGAAATCTCAAGGGCTTTATCAATTGTTATTTTCATCTCATTTGGGATAGCTTTTGCGACCGAATCAACTGTCGCATACGGTATGCCTAAGGCTCTGCCGACATCTCTGACAGCCGCCTTAGCCGCAAGTGTTCCAAACGTGATTATTTGAGCAACGTGATCACTTCCGTATTTTTCAATAACATAGTTTATCACTTCATCACGGCGAATATAACAAAAATCAACATCAAAGTCCGGCATACTGACACGTTCCGGATTTAAGAAACGTTCAAAAAGAAGATCGTATTTTATAGGATCAA
The DNA here is from genome assembly GCA_964616655.1 of uncultured Faecalibacterium sp. Lineage (GTDB taxonomy): Bacteria > Bacillota > Clostridia > Oscillospirales > Acutalibacteraceae > UBA6857. The sequence continues at coordinate 12,268 of CAZTSC010000026.1, forward strand.
TCTCTGTTATTCCTATACAGTACGCTGCAAGACTTCCCGCACCGGAACCTCTGCCCGGTCCAACGGGTATGTTCTTGCTTTTAGCGAATGAAACATAGTCGTTGACAATAAGATAGTAGTCAACATATCCCATCTGATTTATTACACTCAGCTCATAGTCAAGTCTTTCTGCATATTCTTTCGGTGGATTTTCTCCAACCTTTTCTCTTAAACCGTCATAGCACTGCTTTTTGAAATATTCAAAATGATCATCACAGCCGGGAATATCAAAAAACGGAAGTTTTATTTTTCCGAATTCAAATTCGACATTACACTGATCGGCAATAACATTTGTGTTTTCCAAAGCTTCCGGAATTTGTGGGAAAAGTTCAGCCATCTCATCGGCACTTTTTAAATAAAGCTCATCACTTGAAAAGTCAATTCCGGTTCCTTCATCAATGGTATGGTTAGTTTGAATACAGATAAGCACTCTTTGAACATATGAGTCCTCTCTGTTTATATAGTGTACATCGTTTGTTGCCGCAAGGGGAATCCCCGTGTCCTCGCTTAAGCGTATCAGTTGTGGAATAAGCTCTCTTTGCTCGCTTAAGAGATGATTCTGAATTTCGAGATAATAGTTACCTTTACCGAATAGTTCCTCGTACCACAAAGCGGTTTCTTTTGCTCCATCATAATCACCTCTGAGCAGTAATTTGGGAATTTCACCGAAAAGGCAGCCTGAAAGAGCTATTAATCCCTCATGGTGTTTTTCAAGCAATTCACGGTCAATTCTCGGTTTAACATAAAAGCCGTTTATCCAAGACTCACTGACCATTGCGATGAGATTTTGATATCCAACATTATCCTTGCAAAGGAGTATTAAATGGTGACGGTCATGATCCAGTGCGTGTACTTTATCCTTGCGGTTTCTCGGAGCGACATAACACTCGCAACCGATTATCGGTTTGACTCCCCTCTCCTTTGCCGCCTTATAAAAGTCAATAGCACCGTACATAGCACCATGATCGGTTATTGCTAAAGAGGTTTGTCCTAATTCTTTGGCTCTGTCGAGCAATGCACCGATCTTGCACGCACCGTCAAGTAGGCTGTATTCGGTATGTACATGTAAATGTGTAAAACCCGACATATTGGTTTCCTCCTTATTTTTTTCTTAAGCTCTCGACAAATCCGCTGTCTGGCTTAACGGTTATTGTGTAATAAACATGATATATCACAAATCCCGGCTTTGCACCGTTCGGTTTTTTGAGATTTTTGACAAATGTATAGTCGATAGGAACTCTTGAAGATTGCCTTGCGCTGCTATAATATGCAGCTATGACAGCCGCCTCTTCAATCGCTCTGTCGCTTATTTCTTTGTTATCACTGACAATTATAACGTGAGAACCGGGTTGCTTTTGGATATGCATGAACATATCGTGATTGTTCGCCTGCTTCATTGAAAGTCTGTCATTTTGAATATTGTTCCTACCAACAAGTACCGTAAAACCGTCAGTTGTTTCAAATTCCATTGGTGGGAGTGCTTTCGGCGGCTTTTTGTTTGACTTTCTTTTAGTTTTGGCATAACCAAGCGAAGCCAATTCTTCTCTGATTGAGCTTAACTCGCTTTCAGAGTCTGAGCGAATAAGCTCATCTTCAACTGTTTTGAAATATTCAAGTTCTTCTTCGCCTTTCTCGATAAGCTGAGTGAGCATTTTTTCCGCTGTTTGTGCCTTTTTATATTCCTTATAATACTTTTGAGCGTTTTTAACCGGACTTAAACTCGGATCGCAACTTATTCTGACAACATTATTGCCGTCATAGTAGTTCTCGATCTCATAAAACAGCGCTCCCTTTTCAAGTCTGTAAACGTTTGCGTTTATCAGCTCTGCATAAATTCTGAGAGTTTCTCTGTCACCGCATTTTTTCAGTTCTTCTCGCTGAACATTGAGCTTTCTCGCCGTTCTCTCGGTAAGATTTGAAACAAGTCTGAAAAGTTCTTGACCTTTATGCCTTGTGCGTTCAATGCGGTCTTTTTCGTAGTAATAATCATCTAATAAAGCACTGTGGCTTTCATATTTTTTGATGTTTGCTTCGGCATTGTATTGCTTGATATCAATGAAAGAAAAATCTATCGGTTTTCCGGTTTCGTCAAATACGATGTACGCATCGGTATCAGTTTCAAGCTGAGATTTTATTTCAGAAAGTAAATATTCGGTTTTTATAAGGTCGCCTTTTGTTATTTCCCCAACAAATTTATCTTCACCGCAGGCTTGATACACTATTTCTCTTGCAATAATCGGAGATATTCCCTGAACAGACGACAAGACTGCTTTTGACATCTTCAAACCGATTTCATTATCGTCAATAAGTCTTATTGCATCATGCGGATCGTCTGTTAAAAGATTACATTTTGTCTGACCGGGCGGCAAAGCATATTCAAGTCCGGGCAATATTTGTCTGACCGATGAAGTTGAAAAGTCAACTCTTTTTATTGAATCTATTATCTTGTTTTCACCGTCAATCAAAATAATATTGCTGTATTTTCCCATTATTTCTATGCATAATGTCAGATTTACCCTGTCACCGATCTCATTCGTTGCATCAAAATCAATAAAAAGAATACGGTCAAGTTCTTGCTGTCTGATTTCTTTTATCATCGCTCCGATAAGATGCTTTCTGAAAAGCATACACAACATAGGAGGGGCAGATGGATTTTCAAGCGTATGCTTTGTCAGTTGTATTCTCGGACTATTTGCCCTGACGCATAGCAAGAGCTTTTGCTGACCGCTTTTTCCTCTGAGAGTGAGAACGATCTCATCCTTTGACGGCTGCGAAACTTTATCGACTCTTGAGCCGACAGCAACTTTTTCTATTTCATTTTTAAGTTTGTGTAAATATATTCCGTCAAGTGCCATTAGTTTTTACCTATAAATTCCACGGGATTTTCTTCTCCCAAGTATATTCCTATTATCTCTGAAAATTTTGCACAGACTTTATTCATCAGCGGAAATACAGCCGGGTTTTCTGTTTCAAAGTGACCGGCACCGATAATTGTCATTCCCATCTGTTCAGCCAAAAGAAAATGATGATGACTTAAGTCGCCTGTCACATAGGCATCGGCTCCGGCTTTAAGTGCATCAAATATAAAATCGCCACCTGAGCCTCCACAAACAGCAACTTTTTTAATATCTCTGTTGCCTTTTGCGAGTCTGACGATTGTTGAGAGCTTGTCTGAAACATTTTGAGCCAACTGCAAAGGTGTGCAAGATTTGCTATCACCGATTCTGACACAACTCGGTTTTTCTTCAGTTTCAACTTCACATATATTTGTAAGTCCTATAGTTTCAGCTAAAACATCACTTACACCCGCTTTTGCACAATCGTAACAAGTGTGACACGATATGACGCTAATTCCTGCTTTTGCCGTTTCAAAAGCTATATCGCCCTTTAAAAAGTTCTTTTGCGCTCTGAAAATAACCGGATGATGCGTGACTATAAGATCGACTCCGTTCTTTTTTGCGTTTTCAAGTACAGACGGTGTAAGATCCAGAGTGAAACCGATTTTATTCGTCTCGGCTTTTATATCACCTATCAAAAGTCCGCAATTATCCCACTCACACTTATTGTCGAACGGTGCAAGCGTGTTTAAATATTCAAGTATATCTTTAACTTTTATCATTATTTTCCTCCGTAAATCCCTTAAGAGTGTCGCAAAGCTTATATAAAAACTCTGCCTCAGTTTCGTTTTGTCCGCTTTTTGAAAGACCGTCAGCTCTTTTTAAAAAGCGTTCTCTTTGTTTGATAAGATATTCTTTTGCGTGAATGTCTTTACAATTCGGCAATTCTCCGTAATATTCATAGCCGAACGGATATGAATTATTCTTGCCGGTAAATTCAGCACAAATGCATATATATAGTTTGCCGTCCTCTCGGCAGGCACTCTCGCTTATAATTTCAAAGCCATTTGATATGAAGAATGTTCTGACTTTTTCCGAGTGTGTCTGTGGTTGGACAATTATTCTCTTTGAAGTGTCTTTTATCCAATCGGCACGGCTTAAAATGTCGCTTATAAGATCGCCGCCCATGCCTGCAAGCACGATATCTGTCACTTCTTCAGACGAAATTTTGTCAAGTCCGTCTGATAGTCTGAGCATTATTTTGTTGTTTAAGCCGTAACCTGTAACTGTTTTCTCCGCATTTTTCAGTGGTCCTTTTCTGAGGTCGGCAGCTATTGCTGACACAGATATCCCCTTTTTCACAAGGTACACGGGAAGATATGCGTGATCCGTACCTATATCACACAGTAATGAATCTTTTCTGACAAATGCAGCGGCAAGGCTCAATCTTTTGCTTAAGTTTATGTTATCCATTATTTCTCCATTTGATGAAAAAGGACGGATAATAAACCACAATTCGGCAATATCTTACTGTCGAACTGCGTTCTATCCGCCCCATCATGTTTTCCCGTACTTATCAAACAAATCCGAGATAAATCGGTGTTCGACAATCGGCAGCTTATTATTTAGAAGCAAGGTATTCGTTGATCGAATCAACAAGTTTATCGGCATCAACACCGTGAACCATGCAAGCTTCTGCAACTGTTTCGCCTCTTGATGAGGGACAGCCGAGGCAGTGCATACCCATCTGTAAGAAGAAAACAGATGTTCCTCTGTCGGCATCGAGAATATCACCAACAGTCATATCTTTTGTGATCTTGTCCATAGTTGTAACCTCCTGTTTGAACTGTATATATTATATTACCACAAAAGCGACAATGCAATACATTTTTAAAAAAATTGCTCATTTTCGTTTTATGTACAAAAAAGTCCCCCCATATCGTAGTGTGCAGCCGATAAGGGGGAACAACAGGAGAATCAAAAAATTGTTGTTAGCTATTCATTATTTTCTATTCATTATAAAGTTTATTAAAGAGTCAAGGAAAGCAGAAATGACTTTAAGAATATAATCAGCAAGTGTCTTTTCTGTTGTCGGTTCGATCGGCTCATCATAATAGCTGAGATCGACCACCATTGCAGGGCGAACACACCTATAGACATTAGAAGTATCATTAAAATTTTTATATATTTCTCCGCTTTCCCAAACGCAACAGACTCGCACGCTATTTTCGCTTGAAGTACGCAAAATCCAGTCTGCTGTATCATTTTCATTCGTCCAAGCGCCCTGACACTTAGCATAGTCGGTGAGTACTGCCTGTCTTGCGCTATCTTTGTTTTCTGTGTCTGCATTAAAGCCGTATTCGGTGTTGATCATCTCATCATACGACAGCAGGAAGATGTTATCTTCGGTTTCGATGCTGTCAAATTCTTCGTAGCCGGTTTCACCTAACAAGGTTTTATATCCGCTATTATTGATTTTTTTCTTTGAAATAGCGGTTTTTTCGTCTTCACCGAAAGAAGTGTTATAAAAATCGTCATTAAGCCACGCTCTTATTGAGCTTGCCGCATAGTTGCTTGCAAAAGTCTGACCTGATTCATCAATATAATAATTAGGCGGGGTTGTCACATAAATTAAATTGTTATACGGCTGTGAATCAATGAGCATTTCGGACATTACGAGACCTGCGTCTTTATCCAATATGCGCCACTTCAAAGGCTCAAATTTGAACCAATAAGCATTGTTAATAAAATAGCCGTTTTCATCTTGACGTGAATTTGACTCGCCGGAAGTACGAATAGTTGAAATGGGTCTGTATTGGGTGAATTTAACGCCCCTGTACTTTTCGCCGTTAAGTGTCACATCGGTATAGCGCATCCAGTCGCCCTGTACCATTGTGTTAAAACTGTCTGAACCGCTGTAATAGCCGTAACTCGTCCAGTTTTCCCAATCGGGAGCGAGCTTGTCAAGCTCGGCGGTTATGGCTGTGTCTTCTACTTTACTTTGAGGATATGAGCCGAAATAGAAATATTCATATTCCGCTTCGGTGGCAAATGCTGTCGATGCAAAGGAAACTGCGCCGAGGCAAAGTGCCAAGGTCAAAATCAATGCTAATGCTTTCTTCATAAAAATGCCTCCCTTTATATCGTTATTTTATTTATCGTACAGGCGAATGTGTGCAAACAACTCGCCTGTACTCGATTTTTAATTCAATCAAATTCTGCCGGATAATATGCGTAAGATCGCTCTTATAGCTTCATAAATGAGATTGAGAATATGATCAGCAAGTGTCTTTTCTGTTGTCGGCTCTGTGGGTTCTGTCACAGGTACTACCTCATCGCAGACATCGCACAGTCCGTCACCATCGTTGTCGGCGTGATCTGTGTGAGTATATTCGGCATAAAGTGCGAAGTCACTCGCAACTGCGCTGTCGAATTTGTATTCATCGCCACCCTCGGTGTACCACGCATCGAAAGTGTAGCCCGTCTTTGTGGGCGCTGTCGGAGGAACGAGCTTTGTTCCGTCCCCGACAACAAGTGCTGTCGCAAACGGCTCTGTGTCGGTACTGTTTTCGTAGAAAGTTACGGTGTAGGTGTTGCCGATGATTGCACCGAAGCCACCGTCTTTTTCAAGGCCGCCATAGAAAATACCAGTTTCGATGTCAAAATTATATATCACTTTTCCGTTAAAGACTGTTGTTCCTTCGGCGTCATTACTGCGAGCAATCTGGCCCTGAACTTCAAGAAACGCTGCGCCGTCAATTACGCCACCGTCAGCAAATAATTTACTGGAATTAGCATAGTATGCGTTTGATTTCGGGAATTTCGTTGCGGTGCAATTCTTAATTATGCCGCCTTTCATTTTGAATTTGCCATCTCTATTAAAAACACCGCCGCCGCTTTTGGTTGCGACACAATTTTCGATGCTTCCGCCGTTCATAGTGAAAGTGGAACTTCCACAAACACCGCCGCCTTCGTCTGCGGAGCAGTTTTCTATCTTTCCGCTGTTAAGAGTGAAAATGCCGGGGCTAGCGCTATAAACACCGCCGCCTCTTTTGGCTGCGACACAGTCTTTAATATTGCCGCCGTCTACGGTGGCATTGCCATCACTGACATAGATTCCGCCGCCGTCACCTGTGTTCGTGACACAGCCGATGATATTGCCACCGTTTATATTTAAAGAGCCACTATAGTTATAGATTCCGCCGCCTCTGTTATTTGCGACACAGTATTTAATATTGCCGCCGTTTATGGTGACAGTGCGTCCTCTGTTTTCTATTCCGCCGCCGTTTTGGGTTGCGACACAGCCGATGATATTGCCGCCGTTCATGGTAACAGTGCCGTGCCAATTGCCGATTCCGCCGCCTAATTTTGTTTTGCATCCGACGATGTTGCCGCCGTTTATAGTGACATTAATTGGCTTTGGACCGTCGGGAGCTGATTGTGCAAAGATAAGGATTCCACCGCCGACCGGTGTTTCGCTGATAGGTTCGCCTCCTGTACCGCCGGTGATAACGCCGCCTTCAACAAGCTCGTAGCCCTCGGTCGCTTCGGTAACAGTTGGATCCCATTTCCAAGTTCCGTCCGACTGCTTTGAAAAATAATGCTTTGCTGTGGGATTGCTGTCTTGAAGGGTGAAATTAGTCGTATAGTAGTTGTTGTTATAGACTTCTTTGTTAAAAATTCTTAAAATGCAGTTGTCTACCGAGCCGCCGTAAAGCTCACTGTTGAGCTTTATGACATGACCGTTGAGGTCGAGGACAACATCGCCCAAAAAGGTAAGACAATAGTCAATCGTGATATCGTCGTTCAGATAGTAGTTTCCGCCAATGAATTCCTTTCCGCCGTCTGCGCTCGTCAGAGCTGTCCAGCCGTCGGAGAAGTCGGGCGGAGTGCTAGCCGCGAATGCTGTCGGGACTAACGCCATGAGCATACACAGGCTCAAAATTATACTTAATACTTTTTTCATGAAAATTGCCTCACTTTCAAATCGTTATTTTATTTTTTGTACAGGCGAATGTGTGCGAACAACTCGCCTGTACTCGATTTTTAATTCAATCAAATTCTGCCGGATAATATGCGTAAGATCGCTCTTATAGCTTCATAAATGAGATTGAGAATATGATCAGCGAGTGTCTTTTCGGCTGTCGGCTCTGTAGGTTCTGTGGGTTCTGTGGGTTCTGTGGGTTCTGTCACAGGTACTGCCTCGTCGCAGACATCGCACAGTCCGTCACCGTCTGAGTCGGCGTGATTTATGTGTTTATATTCGGCGTAAAGCGAGAAGTCACTCGCAACAACGCTGTCGAAGTCATATTCGCTGCCGTTTTCCGTGTACCACACGAGAGCATAATCCTCTCTTTCGAGCATTGTCGGAGGAACAAGCTTTGTTCCGTCACCGACAACAAGTGCTGTCGCAAACGGCTCTGTGTCGGTGTCGTTCTCAAAGAATTTGACAGTGTATTTCGTATCGGAAACATTGCCTGTGAGATTACCGTAAAAGATGCCTGCATTGACGATAGAGCCCGAGTCATCATTCAAGAACGAGACATCGCCATTAAATACGGTTGCTGTTCCGTTTTCGTTGTTTCGATTGAATGTTATTGCTCCGTTTCTGCGTATAAAATCAACCTTTCCGTCAATTGTTCCGCCATTAGCTATTATTGCGGTGCTATGATATTCGCTGTTACTTACTTTCGCTAACACACCGGTACCGTTAACATTGCCATTTAACTTATTGTTGCTGATCGTTCCGCCGTTCATAGTGAATATGCTGTCCATTAAGAATACAGCAGAGCTTTCATATAACGATGAACAATTGGTAATACTGCCGCCGTTCATAGTGAAGTTGCCGCCGGAAGAATAAACTGTCGACATTCCGTTTGAAACACAATCCTTTATATTACCGCTGAAATTGATCGTAGAGTCATAATTGCATATAGCCGATCCGAATGAAATATATTGATCAGTAACAGAACAGCCGATAATATCAGTGTTGATCATATTTGTTACTGCATTGCTTGTATTACGAACTCCGCCGCCTTGTTCGCTTGCTGTGCAATTCTTGATAATGCAATCAGTCAAGGTGGCTTCCCCGGCTGCATTTGAAAAACCGCCACCGTATCTTACATAACCGTTGCAACTTTCAATTGTAACTCTATTTAACTCTGCGACAGCCATCTTTGTGACAACATTGTTTTTTCTTGTTGTGCTGTTAAAGACGCCGGGGCTGGCGAAACGGGATGCACAGCCGACTACTCTCGTGTCGTTCATATAGAGTGTTGCACGGTTATATACAGCACCGCCATCTCCTTCCGTATAACAGCCGGCAATATTTCCGCCGTTTATTGTTACAGTTGTCAAGCCGGTCTTATCTTGATCGATCATAATGCCGCCGCCGCATCTGTCGGATTCGCCATGCATTTCTTTGCCGCGACCGCCGGTGATAACACCGCCTTCAACAAGCTCATAGCCCTCAGTCGCTTCGGTAACAGTCGGTTCCCATTTCCAAAGTCCGTATTTCTGCTTTGAAAAATAGTGCTTTGCTGTAGGGTTACTGTCCTGAATTGTGAAATTTGTCGGATAATATGTATAGTTTGGTTCAGTTCCGCTCTTTGTATTTATAACATAAATAACGCAACGCTCAGCCGTTCCACCGTAAAGCTCACTGTTGAGCTTTATAACATGACCGTTAAGGTCAAGGACAGCCGTACCTGTGAATGTGATCTTTTCTTCGATCGTGATGTCATCGTTCAAGTAGTAGTTTCCGCCGTTGAATGTTTTTCCGCCGTCTGCGCTCGTCAGAGCTATCCAGCCGTCGGAGAAGTCGGGCGGAGTGCTCGCCGCGAATGCCGTCGGGACTAACGCCATGAGCATACACAGCGTTAAAATTATACTCAATGCTTTCTTCATAAATAATTGCCTCACTTTCAAATCGTTATTTTATTTTTTGTACAGGCGAATGTGTAC
>CAZTSC010000027.1:0-19400 GCA_964616655.1 uncultured Faecalibacterium sp.
TCTCTGGTCGAAGTCATCACCGCCGAGACGGTTGTTACCTGCTGTAGCAAGAACTTCCTGAACTCCATCGCCCATTTCGATAATAGATACATCGAATGTACCGCCGCCAAGGTCATAAACCATAACTTTCTGATCATTTTCCTTGTCAATGCCGTATGCCAAAGCTGCTGCTGTCGGCTCATTTATAATTCTCTTGACTTCAAGACCTGCGATCTTACCGGCATCCTTTGTTGCCTGTCTCTGAGCATCTGTGAAGTATGCCGGAACTGTGATAACCGCCTCTGAAACCTTTTCACCGAGATAAGCCTCTGCATCACCCTTGAGTTTTTGAAGAATCATAGCTGAAATTTCCTGCGGTGTGTATGCCTTGCCATCAATATTTACTTTATAATCCGTACCCATCTGTCTTTTGATAGATGCAACTGTTCTTTCCGGATTAGTAATTGCCTGTCTCTTAGCTACCTGACCGACAAGTCTTTCGCCTGTCTTTGAGAATGCTACTACAGACGGTGTTGTTCTTGCACCTTCCGCATTAGCGATAACTACGGGCTCACCGCCTTCAATAACAGATACGCATGAGTTTGTTGTACCTAAATCAATACCAATAATCTTTGACATAATAAATTCCTCCGATATTTATTTATATTATACTTAAATTAATTAATTTGCGACCTTGACCATTGCGTGTCTTAAAACTCTGTCGCCGAGCTTATAGCCTGTTGAGAAAACATCTGTGATAACGTTTTCACCAAGGCTTTCGTCCTCACAATGCATCACTGCGTTGTGAATTTCCGGATCGAATATATCACCGGATTTTCCGAATGACTCAACCCCCAACTTTGTCAGCAGAGCCGTAAAGCTTTCAAATGTCATTTCGACACCTTTTCTGTAACCGTCAAAGTCTGCCGAATCATTCATTGCGGCTCTTTCAAAGTTGTCAAGCACTGAAAGTATCTCCGTCAAAACTTTTGCCTTGCTGTCGCCGAAGATAGCGTCTTTTTCTTTCTGAGTTCTCTTTCTGAAGTTATCATATTCTGCCAGAGTCCTCATATGCGCCTCTTTTGCGGCAGCGAGTTCTTCTTGAAGTTTTTCGACTTCGCTCTTTTCCTCGCTCTTTTCTTCGGGTACTTCATCAGTTGCCTTGTCGATATCGGGCGTTTCGGTTTCGTTTATCTTTTCGTTTTTATCTTCCGTTTGTTTCTGCTTATCTTTCTTTGCCATTACCTCATCTCCTCTATTCATCATTTTCAAGTGTATCTGTTATAAGTCTGCCCACAAGGTCGGTTATAAATCTGACCTTTGGGATCAGCTTTGCGTAATCGAGTCTTGTCGGGCCGATAATTCCTATCGCACCGCCGTCATGACCTTGTATGGAATATCTTGAAATTATCATTGTCGAGTTTTCAAGCTGTCTATACATATTCTCTGCACCGATCACGACTTGTAAGCCGTTTTTCGCAGATGACATTACTCTTTCGAGCTTGTCATCATCAGTTAAGAAGTCAAGCATCTCGTACGCATTAGAGCTATATTCTTTATGGCTTAAAAGGTTCTGTCTGCCATTAAGTCTGACTTCCGCCTGTACTGCCTGATTAGCAAGATCAGAGAGGACAACAAACAGCGGAGACATTGTCAGCGCATTAGCTCCGAGTGAAGCGACAAGCGTCTGGATCATGACCATTCCGATGTCGGCAACGGACATTCCTATAAACCTCTCATTGACTATTCTGTAGAACTCATCAATCATTTCCTTTGTCAGCGGAACATCAATTTTGCAAACACCGTCTTTGATGATACCGGTTGAGGTCATCAAAACTATCATCGCTATTCTGCTGCCTATGGGAACAAGCTCAACTCGTTTAACAAGCGCACCTGCATCGGTCGGTGTTGTTGCGACAATCGTGCAGTTAGTCATTTTCGCCAAAAGTTCGCTTGCTTTTTCAAGGAGCTTTTCCGGATCACCGATGTTGTTTCCTATCGCACGGCGAATTTGCTTTTTTTCGTCCTCGTCAAGCGTACTTTCATTCATAAGGTTATCGACATAATATCTATAACCTTTCTGAGTGGGGACTCTGCCCGCTGAGGCGTGAGGTTGAGCCAGATAGCCCATTTCAGCCAGATCAGACATCTCATTTCTGATCGTTGCCGATGAAACTGAAAACGGAAGATAGTCCATCAGCACCTTTGAACCGATCGGTTCGCCTGTCGAAACATACAGCTCAACTATAGTTGAAAGAATTTTCTTCTTTCTGTCAGTCAGTTCCATTGTCATCACCTCTTTGCGTTTTAGCAGTCTGGTCTTTAGAGTGCTAACTCATGTTCATAATATACTACCGGTGCTAACATTTGTCAAGTGTTTTGCTGAAATTTTTTTATTTTTAAGTACACTTAGTTGAGTGCTTGCCGAGAGATTATATATTATCAATAAAAAGGATTGGCGGCTGCACTGAAAACAAAGCAGCCGCCAGAGTTAGGGGTATAAAAATATAGATATCGTCTGATTTCACTTGATCTTCGAGAACTTGATTCCGTTCTCTTTGGCATACTTCTGTGCGGTTGAGTTTTTGTAACCGTAGATCGTCAAGTTCTTGTTTCTCTGAATCGGGTAACCATTTATTTTGCACTTCTTGTTCTTGATAGTCAAAGATTTCAATTTAGTGCAATTCCAAAAAGCATCATCTTCAATTTCTTTCACGGACTTTGGAAGAATGACGGTCTTAACTTTTGATTTGTAGAATCCATAATATGGAGCAGCTTTCATATTCTCCGAAAGCGTTATCTTTTTCAGATATTTTGTTCCGGCAAAAGCATATGGTGAAGCTTTTGTTACGCTTGACGGCACTTTGTATTCTTCCGTTTCTTTTCCCGAAAGATAGCAAATGAGCTTTGTTTTCTTTTTATTGAAAAGTACACCGCCCTTTTGTGAGAAGTGTTTGTTTCCGTCTGCAATTCTGAAGCCTGTCAATTTTGAACAGAAAGCGAATGCACCGTCACCCACAGTTTTAAGATTTTTGGGAAGTTTCATTTTGCCGGAGAGTGATTTGCAGTTCCAAAAAGCACCCATTCCTATTTTCTTAAGCTTTGACGGAAGTGTGATTTTTTTTAAACTTTTGCAATTTCTGAATGTACGAGGCGGTATTTCTTCTAAATCGTTCGGAAGTTTCACTTCTTCCAAATTCCTGAAATCTTCAAAAGCACCGCATTTGATAACGTGTTCCAATTCTATATCTTCAAGCGTTTCATAAAAATCATAGTCTGTCAAATCGACACCCTTGGGTATAATGACCTTTTGACTATGTTTCTGTCAAACTTTGTTTTGATTTGTTTGTCACTTGGAAAAATATAAGCTAAATCAAATTGTATCATTGATCTCTCCGTTGTTGCTGCATCAGCGGTAACAGACAATAGTTGCGAATTTGCCGATATAAGCATAACAGCCAATAACAAAGCGGCGAACATTTTCCTTGCATTGTTCATTTCAATGCACCTCTTTCTTAATTTTTCTCACTGACCGGTCGGTACGATTTCATGGTAGCATCTTTTTGAACAATTGCAACGGTTTGATCAAAACGTCAGAAAATCTTAAGGTTTCCTTAAGGTTTTCTTAAGGCTTTCTTAAGATTTAGAGCCTTTTCACCTTCGAGCATTATCTTTTCCAACGCACAAAAAATGCAGGCGTTAAACCTGCATTCTCGTACATATAATTATTCTTATTATTTCGTGCCGAATATTCTGTCACCTGCATCGCCAAGTCCCGGAATAATATAACCGTTCTCGTTCAGCTTTTCGTCAAGTGCTGCACAGTATACGTCTACATCTGGGTGTGCCTTAGTGAAAGCTTCGATTCCCTCGGGAGCTGCGATAAGTCCCATGAATTTGATTCCTTTCGGCTTGCGAAGCTTGATCTGTGTGACAGCATCTATCGCTGAACCGCCTGTCGCAAGCATCGGATCAACAACAATAACCTCACGCTCCGAAATATCTTTCGGCAATTTGCAATAATACTCAACGGGCTTGAGCGTTTCCTCGTCACGATAAAGACCTATATGGCCTATTCTTGCCGCCGGAATAAGCTTTGTTACACCGTCAACCATGCCTAATCCTGCTCTGAGTATCGGCACTATCGCAAGCTTTTTGCCTGCTAATGTTTTCGACTTTGTCTTGCATATCGGCGTTTCTATTTCTACCTCTTTTGTTGGCAGATCTCTTGTTATCTCATAGCACATAAGCATTGCTATCTCGCTGACGAGTTCTCTGAAATCCTTTGAACTTGTGTTCTTGTCCCTCATGAGTGTCAGCTTATGCTGAATGAGAGGATGATCATAAATTGTTACCTTTGACACTTTCCTCAAGTCCTTTCTTTTGTTTTGATCGGCTTATACCTTTATAATTATAAGCGTAAATTTTGCAATTTTCAACACAAATCACATTTTTTCTTATAAATTATCCGTTACGTTTGGGACAAACTTTCATACAAATTCCACAAACCGCACCTCTACCTATGTGTTTGAAATGCTGTTTCATGAAATTGCTGCACTTTTCGGGGTTGAAAATTTCTTCCCTTTGTACGCCCTCATTCCAGCTTTTCCCGCTTATGGCTTTCGCCGGACAAGCCTCGGCACAAATTCGGCACTCTCCGCAATTGCAGGTCATCACCGTTTCCGGAGGTTCAAACTCGCAGTCGGTGAAAAGTGTACCTAATCTGACAGAGCAACCGAAGTCTTTATGAAAAAACATGGAATTTTTTCCGATGCTTCCGAGTCCCGAAAGTCTGGCCGCTTCCTTATGAGAATATCTTCCCTTATAGTTCCAGCCGTCTTTGTTAATACTCTGCGATGCGGCAACAGTGATATATCTGTACCCTCTGCTTTGCAAAAACAAGCCGGCTTTAAGCAATAATTGATCAATCAGAGCATTGACGGATCTATAGTGATTGAAGTATGTATGTGTCGGCTCGTCTGTTATCTCGTCAACGATTGCCTCGGAAAGTCTGACAACAATGCTGACCGCATAACCTAAATCGGTGTCACTGTCGTCTGCTCTTGCAAAACCAACATCACTCGCACCTTGGCTTATAAGATAAGCTTTAAGTTCATCTTGTAGTTTCATATTGACCTCAGAAGTTGAAAATATTAAGTCCTGTTTCGCTGTCTTTGATTCTGTTCACAGTGTTGTCAAGCGGCTCAATAAACATTTCGCAAGTCGCTCCGATGACGGCACTTTTCAAGTGACCGCCGAAAGCCTTTCCGTCACTGTCACCGAAAACCGCATGAAGATGAATATAACACTCATCGTTCATTTGTGTGACATTTCCCTCCAAACTTAAAAGCTCCATAAAACGATCAATTTTGTTTTCGTTGTAATCACCTTTTGCAAAATCGAACATTGCTATTGTTGCACTTTTTATCGCTCCAATAGCATGAATTCTTGCAGATTTGATGTTCTTCTCCTTACATATTGTCTCAAGTGAGTCAATAATCTCATCATCTATATCAAGACGAGCAACTATTAAGCCACCTTTTTCCGTATATTTCATTTTAATTTTCCCCTTTCATTTAATGGCTATATTTTATATCTTGTCAGCCGATTCGTCAAGTGTTTATTGCCGGCTGTTTTTCAGTTTCGATTAATATATATATTGAAATTATACTTTCCTGCAAAATTACGGCACTCCGAAAGTCGGAATGCCGTATAAAGTCTATTTATGCTCTGTGCCACTTGACACCCTGCGGAGTGTCCTCAAGAACTATACCTTGAGCTTTCAACTCATCACGAATTCTGTCAGCTTCAGCCCAATTTTTGTTCTTTCTAGCCTCATTTCTTGCGTTTATCATTTCCTCAACCTGATCGTCAAGGCTCTTTTCCTCTTTTCTTTCATAGAGAAGTCCGAGAACACCCGTCAGGTCATCAAACACTTTTATAGCATATTCAACAAGTGCTTTTGAACTTACACCGTCAATAACTTTTGTGTTTATCTCCTTAACAAGCTCAAATATTGCACCGAGAGCCTCGCCTGTGTTGAGATCATCGTCCATAGCTGAAATGAATTTATCTCTCTTTGCATCTATTGTTGCAATTATCTCTGCATCAACCGAATTTGTCTCATCTGATGCATTTTTGAGTGCAAAGTCAAGATTATCACGGCAAGTATAAAGTCTTGTCAATGATGCCTTGCACTGCTCTATAGCATCGAAGCTATAATTTATCGGACTTCTGTATTGGCAGGATATCATAAGATAACGGATAGGCTCATAACCGTATTTCTCAGCAACATCACGAACCGTGAAGAAGTTTCCGAGTGACTTTGACATCTTTTCGTTATCAACTGTGATAAAGCCGTTATGCATCCAATAGTGTGAGAACTCCGCACCGTTGCAGCACTCGCTTTGAGCTATCTCGTTTTCATGATGCGGGAAGATGAGATCTTGACCGCCGCAGTGAATATCAATTGTATTGCCCAAGTATCTGTGTACCATAGCGGAACATTCGATATGCCAGCCCGGTCTGCCGTGTCCCCACGGTGACTCCCAATAAGGCTCACCGGGTTTAGCTGATTTCCAAAGAGCGAAATCCATCGGTTCTTTTTTCTTTTCACCGATATTTATTCTTGCTCCTGCCTCAAGATCCTCAAGCGGCTGATGTGACAGTTTTCCATAACCGTTGAACTTCTTTGTTGAGAAATATACATCTCCGTCAACAGCATATGCATAGCCTTTCTCGATAAGTGTTGAAACGATATTTATTATTTCATCTATATTTTCAGTAGCTTTCGGGTGAACTGTCGCTTCACGGACATTCATACCTTTTGCATCTATCCAAAATTCCTTGATATACTTTTCGGATATTTCCGAAAATGTCAATCCTTCTTCGTTTGCACGGCGAATGATCTTATCATCAATGTCGGTAAAATTCTGGACAAATCTGACCTCATTTCCTCTGTATTCAAGGTAACGGCGTAAGACGTCAAATACGCACAACGGTCTTGCGTTTCCGATATGGATATAGTTATAAACTGTCGGGCCGCAGGCATATATCCTATATTTGCCTTCTTCCATTGGAATAAGTTCTTCTTTTTTTCTTGTCAGTGTGTTGAAAATTCTCATTTGTGTTCCTCCGTAATGTTATTTATTTCACTTTTAAGCCTTTCAATTTGAAGCTTTAATTTACATATTTCCTGTGCAACGGGATCGGGAATGTGTATCTGATCAAGATTATCGACTCTCACTCCGTTGCGTTTGACTATTCTTGCCGGTGTGCCGACAGCGGTGCAATTATCGGGAATTTCTTCAAGTACAACTGAGCCTGCCGCTATATTGCAATTATCGCCTATCCGAAAAGGCCCTAATATCTTTGAACCTGCACCAATCATAACATTATTGCCTATTGTCGGGTGACGCTTGCCACCATGCTTTCCCGTTCCGCCAAGAGTGACACCCTGATATATCGTCACATCATCACCGATAACAGTTGTTTCTCCGATCACCACACCGGTGCCGTGATCTATGAACAGCCGTCTGCCTATTTCTGCTCCGGGGTGAATTTCTATATTTGTCTTTCTTGCTGCCCTTTGAGATATGGCTCTTGCGATAAAGTAGTGCTTATGCTTAAAAAACCAATGCGCCCGTCTATACATTCTAAGTGCCTTGACACCGGGATAAAGAAATAAAATCTCTAAAAAGCTCTTTGCTGCAGGATCTCTTTCTTTAACGCAAAGGATATCCTCCTTTAAAAGATCAAACATTGTGCTGTGCCTCCAAAAAATAAAAGCCCTGCTGCTCAAAAAGCAACAGAGGCGTAAAACGCGGTTCCACTCTGATTTATCACTCACGGTAACTTAAAATTACCTGCTCGATAACGCTGAGCCTGCGTCTTGAGATACTCGTTTCCTTTCCCCCAAGCTGCCGTCAGATGCATTTCGGCGGTATCTTAACAAGGCACTCACACCAACATATGCCTCTCTCTGAGAAAAGCCTATCCGCTTACTTCTTCTGACCGTTGCTTTATCTGTCAGTATATTATACTACGATTTCACAAAAAATGCACTACTATTTTTAAATTTTTTCAATCTATATCAATACATTCACCGAGAAGATCATAATCTTTCGTGTTTATTATTCTCACTTCGACAAATTCTCCGTTTTCAAGCGGTACAGATGAAGTGAAATAAACAACACTGTCAATGTCCGGAGCATCCATATAACTTCTTCCGCAGTAGGAATCGGTATATGAATCATATCCGTCAACAAGCACCTTATATATCTTTCCGATCTTTTCTTCCTGTTTTCGGGTGAAGATTTCAAACTGCTGCTGCATGATTATGTCGCCTCTGTCGATCTTCGTTTGCTCATCTATCTGATCGGGCATTTCAGCTGCCTTTGTTCCCTCCTCAGCTGAATAAGCGAAACAACCGAGTCGATCAAATTCTGCCTCATTGACAAATTCGCTGAGAGTCGTAAATTCTTCATCTGTTTCGCCGGGAAATCCTGTTATAAATGTTGTTCTGATAACAACATCGGGAATACGGGTTCTTATTTTCTTGATAAGCTGCAAAAGTTCCTGCTTGCTTCCCGTTCGATTCATTCTTGCGAGTACATTTTCATCAGCGTGTTGCAGCGGCAAGTCGATATATTTGCAGACTTTTTCGTTGTTTCTTATCTCATCTATAAGCTCATCTGTCATGCTGTCGGGATAACAATAGAGAAGTCTCAGCCACTCGATGCCGTCAATATATGACAGCTTTCTCAAAAGTTCCGGCAATTTCAGCTCACCGTAAAGGTCGTTGCCGTATTTTGTCGTGTCCTGAGCTATGATGACAAGTTCCTTTACACCGCTTTCGGCAAGTGCCTCCGCCTCACGCAGAATGTCCTCCATTTCACGGCTTCTGTATCTGCCTCTGATAGACGGTATCGCACAGTAGGTGCAACAATTTGAACAGCCCTCCGCTATTTTAAGGTACGCCCAGTATTCGGGTGTGGTGAGAACTCGCTCCCCGTTCATGGGCAAGCAATATTTAGAAGGAAACTCGGCGTACTTTTCACCATTGAGAGCCTTGAGACAGACATCGACTATATTCTCATTTCCGCCGATTCCGACTATAGCGTCAATTTCCGGCATCTGCTCCATGACCTGCTCTTGATAACGTTCGGCAAGACAGCCGGTGACAACAAGAGCTTTAAGATAGCCATTGTTTTTGATTTCAGCCATTTCCAATATATTGTCTATTGCCTCCTGCTTTGCATCGTCAATGAATCCGCAGGTGTTGACAATGACCACATCGGCATAATAAGGTTCGTTGGTTATTTCAAAGCCTGCCTCAACAAGCTTCGCTAACATTATCTCGGCATCGACTTGATTTTTAGGACAACCGAGCGATATCATTCCAACAGTATATTTTTCCATTTGACTTCCTCCGTCAATTTTCGTTCTTTCCTTTTATTATACAGTATCTTGTGTGGCAGGTAAAGATTAAAGAGATGAATTTTCCGCAAATTTCGTATTTTTCATCTTTACTCCTCGCACATATTTTCATATTCCCTAATCGCACTTCTTATATCATAAGAGGAATATCCAAGTCTGATAAGTCCGTTGACAGCTCTGGCTTTGTTTTTTTCATCTTCAAGGCAATGGGGATACTTTCTTGACAGAATATCAATTATTTCTTCCTGCGGACTTTCCTCAAGATTTTCAAGAACATCATAGATTATGTCACGGTCTATGCCTTTCATATAAAGCTCCTGTGAAATCCGTCTTTTTCCAAAACTCCGTCTGCTTTTAAGTTCCTGTGCATACATATTTGCAAAACGCTCATCATCAAGATAACCCTTTTCTTCAAGTCTGTCCGCAACCTCATCGGCTACCTCTCCATATCCTCTTTGAGACAGCTTTGTTATAATCTCCTTGCGGCTGTGTTCCCGTCTTGAAATAAGATCAATAGCCTTGTTATAAGCACGGCGGGAGTTGACCGAGCTTTTCAACTCAGCCAACTCCTCACTGTCGATTTCATACTTATTCGGTATCGCAAGTGAATACCAATACACAGCATCGACTGTCATTGTATATTCGCCGTCAATGCTGACGTGTATCTTGTCTTTTCTGCCTTTTTCGTAAGTCAGGATCATTAGTCTTCATCAAATATTATGTCGAGCTTTTTGCCCGATATTGTTGACTTTGCTTTCTTTACCGGTTCTTTCTCAGCCTTTATCGGCTTTGTGTCACTTTCGGCTTTTTCTTCGTCCTTTTTTTCGTTCGGTGCGACAAAGCCGTAAAGCGTGGGCATCTCTTTTTTAACCTTTTCCGTTATCTCGGCAAGCAGTTCCGGATTGTTCTTAAGCAACTTCTTGACATTATCCTTTCCCTGACCGAGACGTTCTTCACCATATGAGAACCATGCACCGCTTTTGTGAATGATATCAAGTCTGACACCGAGGTCAACTATTTCGGCTGTTCTTGAAATTCCTTCGCCATACATTATATCAAACTCAGCCTCTTTAAACGGCGGAGCAACTTTGTTTTTAACTATCTTGGCTCTTGTTCTTGAACCGACAAATTCATTTCCGGGAGCTTTTATCAGTTCGACTTTTCTGACATCAATTCTCATTGAAGAATAGAACTTGAGCGCTCTGCCACCGGTGGTGACTTCAGGGCTGCCATAAACCACTCCAACCTTGTCACGCAACTGGTTTATAAAAACAACAACAGTATTGCTCTTTGCAACAACACCGGTTATCTTTCTCAAAGCCTGCGACATAAGTCTTGCGTGAAGTCCCATATGTGAATCGCCCATTTCGCCCTCAATTTCCGCCTTGGGAACGAGAGCTGCAACCGAGTCCACAACAACTATATCAAGTGCGCCCGAACGAACAAGAGCCTCCGTTATCGAGAGAGCATCTTCGCCGTTGTCAGGCTGTGAAACAAGCAGCGAATCAACATCGACACCCAATGCTTTTGCGTACACGGGATCAAGTGCGTGTTCGGCATCAATAAACGCCGCCTCACCGCCTGCTTTTTGAGCTTCGGCAATACAGTGCAATGCAAGAGTTGTCTTACCCGATGATTCCGGCCCATATATTTCAACTATTCTTCCCTTCGGAAGTCCTCCTATGCCCGTTGCGATATCAAGCGCTATTGAACCGGTCGATATCGACTCAACATTAAGTCCCGAATTTTGACCGAGTCTCATTATAGCTCCTTTACCGTAAGCTTTCTCTATCTGAGCAAGGGCAGTTTCCAGTGCTTTTTTCTTATCCTCCATATCAAATACCTCCGAAGTACATTTGTTCGACTGTTGATGCTATTATATATCATAATCACAGAAAAAGCAATAGTTTTTTCTCATTTATATCGCTCGCCCAAAGATAAGTCCGGTTTTTGGGACTTAAATCTATTTTTAAAAAAAGTCGAATAAAATTTCAAAAAGGCTTGCATTTTACTTTGATTTCTGCTAAACTAATTCTGCTAAAGTGTAATGTAGTAATAAAAGGAGGTGCTGACACATGGCAAAATGCGATTTCTGCGGCAAAGATGTGTCTTTCGGCATAAAGGTTTCTCACTCACACAGACGTTCAAACAGAACTTGGAAGCCCAATGTTAAGCGTGTAAAAGCTATCGTAAACGGTTCACCCAAGAGAGTTTACGCTTGCACACGTTGCTTACGCTCAGGCAAGGTTACCCGTGCTATCTGATAAGCAAAAAGATACAAAAGATAAATTCCCGACCTTTTAAGGTCGGGTTTTTTCTTTGACTAAGCTAATTTGGTTTGAATAAATCGCCTTGCAGTCAGAAATTTAATCGTACCTATTGAAATAAAACTATTTTCGGTTTATAATCACCTAAAAAACATTTGAGGTGATAATTAGATGACTGAGCATCCGCATGGAGGTCACAGAAAACGTCTGAAAAATCAATACATCATCAGCGGTTTCGAGGGTATGTCTGACTTCACACTTCTTGAACTTATGCTGTTCTATGCTATTCCACAAGGAGACACAAATCCGCTTGCTCATAAGCTTATAGATAAATTCGGCTCTTTTGACAGAGTTCTTGATGCAAACTTTGAAGAACTGATGAGTGTTGACGGCATTGGTGAACACGCCGCAACATATATCACACTTTATCAATCCGCAATGAAGCGATATGTCGATAAAAAGACGGTCACTTCGTTCAACGTGACGGAAACCGATCTTATCGAAGCTTTTGTCAGATCGAAATATATCAATACTCCACAGGAAAAAGCCATGCTTTTGCATTTCAATGCTGACGGACAGTTTATTAACTACACTTGGATCGGTGACGGAAACTTCGACCATGTTAGTTTCGATAACAGGCTTATCGCATCCTCGGTTATTGAAAATAAATCAAAAATGGTCATAATTGTTCACAATCATCCTTCCGGAATAGTAACACCGTCAGATGGTGATTTATATACGCTTAAAAAACTCAATTCATTTTTGAAAATGCTAAATGTTAATATTGCCGATAATCTGATAATAACAAAAGACTTCGCTCATTTCTTTACTAAGAATATTAAGTACATTAACTTTATCGTGGAATGGCGAAGCTCAGATCAAATCTAACAGTCATTGCTGTGACAACAAGTTAACAAAATCAAATACGCAAAACTCGGTATAGACAAAGCTAATATCTGTCTATACCGAGTTTAATTTTCAGTATTTGTTTCTTATTAGAATCTTAAACTTTTATCCTCGCCTATTCCACTCATACCGTCAAGTATGTATTTGTTTCCGTCAGGATCGCAAATATATCCGGAAAGTTCACCAAAAGTTATATGATAATTTATATCTATTAATCCTCCACGAAGTCGCATTATAAAGCGATCGCCGATATCGAATGTGACATCGACCATACCATATACGTCTTTGATATGCCACTTATTATATTCAACGTGTTCAAATCTGACCGGTGTCAAAAGTGTTGTCTCACCTTCAAACCAAATAAGATTTTCGTTATAATCGGTCTGACATATTGATTGATTTCTTGTCAAATTAAAGCCGAAATATTTTCTTTCACCGTTAATATCGGTTTTACCCATTGTCGTTACCCAATCATAGTGGGCAGAATATGGATAGTATCCTCTGTGGTCATCAATTATAGCTGTGCTTTCATCGTCTGTTTCATATTTCACACCGTTGACTATTACCCAGCCTGAAAGTCTAAACAAATCTTTCTGGGAATAAAGCGGGCGGTTTTCACCAAACGGTATTGAAACAACGCTCGGTAATGAAACTCGATTAAGCTCCACATTGTAACAAACAAAGTCGCCGTTTTTGGGATTTGTCGCATGGCCCGTAACAAAAGCCTGACCGTTTTCAAAATGGTTCACACAATCAAAAGCAACCTTTTTTCCGAGTGAGCGTGTCGTGTCACCGTTGAGAAGTGTTTCGGAAATGACAGCTTTCTTCGGAGAAAACATTTCCTGAAACTTTGTCACCTTTTTAGCTTTCTTGTCATATATTATTGTTACCGCTGTCGCTGCAACTCCCATGTTACATACGGCTGTAAGTACGGTAATCTCTTTTAAATTAAGTTCAATAGCCTCCCAAAGAGTCAGCCTGTTTTTGTTGAGTCTGTTTGGAAACACAGACGGTTTGTTAACCTTAAGAAAGTCCATCTTCGGAAATTCTTTATCAAATGTTCCGAAATATGCGTTTCCGTTTTCATCGACAACATTGTCGGGTGTTGCTACACTCTTTCTCTTTTCAGATAGTACATCATAAAAGTTCACAATTATTTCCTCCTAATATTCAAAATAAATATAATCCCCAAATATTATTTTAAATTATTGTACATTATGACTATATATTTGTCAATAAGTAAAGAAGATTTTAATAAAATATTGACGATAAATGTCTAAAATAAATCCAATCTCATTAATAATTAAATTCGCAGCATTTCTCTTGAATAAACAGCAAAACAGTTGTATAATGATTATGTATTTTGTTTAAGGAGGTACAAATATGAATAAAGCAGCAAAAGGTGTCACCGCCGTTGCCGCTGTCGCTTCCGGTGCATTACTCGGAACTTGCGGTCTTATTTATGAGGGCGTTCTGTCACGCAAACTTATCGAATTTATAAGTGAGAATAAGATTTTCAGTGACGGAAGTGCAACAGGTATATATCACTCAGAAGAAAATGTCTCGGCTAAAAAATGGTTTGCCGAAACAGCACCATCTCCTGCCGTTATCATAGGCGAAAATAACGAAGAATACTATTCGTACATCGCAAAGCAAAAAACTTTCACACATAATTGGGCCGTCTGTGTTCACGGATATTCAGCAGGCCCAGAAGCGGTGTCAAACTTCGGCAAGCATTACTATGAACAAGGATTCAATGTGCTTTTCCCCTGCATGAGAGCCCATTCACTCGATAAACACAAATATTGCTCAATGGGTTATTATGACAGATATATAGTCTGTGAATGGATAAAAAAGATTGTCGCTGAGGATAAAGATGCAAAAATTCTAATTCACGGCGTTTCTATGGGCGGCGCAACAACCATGCTTGTCACCGGTGAAGATATTCCCGATAATGTTATATGTGCAATATCAGATTGCGGATATACCAACTGCTGGGACGAATATCACTCTCAGATCGGTGTCCTCCTTCACCTTCCTGCCTTTCCGTTCTTGCCGATACTCAACAAAATATCGGTACTCAGAGGAAACTTCGATTTTAAAAAATGTTCTCCTATAGATGCCGTTTCGGTCAGCAAGACTCCCACTCTGTTTATACACGGTCAAGAGGACAAATTCGTTCCGTATTCTATGCTTGACGAAGTATATAACGCTTGCAGTGCCGAGAAAGATAAGCTGACAGTTCCCGATGCAGTACACGCAGTTGCATCTCTTGTGCATCCCGACATTTATTGGGCAAAGGTCGATGAATTTAAGGCTAAATACTTTGGAAGTGAGGTTAAAAAAATATAATGAAAAAACTTAATAAAGCTATATCGGTTGCGGCTCTCGCTTTTGGCGTCTCTTTCGCTGAATACGTTAAAATGTCAAGAAATGCATACGGTGAAAAAGTTGAAAATCCCGATTATCTTATGATACTCGGCTGTACGGTCGATGGAGACGAGCCTTGTGAAATGCTGAAGCTCAGAATAAATGCGGCTATAGACTTCTTGAAAGCAAATCCGAACACTATCGCTGTGCCATGCGGCGGTATCGTTCATGACGGTCAGACAGTCAGCGAAGCAGACACAATAGCTAAATATCTCATTTCAGCCGGCATAGATGAAAGTCGTATAATCGTTGAAAATCAATCACAAACAACATATGAGAATTTTATCAATGCCAAAAAGATAATCAGTGAACGCTGTGATATTGACAGTGCCAATATTGCATTTTTAAGCAGCAACTTCCATATTTTAAGATCATCTTATATAGCGAAGCAGACAAATATTAAAGCGAAGGGTGTTCCCGCACCGTCACCCAAAGGTCTATATCCTGCGGCTCTGCTTCGTGAATATCTCGTCTTTCCTCTTTTACTGCATGAAATTAAACAGAAAAGTAAAAACTCATAATTAAATATCAAACTACAAGGAGTAACACAAATGAAAAAAATCACTGCAATTATTCTCGCTATTGTTATGACATTT
Organism: uncultured Faecalibacterium sp.; assembly: GCA_964616655.1. GTDB lineage: Bacteria > Bacillota > Clostridia > Oscillospirales > Acutalibacteraceae > UBA6857. Next base: position 15,617 of record CAZTSC010000027.1, read on the forward strand.
GCTCTTGCCTGCCCTGCTTTTGCAGTTCATGACAACAGCGACAAAACACTTAAATTCAACAGCGATGGAAAATTCAAGATCATGATGATAAATGACTATCAAGACTTCGACAGTACAAATAAAATGACCATTGAATTTGTTGAAAAAGCACTTGACAGCGAAAAACCCGATCTTGTCGTTTTCGTTGGCGATCAGCTTTCGGATATGTTCTACACAGCTAACTACAAAAAGGTTAAAAAGGCTATAGATAATATTCTTGCACCGCTTGTCGAAAGAGATGTTCCGTTCCTTTTCACTTACGGCAATCATGACCACGACAGAGAATCAGCTGTAAGTCTCGAAGATCAGGCAAGTTTCTACTATGCATACGACAACTGCTATGCCGACAAAAACGGTTGTGACAGCGGAACATACAACAAGGTTATCTATTCTCATGACGGATCAAAAGCCATCATGAATGTTTATATGATGGATACCAACAACAAAGATAAAAGTGGCGGATACTGCGGCATTTATCAGAACCAACTTGAATGGTACAACGCAAAAAGTGCTGAACTTAAGGTGGCAAACGGCGGTGAAGTTCTTCCGTCATTACTGTTCCAACATATTCCGGTTAAAGAAATCTATGAATTTCTTCTCAAATCAGATGCCAAAAACAAAGACGCTGTTTATAGCACGGTAGATCACAACTGGTATGTACTCAATCCTGAAAAGATGATAAGTGAAACATACGTCATGGGTGAAGCTCCTTGCAGTGAAGATCTCGACAAGATAACCGGACAATATCAAGCTTGGGTAGAAAACGGCGATATTATGGGTGCGTTCTTCGCTCACGATCATCTTAACAACTTTGTCGGCAAAACATCTGACGGAATTGTTATGGGTTACAACTCAGGAACAGGCTTTGCTACCTATGGAAATGCCGGCAACAGAACCGTGAGAATGTTTGTCATTGACGAAAATGATGTGGAAAACTACGAAACATACAGTGTAACTTATGACAGTGTAACCGGTAGCGACAACACATTTGCATTTATGGATCTTATCTCACCGAGCATTATCACAAAGCTTATGAGAGTTATCTATGGTATGTTCGGCTATATAATCAAGCTGTTCAAATAATTTAAATACAAGCAGTTGCCGTCAAGCAACTGCTTTTTGTGACTTATGTGATAACAGGCTTTTCATTTTGTGCTTTCTTGTATGCACTGAATTAATAATTAAACAGACGGACACACCTAATCGGAATGTCCGTCTGTTGCGATATTTCGACATCTTTTGTCATTTAAACATAAAATGTGATTTTAATTCACTAAACACTACAAAAAAAATCAGCTTATTTTCATTTTAAGTCGCAGCTTATCACTTATCATTGCAATAAACTCGGAATTGGTGGGCTTACCTCTGCTGTTTTGAATCGTGTAACCGAAGTATGCACTCAAAACATCAACATCGCCTCTGTCCCACGCAACTTCTATTGCGTGTCTTATTGCTCTTTCGACTCGTGATGACGTTGTGGAATACATCTTAGCTATAGTCGGATAAAGAATCTTCGTTACCGAGTGCATAAGTTCGGGATCGTCTATAGTCATAAGTATGCCGGTTCTTAAATATTGATAGCCTTTTATGTGAGCCGGAACACCTATTTGATGCATAATATCAGAAACGATTATTTCCAAGTCGCTTCCGGATTTTGAATAATCGAGTATAAGTGAGCTTTTGTCGTCTTTATACCACTTCACCATTTGTCTGACTCTTTGAGCCATGAGTTCAATATCAAACGGCTTTAGAAAACAGTAGTCAGCACCTGCATTTATAAGCTCTTGTTCAAATTTTGCGTTATCGACCGCACTCATCACCATGATGACAGGCTTTCTTTCAAAATTCAAATCTTTGATCTCTTTAAGTACACCAAGAGCATCTATCTGTTGCATAAAGGCGTCCATAAGTACAACATCAGCGGTGTTAGACTTTAGATATTCCAAGACCGCCTGACCGTTTTTGTCAAGCATTGTCACCTGATATCCGTATGTCTCCAATGTGCTTTTGCAAGCGTCACCGAAGTTGTTGCAGTCCTCAGCGAGGACTATTTTAATTTGATTGTCCATATTTTTCCTCCTTGGTTTTTTCTAATTCGACAAATTCTGTGAAATTCATTCACTGACAGCAGTATATCACAGTTTTTTCTCCTACGCAAGATGAATTTTGTATAATTTTGCAGATTTTAAAAAATTTTTTCACATTTTTTCATCAAAAAGCCGAATTGTGCTTCTTTGAAGTGAATTTCGCTGTCAAAAACTTTGTTTTTAAGTGTGAGCATAACTGCATATTTTCTTAACTTTAATTGTTGATTTTATGAAACGCCATCTTTTGAGGTTGACAAAATCGGTTGTAAATGTTACAATAACATCAGTTATATAACCATTAATATCACTGCATAACCGAAAGGAGATATTTTATGCCGCCAAAACAGAAAGTAACCAAGGAGGATATCGTCCTTGCCGCAATAAATCTTGTCAGAAAAAACGGAGTTGAAAGTATAAACGCAAGATCTGTCGCAGCTGAAATTGGTTGTTCAACTCAGCCGATATTTTCAAACTACGCTACAATGGAAGAACTTAAGCAGGATATAATCAAAATATCATATGAAAAATATATGGAATATATTTTAAGCTATAAAGCTCCCGAAGGCTGTCCCGCTTATAAAAATACAGGCCTTGCGTATATTACCTACGCTAAGAATGAGCGTGAACTATTCAAGCTGTTGTTCATGCGTCACAGAACTCGTGAGGAATACATAAAGAAAGACAGCAGCGTCAAGTCCGTCATCGACATGATTATTTCCAGTACAGATCTTTCACAAAACGAAGCAGAAATTATACACACAGAAATGTGGATCTTTGTCCACGGCATTGCAACAATGATAGCTACAGATTATCTTGAAATCAGCGATGACGACATAAGCTTTATGCTCACCGATATGTATCAAGGCTTATTAAAACGATTCTCCGAAAAGAGAACGGAAAATGGAGAACATAATTAAAATCAAACATCTTAGCGAACGGTTTATATATTACTTAACACAATAGAGATCCCACCAAAATGAACAAGAGAAAAATTTAAATAAAGTGCAATCAAGGGCAAGCTTTACGGCTTGCCCTTGCTGCTTGTTCTCCTGTTCGTCTTAATTTTGACTGTGAGGAATATATTTTAACATTTTTCTCCGGCGTTTATTTGACTTTTACACTTTTGACCTCTGACCATGATGAGTAATATATCTCATCTTTATAATCACTGAGTTCAAAAGTTTTGTAGGTTCTTACCCTTACATAATAGGTAGTTTTTCTTGTAAGCTTTGTAACGGTCTTTGCAACTTCCGATCTGCCTACCTTTAAGGTTGTAACTTCGCCTTTCATTTTTTTAGATGTGCTGTATTGAATCTCGTAGCCCGATATTTGAGCTGTCTGTTTTTTCCATGCTGCGGTAAATTGTTCTGTGCCTGCTGTGACCTTTGAAACGGAAACACCTTTGGGTACAATATTAAAGGTAAGAATCTTTTTCCCTTCATATTTCCCTTTAAACGTAACAGTAACTTCATACTGACCGACCTTAGTGCAACCGGTGGAATACTTGACAGTATAATCAGTATCTTTCTTTAGCTTTTTGCCGTTTGAGTCCTTGACCGTAACTGTCGGTCTTTGTTTTTCACCATTATATGTGAACTTTGTCTTTGAAAGTTTGACAGACTTTATCTTGGCTATCTTTGTTTTCACTTTTGCTTTCC
>CAZTSC010000028.1:0-18802 GCA_964616655.1 uncultured Faecalibacterium sp.
AAGCGATCTTAAGAGCAGCCTGAGCTGTTCTCTTACCGTTACGAGTCTGGAGCATGAAGAGCTTGCCGTGTTCAACGGTGAACTCCATATCCTGCATATCTCTGTAGTGATTTTCAAGTGTCTTGCAGACTTCATTGAACTCTGCGAAAGCTTCAGGGAACTTCTGTTCCATCTCAGCTATTTTCATCGGTGTACGAACGCCTGCAACAACGTCTTCACCCTGTGCGTTTGTGAGGAACTCACCAAAGAGGCCCTTTGCACCTGTTGCCGGATCACGAGTGAAAGCAACACCTGTGCCGCAATCATCACCCATGTTACCGAAAGCCATGGCCTGAACGTTAACAGCAGTACCCCATGAATACGGGATATCGTTGTCACGTCTGTAAACGTTTGCTCTCGGGTTGTCCCATGAACGGAAAACAGCCTTAACAGCGCCCATGAGCTGTTCCTTGGGATCGGTCGGGAAATCTGAACCGATCTTTGCCTTATATTCAGCTTTGAACTGAGATGCGAGTTCCTTGAGATCGTCAGCTGTAAGCTCAACGTCCTGAGTAACGCCCTTCTTAGCCTTCATCTCGTCAATAAGCTGCTCGAAGTACTTCTTACCGACTTCCATAACAACGTCAGAATACATCTGGATAAATCTTCTGTAGCAGTCCCAAGCCCAACGGGGATTGTTTGACTTCTCAGCGATAACGTTAACAACGTCTTCGTTAAGACCAAGGTTGAGGATAGTGTCCATCATACCGGGCATTGATGCTCTTGCACCCGAACGAACAGAAACGAGAAGCGGATTCTCCTTGTCGCCGAACTTCTTGCCGGTGATTTCTTCCATCTTTGTGATGTACTCATTGATCTCTGCCATGATTTCGGGATTGATTTCTCTGCCGTCCTCATAATACTGTGTGCAAGCTTCTGTTGTGATTGTGAAGCCCTGAGGAACGGGGAGACCGATGTTTGTCATCTCAGCGAGGTTAGCACCCTTACCGCCGAGGAGTTCTCTCATATCGGCATTGCCTTCTGAGAAAAGATAACAATACTTTTTGCTCATTATATGACCTCCTAATATTTTTAACATATTTAGTGTTGACCTTTGAAAGCACTTATAAAACCGTACATTCTAAGTATCTGAGTAATTATAACAAAGATTTTGTGATTTGTAAATGGTATAAAGGTAAAATTAGGCTCAGCACCGATAAATTTTTTGTACAATTTTATCAAAAGTCGCTTTTCATGTTCACTTTTTCTCCTTGTTATGATATAATTTTATGTACAAATAAGCCACTGCTTACAAGGAGGAAAAAACATGAGCGTCAAAAAAGAATTTTACGGTGAAACACCTGACGGAAAAGAAATATATGAATATACGATAGAAAACAGAAACAATGTCGCAATTTCAATAATAACCTACGGTGCGACACTCAATCATATTTACTGTCCGGATAAAAACGGAGATACAGCGGATATTCTTGTCGGATTTGATTCTCTTGAAGGTCATATTAAGTACCCCGGATATTTCTGCGGTCAAACAGTCGGACAGTATGCCAACCGCATCGAAAACGGTCGGTTTTCAATAAACGGTCAGGAGTACCAAGTAACACAAAACGAAAAAGACAAAACCTGCCTGCACGGAGGCTCGGAATACAGCCACGCAGTTTGGAAAGCCATCATTGTCGATGACGACTGCGTTGAGTTCAGCTATTCAAGTCCCGATGGCGAACAGGGCTTCCCCGGAAATGTCGATGTCAAGGTTGTGTTTTCTCTTTCAAACGACAACACAATTCAGATAGACTATAAAGCTGTCAGCGACAAGGATACCGTTATCAATCTGACAAACCATGCATATTTTAATCTCGGAACAACAAAGAACGGCGATGTTTTAGCCCATGAGCTGACACTCAACTGCGACAGTTACACACCGACCGATTCCGACAGTATTCCTACCGGTGAAATACGCAGTGTCGAAGGAACGGCATTTGATTTCAGAAAGGCAAAGCCTATCGGACAGGATATAAATGCTGATGATGAACAGCTCACTATGTGCAGAGGTTATGACCACAATTTCTGCATAAACGGCAAAGCCGGAGATATCCGTCACTTCGCTCATGTATATGATCCTGCAACCGGCAGAACACTTGACGGATACACAGATCTTCCGGGTGTGCAGCTTTATACCGGCAACTTTATGTCAACCGAGGACATCGGCAAGAACGGCATCGCTTTTGACAAGCACTACGCATTCTGTCTTGAGACTCAATATTATCCGAACACGCCTAATATACCCACATTTCCCCAGTGTACCTTTAAAGCGGGCAAAGAGTTCATCTCGACAACTCAGTACAGGGTAGGCATTGTCGAGGAAAATAAATAATGGAGAATTTTAATATAATCGGAAAAACGATATCTCATTATCTGAAAGAAAACGGATTTTTAAAGCATGGCAATGTTTATTGTCGATTTGTTGACGGCGATATCGCACAGGTCATTGAACTTCAAAACGGCTGTGTCAAAAAAGGCATAGCAGGAATTCTTTGGGTGAATTTAGGTATTCGTGTTCCCGAATGTGTCGAACACAAATTTTCGGATTTATCCGAAATCAAGAAATACTATCACGATTACGATTGCAACATAAGATGCAGATTGAGTGAGCTTTGTCACAACGACACTGACGGATTTGATTTGAAAGGTGATCCCGAAAAAACGGCGGCCGATATTGTCGAAAAACTCGAAGAATACGCAATCCCTGTTTTTGATAAGCTCAACAGTCGAGATAACATTTTGCTTTATCGGAGAGATTATCCCGATTTTGACACCATGAACGATCATCTGTTATTTCTTGAAGAATCAATGATATATGGCAGAAAAGGTAACAGTGAAAAAGCATCGGAGCTTTTTAATGCTTATTATTCATCAGCCGTCAAAAAAGCCAATGCCGAAACTAAACACGTTTCCGGTTCGGCTCACGTTGAATATCTTGAAAAGCTCGCTTCGGAAATTGGAATAACAATCCGCAACTAAATAAACATCTCAAACGAAAAAACGGCACGGATCAATGATCCGTGCCGTAAATATTCTGTTAGGCTAAATTATTTCTTCTGTTCTGATACGAAATCGGCATCAAGGCATGAGCATGAAACATAGTTTTCTTTGTCATCTTCACACTTGCAGCTCTTCTTGTCGCAAAGCTTCTGAACAAGAGCATAAACACCTGCGATGAAAGCAGCAATAGCAGCGATTATGCCGACTACTTTGAAAATTTTCTTGATAGTATCCATATTTATTCCTCCATAATTTATTTTGTGACCTAATTATACAACTTTACTTTGCTCGTGTCAATATAAAGAATTTAATTTAATTATTTAATTCGCTATAATTTTAAATTAAGTTTAATATGTGCAAGTTACGGTGCAATCATACTGACCGTGCATTTTAAGTGACACGGGAATAACCATTTTTCCGCTGCCACCGCCCTCCGAAACCGGAAGAACATATGTTATCGAATCAAGTCTGCCCTCTTTGTTTATCTGTGCCTTTATGCTCGCACCGGTATAGTTTATATAAAGCTCTGTTATCGTTGCGTTGCTTGGCAATCCCAATGAGTTGGGATCAATAGTTTCAAAAACACCGTCATGATTCTTTGCCGCTTGATTCAAGGTCTGCTGTTCAGGTTTTAAGACTATCTCAACTGTGTACGCACCACCTGTTCCCGCCGCCGATGTAGCACTTTGAATAGCACTCTCATCAAGCGAAGCCATTTTATTCAGCGGAGCTATCAGCGAGTTCGGTGTTTTTCCCGATCCTGTCGAATCGACACCGTTAGCAAATGTACAAACTGTATCCGGCTTGTCAAGCTGTTTAGCGACATAAGAATTGACAACGCCCTCAATTCCGCCCGATACTTCATCAACCGTAACTGCGAGTTTCTCCGTCTTTTTGGCGGTGAAGTTTTGGGTGGCTTTTGTTGCATTTATTGCGTTGACAAGGGCTTTCGCTATTTCCGCATTGCCTGACGGAATTTTCGACTGCGGAGTTTCTTCGTTCGAGTTTTGGTTTGCGGCAAAAGTCGAAATGCTGCCGTTAGCCGTTGTGTCTTTTCCAAGAGGATTGTCTTTCTTTTCGGGAAGTGTCGTCTGATTTGTCACCATATTTATAATGATTTGTGAAGTTTCCGGTGTATCCGTCTGCTGTGGCTGTTGAATTATCAGCGGTTCAGTAGTCGGTTCAAGTGCCTTTTTCGCCTTGTATCTTACTCCAAAAGAGCCTATCACAAGTCCCATACAAAATATCCAGACCACTGAAACACTAATAGCACATATTTTTATTAAGCGGTTCATAAATTCAGATATCCTTTCATGACCGCTTACCACCAAGTGATAACATACTCAAGGTTTTTCTTGCCCTGAACGGTCATTTCACATTTTTTGCTATTGACTGTTCCGTTTATATTAGCAGTAAACGGAACTGATATTGTAAGTGTGTCGAATTTTCCAAATTGGTTTATCTTTCCTTTGACGGTCGTTCCGGTATAGCTTGTCGAAGTTGAAGTTATATCGGCATCATCGGAAACATCGGCTGTGACATTCTTCCAGTTTATTGTCGGTGCGATCTTTGAAGTGTTCTGCGGCAGAGCATTATTCTTGACACTCTCGGATTTCAGCTCAAGTGTCACGGTGTATCCGGAACCGTCTTTTTTAAACGATGCTTTCTTTACCGCTGACGCCGGTATTGTCTGCACTTTTCCACTCGGAATGAAGAATGATTGTGTACTTATTTTCGTTGTTCTTTCTTTGCCCTTCTCAAAATCAGCCGTTGTGACGGTCGCCGTGTTATATTCATTCACCAACGCACTGACCGTGTTAACAGTATATCTATCGGTGATGTTGCTTTGTGTCAACCTGATCGAAGTCGTTTCCGTCTTTGATGCATAGAGCTTAGCGGAATTGGCTGTCTTTGAAAATGCTTCATTAAATTCGGCGGTTATATCCGTAACCGATGTCGGCACATAATTTGTCGAAAGCGTAACTTTCTGAGAATATGCACCGTAATATTTCTTATTTGAATATGTTATATAAGCTCTGACCTTAACTGTGTACTTCGTGTTTTTACTAAGACCGCTTACAGTATACGAAGTCTTTGTCGTTGTCACTGTTTTTTTGAAATCACCTGCGGTGAGCTGAAGCTGATAACCGTTTGCGTTCTTGACCTTTGACCATTTGACGGTCAGCGTATCCTTAGTCGCTCCACCCGACTTAACGTTCTTAACCTTTGCGGGAGCAGTATATACGGTCAACACGGAAGAATACTTGCCATAGTGTTTCTTCTTGTCAACTTTCATATATGCTCTGACCTTATATTTCTTTTGCTGTCCCGCCGAAAGATCGGAATGAGTGAACGAGGTCTTTGTTGTGGTCTTGATTTTCTCGTACTTTTTAGTCTTTGTGTTATAGCAGTAGACAACATAGCCGTCAGCATCTTCCTGCTTATTCCATTTTATCTTGACCGATGTCGAAGTGCAACTTGAGACTTTAAGTCCTTTGACTTTTTTCACCGATTTTGTCGAAGCTGTAAGTATCTCCGACCATTTGCCCCAAACTTTTCCGGAATCCTGTTTGACGTACGCACGGACTCGGTACTGACACGAAGAATTTTCCTCCAGATTTTTGAAAGTATATGACGTTTTAGTGGTTGTCTTAACTGTTTTCCACTGGCTGTTGACATATTTCTGAAGTCTATATCCGTCAGCACCCTTGACTTTTTTCCATTTTATTTTGTAACCGGTAAGTGTTCTGTCTTCACAAGTGATTGATGAAACCTTCGGAACATCAACGCTGATATTGACATATGCTTGAGCATTTCCGAATAAACTTTTGCACTGAATTTTAGCCTTGCCGTATTTATTGGCGGTGACTTTGCCTGTCTGGTCAACCGAAGCTACAGAAGAATTGTTGCTGAGCCAAATCACATCTTTATAATAACAATCAGCCGGTTTGCTCGATGCCGTAAGCTTGACACTGCCACCCTTGTTGAGTGTGATGCTTGTCTTGTTTGTCGAAACCGAAGCCGGATACAGTGATTTGGTAGCTACGCCGTTTGATTTAGCATATTTCTCTATAACCGAACCTGCCTCACAATAAACTTTGACTTTCGGACATTTTCCGAATACGTTTGCCCCGATAGTTTTGACGCTTGGAAAAGCGACAACACTTTCAAGCGATTCGCAATACCAAAAAACCGCATCACCGAGAACCTCTAATGAAGCCGGAAGCTCTATCGACTTAAGAGAAGTACACTCCATGAAAGCTCCGTTTCCTATGCTTTTTATGTTCGCCGAAACAGTGACCGAGGTTATCCTCTTTGATTGTTCTGTTTTGCCGTATTCCTCTGCAAAAGCATAGTTTCCTATAGCTGTGATGGGAACTCCGTTGATCTTTGACGGAATGTTTACTGCGCCGCCTTTTCCGACATACTTATGCACGGTAGCATTATTGCCGTCAATGACATATGTAATGTCCCCTGCCGTGACAACACTTTCGGCGAACGTCAACGGACAAACCGAAACCGTAACAGCCAAGGCGAAGATAAAAGCCGTCAGCCGTGTTATTAATTTTTTCATCAATTTCCCTCCGTTCGGTATAAAACACCTTTTCTTTAAGCTGATATAAACCGAGGTTAGCCCCTCAGTTTACTAAAGCAAAATTATTATACCATTAATTAATGAACTTTTCAATAACTGACCGTGTAAATCCTAACTCAAATTTCTCAAAAATATTTACTGTTAACAAATTGATCGGTTTTTCCGTTGATTTGATATCTTTTTTGAGTGTTATCAATGCTTTTCTTGACTTTTATACTTTAGTTTGTTATATTTATTTGGTTATTTTATTTTCAAAAGCGTATAGGAAGGATCACCATGGATAAAAAAGTTATTAAAAGCAATGCCGTGCTGTTATTGACGGCTATTATATGGGGACTTGCATTTGTCGCTCAAAGTGACGGAATGAATCACATCGGCCCCTTCACCTTCACCTCCGTCAGATGTATGCTCGGTGCAATAGTTCTTGTTCCCGTATATCTTATCATTCAGAAGAAAAACGGTACTTTGCACGATGAGCAGGAAAACAAAAAAAGAAAGGCAACCTTAAAGGCAGGTCTTATCTGCGGTGTTATTTTCTTTGCCGCAACCGCAACACAGCAAATCGGCTTGCAATACACTTCAGCAGGCAAGGCCGGATTTGTCACGGCTCTTTATATAGTCCTTGTTCCGGTTTTCGGAATGTTCATCTTCAAAAAGAAACCACCGTTCAGGACTTGGATAAGTGTTGTGATAGCCACAGTCGGTCTTTATCTCCTTTGTATCAAAGAGGGATTTTCGATCGACAAAGGTGATATTTGGGTTATCGCCTGTGCTGTACTTTTCACTTTCCATATTCTTTTGATAGACAAGTTCGCTGACAGCATTGACGGAACTCTCCTTTCGATAATCCAATTCGCTGTTGCATCTGTCTTGTCCGTACCGTTTCTTATAATAACCAAAGAACAGTTTTCACTTGAAATGATATCGAACGCTTGGATCTCGCTGGCATATACAGGTGTTCTTTCCTGCGGTGTCGGCTACACCTTGCAGATAGTCGGTCAGAAAAACGCAAAAAATCCCACAATAGCTTCACTCTTGATGAGCATGGAATCGGTGTTTGCCGTTGTATTCGGCTGGCTTATTCTTCATGAAACGCTTTCCGTCAAAGAATTTTCCGGAGTTATTCTCATGTCCTCGGCGATCGTTATTTCTCAAATACCGATAGGCGAGAAGAAAAGCAAAACCAAAGAGGAGTCAACCGTCTGATATATTTAAACCTACCTGTACCTTTTGTATGGGTAGGTTTTTATGTTGACTTAGACACCACCGTTATGCTAAAATATGAAAACGGAGATGAAAAATATGGAAAAAGGAATTTGTTATATAGTCTGCGCCGGTGAAAACTTCGGACTTGATTTTAAACCATGCCGGGGTGATCTCGTTATCGCCGCTGACGGAGGCTTGGAATACCTTAAAGAGTCGGGCATATCTCCCGATGTCATTATCGGTGATTTTGATTCGCTCGGCTATACACCGCAAGGTGAAAATGTTCTCAAACTCAACACTTGCAAAGATGAAACCGATGCTCTCTCAGCCGTTCAACACGGACTTTCTTTAGGGTACACCGAGTTCCATATCTATTGCGGAACAGGCGGAAGAACGGATCACACCATTGCGAATATACAGCTTTTGACTTATATTGCCGACCGTAATGCACACGGTTATCTCTTTGACAAAGAAAATATTATGACGGTTATAAAAAATGGAGAATACCGCTTCACAAAAGGTCTTTCGGGATACGTTTCCGTCTTTTCACTGTCAAATGAAAGTCATGGGGTTTATCTTGAAAATCTCAAATATGAATTAAATGATGCTCTTTTAACAAGCAGTTTCCCGATCGGAACCAGCAACGAATTTATTCAAAAAGACGGCAAGATAAAAGTTGAGAATGGTGTTCTGCTTATAGTTTTGCCGAGGTAGGAAGGTCGAACGGCGGCCGCGGTTCGCCCCCGAACACGAAGTGTGAGTGGGGTGGCAAGCGGACGCCCCGCTGTACACACTCACAGGGCAGATGCCGGTGCGGGAGGCTGTCGAAAATTTCCGGATCGTTAAAGATACTAACTCTCAGAAAGGATTTGTCATATGAAAGCAATAGTCACAGTTACAGGTAAAGACACCACCAAAATCATAGCAAAAGTCTGCACCCTGTTGGGAGATAACGATATAAATATTCTCGATATCAGCCAAACGGTCATGCAGGGATTTTTCACAATGTCGATGCTGATTGATCTTGAAGGTTGCAAAAAAGATATAACTGAAATTTCCGATGAACTTAATACTTTAGGCTCTGAAATGGGGCTTGTTATTCATACCCAAAGAGAAGATATCTTCACCTTGATGCACAGAATATGAGGTGCTGATCATGTTTAATTTTCAAGATATAATAAGTACCCTTGACATGATTGATAACCGTCACCTTGATGTCAGAACAATAACTATGGGAATTTCTTTGCTTGATTGCTGTTCAGACAGTACTTCGTTAACAGCAGAGAAAATATATGATAAAATAACACGAAAAGCAGAAAACTTAGTCCGTGTCGGCGAACAAATCGAAAAAGAGTTCGGAATACCCGTTGTCAATAAAAGAATATCTGTCACGCCAATTTCTCTTATCGGTGCTTCCTGCCGTGAAAGTGACTATGTTCCGCTTGCGATAGCTATGGATAAAGCCGCTAAAACCTGTGGTGTGAATTTCATAGGTGGCTTTTCCGCACTTGTCAATAAAGGTTTTGCCAAAGGCGATATCAACCTTATAAATTCAATTCCGGAAGCGTTGGCAGTAACAGACCGTGTTTGTTCCTCGGTCTGTGTCGCATCGACAAAATCGGGAATAAACATGGACGCAGTCGCACTTATGGGCAAAACTATAAAGCTGACAGCAGAAAGAACAAAGGAAACCGGCGGCTTAGGTTGTGCAAAATTAGTTGTTTTCGCAAATGCGGTCGAAGATAACCCATTCATGGCGGGTGCATTTCACGGTGTTGGCGAACCCGAATGTGCCATAAATGTCGGAGTCAGCGGCCCAGGTGTTGTCTATCACGCTTTAAGCTCATGCAAGGGCGAGCCTTTTGACGTGGTTGCCGAAACGATAAAGAAAACCGCATTCAAGATCACAAGAATGGGCCAGTTGGTGGCTCAAGAGGCATCTGCAAGACTCGGCGTACCGTTTGGAATAATCGACCTTTCTCTAGCTCCGACTCCCGCCAAAGGTGACAGCGTGGCGAGAATTTTAGAGGAAATGGGGCTTGAACACTGCGGCACTCACGGAACGACCGCGGCTTTGGCTCTTCTTAATGATGCAGTTAAAAAAGGCGGTGTTATGGCAAGCAATCATGTCGGCGGATTGTCGGGAGCTTTCATTCCCGTCAGCGAAGACGAAGGAATGATAGAGGCCGTTCAAAGCGGTTCACTTTCAATAGATAAATTGGAGGCAATGACTTGCGTTTGCTCGGTCGGCCTTGACATGATCGCTGTCCCCGGCGATACAAGCGCATCGACTTTAAGTGCTATCATAGCCGATGAGGCGGCGATAGGTGTTGTCAACTGCAAAACAACCGCCGTACGCATAATTCCTGCTCCCGGAAAGCAAGTTGGTGACACAGTTGAATTTGGCGGTCTTTTAGGTTCTGCACCGGTCATGCCGGTCAATCAAGCCTCCGCTGATGATTTTATAAACAGGGGCGGAAGAATACCTGCTCCGATGCATAGTCTTAAAAACTAACAAAGAAAAGAGGTTATCAAAATGTTCAAAAGCATAATTTCATTCATAACGGCGATGCTTATGTTGCTCGGTGTATCAACTTCGACAACAGAAAAGGTTATCGTGTCGGCTGAAAAAGAGATGATCTTTACCGAAAAGCCGACAGAGTCCTGCCATGCATCAACGGTTCTGCCTCTCGACAACGGCAATGTAATAGCTGCTTGGTTTGCAGGTACAGCTGAGGGTGATGACGATGTTAACATTCTCACAAGTGTCAGAACTGAAAACGGTTGGAGTGAGCCGGTTGAGGTATCAGCAGATCAGAACATTGCTCATTGGAATCCGGTTTTATTTGAACTTTCAGACGGAACTATAGAACTTTGCTTTAAAGTTGGAAAGACTATTCCGGCTTGGCAGACATATTATGTCACATCAAAAGACGGTATAAACTGGAGTGAGCCGAAACAGCTTGTCGAGGGTGACGTAAGTGGCGGCAGAGGCCCTGTCAAAAACAAACCGATAAGATTATCTGACGGCACTCTCTTAGCTCCCGCCTCAGATGAAAGCGGAAAAACATGGAGAGCATTCGTTGATATTTCAACAGATGACGGAAAGACTTGGGAAAGAACAGACTTCATAAAACTCAAGGGACTTAAAAACACTGATGCACCAATGATTCAACCGACACTTTGGGAATCGGCTGACGGTTCGGTTCATATGCTGACAAGAACAAAACTCGGCAGCATATATAAAAGCGACTCAACAGATGGAGGAAGAACATGGTCGGCGGCTTATCCGTCAGGTCTTGCGAACAATAACAGCGGAATAGACCTTGATGCCGATTCGCAGGGCAGACTTTTCCTTGTCAGCAATCCCTATGCAACACCGGGCATTCGCACTCCCCTCACCCTCTCGGTTTCGACAGATGACGGAAAACATTTTAAGCGTATAAAGAATCTTGAAGTCGGCTTAGGTGAATATTCTTATCCGGCGGTCGTTGTCAAGGGTGACACGATACATATAACCTATACTTATGAGAGAGACTATATCGCCTATTGGCAGATAAAAATAAAATAAAGATTCGCCCCCGATGCATTAGCATCGGGGGCGTTGATGTGTTGGGATTGGTAGCCCGCGAAGCGGGCGGCGGCTGAGCGTGTACTGCCGAAGCACGAAGTGCGAGGCAGTGCCGATCAGCCGCCCAAAAGCCAAAAGTCAGCTTGATTTCTTCTCATTTTCGGAGGGAATCTCCTCCGAAAATGACACCGAATACTTTAATTTTGAATAATAACCGCCGCAACGATCAAGACCGTATGAAAAACTATCATAGCCGGCAAACCTATCATGAACTTTTTGTGCAATGTCTTATGGTGTATCTTTTTCATCGTGATATATTCACTTAATGCTCCACCGAAAAAGCCCAATAAAAGCAATGTCTTTTCCGGAGTTCGCCAACCGTTATTTTTAGCCCTGTGCTTATCAATAACGGTCACAGCGGAACTGATTGCGGAAATCAGCAGAAAATATATCGCAAAAGCATAAACTGTTTCCTTATTCATCTTTTTTCTCTATCGGGATAAGGTGATAGTCACTTAAACGTTGACCGGATTGCGGAACAAAAGTGTCACTGAGTTTGAACACAGCGGCACACTTCGGACAAACAGCAAAACTGAAATCATCACTCTTTCCGAGTATGAGTGAAATATAATTGTCGAGATCATAATTAGAATATAAACGCATGGGTGTGGCCTGTTCACATTTTGGGCAGACGATCTCGTTTGACTCGCCCATGTCTTCTGTCTTGTTCTTTATAAATGTCTTAATCGCCATAATTTCCTCTCTTTTCCAATAAAAAATATAGCTTAAGCTTGAATTACTCTAAAACATAAGTTAATATAATATTATTATGAAATCTTGAACTTGTCAATAGGAGAAAACCATGAAAAAGCTTTCTTTTTTTTTAACCGCTTTGTTTTTCGTAACTATGTTGCTTTCAGGTTGCAGTGTTGAAAACACAAACAATAATTCAATGTACGCCGAAAGCACTTCAAATAACAGCTCAACCTCTCGGCAGGAAAACACTTTGCAAAACAAGTCCACCCTTCCGGCCAACGATAATATAATCGCAGGCAATCACACTTTGTCTGAAACATCAACTTCGACACAGCCAAACACTGCGGCAATTAAAATTGAAACGCAGCAAGAGTTTCGTGGAATATGGCTTGCAATATATGAGCTTTCGCCAAGCAGAAAAAGCATGACAGAAAAAGAATATAGGAAAAAAATTGACAGTATAATGGAAAACCTTCTGACAATAGGAGTAACAGACGTTTTCGCTCAAGTCAGAGCCAACTGCGACAGTATATATCCGTCAAATTATTTCAAACCTTATTCGCCTTTTGAAAAAGACGGAAGTCTTATATTCGATGCCCTGAAAATAATCGTTTCATCAGCTCACGATCACGGAATAAAAATTCACGCATGGATCAACCCGTACAGAATATCAGCTAAAGACGGTGTGCGTGATGATGACAAAATATTTAACTCTGTCGGCAAATCCGATATTTATACAAGCGGAAATAAAGCTTATCTTAAGCCCGTTTCCGATAATGCAAAAAAGCTTGTTTTAAACGGTGTCAGAGAGATCTTAACATACGGTGTTGACGGAATACATATTGACGACTATTTCTATCCAACCGGTGACAAAAAGATTGATGCTGACGAATATTCCGCATATAAAAATGCCGGAGGCTCACTGCCTCTTGATGATTGGCGAAGATCAAATGTGTCGTCTTTAGTCTCATCTATATATTCTTTAGTCAAGTCATCGGACAGCAACAGAATTTTCAGCATAAGTCCCGGCGGTGACATTGAAAAAAACTGTAATAACCTCTATGCTGACGTTAAGCTCTGGTGCAGTACCCCCGGTTATACGGACATGATAATCCCTCAGATATATTTTGGCTTTGAAAACGATCATCAGCCATTTAAAAGGTGCTTAGACAGTTGGAAAAGTATCGTCACCTGTGACAACGTTAAATTGGCTGTCGGTCTTGCAGCATACAAGGCTGACTCCCAAGATGATTATGCCGGCAAAGGAAAAAACGAATGGAAACAGAGCAATGATATAATTAAACGTCAAGTCGAATATTTAAGAGAGAAAAACTGCAATGGCTTTGTGCTGTTTTCATATCATTATGTATTTGTTGATAATAATTTAATAAATTCCGAGATGCAAAATCTTAAAACCGTGTTATAATGGCTATGGTCGTCAAAAATCTATGTTACAATAGAGTCTATAAATAAAAGAAGAACGGAAACTGAAAAAAATGAGAAAGTTATCCAAAACAGAAAATATTATTATAGCCGTAACCGCAGTCATTGTTTTGGCTGCGGTCATTGTGCTGTTCACGTTTTCGGGTTTACGCCGAAACTCTGCATTGAGAGCTAATGCCTCACTCTCAAAAGCTAAGGCAGTGACAAATGCCGTCTGGGTGTCGGAGGGTATAGACTTAAACAAGCTTTCCTCAATAACCGATGCAAACGGTCTTTCAAATGCTAACCAAACAGCTCAAACGGTTACGGAAACCGGATTTGATACAGTTTTTCTGAAAACAGAATATCTTTATGACAAAAATTTAAAAGTAAAATATAAATCAGATACAACACTTGATAAGTTCAAAAAGCAAGTCGAGACTGACAGCGAAAAGCTGCAACTTCTCAAAATGGAAAGTTCTGCCTTTTCGTCACATTCCTTAAACGTTATTCTCGCTGTTGATATCATGACGTTTGACAGTGTCATATCAGCTTTGATGAAACAAAACGCAGCCACCGGATTTATTATTACCGGCTGTGACACTTATCCCGCCGAATTTGTTAACGAAAGGCTCAAAGCTATTACTTCAGCGGCTAAAGAAGCAAATTCCGCCGCTGTCATTTATGCCGATTTTGATTCCGACAAAAATCTGAATGAAATCACCTTCGACAGTGAGCATATGACTTATCTTTCAGTGCAGTTACATTCGGAAAACGGAGACGCCTCTGCATACATGGAAAAAATAAACACTCTTTTATCTCAAACCAATGTCGGACTTGTCGCAGGCTTCAGGTGTGAACAGGTTTGCGATGAAAAAAGCACTATGTCTGCCTATGAGTTTTTGTGTCAAGTCGTCAGTGTCGATAACTGCTCAAAGCTTGCCGCAAGAGCGTTCCACTCACTGTCTGATTTCACTGCCAACCGTGACAACAGCACAGCTACCGTCATGAAATATGTCAAAAGCGGTCTTGATCTGAAAAAAGCTTTGACAAAACTCGAACTTGACGGTTTGACCGATTCGATAATAAACACACAAGAAACAACCTACTCTTTTAAAGTCAATTGTTCCGACAGCTTTTCATTATATATAAACGGTTACTGTTACGGAGTAGTCGGTGAAAACTTCTGCAATATAACAGTTGATCTTCGCCATGGAGAAAACAAAATCACAGTTGTTCAAGGCGGAAGTACACTCAATTTCACAGTCAACTGCACAAAGCCTTTTGACGGAGAGCTTATATCTTTCATAACTCCCTATGATCCGACATACTACAGCGGAAAACAAACGATTCAGATAACTGTCGGAGCTTTCTATCAAGCAAGCCTTAAAGCTAAACTCGGTGATAAGGAGCTTGAGCTGAAACCTTTAGGAACAAGCAACGGCGATTATACTGTTTTCAGTGCAAGTGTTAAACTCCCAAAGTCGGGCAAAAAAGTCAAAGAAATGGGGAAAATAACAGTTGAGGCGACCTACAACGGTCAAACAAAAACCTATGACGGCGGAACGGTTTTTGTCAACGCCAAATCGACTTCCAAGCCATCTCAAAACTATGACAATCAACTCTCAGGACAGCATGACTCATATCAAAACCAAGTTGTTGTCAGCGGAAATAATCTCACACCCTATACCGACAATGGCATTTCGGGTACAAACAACTTCATCATGGTTTCAGCTCTAACCGCCGAAACCTTTCCTTCAGATCCGAACAGCCCCTACTATAATCCCGAATACTGTCTGTGGACTCAGGGTACAATAGACAGAGTGATTGGGGAATCCAAACACACAAACGGTGACGGAGACACCTTCGATATGTATGAGCTTGCCTCCGGCAGAAGAATAGTCAAGGAAGATGTAACTTATATTCCGTCAGGTCATGAACTTCCCGACAACTCGGTCGGTGTGATCTCATCAAACGGGAACAACGGTCTTGAAGTTACACTGTCAACGGTTTGGAGAGTCCCCTATTCCGTCAACCGATATAATCAGAACTATTTTTCGGGATATGAAAACAAAAAATATAACGTCACAAGCCACACCGTCAGCGTGATCGACTTTGTGTTCTTTAATACTCCAACTCATTCCGGTCAAGTCAACACCTCCGGCAGTTCTATTGTCGAAAAAGCCGAATGGGTGAATGATGCCGCAAGTGGAACGAGTATATTAAGATTTTATCTTAAAAAGCAAGGCGGATTTTACGGCTGTTCGGTCAATTATGACAGCAACGGAAACCTGAATATAAAATTTAAACAGCCTAAAGCGTCTCTTTCCGGCAAGGTTATAATTGTAGATCCCGGCCACGGTGGTATCCAATCGGGTGCAACCGGAAGGAACGGAAGTGTATACGAATCTCATCAAACGCTTAAAATCAGCAAATACCTCGCCGAATATCTCACTCAGGCAGGAGCCGCAGTCTATATGACACGAACAGAAGACGTTGATGTTTCACTCGAATCAAGACGAAGAATGACCGAACAACTTGATCCTGAGCTGTTCATAAGTATTCATCTTAATGCCTCGGAAAACAAAAGCAGAAGCGGAACTTCGACTTTCTACTATAAAGCGTTTTCTCAACCTCTGGCAAGCTGTATTCACAACAGATTAACTCAAGTATACAAATCTTACTGCTATGACGACAATGCGGCAATGTATTCAGCCATTGACAGCGGTGCAAACTACTATCCGTTTTATGTCACCAGAACCGATATTTGTCCGTCAGTTCTCGTTGAAGTCGGCTTTATAACAAATGACCTTGAGTGCGCCTATCTTGTCGATGATGCTTACCAACAGGTCTTTGCACAGGCGATATATAAAGGAATAGCCGATTATGTTGCCGCCAATCATTAAAATATTCCGTTTTTTTGTACGCTTGAATTTATGCTGAATTCAAATTATTCAACGCATTAAAAACTTGAAGAATATTAAAGTTTTATATATTTCCGATTTTTAATGGAAATTTTCTTGACTTTATTCTAAGTTGGTTGTATTATATATCTGTAAAATTATCTTATTATGCTATTTTCCAATTATAGATTTAGGGGGTGTTGCCGTGAGATTCAAAAAGATATTGAGCTTTATGCTTTCAACCATGGTCCTTGCGGCCGTGTGTTGCAGTTCTTTTGTTTCATCGGCTTCCGTGTTTTATATAGACGGGAACGCAGAAGTTTGCCCGGGTACAACTAAAGTTTATGTTGATAAAAAAGATTATAACTACGCATGGATAGATGATGTCGTTATGAGAGACAGCTCATCTTCGGTTGTTCCTCTCGTTTTGCATCCTGTCACAAACTATCCTTACAGCCATACGGCTGATGAGTTCGTTGACGAATGTAACAATTATGCCGCTTTGTTCAACACAAGTGATGGTATACTTCAAAGCAGTTTTTATAAAACTTTAAGCACTGCATATTACACTCTCCTCGCATCGGGTGCAATAAAGTCCGATGAGCAGGCAATGAGGGCGTACAACGAAAGTCAAGGTATAACCTATCCTTATTCACAAAATTCAATGACTCATATATACACCACGCTTGTTTATGCTCTGCTTAAGAGCGACATCGCTTCGTCAGTGCTTAAACAGCAGGTGGATATTCCCAGAGGAACGACCATAGAAGGTGCAGTTGTCGCCTATCTTTCAAAGGTTTGCGGAATGAACGTTCCGGCAACGGTGGACAGCATTGAAGGTTTCGCTTATCTCTTTGCAAACCAGTATGTTCTCGAAGAAGCAAATCTCCCTGTCAGCAAAGATCCGAGCAAAGATGAGGTCTATTATTGGGTTAAGGTTTTGGCTGCTGACAAACAGGGCTATTCCGTTTCAAAGACAACTCCTTATGCCAAGGTAACACAAGAGGAAGAAAAAGATGTCACAAATTCATATTTTGCATCTATCCTCACGACAAAATACGGTGTTTATATCTCACCCGACCTTTTGGAAACAGCACTTCTTGGCGACAAAGAGACAAACATACCCAAGCTTGTTCTTAAGTCGATGCTCGACAGTGTAAACACAAAGTATTCAAACAGTGAAAGCATAGATTCCCTCTTTGACAAGGCAAAACAAGAAGGTTTCTTTGAACTCGAAGATGATTTTTATTCAGACATATATGATTATGAAGTTACTGTTTCAAATGACTCAACAGAAGTTTGGTTCACAGCATTCCTTGTTGCAGATCAGCTCGTTGACGGAAGCTTAACTTATGCCAAAACATATATTAATGATAAGCTTGTCGATAATTCATCGACAAATTCGATCAAGCTCACCGGTGCATCAACAAAGTTCACCGTAAGAATCGAATACAGCGATTCAAAGAGATATAACAAAGCTATATACACATTCACGGTTAACAAAAACGCTGCCGGTTCCGACACAGTTGGCGGCATAAGCGTTGATCTCGATCAACCGATAGGTAATATTCTTGATTCGGTTGAAGATTCGGTCAATGGATATATCCAAAACGGAAACAGCTCAAACGGAGCTGTCAGCACACCGAATTATTCATCAAACAACACGACATACGCTGTAAATGGCAATTCAAGCTTATTTGAAACTTATCCGACAGATGCAAACGGAAATGTGCTTGTTACATCTGATCCGCTTGCAACAACCGAAAAAGCTCAACAAAACACAACAAGCGTTCTTTCGGGTGTAACACAGACGATAATTGACAAACCGGAATATGTTGCAACACCGATAGGTCTTTTGGCTGTAGGTGCTTCGGCAGGATATATCTTCTTCAGAAGACGTAAGAATGATGAAGTGATCATTGAAAACGAAAATATAGACGATCCTGACGATATTGATATTGAATAAGTTTTAACCTCCGACACTATGCTGTCGGAGGTTTTAATTTTCACTCACAGAAAGTCAAATGCTTTATTCCAAAATACCGGCACTATATTTTAAGAGAAAACTATTGTCGAAGATTACAATTTAAAAAAGAAAAAATAAAAAGTTATAAAATAGTATTGACAAAACCAAATTCATAGTGTATATTATAAAAGTCGCTGATGAGCGACATACGGGAGCATAGCTCAGCTGGGAGAGCATCTGCCTTACAAGCAGAGGGTCATAGGTTCGAGCCCTATTGTTCCCACCAAGGAATGGCCCGGTAGTTCAGTTGGTTAGAACGCTAGCCTGTCACGCTAGAGGTCGAC
>CAZTSC010000029.1:0-17906 GCA_964616655.1 uncultured Faecalibacterium sp.
CCTCGTGGACAGCTTGACTATTTTATCACAATCACTTAACTTTGTCAAGCCTTTTTTGAAAGATTTTTAAAAAGTTTTTTCAAGACTTGTTTGTTTCCCAACTTGTATAAAGTCTTTTTTACTTCTATATTCTTTCTTGCGATTGTTTAAGACTATCCTGCTCCCTTTCCGCACACTCTATGTGTACCTCGGAAACAGTGTCGTAATTTTATCATCTCTTTCTTGTTTTGTCAACACTTTTTCTCCCTTTTTCTACCCTTTGTGCAGTCCTTGTGTACATTTAACCGTGTGTTTTTGTGCTTGCCGGTTTTTGCAATACAAGATGTGGGTTAATTGCCTCGGGCGGGGTGCCGGGGCGCAGGGGCGGCTATGGCGGTGAAGCGGTATCCATGAGCAGCACGCACACTCTTACCTTATACACATGATCACCGGGGTGCGATTGGATGCCCGAACCGCCACCGGTTAGAGGCAGACACCTCAATTTCTTAATAAGCTAGGTGGAAGCACTTTCTCACTTATACAGCAAAACTCCCATCGCTAAAATTGATGGGAGTTTCAGAATCGGTAATTTTCTAATTCAATTCTTCTATTAAGCATACGCTGTGGGCGGCAATTCCAAGCTGTTCACCCGTGAATCCGAGACCTTCCTCAGTCGTTGCCTTAACGCTTACGCTGTCAACATCAATTCGACAAGCGGCAGCGATATTTTCACGCATCTGCTCAATATAAGGTGCAAGCTTAGGCCTTTGTGCAAGCACGGTCGAGTCAATATTTATAACGTGCCAGCCGTTTTCCGCTAAAGTTTCCGCAACTTGCGAAAGCAACTTAAGACTATCCGCACCCTCATATTCAGGATCATTGTCAGGGAAAAGATGTCCAATATCGCCGAGAGCCGCCGCACCAAGCAAAGAATCCGAGATAGCATGAAGTAAAACGTCAGCATCGGAATGTCCGAGAAGTCCCTTTTCGTGCGGTATTTCGACTCCGCCTATTATAAGCTTTCTGTCTTCGACAAGCTTGTGTACATCATATCCGTGTCCTATTCTCATTGTGTTTTCTCCTTTGTAAGACATTCTTTTGATTTTTGAATAAATTCATCGTACGTTGTAAAAGTGTTCAAAATCTTAACGAATGAAGACGTTGAAAGTCTTGTCGGCAAGCCTAAATATTTGAGAAGTTCTTCTCTTTTAGTTCGACTGTCTTTACCGCCCGACAAACCCAACTCGTATAAATCAACATTGGTTATTTTTCGCTGTTCATTTTCTCTTGTTTCGCCACAGGTTATTCCCGCTTTTTCAAGCGATTCCAAAATTATTTTTGTCGGTACGCCCTCAACTCCCAGCTTACCCTCCTTTGATGCCTCTGTTTTACGCTTTTCCTTGCCGAAGATATCCGGAATATAGACATGAGTTATTCTATCATTTGGAATACTGCCGCCAAGAAATGAGCGTATCTTAAAACCTGCGGAATCGCTGTCTGTCATGATGATTATTCCTTTTTCTTCAGCAAGCCGTCTTATAAGTTTCAGCTTTTCTTTATCCTTAAATATGCCGAAACCGTCTGTTTCTATTATAAGGGCATCTATTATCGAGGAAATCTTTATTTTGTCATATTTCCCCTCAACAATGACCGCCTGTTCGAGTTTTATCATAGTTCACCTGAATTATTTAAAATATTCTTAGCGGAAATTAAATTTTCAAACGAAAATTTGTCTGTACATATAAAATTCTGCCAAGGAGATGAAACGGAATAGCCACTATCGCTTTTGATGAACGATATCAACGGATTTTCGTCTGTGTCAATACAAATATACTTAAAGTCGCCTTTTTCAGTTTCCCACACCGCAAGTTGCTGTAAAAATTCCAAAGTGTTAAATCCCTCAGTGTGAAAGAAGACTTTTCCGTTTATCAACATGGTAAAAGCAGACTCCTCACTCTGTGAAATCAAATCATAGGGTTTGATTTTTGCTATATCATGCAATGTGTATTTTTTCCTATTCTCATAGTCACATATATATTGTATACCCATTTTTACGCTCATATCATCATTAGTCTGACCATAAGTTGTTCTATCGCAAGTCTTGCTCCGCTTGCATCAACTCCGGTTTTCAGCTTTTCATCAGCCTCAGCAAGAATATCCAGTGCCTTTCTCAGTTGAGTTATGCTCAACTTTGATGCGTTTCTCGCTCCGTTAGTAAGTCTGAATTCCTTGTTTCTGTAATTGAAAGATGATGCTAAAGCCGTTGCATTTTCTCCGTTTGTCAATGCGACTTTTGCTCTGTACATATCAACATATGCCGTTATCAAAGCTCCCATAATGAGAGTCGGCTCCGTCTTTCTGAAAAACAGAATATCAAGCATTTCGTATGCCTTGTCAAAATTTCCGGCAACAAGAGCCTTGGAAAGACTAAACGTTGTCGCCTCAAGAGACTTAACTGCGACCGCATCGACCGCTTTTTTAGTGACCTCGCCCGTACCGGTAAAAAAGCAAACCTTATCAAGTTCGTTGAGCAGAACGGTCATGTCATCGCCAACAACGGACAAAAGATATTTTGCCACATCGTTCGACATGGTACATTCACGTTTTTGTGCGCCACCAACCAATATTTTCACAAGCTCCGATGCTGTTTTTTTTGATAGATTAACACAACTTCCTTTTGCGGAAACAAGTTTAATTATCTCCGACCACTTTTTGTCCTTGGAATCATCCTCGGCAGTATTCTGCCAAAAAATGAGAATTGTTGTTTCGGGAACATCGCTTATCAGCTCAATCAGTTTATTATATTCGGTCGTGTTAAGCTTATTAAGAGCCATATCATTGACAATGGTTACACTGTATTCGCCCATCATAGGCAAAGCTTCGCAGCACTCGGCAATCATGTCGAGTGTTGCGTCTTTTCCGTCTATGGTATGCAGATTGAAAGTCTTAAAGCTTTCCTCTACAGTCTTGTCGATAATTCGGTTTATATAAAGCTGCTTTAAATAGCTTTCTTCGCCGTAAAAAAGATAGACATTTGAATAAGTCTTAGTTCTTATCTGTGTTTTTATACCGTTTTCGTCAATTATTGCCATTATTTAATGAAAAGAGGAAGCTCCTGTAAGAATATGATGTCATCACGTTTTGCAGCATCACCCTCGGCAAGAATTGCAGCCTTTCCGACAATATTGGCATCGAACTTTTCGATCAAAGCAATTACAGCGAGAAGTGACTCACCCGTACTTATAACGTCATCAACGATGAGAACCTTCTTCCCTCTCATCTGCTCGCCTTCAAGTCCGTCAAGATAGACAGTCTGGAGAGCATCGGTTGTGATTGAGCGAACGTGAACCGAAACAGGATCTTTCATATAGAGCTTTGCACCCTTACGACAGATAAAGTAGGGCTTTCCGCTTTGTTTTGCCATTTCATATGCGAGGGGAATTCCTTTTGCTTCGGGTGAAACGATATAGTCAAAGTCGGGGCATTTTTTCAAAAGCTCCGTAGCTGATCTGACAGTCATTTCAACATCACCGAAAATAACGAATGCGGCGATATCAAGCTTATCGTTGACCGGACAAATGGGGAGATCTCTTTCAAGACCTGCAATGTTTATTTTATAAGTGTTCATTTTGTTTTCCTCCGATTAAAATTATTTTGTGTTTTTCATCAGCCCGGAGGCCAAGTCATATCTCTGCCGCCAAGAACATGAAAATGAAGATGCTTAACCGACTGCTGACCTCTTTCGCCGATGTTGCTGACAACTCTGAATCCTTCGTCAAGTTTTTCCTGCTTAGCGATCTTAGCTATAATTTCAAAAATATGAGCTACAACTGCACTGTTTGTTTCGTCTACTGTTGCCGCACTCTCGATATGCTCCTTTGGTATAACGAGAATATGTGTCGGTGCTTGAGGATTTATGTCTCTGAAAGCGAAAACGGTTTCATCTTCATAAACCTTTGTTGAGGGGACTTCCCCTGCCACTATCTTACAAAAAAGACAATCGTTCATTTTTATTTCTCCTTTCTCATGAAAGCATTGATTTTATTATTTCCTCAGCTTTTTCCAAAGCAGACGGAAGTTTATCCACTTCTTTTGCTCCGGCCATTGCACTGTCGGGCTTTCCACCGCCTGAACCTCCTGCAAGTTTAGCTATTTCTCTTGCAATATTTCCGGCATGAGCGCCCTTAGCTGTTGCTGCCTTTCCGCAGACAACACAGATATTTCCGCTGCCTTTAGCTTTCTGAACACCTGCTGCGATTCCTATATATTCATCGCCTTGGCTCTTTACAGTGTCGCATATTTTGCGAAGTTCATCGGGTGTTGTGTCGTCAAGGTACGCTGTGAGTAACTTCAAACCGTCAATTTCTTTTGCTACACCAAGTGCCGATGAAGCTTTTATGCTTGCCATTTCTGCTCTGAGCTTTTCTATTTCCTTATCCTTTGATTTAAGCTCGTTAGCTATAACTTCAGCTTTTATTGCGAAATCAACTATATTTGTAATTTTGAGGAATGCAGCCCCCTTACGCATAACATCAAGTGTACCGTCAATATAGTCCAAAACGCCGAATCCCGTATATGCCTCAATTCTTCTGACACCTGCCGCAACTGATGACTCATTGACAATTTTGAATAATCCCAACTCACCTGTATTGTCAACGTGAGTACCGCCGCAAAGTTCAACAGAAAAGTCATCAATCTTTACAACTCGAACTATATCACCGTATTTCTCTCCGAAAAGAGCCATTGCTCCGAGTTTTTTAGCTTCGTCTATCGGCATTTCTTTCTTTTCAACTTTGACAGCCGCCATAATTTCCTCGTTGACCATTCTCTCGACCTGATTTATCTCGTCTGTTGTCATAGCCGAGAAATGAACAAAGTCAAAACGAACGGCATTTTCATTGACAAGCTGACCTGCCTGTTCAACATGAGTTCCGAGTACCTTACGCAGTGCCGCCTGCAAAAGGTGAGCCGCCGTGTGGTTTCTTGCGGTTGCCTTGCGTGTTTCCTCACAGACTTCGGATTTTATTTTATCTCCTACGGTCATGCTCTCACCCGAAACGAGATGTCCCGTGTGAAGAATAACACCGTTGGGAGTTTTAGTCGTGTTTTCAACAGCAAAAACAGCGTTTTCCGTCAAAATTCTGCCTCTGTCTCCGACCTGTCCACCGCTTTCAGCATAGAATGGTGAATTTTTCAATACGAGAACAGCTTCACTATCGCCGCCAAGATAGTCACGTCTTTCACCGTTAACAACTATAGCAGCTATAACACTTTCAGATGCAATCTTGTCGTAACACTCAACTTCTGTCGAAGATATATCCTTAAGCACGGTAGCAGTACCTTTCCAAGCCTCAGCACCGGCATCTTTTCTTGCGGCTCTTGCTGCTGCTCGGCTTTCAAGAGAAATTCTCTTAAATTCATCCTCATCGACAGTCATGCCTTTTTCGCTGAGCAATTCTTTCGTCAGGTCTATCGGGAAACCGAAAGTATCTTGAAGCTTGAAAGCATCAAGACCACTGAGCATAAGTGATTCATGCTTTTCGATTATTGCATTGAGCATATTAAGTCCGTTGTCGATAGTTCTTGCAAAATTCTCCTCCTCGGACTTGATTACCTTAGTGATAAGTTCCTGTTTTTCACGAAGGTTCGGATAGGCACATTCGTTTTCTTTTATAACAGTATCGCAAAGCTTATATAAGAACGGCTCGTTTATTCCTAAGAGCTTGCCGTGTCTTGCGGCTCTTCTTAAAAGTCGGCGAAGAACATAGCCTCTGCCCTCGTTTGACGGCATAACACCGTCACCGATCATAAATGTTGAACTTCTGATGTGGTCGGTTATAACTCTCAAGGAAATGTCCGACTTTTCGCTCTCATGATACTTGACACCTGAAATATCAATGACGTGTTGCATAATATTTCTGACCGTATCGACCTCAAAGAGGTTATCAACGCCCTGCATAACACAAGCAAGTCTCTCAAGGCCCATGCCCGTGTCAATATTGCAATGCTTGAGTCTTGTATAGTTTCCGTTACCGTCATTTTCAAACTGTGTGAAAACGAGATTCCATATTTCAGTATATCTGTCGCAATCACAGCCTACACCACAGGTTGGTGAACCGCAACCGTATTTTTCGCCACGGTCAAAATATATTTCAGAGCAGGGGCCGCAAGGGCCTGCACCATGCTCCCAGAAGTTATCTTCTTTGCCAAGTCTGACTATTCTGTCGGCAGAAACTCCAACGTGCTTAGTCCAAATGTCAAAAGCCTCGTCATCTTCTTCATATATAGAAACCCACAGCTTGTCTTCGGGGATTTCGAGTACCTTTGTAAAAAATTCCCAAGCCCATGAGGTAGCCTCTTTCTTGAAGTAGTCACCGAATGAGAAGTTGCCTAGCATCTCAAAGTAAGTTCCGTGTCTTGCTGTGATTCCGACACGCTCAATGTCGGGTGTACGAATACATTTCTGACAGGTGGTGACTCTCTTTGACGGTGGTGTGACCTCGCCTGTGAAATACTTTTTCATTGGAGCCATACCTGCGTTTATCAAAAGCAAGCTCTTATCGCCTTGCGGAATGAGTGGAAAGCTCGGCAAGCGAAGATGATCCTTGCTCTCGAAAAATTCGAGATATTTCTCACGAATGTCGTTGAGTTTCATAAATTCCATAGTATATATTCCTTTCAAGTAATTTGCGTTTGAGATTAGGTTTGTGCTGAACCCGCCCGCGAAGCGGGCGGAACGATGAAATCGTGTACTCCTGTGCGACGCAGGAGCGCGGAGTGCCGATTTTATCGTTGAAAAATTTCGGATAACAGCCGATTTGCGGATAGAGGCGAAAAAATAAGCCTCGCCCCTATACAAGGGACGAAGCATTAACTCCGCGGTACCACCCAAATTGTGCTATGCACCACTCGCTGTCTTTATCGCAGAACTGCGCTCCTCTTTCGAGAAGTTGCTCAGGAGCAGCAGACCGTGCCGTACTCAAAGAAACATTTCAGCCACGTGTTTCTCTCTCTTTTGAGCCTCTGGTGCGATCATTCTCCGTCAACGCATGAATATTGATTACGGTGTTATTTTACTACCGAATTTTGAAATTGTCAACCGTTTTTGGCTATGCTGTCGGCTTTTCGATAAGATAATTTCTTTCATCTGCTATATACATCCAACCGCAGTTATTAGCCAACAATCCGCCAAAATCGGAAACACTGTCAATCTCATAGTCCTCAAAGGTGATATAAGCAATCTCTTTAGTCGAGTCGTTCATACCGATAAAACGCATTTTTTTCGGATAGCTGTTGTCCGATGAATATATCAGTCTGAAATAAAATCCCCAACAGCTGAACGGACAACCTTCACCGTCATCGGAAGTCTTTTCACAAAACGAATATTTCTCGTCAATTTCTCTTATCTTTTCGTCAAAATCATTCTCACCGTACTTTGTTATTATAGTATAGGAGAGTTGTTGGAGCAGTCCCGTTGAAAAGTATTTATATGCTGTTGCATTTTCGTCTATCTCGTCGATAAAACGTTCTTCATTTGAAAAACCTGTCGGCGCATCATCGGATTTATAGCTTTTGACAATTTCAGCCGAGTTATAAGACCTGAACTCTTTGTGACCGCCTAGGCTGTAAAAAAAGCAGAAACTAAATGCCGTTATACAAAGAATCGCTATCGAGCAAATTGTTTTTAATTTAGTCGGTATCTTTTTTATCAAAGCAAATATCAGCGACAGTATAAAACCGATTATTATAAAAGCCAAAAGCTCACTTGAAATAAAATAGCAAGTTATTTTGCAATAAACAAGATAGGCAACTATTCCTATCGGGTATACAGCACAAAGCATTTTGTAAAGCTTTCCGTTTTTCATTCACATCTACCTCCGTTTATAACATCATTGTACCACATCAAAGCAGCTTCGTCAAATACTGTCCTGTATATGATCCTTTGACCTTTGCGACTTCTTCGGGTGTACCTTCGGCGACTATTGAGCCACCGTTGTCTCCGCCGTCAGGGCCGAGATCTATAATGTGATCCGCTGTCTTGATGACATCGAGATTATGCTCAATGACAACAACACTGTTTCCGTTATCAACAAGAGTTTGAAGAACATCTATAAGTCTGTGAACGTCAGCTGTGTGTAAGCCGGTAGTAGGCTCATCCAAAATATAGATCGTTCTGCCGGTAGCTCTGCGTGAAAGCTCCGTAGACAGCTTGACTCTCTGAGCCTCTCCGCCCGAAAGTGTTGTCGCCGGCTGACCTATTTTAACATAGCCTAAGCCTACCTCATACAGCGTCTTAAGTTTATTATATATCTTAGGAATGGCTGAAAAGAAGTTCATTCCCTCCTCGATAGTCATTTCGAGTACATCATAAATTGATTTTCCTTTATATTTAACACTAAGCGTTTCTTGGTTATATCTTGTTCCGCCGCAAACTTCACACGGAACATAAATATCAGCCAAAAAGTGCATCTTGATCTTGACTATACCGTCACCCTGACACGCTTCACATCTGCCGCCCTTGACGTTAAACGAAAATCTGCTCGCTGTATAGCCATGCATTTTAGCGTCCTGCGTGGCGGCGAAAAGCTCTCTTATATCGTTAAAAACACCGGTGTAGGTTGCAGGATTTGATCTCGGTGTCCTGCCGATCGGTGACTGGTCGATACTGATTATTTTATCAAGGTTTTCAACCCCAAGCATCTTATCAAACGTACCCGAAACTTTTCTTGAATGGTTGAGTTTGTTTGACAGTTCCTTGTAAAGTATCTCATTGACAAATGATGACTTTCCCGAACCTGAAACACCCGTGACACAGACAAATTCTCCTAAAGGAATTTTCACATTTATATTTTTCAGATTATTCTGTCTTGCCCCAAATACTTCAAGGAATTTTCCGTTTCCGGTTCTCCTTTTTTCAGGTACGGGGATACTTTTTCTTCCGCTTAGATACTGACCGGTGATTGAGTTTTCGCAATTTTTTATATCCTCGACAGTACCGGCACAGACGATCTCACCGCCGTGGATTCCTGCTCCGGGGCCTATATCGACAATATAATCCGCCGCATACATAGTATCTTCATCATGTTCAACAACAATAAGCGTGTTTCCGATGTCACGAAGATGTTTTAGCGTTTCAAGAAGTCTTGCATTATCCTTTTGATGAAGTCCGATACTCGGCTCGTCAAGAACATAAAGCACACCCATAAGTGATGAGCCTATCTGTGTCGCAAGACGAATTCGCTGGCTCTCGCCTCCCGAAAGCGTTCCCGATGAACGGGAAAGCGACAAATAACTGAGTCCGACACTTTCAAGGAATTTAAGTCGTTCGCTTATTTCTTTAAGTATGGGTTTTGCGATAAACTTTTGGGTTTCGGTCAGCTCCGATTCAAGTGTATCAACAAATCTTAACTCATCACTGATACTCATTTTGCAAACTTCGTGAATATTTTTTCCGTTCACGGTCACACACAGCGCCTCTTTGTTAAGTCTTGCACCGCCACATTCGGGACAATCGTTGACACTCATAAGCGACTCCATCTCGGCTCTTGCTGTTTCACTTGTCGTCTCCTTATAACGTCTTTCAAGACTATTGATAACACCCTCAAATGCGGTTTCGTAAATTCCTCCTCCAAACGAAGTCAAACGCTGAAGTTTCATTTTCTCACCGTTTGTGCCGTAAAGAATGGCATTCACCGCTTCGTCCGACATTTCACATATCGGTGTGTCAAGCGTAAAACCATACTTTTCGGCAAGGCCTTGATAGTACATATTAGCTATAGTTCCGCCATCGGTTTTTCTCCAACCAAAAGCCTTAATCGCTCCGTTATTTATAGAAAGTGTTTCATCGGGAATTATTAATTCGGGGCTGAATTTCATATAAACTCCGAGACCTGAACACTTCGGACAAGCACCGAACGGATTATTGAATGAAAATGTTCTCGGTGATATCTCTCCTATACTGACTCCATGATCAGGACAAGCATAATTCTGTGAATAAAGTTGTTCTTCACCGTCTATGACATCTATCAACACAAGTCCATCTGCAAGCTTGAGTGCCGTTTCAAGTGAGTCAACAAGTCTTGAACGTATGTCTTTCTTTATAACAAGTCTGTCAACAACTATCTCAATATTATGCTTTTGGTTTTTGTTAAGCTTAATTTTTTCTCCGAGATCATAGACAATACCGTCAATTCTCGCTCTGACAAAGCCCGACTTTCTCGCTCCTTCAAGTTCCTTGACGTATTCGCCCTTTCGTCCTCTCGCTATCGGTGACATGACTTGGATCTTTGTTCCCTCTGAAAGCTCAAGTATCTTTTTAACTATATCATCGACTGTCTGCTTTTTAATTTCCTTTCCGCAGACAGGACAGTGCGGAATGCCTACTCTGGCATACAACAAACGGAAATAGTCATATATCTCCGTAACTGTTCCCACTGTTGAACGAGGATTCTTGCTTGTGGTTTTTTGATCTATAGATATTGCCGGGGAAATACCCTCAATGCTGTCAAGATCCGGCTTTTCCATCTGACCTAAGAACTGTCTTGCATAAGATGAAAGCGACTCGACATAGCGGCGCTGTCCCTCTGCGTATATAGTGTCAAAGGCAAGAGAGGACTTTCCCGAACCCGAAAGGCCCGTGAAAACAACGAGCTTGTCCCTGGGAACGGTGACATTGACATTTTTCAGGTTATGTTCTCTTGCTCCTCTGACTATTATTTCTTTTTGTGACATTTTTAACCTCTCAATTTCTCTATCTTATCTCTGAGATAAGCTGCGTATTCAAACTCCAACATCTTTGCAGCAGCTTTCATCTCCTTAGTAAGCTTATCTATAAGCAACTGCTTTTCTTTCTTAGTCATGAACTTTTCATCGGTTTCTTCACCATCATCGTGAGTGGTGATCTCCAATATATCACGGACATCTTTAATTATCGTTTTCGGAGTTATACCATGTTCTTCGTTATACTTCATCTGTATCTGCCGCCTGCGGTTTGTTTCATTGATAGCTCTTTCCATTGACGGTGTCACTTCATCGGCATACATAATAACTTGACCGTCTGCGTTTCTCGCCGCCCTGCCTATCGTCTGTACGAGAGAGGTTTCACTTCTTAGGAAACCCTCTTTGTCGGCATCGAGTATTGCGACAAGAGAAACTTCGGGAATATCCAAGCCTTCACGCAAAAGGTTGATTCCGACTAAGACATCGAATTTTCCGAGTCTCAGATTTCGGATTATTTCCATTCTTTCTATTGTATCTATATCATAGTGCATATATCTGACTTTTATTCCGAGATTTTCCATGTATGCAGTGAGGTCTTCAGCCATTTTCTTAGTCAGTGTTGTGACTAAAGTTCTCTCATTTTTCGCACTTCTCTCATTAATCTCGGAAACGAGATCGTCAATCTGTCCGTCAGTGGGCTTAACTGTTATCAGCGGATCAAGCAAGCCTGTCGGTCTGATGACCTGTTCAACAGTGTTTTGAGCTATTTCCTTTTCAAATGGGCCGGGAGTTGCACTGACAAAAATTCTCTGATGTGTTTTTTGATAAAATTCATCAAACATCAGCGGTCGATTATCATAGGCTGACGGAAGTCTGAAACCAAATTCAATCAGGCTTTCCTTTCTCGCTCTGTCTCCTGCATACATTGCTCTGACCTGCGGCAAGGTGACATGCGACTCATCGACAAACAGAACAAAGTCATCAGGGAAGTAATCTAAAAGCGTGAATGGGGCTTCGCCCGGTTTTCTTCCGGACATTATCCTTGAATAGTTCTCTATCCCCTTGCAAAAGCCGGTTTCTCTGAGCATTTCTATATCATAATTTGTTCTCTGCTTTATTCTTTCCGCTTCAAGAAGTTTGCCTTGTGACACGAACTCGTTATATCTGTTCTCCGCCTCTTGTGTTATCTCCTGCAACGCTCTTTCCATTTTATCCGGTGACACAACATAGTGAGATGCGGGATAAATCGCTGCGTGTGACAATGTCGCTTTCACTTCACCCGTAAGTGCGTTTATTTCGCTGATTCTGTCTATCTCATCGCCAAAGAATTCGACTCTGATCGCATTATCATTCGAGTACACAGGGAAAATCTCGACAGTATCTCCCCGTACCCTAAATTTGTTTCTTGTGAAATTGACATCGTTTCTGTCATATTGAATCTCGACAAGCTTTTCGATAAGTTCCTCTCTCGACTTTTCCATGCCCTGACGAAGTGAAATAACCATGCTTCTATAGTCGATCGGATCGCCTAAGGAATAGATGCACGAAACACTTGCGACAATGATAACGTCACGTCTTTCAGAAAGTGCCGAGGTTGCGGAATGGCGGAGTTTATCTATCTCATCGTTAACGGCGGAGTCCTTTTCGATATAGGTGTCGGTTGTCGGGATATATGCCTCAGGTTGATAGTAGTCATAATAGGACACAAAGTATTCGACAGCATTTTCGGGGAAAAACTCCTTAAACTCAGAGCAAAGCTGGGCGGCAAGGGTTTTATTATGAGCCAAAACGAGTGTCGGTCTGTTCAGCTTTTCGATAACATTCGCCATGGTAAAAGTCTTACCTGAACCTGTGACGCCCAAAAGGATCTGTTCGGTATCACCACGGTTTATTCCATCAACGAGAGCCGCTATAGCTTCCGGCTGATCGCCTGTCGGTTTATAGTTGGAAACAAGCTTAAATTTATCCATACTATCACCCCCAAAATCAAGTTCAGATATAAGTATAACAGATATTATTTTAAATGTAAACAGAAAAGAGAACATTTGTTTTGAAAAATTGTGGGTGTAAACCCGCCCGCGAAGCGGGCGGGGCGGCGAGGGCGCGCACCCCTTGTGGGTGCCGTACTCGCCGCCGACCGACAATCCGAAAAACAGCACAAATTTCGGTTCTTCAGCGATGAAATCGGCCACCCCACCGACTGTGTCGGTGGGGTGGCACAATTTCATCGCTCCGCCCGCTTTGCGGGCGGGTTCGCACTATCTAAGCTTCTTCTCCTTTATTTTCTCAACTAAAAACATAACAAGCGATGTCAATCCCATCACAAGAAAAGCGTAAACCATAGCGTAAAAACCGATTATTCCGGGAAAATCGGCTTTGGCATTGCCGAGTACAACTACGCGGAATATATCATATACAACAAATACAGCATACATTAAAATCGGAAACAGCCATTTCCATTTATTCTTAATGAGACCGACTCCGGCAAAAACAACGCCAGATGTTATGACTATAAATTCAATAGGATCTTGCGTACTCGATAAAAAATTGGGAAAAACAAAGAAAACCATCATTTGCAATATAAAAAGTATTAACAAACTGATTGATATTTTCTTATGTCGCTTAACCGTCTTTTGACTTTCTTCCATAACATTCATCAAAACCTCGTCTCCTTTCTCGATTATCTCGCTGACCTCCTGTGATATAATCAATTCTTCGGACATTATCCTTTCGCCGCTTAAAAGCTCATTGAGCGTTACGTTAAGCTCATTTGACAGCGGCATCAAAAACGATACGTCAGGCATGCCCTTTCCTGTTTCCCACCGTGAGATCGCTTTATCCGTACAACCGATCTTATCGGCAAGTTCTTTCTGTGTCATGCCAAGTTGTGTTCGTTGGCTTTTTATAAATTCGCCGATTTTCAATGTGTCCATATCATCACCTCGACTAAATTTTAGCAAAAGTTGCGTGAAAATTCAACCTATGAATCGTAGAATCGGGAATTTTGATGCCGGAAGTGAAAATATAGCGAACGAATATTTAAAAAATGATAGTTTTTAGATCAGAATGAAGAAACGACAAAGATTGACATTGCTTAGTTTATGTGATAGTATCTTTAGTGAAAATTATTAAATGGTGGTATAAAATGAATAAACAATCATTAAAACAACCAGAAAAGCCTATGAGAAACTCTTCAATAGAGCTTTTGCGAATACTTTCAATTCTTATGATAGTATTTCATCATTTTGCATTTCACGGTGGATTTCAATTTGAAAACACTGATCTTTCTATTACAAGGTTTTGGTACAATTTAATTGTCATGGGTGGAAAACTCGGAGTTGATATTTTTATTTTTATATCCGGTTATTTTCTTGTTACCGATAACAAGGGATTATTCAATATCAAAAAGACACTTCGTTTTTGGGGACAAGTATTTTTTTATTCTGTTACAATTTTTGCCATATTTATATTTACCGGTTTAAAAGAAATTAATCTCACTACCATCAGACAGGCTTTTTTTCCATTGACCTATTCAACATGGTGGTTTGCAAGTGTTTATTTTATTTTATTCTTAATACACCCATTTCTTAACATTTTTATACATAAACTAGATAAAAAATCATACCAGATTATGTTGATAATGTTTTTATTATGTGGTTGCATTATCCCAACATTTTTTGAAAGCAGTTTTCAGGGCAATAATCTAACGTGGTTTTTT
The DNA here is from genome assembly GCA_964616655.1 of uncultured Faecalibacterium sp. Classification (GTDB taxonomy): domain Bacteria; phylum Bacillota; class Clostridia; order Oscillospirales; family Acutalibacteraceae; genus UBA6857. The sequence continues at coordinate 14,417 of CAZTSC010000029.1, forward strand.
ATCATATACTTTTTGGCAGGCTATATTAGACTTTACGGCTTATCCCCTAAATTTACTGTTAAGCACTATGCAATATTAGCTGTCGTATCGCTGTTAACTATATATATTCTGAGTACGTTTTTAACTTTGCTCGGTACAAAATACGAATATTTTTCAAAGCGAACCGGATATTTCAACGGCATAGAGAAATTGCCCGTTTTAATAGCTGCTGTATGCATTTTTATGCTATTTTCATCAATTAAGATTAAATCAAATGTCATAAACCGAATTGCAACAACTTGCTTTGGTGTATACTTAATACACGATCATCCATTTATAAGAAGATTTATTTGGGATACACTGTTTAAAAATGCAACTTATCAAAATTCCTGGAAGCTTATTCCTTATTCTGTGATCGTTGTTTTGTCTGTTTATGCTGTTTGTGCTATTATTGACTTTGTGCGTCAACATTTATTTGAAAAGCCGTTCATGAAAGTCGTTGATAAGAAAGAAGAAAAATATACAAAAACGATTGAAAACATAGTTGATAAGTTGTCTGCTATTTTGTTTGGGCAATGACACATATGCCTTTTTCAGCTTATACTTTGTTTCAACAATCGTCATCGCTATCATTTTTGATGCCGCCATGGAAAAAATCGATTCGCTGATTTATAATCGCAAGAAAGTGAAAAGAGTACCAACTAAGCAAAACAACGCAATCAATGCTCAGCCTTCAACGACAGAGATAAAAGCTTAAAGTAAGCTGACTTTCAGTGTACAATATAAACCCACCGGTTGAATTATGATCATTTCAAACCGGTGGGTTAAATTGTTTAGTTGACATTTTCGATATACATTTCGACAAGCCCGTTGCAGTTTCTCGGCACTGTTTTATAGCCCTCATACTCAACATTGGCCGCATTTCTCAAAAACAGAGAATAATGCGGCAAATCTTTCGACCTGCCGCATGGAAATTATTCAGTTATGGGGACTGTCTCAAGTTCCTGCATTGTGACAGGCTCTTTGTCATAAAGCGAAACATATTTATCCTGATAGTAGCTCTGCTGCTGACAATCAAATGAACCATCAGGTGAGAATGTTATCGTTGTACAGCCACGCTGTGAACCCAGCTTATATATACCCGGATAAGCAAGATAGTCAACACTCATGCCATAGGTAAGTCTTATTCCCTTATAGTCAAGTGAGAAGTTATTCTTGTGGTCATGTCCACAGAAAACAGCCTTTGTCGAACCGAGTTCCTGCATTGTTTCAAATAAGCTGTCCTCACCTATACCACAATAGACGACTTTGCTGCCCTCGCCTGCCGTACCATAGATAAGCTTAACATTTTCGGTATCCTTAAAGCCGTTATTTGCATATTCATACCAAGCATCTCTCTGTTCAGTGAGAGGAATATGGAAAAATGCGGCTGATTTTATGTCGGATTTTTCGTTCATTCCAAGTTCTGCATATCTCTTATTATTCTGCTCATTGAGAGAGATAACATTTTCTTTGTACCATTGGATCTGATTTTCATGAATGTTATCATATTTCCACATAACACCAAGGAAGTCACCTCCCGTGTAAGAGTGGCTATCTAATACATAAAGTGACTGAGTGATTATGCCTTTTGAGTTCTTAACATTGATGACCTGATTTCCATAGCCGTCAATATCCTCCGGCCCGCCTTGGAACAGGCAATATTTAAATCCACTGTTCTCGTAAAAGTCGGATATATCTTCTCTTGAATAAAAACTATAAAGCTCAGTATCATGGTTTCCGAATCCGAGAGTCCAATAAACTCCGAGCTTTTCCATCAAAGCGGCAAATATCTTAGCTGAGGAAAGGTTGTTAAATGTTCCGGCCTGGAAAGGAACGGGATAAGCTATATCTCCCGTGACGATAACAAGGTCAGGCTTTTCGGCTGTCACCATAGCCGCAACAGCATTAATTGCCATCGCATCCTTTTTAAGGCACATCCAACCACCGCCTATATGAACGTCAGTCAACTGCAAAACCTTAAAGTCTCTGTCTGTCGTGAATGTCCAATAGCCGTTTTCATCTTTTTCGGGAATAAGTGTATCTTCCTTTGTGACGGTCTCAAATGAATTTGCTTTTTCGGTGTTTGCTTTATTTCCTACGGCACTGACAATCGCCGTCACGCCTATGAACACTATTAATACAGCTAAAATTATTCCGATAATTGTCAGGGCAATTTTACCTTTTTTACCCTTCACCTTTTGCTTTTTTTCTTTTGTTTGTGTTTCCATGTTTTTCGGGTTTCCCCATTCTCCTTTCGGTTTTATTTTAATTTTTTACGACTGCGTAAAAAACACTTCAATATTTGCGTTTTTCATGCAATCAGTTTTAACTTGTTCGAGTTTATCTTTTATCTTTTCATACTCTGAAGATTTAATTTTAATGTACGCATCGGTGTGATCTTCGTCAGAGTAATAAGTCACTGTTTCAACTGTGACCTCACCTTCAAGCACACTTAAAGCTTCCTCAACCGCTTTTCTTCTGTCAAGCGAAACATAATTTATCAGTTTGCCGGCCTGCGAAATCATCATCTTCACTGCCGAAATCACTATGACCGTACTTATTAAAATTCCGAATATCGCATCGAATGAATAACTTTCGTTTTTAGAAAGAACGAGTGTAAGAACAGTAACCGATGTGATAAAGAAATCGAGTATGCAATCAAAAGACATGACGCTGATAACAGGCGAAGTGACTTTTTTTGACCACAGCCTGTAAACAAGCCACATTGCGATTTTTGCTATCGCCGTTATAATCAGCATGATAAGATATTTTTCCGTGTACCACACAGGTGTGGGGTACATAAGTCTTTCAAGAGAAGAATAAGCGAAATAAAAACCTGCAAAAGCAACTATGATCGACATAATCAGTGACAAAAGCTGTTCGGTCTTTCTGACAACACTTCTTGTTGAAATGTCTGTCGCTTTCATAACGATGGCGAGGCATACAAATGTTAAAAGTCCTGAAAGTGAGTCAAAAAGATTATTCACTGCATCGGAAAATATGCTGATACTATTAGCTGACAATCCGATATAAAGCTTGACAAAAAACAGAATCAAGTTTGAGCCGAATGCAAATACACACACTCCGAGTATTCCGTTTTGTTTTTTCACATTTTCACCTCCGTTAAACGACAAAGATTATAGCACAAATGTTGATTAAATTCAAGAGCAGGATACAAATAGATGCATATTGCACACCAATGTCATCGGAAAAAGCTTGTTTCTATATTAATTTTACACAAAACCAACTTAATCCGGAAATATTTTAACAAATTTTGCAAAAACTATTGACAAACGACTCTAAATCATATATTATATGTGAGCTGTTTGAATACGATTCATTAGCTCAGTCGGCAGAGCACTTGACTTTTAATCAAGGTGTCCGGGGTTCGAATCCCCGATGGATCACCAAAGCGAAAACACTCGCAATTCCTTATTTTACAAGGGATTGCGAGTGTTTTGTTTTTGTC
>CAZTSC010000030.1:0-17768 GCA_964616655.1 uncultured Faecalibacterium sp.
TGTCACAAATGGAAACACCTTATAAAAGAATTTTGCTGAAGCTCAGCGGTGAGGTGCTTGCCGGCGAGGGTGGAAAAGGCATTGATTTTGACATAGTTGACAGTGTTTGCAGTGCTGTCAAAGACTGTGTCGCTCTTGGTACGCAAATAGGTCTTGTTGTCGGAGGCGGTAACTTCTGGAGAGGCAGAAGCAGCGGTAATATGGATAGAACAAGAGCTGACCACATGGGTATGCTCGCAACAGCTATGAATTCGCTTGCGCTTGCTGATTCTCTTGAACAAATGGGTGTTAATGTCCGTGTTCAAACAGCTATTAGTATGCAACAGATAGCTGAACCTTATATAAGAAACCGTGCAGTCCGTCATCTTGAAAAGGGCAGAGTGGTTATTTTTGGTTGCGGAACAGGTAATCCGTTCTTTTCAACAGATACTGCGGCTGCACTTAGAGCAGCCGAAATAAATGCCGATGTCATTTTTAAAGCAACAAATGTTGACGGTGTTTATAACAAAGATCCTAACAAGTTCACTGATGCCGTTAAGTATGATAAACTGACTCACAGCGAAATTCTCAGCAAAGGCTTAGCAGTTATGGATAGCACAGCTGCTTCTCTTTGCAGAGATAATAATATAGATATTTTAGTTTTCAATCTTAATGATCCGCAGAATATCGTCAGAGCGATAAAAGGCGAAAAAATCGGAACTCTCGTTGAAGAGGGTTAAGACAAGGAGTATAATTATGGAAGAAATTTTTGCAAAAGCATCAGAAAAAATGTCAAAAACTATTGCTGCTCTCGAAAGCGAATACGGTGCTATCAGAGCAGGCAGAGCAAATCCGCAGATTCTTGATAAAGTAACTGTTGATTATTACGGAACACCGACACCGATTAACCAGCTTGCTTCGGTTTCAGCTACCGAGGCGAGAGTTCTCACTGTTCAGCCGTGGGATAAATCGGTACTTAAGGCTATTGAAAAGGCTATACTCACATCTGATATAGGCATAAATCCCAACAATGACGGCAGTGTTATCCGTCTTACGTTCCCGCCGCTTACAGAAGAAAGAAGAAAAGAGCTTTGCAAGGACGTACAAAAAACAGCTGAGAATTCAAAAGTTGCTATTCGTTCTATTCGCCGTGATGCCATTGAAAAGCTTAAGGGCAAGAAGAAAAACTCGGAGATCACCGAGGACGATTTGAAGAACGGTGAAAAGAAGATCCAAAAGTACACGGACGATTTTATTGCAGATATAGATAAGATCGCCGCCGCTAAGGAAAAGGAAATAATGGATATCTGATAAACTGATTGTTGGGGCGGATAAAATTATCCGCCCCTGCAATGCTGATTAGACATCTTATTACAGGAGAGCAGTATTTATGCAAAACGGTAATTTACCACATTTTGACATCTTGCCAAGACACGTTGCTGTTATAATGGACGGCAACGGAAGATGGGCTAAAAACAAAGGACTCGACAGGAGTGAAGGTCACAAGGAGGGCGGCAGAGTTTTCCGCCGAATATGTGACTATGCCGCTGATCTCGGTATTGAGTACCTGACATTTTATGCATTTTCAACGGAAAATTGGAAAAGACCGGAAAAAGAAGTCAATGCTATAATGAATCTTTTTAGGGATTATCTCAAGGAAATGCAGGAGAGAAAAGAAGAAAATGAAAAAAGGGGATACCATATTCGCTTTATAGGCGAAAAGTCAGGTGTACCTGAAGATATTCTCGATTTATTTAACACTGTTGAGGTTGACAGTGATGACAAAGTCAAGACATATATAAATATTGCCGTTAATTATGGCGGCAGGAGAGAGATCGTTCATTCGGTCAAAGAAATTGCAGAGAAAATCAAAAACGGCGAGCTTTCGCCCGAAGATATAAATGAAGATACACTTTCAAGCTATCTTTACACGGCAGGTCAGCCTGATCCCGATTTGATTATCAGGCCCAGCGGAGAATACAGGCTTTCAAACTTTCTGACTTGGCAGAGTGCTTATTCGGAATTTTGGTATTCAGACGTTTTATGGCCGGATTTCACTGAAGATGATTTCAATAAAGCACTTGAAGATTTTCAAAACCGTAATCGCCGTTTTGGTGGAGTATAAGGAGAAAAAATTATGACAAATTTTCTTGAAAAAGCAAGTAAAAAATTTAAAGGAGAGCGAACACTGTCAACAATAATAATTGTTGTGTTTATGCTGGCGTTTTGGGTGTTTTCATATAAGCCGTTCAAACTTATAGTCACACTTTTGACCGCTTTGATTGCTTCACTTGCAACATATGAGCTTTTGAAGTCGGTTAAGTGCAAAAACAAAGTTCTCTATGCCGTTACTATGATTTACAGCGTGGCCGAGGTGTTCTTACTTTCTTATCAAGTCAGCGTTAAATGGAACATCTTATTGACCGCATATATTCTCGGTTTGATGATACTCATGGTCGTGATGCATGAAAAAACGAGTTATGTTGATATGATTTGTGGTGTATTCGGATCTATAGCTTACACTTATAGTATTTCGTGTTTCATTTTGATAAGAGATTTTTACACTCTGCCTGAAGGTGCAAATTACACAAAGCAGGATTGTTTTTGGCTGTTGATGCTTTGCTTCGGAGCATCTTGGTTGACAGACACAGGAGCTTTTCTTGTTGGAAGAAAGTTTGGCAAACATAAGCTTTGTCCGAAAATCAGCCCAAAAAAATCGGTCGAAGGTGCTATAGGCGGTGTTGTTGTAACAATGATTTTAGGTGCAGCTGTCTATACCGTTTACGACTTAATTATTAATGCGATCTTCGGTTTCCACACATTGGGTGGCGGATTAAGAAGATATATAGCTATGGAAATAATTGTTGCGTTCCTTTGCGTTCTCAGCATGTTCGGAGACTTAAGTGCTTCTGTACATAAGAGAAAATGCGGAATTAAGGATTACAGCAATCTTCTTCCGGGCCACGGCGGAATACTTGACAGATTTGACAGTTCCATATTTGTTTTTCCCGCTATGTACGCCATACTTTGTGCTTTCGGCACATCTAAGCTTTTCTTTTGATAGGGTGATATAAGTGAAGAATATATCTATTCTCGGCTCGACCGGTTCTATTGGAACGCAGAGCCTTGACGTTATAAAAAAGTGCGGTTACAATGTGGTTGCATTGACAGCTTATAACAACGTTGATGAAATTGAAAAACAAATCAGAGAATATAAGCCAAAATATGTGGCTATGGTTGATGAAAATGCCGCCAAAGACCTTAAAGTACGAGTTAGTGACAGCGATGTTAAAGTATATTCGGGACTTGAAGGCGTTTGTGAATGTGCTTGCGTTGATGAGACAGATACCGTGATAAATTCTGTTGTCGGAATGGCCGGCTTAAAACCGACACTAGATGCAATAAATGCCGGCAAGACTATAGCTCTTGCCAATAAGGAAACCCTTGTTGCCGGTGGGAAGTTGGTTATGGACAGTGCCGCAAAAAAGGGTGTTTCTATTCTTCCGGTTGACAGTGAACATTCGGCAATATTTCAAGCATTGCAGGGTTGTCATGATAAAAAAGCACTAAAAAAGATAATTCTAACCGCATCAGGTGGGCCATTTTTCGGAAAAACTAAGTCAGAGCTTAAAAATGTGACAGTTAAAGAGGCTCTCAATCACCCCAATTGGGCTATGGGAGCAAAAATCACTGTCGATTCGGCAACAATGATGAACAAAGGTCTTGAACTCATTGAAGCTGTTTGGCTTTTCGGAGTTAAGCCCGAAAATGTTGATATAGTTGTTCACCGTGAGAGCGTCATTCACTCACTCATTGAGTATGTTGATAATTCTGTCATAGCTCAACTCGGTGTACCTGATATGAGAATTCCAATTCAATATGCTTTGACATATCCGCAGCGGTTTGAGTCACCGGTTAAGGAATTAAGTCTTGCAGATTACGGAAAACTGACATTTTACAAGCCGGACTACGATACATTTGAATGTATAAACCTTTGCAGAGATGCAATAACAAATGGTGGTCTTTATCCGGCTGCGGCAAATGCGGCTAACGAGGAAGCTAACTATCAGTTTAGACATGGCAAAATCAAATTCTTACAGATACCTGAACTTGTCAGACTTGGAACTCAAAAAGCTCCCGATAAAAACGACTATACCCTTGAAGATGTACTCGAAACCGACAGAGAGGTTCGCTCGTACATAAAAAGTCTTATATAAACAGATTTAAAGAGGTGGAAAAATGAACACGCTTTTAAGCCTTTCTATCGGCACGGTTTGGAACAAGGCTTGGCCGATAATTATAGCGATACTTTTCTTCGGATTGATAATTTTTATTCATGAATTTGGACATTTCATTTTTGCAAAACTGTTCAAAGTCAAGGTCAACGAATTTGCACTTGGCATGGGGCCGACTATTTTCAAAATTCAAGGAAAAGAAACAAAATATGCGCTCAGACTTTTTCCGATAGGCGGCTTTGTCAGTATGGAAGGCGAAGACGAAGAAAGTGAAGAAGAAGGATCGTTTTCAAAGAAACCCGTGTGGCAGAGAATGATAATTGTTGCCGCAGGTGCAACGTTTAATCTGATCTTAGGGTTGATAATATGTGCGGTTATTCTATCGACAAGTGACGGAATAGCGACAACTCAAATTCACAGCTTTGCCGAAAATCCGGTTAGCTCACAGTATGGATTGCAAGCAGGAGATAAGATTGTCAAAATTGACGGCAAACGTGTATATTCTTCTTATGATCTTTCATTCTTAATGCAACGCAGTGCAGACGGTGTATATGACTTTGTTGTTGAAAGAAACGGCGAAAATGTCGAATTAAATGATGTCAAATTTGAAACAAAAGATGTCAACGGAACAAATACGATTGTTTATGATTTCATAGTTGTCGGAGTTCAAAACAGTTTCACAAATGTTGTCAAATATTCTTTCGGTGAGGCTGTTTCAATTTCACGAATAGTTTATCTCAGCTTATTTGATCTTGTGACCGGTCAATACGGGTTAAGTGATCTGTCCGGCCCTGTAGGAACAGTTCAAATCATAGCTGAAGTTGCTCAGGAATCAGTTTCGAGCTTCAATTTTGAAAGCCTTTTGAATATAATGGCTTTAATCACAATTAATATCGGTTTATTTAACCTTTTACCAATACCGGCACTTGATGGTGGAAGATTTTTCTTCATGCTTATTGAGCTTATTTTCAGAAAGCCGGTTCCGGCTAAATATGAAAACTGGATTCATGCGGCAGGACTTGTTTTACTTTTGCTGTTTATGGCTGTAGTTTCGTTCAGTGACATTTGGAAACTGATCCAAGGCAAGACCTATATATAAGAGGTGTTTATAATGTTTGAAAGAAGAAGATCCCGTGTTGTAAATATCGGAGGTGTTCTCATTGGCGGTGAAAATCCGATAGCTGTTCAGTCAATGCTTAATGTTGAGGCTCATGATATTGACGGCAATATCGAGCAAGCTCAAAGACTTGAAAAAGCCGGTTGTCAGATTATCAGACTTGCCGTTCCCGATGAAAAAGCCGTAAAAACTGTTTATGAGCTTAAGAAAAATATTTCAATTCCGGTTGTTGCGGATATACATTTTGATTATAAGTTAGCCATTGCGAGCGTTGATGCTGGTGTCGATAAAATCAGAATAAATCCGGGAAATATCGGCTCAGATGATAGGGTAAAAGCTGTTGTAAATAAGTGTGTACAAAACAATATTCCAATTAGAATAGGCGTCAATTCCGGCTCACTTGAAAAGGAAATTCTCGCAAAATACGGTTCTCCTGTCCCTGCGGCACTTGCGGAAAGTGCAATGTATCATGTCAGATTGTTAGAAAAGTTCGATTTTTCAGACATTGTTATTTCTCTCAAATCATCAAATGTTAACTATATGGTCGAGGCTTACGAGCTTATAGCCGGACAGTGTGACTATCCGCTGCATCTTGGTGTGACCGAGACGGGAACTGAAAGAATGGGTACGATAAAGTCAAGTGTCGGCATAGGTTCACTTCTCGTTCACGGCATTGGCGATACGATCAGGGTTTCCTTGACAGCTGATCCGATTCGTGAGGTGTACGCAGGAAATGATATATTAAAAGCGGTTGGACTTAAAAATGATAGTCCTTATCTTGTTTCCTGTCCAACCTGCGGAAGAACTAAAATTGATCTTATCGGTTTGGCAAGCGAGGTCGAAGAAAGACTTAGAGATTGCAAGAAAAATATAAAGGTCGCAGTTATGGGCTGTGTCGTCAATGGCCCCGGTGAAGCAAGAGAGGCAGATATTGGAATTGCAGGCGGTGATGGCTGCGGTCTGATTTTTAAAAAAGGTGAAATTCTCAGAAAAGTTCCCGAAGCTCAGTTAATTGACGAGCTTATGAATGAAATAGATAAGCTATAATAATTCTTGCCGCACCCAAGGCGGTGCGGTTTTTTATGTTAGAAGAAAGGAGAGGCAGAAAAAATGTCAAAAAATGATTTTTTGTCGATTTTCGGTGCAGTTATATCTGATGACTTAAAATCACAACTTGAGAATATCACAATAGAAGAATGTGATATTGACAGAAACAGCGGCAAGATGTTTCTTAAAGTCAAATGTGCAGAAGTTATAAATTATATGATTTTCAGATCGGTCACCAAAAGTCTTAAGATGGCTTTTGGACTTAAAGACGTTAAGATTGAACCGCAATTTATCCAATGTGAATTTTCGTCAGACTACTATCCGTCACTTGTTGATGCTGTTTATGAAAACACGGTTGCATCGAGAGGTTTTCTTGATGACAGCGAGTGTGAGTTTAAAAATGGTGTTTTAACAATAAGTCTAGCCTACGGCGGTGCAGATATACTTACTAATGAAAAATGTGATAATTTGATTGAAAAGCTTGTCAAAGACAGGTTTTCCGAAGATATTAAGGTTGTGTTTACCGGTGCAACAGTTGTCAGAGCAGATGATGATGCACTTGTAAAAATGATGAACGATGCCGAAAGCGAGGCTCTTATCAGAAGAAATGCCGAAGCGGAGGAAAAGAAAAAACAGCAAGCAGAAAACAAGAAAAAACAGGCAGAACAGCAGATAGCTGATGCAAAAGATCCGACAAAACACAAGACAGTGCCGGGTTATTGCCTTTATTTTGACACGCTCAAGCCCATTATGGGTACTGATATTCGTGATCTTCCGAAACCGATAAAAGAAATTGATCCCATGGACGGCACTTGTGTCGTTTGGGGTGACATTTTTAATTTTGAGACAAGAGTTACAAAAGACGGAAGATACATGATCATAACATTTTGTATTACCGATAAAACAAGCTCATATTCATGCAAGATATTCAATCGAAAAAATCTTTGCGAACCGATACTTGAAAATCTCGGAAACGGAAAGACAGTTCTTGTTAAGGGCGGTGTTCAGTTTGACAAGTACGCCGGAGAGAATGTTATAAATGTTGATTCGATCTCGACAGTTGAGAAAATGCCTCCGATAGATAACGCTGAAGTGAAACGTGTCGAACTTCATCTACATACCAAAATGTCAATGATGGACGCAGTTTCAGATGCAAAAGTGCTTGTCAAAAGAGCAATTGATTGGGGACATTCGGCTATAGCCATAACCGACCACGGTGTTGTGCAAGCTTATCCTGAGGCGGCAAAGGCAGCGGGAGACAAAATAAAAATTATCTACGGCATGGAAGGATATCTTGTTGACGATGCTGAATATCCTGATTTCAAGAAAAAAGGTGTTCCGAGATATCATATTATTTTGCTTGCCAAAAACAAGGCAGGTCTTAAGAATTTATACCAGCTTATTACAGCATCAAATGTTAAGCACTTCTATAAAAAGCCGCTTTTACCGAGAAGTGAGATAGTCAAACATAGAGACGGCCTCATTATTGGAAGTGCTTGTGAGGCAGGTGAGCTTTACAGAGCTGTTGTTCATGGCGAATCCGTTGAAAAGATAACTGAGATTGCATCATTCTATGATTACCTTGAGATACAGCCTTGTGGCAATAACCAATATATGATTAAAAGTCCCGACTTTCCGAACATTAATTCAATAGAAGATATTCAACGAGTAAACAGATCTATTGTTGCACTTGCCGATAAACTCGGAAAAATGACAGTTGCTACCTGTGACGTTCACTTTATGGATAAAGAAGATGCAATATACAGAACAATATTGCAGGCAGGTCAGGGATACAAAGATGCTGACAATCAAGCTCCGCTTTATTTCAGAAACACCGAAGAAATGCTTAAGGAGTTTGAATATTTAGGCGAAGATACAGCGTATGAAATAGTTGTCACCAACACGAACAAAATTGCGGAAATGACTGAAGTTATACAGCCTATTCCGCCAGGAAACTATCCTCCGAGTATGGAGGGAGCAGATGAGGAACTGACAAAACTTTGCTGGGACACAGCGAAAAGGCTTTACGGTGATCCAGTTCCGGAATATGTATCAAACAGACTTTCAAGAGAACTTGATTCTATCATTAAGCACGGATTTGGCGTACTTTATATGATAGCTCAAAAACTTGTTAAAAACTCCGAGGATCATGGTTATCATGTCGGTTCACGAGGTTCTGTCGGATCTTCATTTGTCGCCCACGCAAGTGGAATTTCCGAGGTTAATCCGTTAGCTCCGCATTATCGCTGCCCAAGCTGTAAGCATAGTGAGTTTTTCTTAAAAGGCGAGTGGGGCTCCGGTTATGATATGCCGCCAAAGAACTGTCCCGAATGTGGAACGCCTATGGCTCGTGACGGTCACGATATTCCGTTTGAGACATTCCTTGGTTTCAAAGGCGATAAGTCACCCGATATCGACCTTAACTTCTCAGGTGATTATCAGTTTTACGCTCACCGCTATACGGAGGAACTTTTCGGCAAAGATCACGTTTTCAAAGCGGGTACTATCGCAACGGTAGCGGAAAAGACAGCATATGGTTATGTTAAAAAATATCTTGAAGAGCGTGGGATTGTAGTTCCGAAAGCTGAAGAAGAAAGACTCAAAAACGGCTGTACCGGTGTTAAGAGAACAACAGGTCAGCACCCCGGTGGCATGGTTGTTGTGCCAAATGAATATGAGGCTGAAGATTTCACACCAATTCAGCATCCGGCCGATGATCCTGACAAAGGAATCCTTTCAACACATTTCGACTTTCATGCTTTGCATGACACTATATTAAAACTCGATAACTTAGGTCATGATGTTCCTACACTTTATAAACATTTGGAAGATTTGACCGGAATACCGGTCATGGATGTTGATATCTGTGATCCGAAAATATATGAGCTTTTGCTTTCACCGGAACCGTTGGGCGTTACACCGGAGGATATTGATTGTCCGACAGGAACGTTGTCTATCCCCGAAATGGGTACACCGTTCGTTATCGGAATGTTGCTTGAAGCGAAACCCAAAAATTTCTCTGACCTTTTGCAGATATCCGGTCTTTCACACGGTACTGATGTTTGGCTGGGAAATGCTCAGGAGCTTATTAAACAAGGAACTTGCACTATTTCAGAAGTTATCGGAACACGAGACAGCATCATGGTTTACCTTATGCATAAGGGTGTTGAGCCGCAAATGGCCTTCAAAATCATGGAAATCGTTCGTAAGGGTAACGCAACAAAGCTTTTGACCGAAGAACATATTAAGGCGATGAAAGACAATGGCGTTGAGCAGTGGTACATTGACTCATGCATGAAGATAAAGTATATGTTCCCGAAAGCTCATGCCGCTGCATACGTCAGTGCGGCGATGCGTCTGGGCTGGTATAAAATCTATAAACCGGTTGAATACTATGCCGCTTTTATGACGGTACGAGGTGGTGACACCGATGCCGCAACCGTTGCACTCGGAAGGCAAGCGGTGCGTGACAAGATGAAAGAAATCAACGATAAAGGCAGAGATGCTTCGGCAACCGAAAAAGACCAATATGTAGCTTTACAGGTAGTCAATGAAATGATGGCAAGAGGCATAGAATTTTTGCCGATTGACTTGTATAAATCTGATGCTACTGTCTATAAAATAGAAGATGGTAAAATAAGAATGCCGTTCGGTGCAATGTCGGGTACGGGCGAGGCAGCGGCTGTCGGACTTGCAAAGGCAAGAGATGACGGCGATGGACCTTATATATCTATTGAAGATCTTAAACATCGTTCCGGAGCTTCATCGGCTGTTATTGAGTCACTTAGGGCAATTGGTGCTTTAGAAGGCTTGCCTGAAAACAGTCAGATGAGCTTATTCGGAATATAAGGAGTGATAGACTTGATTTATGGAACTGTTAATGAACTTATAGGCAAGACTCCTCTTTTGGAATTAAGAAACATTGAAGCAAATGATGGACTTTACGCTTCTGTTATTGCAAAACTTGAATGTTTTAATCCTGCCGGAAGTGCTAAGGACAGGATAGCTCTGCACATGATCGAAAAAGCAGAAAGTCGGGGCATACTCAAAAAAGGAGCAACAGTTATTGAACCGACAAGCGGAAACACCGGTATAGGTATTGCGGCTGTTTGTGCCGGCAAAGGATATAAAGCAATAATGACGATGCCTGAAACCATGAGCATTGAAAGGCAAAAGCTTTTAGCAGCTTATGGTGCTGAAATTGTGTTGACTGACGGCAAAAAAGGTATGGCGGGTGCAGTTGAAAAAGCAAAAGAACTGAACGAACAGATTGATAACAGCTTTATACCGTCACAGTTTGATAATCCGGATAATCCGGAAACACATTATCTGACAACCGGACACGAAATATGGGAAGAAACAGCCGGAAGAATTGATGTTTTCATTGCCGGAATCGGAACAGGTGGAACTATAAGCGGTACGGGTAAGTTTCTCAAAGAAAAAAATCCGGATATCGAAATTATAGGTGTTGAGCCGGCTGACTCTCCGCTTATAACAAAAGGCATATCATCAGGTCATAAACTTCAAGGCATAGGTGCAAATTTTATCCCGAAAAACTATGATGCTTCGGTTGTTGACAGAATTTTGACTGTGACGACAGAGCAAGCTTATCAAACAGCGAAACGTATTGCTCGTGAAGAAGGAATACTTGTCGGTATAACTTCGGGTGCGGCAGCTTATATTGCAGTGGAACTTGCGAAAAAAGTCGAATATAAAGGCAAAAACATAGTTGCCTTTTTACCAGACGGTGGTGACCGATATATGTCAACCGGAATTTTTGATGATTAAGGCAGAATTTTATGAAAAATACAAACAAAGTCAAAACTGCAATCGCTGTAATTCTTGTTGCGATTATTGCAATTAGTATTGTCTTTTATGCAAAATTTAAGCCACAGACAGACAATATAATAAAAACGATTTCCGTAACTGTTAGTGCTGACGGAAAAGAAGAAAAGTTTAATATCAGCACAAATACACAGTACCTTTCACAAGCTCTTGATGAACTTAAACTAATTGATGGCTATGAAGGGGAATACGGTTTGTTTGTTACAACCGTCAATGGCAGATCAGTTGATACCTCTAAAGAGGAATGGTGGTGTTTCACTAAAGGCGGTGATGTCGTTATGACCGGTGTTGATATTACTCCTATATCTGACGGTGATAAATTTGAAATCACTTTGAAGTCAGGTTATAACTAAACAAGACAAAAGACAGTGCATTGATATTATCAGATGCACTGTCTTTTACGTTTTTAATCAGCGTTATTCATTGTTAGTTAATATTTGTTACAATTTAACCCCATAATTATTAAGAATCTTATTAAATTTTGAAAATATTTTATATAAAGTTTAGGTAAATCTCCTCCGGTTAATGCTATAATTAGACGTAATTTATTTTGGGAGGAACACCAATGAAAAAGAACGTATTTTTAACAGGCGCTTCAGGCACTATGGGCTGGGCAGGTTTTCAAGAGTTTATGAAGCACAAAGACGAGTTTAACGTTTGCGTTTTACTTCGTGATAGTCAGAAGAACAGAGAAATGTTCAAGGATTATATGAACGATCCCTCTGTTAGAATCGTATGGGGCGATTTCCTTGAGTATGATAAGATCCTCGAATGTGTAACAGGTAGCGAATATGTTCTTCATGTCGGTGGTCTTGTTTCACCGGGTGGAGACTATTACCCCAGAAAGACAATTCAGGTCAATCCCACAGCTATGGCTAATATTGTTAAAGCTGTTAAGGAACAGCCTAATGCTGATGATATCAAGGTTGTTTATATTGGCACTGTTGCAGAAACAGGTGACAGAAACAGACCGACACATTGGGGCAGAACAGGCGATCCGATTCAGATCAGTATCTATGATCATTACGCAGCAAGTAAGGTAATGGCTGAGAAGATCGTGGCTGAATCAGGTCTCAAGCACTGGGTTTCACTTCGTCAGTCGGGCATACTTTATCCCGAAATTCTCAAGAATATTGATCCGATCATGTTCCACGTTCCGATCAACGGTGTTCTTGAATGGGCGACTGTTGAGGATTCAGCAAGAATGCTTGTTAATGTTTGCGGTGATGATGTTCCTGAAGAATTCTGGAGAGGATTCTACAACATCGGTTCAGGCAAACAATACAGAATTACGAACTATGAATTTGAAGAATTACTTTTAGGTACACTCGGAATCGGTTCAACAAAGAAACTGTTCGATGCTAACGCATTTATTCTTCAGAATTTCCACGGTCAGTGGTATTATGACTCAGATAAGCTTGAAGATTATCTTCACTTCAGAGCTAATATTCCTGTTAAGGAATACTTTAAGCAGATGATGAAGAAAGTTGAGTTTGTCTATAAGCTTGCTTTCCTTGCAAAACCGTTCTCATTTGCTGTTAAACCGTTCCTTATGAGCCTTGCTAAGAAAGAGATATATGGTACTCTTAAATGGATCGAGACAAACGATCAGGACAGAATTTCTGCTTACTTCGGCACTAAGGAAAAGTGGGAAAAGGTCAGCAAAAAATGGGACGACTTCGATATTTGGTATCCGCAGGAGTCAGCTAAAGAGACAAGTGCAGCTATTCTTCTTGACCACGGCTATGATGAGAGCAAGCCGACAAGCGAGCTTGATCTTGATGATATGAAGAAAGCCGCTGAGTTCAGAGGAGGCGAGTGCCTTTCAAAGAAGATGACAAAGGGCGATATGTTCACTCCGCTTAAGTGGAGATGCGCTCACGGTCATGAATTCGAGATGACACCGAACCTTGTACTTAAAGGTGGTCATTGGTGCGAAAAAGAAGTTCCGACAGATCTTCACTGGGCTTATGACAAGGAAGCTAAGGTCAACCCGTTCTTTGCTCAGGTTTGGTATTCACATCACTCACCTGATGAAAACAATGAATACTTCTGCGATATCTTCAAGGGCTTCTCAGGATTTGAGACAGACGAAAAGATCGCTGAATTTAAGGCTGAGTGTGCTGAAAAGCAGAACGCATAATTTTGAAAAGATTAAATCCGAGTATCATCAAAGGTACTCGGATTTTTTTACATATACTTATAGACACAACAAATATACGGTGATATAATTTAATCATAACAAACGATAGGAGTAAAGTTGTTATGAGCAAATATAACAAGCTTTAGGATTATATTAAAGACAGCAATAAAGAATCATTCGATATTATTTTGATGAAATTTAAACTATAGCCGGAACATCTATAGATCATTCATTTCTTAAATATAAGAGGGAACTTGGCGTGTACGGATATCAGGTCAAAAGAATTTCAATGAAAAACAAAACTGTAATTTTTAAGAAACTTAAATAAATCAGAGGTGATTTTATGTGGTTTGTTTTTGCTTTAATGTCAGCGATATTTGCAGCACTGACCTCAATTCTCGCTAAAGTCGGAATTGAAGGTGTGGACTCAAACCTTGCTACAGCTGTCAGAACGATGGTCGTTGTCGTTATGGCTTGGCTGATGGTCTTTATAACCAACGCACAAAGCGGTTTAACCGAGATCAACAGAAAAAGCTGGATATTCTTGATTTTGTCGGGCATTGCAACCGGTGCATCATGGCTTTGTTATTATAAAGCACTGCAAATAGGTGATGCATCAAAAGTCGTTCCGATTGACAAATTGAGTGTGATTTTCACTTTAGTTTTAGCTTTTGTGTTTTTGCATGAAAAGTTCGATGCTAAGTCACTTATCGGCTGCATTTTGATTGGAGCCGGAACATTGCTTATGGTCTTATAAATTTGAGATTCAAGAAAAACTCCCATGTATCAGGCAATTTGCCCATACATGGGAGTTTTAGTCAATATATCCGTCTACATCTTCTCTGACTTTAAAGACGTAGCCGTTATTTTTCATAAATTGCATATTTTTGAATCCGTATCCGATGCCTTTTGCGACACATAGTTCCGGTTCATCAGCAAGCTTCACTCTCATTGAAAGTCTTTCGGAAAGCATTTTTTCAAGACCATATATTTTAGCTCCGCCACCGGTTAGCACTAAGCCGTTGCTGTAAATGTCGGCAACCAGCTCAGGAGGTGTAGATTCAAGGGTTTCTCTTATGGATTCTGCTATTTTTTCGACACATTCTCTGATTGCAAGATAAACTTCTGTTGATGTGATTTCAAATGAACACGGCATTCCGCCTATGAATTTTTTCCCTTTGCAAGTAACGGCAATTTCTTCTGTCGGAAGGTAAGCACAGCCAATGGTCTTTTTTAAATCTTCAGCTGTTGAAAGACCGATAAGCACATCTCTTTCTCTGCGTACATAGCGCTGTATAGCTTCGTCCATCGCATTTCCGGCGATTTTTATTGAGTTAGATATTGCAACATTTCCCATTGTCACAACCGCCACATCAGTTGTTCCGCCACCAATGTCGGCAACCAATATTCCTTTTGGAGTGTTGATTTTGATTCCTGCACCGATTATCGCCGCAAGCGGTTCTTCCATAACGCAAGCTCTCCCAGCTCCGCTTGAAGTTATCGCACCCAAAAGCGTTCTTTTTTCAAGTGATGTTACACCACTTGGAGTGCAAACAATGACATTTGGCTTAAATATTCTGTATTTACAAATATTTTTTATATATGTTCTGAGCATTTGCTCCGTCACATTGAGGTCTGATATAACACCGTCACGAAGAGGGGAGACGACTCTGAGTGTGTCGGGATTTTTTTCAAGCATTTTTTTTGCTTCTTCACCCATTGTAACTATTTCACCTGTATCATTATCAAAAGCAACAACTGAGGCTTCCGACAAAACGATGCCCCTGCCGCCGACATAAATGACAGTTGTCGTTGTTCCGAGATCTATACCAATTTTCATTCCGAGCATCGCTTTCACCACCTTGAATTTATTATATATTATTCTTCCTTGCTTGTCAAAAAATATTTTAAGGCTGAATATCTTTTTATTCTTTTATCATTTTCAACCATTGCTGAAACATCTCTTTTTGTACCAATAAGTATGAGCTTGGATTTAGCTCTTGTGACCGCTGTGTAAAGCAAATTGCGATAGGAAAGCTGCGGCAAAACCGAGCATACCGGCATTATCACGGCATTATATTCCGATCCCTGACTTTTGTGAACGGTTATTGCATATGCCAGCTCAAGCTGATTGGCAAAATCAAACGAATATATAGCCTCTTTATCATCAAACCGAATTTTCATCAGTTTAGCTTCCGGTTTTATCATTTCTAAAGTTCCGATATCACCGTTGAAAATGCCCATACCCGGTTCTTTGCCTTTTTTCCACGGAATATCATAGTTATTTTTAATTTGCATCACTCTGTCGCCTTCACGGAATATTCTTCCGTTGAAATTGAACTCATTTTTAAATTTGTCGGGCGGATTCATTCTTTTCTGAATTGCCGTATTCAAATTTACGCTTCCGATTTCTCCTTTTCTTGACGGACAGAGAATTTGAATATCTTTAAGCGGATCATATCCATAAGCTTTAGGAAGTCGTTGAGTATAAAGATCAATGACAGTACCGGCAGCAAGATAGACGTTGTTTCTCGACATAAAGAAGAAATCGTTATCTGTTCTGTCAAGTTCCGGCATTTCACCACTGACTATCTTATGAGCATTAGTGACGATTAGACTCTCCATAGCTTGTCTGAATATCTCTTTTAATGCCACAACGGGTATAAGCCCACTGTCGATAAGATCGTGAAGAACATTGCCTGCACCGACAGCCGGAAGCTGATCCGAGTCACCGACCATTATAAGTCTGCAACCAAGTTTAAGGGCGTCCAGCAAAGACGAGAACAAACTGATATCGACCATTGAAAGCTCATCAACAACCACTGCATCATAGGCGAGGGGATTTGAAATGTTTCTCTGGAATGTCGGTCTGTCATCATCTTTCCACTCTACTTCGAGAAGTCTGTGTATGGTTTTGGCATCTTTACCGGTGATTTCACTCATTCTTTTTGCGGCTCTGCCCGTTGGAGCAGTCAAAGCAACTTTTAAGCCGTCTCTTTCAAAAAGCTCTATTATACCGTTGAGGGTTGTTGTTTTGCCGGTACCCGGACCACCTGTGAGAATCAACATTCCTTTTTCAAGAGCAGTTGTTATCGCTTCGGCTTGAAGTTTCTCATAGTGTATTCCGAACTGTTTTTCAAGCGATGCAATTCGATTTTTAATAGATGATTTTCCTTTTGGCGGTGGAAACTTAAGCATTACCGAAAGACGTTGTGCCGCAGAATACTCCGCTGTGTACATATAAGGTAAGAACAGATAATCACGGTCGTTCATATTCTTACATATAAGCTGACCGTTTTCAATCAATTCATCTATAGTCAAGTTGACGGTGTTTTCATCACTGTCAAGAAGATCGCAAGCAGGGGAAATAACTTTGTCTTTAGGTAGACAAGTATGCCCATTGCGAAGATTATGACGAAGAACATGAACAATTCCTGCACCGATTCTGTAATTTTCGGAAGGTCTGTTAGGCATATTACCGGCAATCTCATCAGCTCGTTTAAAGGAGATACCAATATTTTCTCTGCAAAGCATATATGGATTTTCAGTTATAACGTCAACAGCTCTTGAACCGAAAGTTTTAAATACTTTAACACATTCGTTGCTTGTCATTCCGAATTTTTCAAGATATATCATGACTTCACGAATAGCGAATTGCTTTTTAAACTCTTTAGATATTTCCTCAGCTTTATTCTCAGAAATGCCTTTTATTCTGACAAGTTTCAACGGTTCATTTTCGATAACATCAAATGTTGAATCTCCAAATTCTTCAATGATTTTGACAGCGGTTTTAGGGCCTATGCCTTTAATAGCTCCCGATGACAAATATTTTAGCATATCAGATGCGCTTTTCGGCATCTCTCGCTCACATTTATTCACTCTGAATTGGCGTCCGAATGATGGGTGTCTGTCCCAATGGCCGAAAATCCGTAATGTTTCACCGACCGAAACAGCCGGAAGAACTCCGACAGCTGTTATCAGTTCTTCATCGACACACATATCTAAAACAGTGAAACCGGTTTCACTGTTTGCGAAAACTATATCTTCAACTGTACCCCTAAGTTCTTCGTTATCAGAATCCATCATATCAAACACCTCCTTGAGCAAAAAAATTTGCACTCCGAAAAGTGCAAATCGTGACTGGATCTGTAAGCCGAGTTCTGTCGTTTAAGGCAATCATCTTTCTAGGCTGTACGTTGCCGTACAGCTCAAGCCACCTGTCGAAATATACATCGAGCAAATGCGTTACTTCAGTCGGTGTTGCTTCGGATAGGGTTTACAGGAACACAATGTCACCATTGTGTCAGTGAGCTCTTACCTCGCTTTTCCACCCTTACCGCAAAATGCGGCGGTATATCTCTGTTGCACTTTCCCTAAGGTCACCCTCGGCGGCCGTTAGCCG
>CAZTSC010000031.1:0-17470 GCA_964616655.1 uncultured Faecalibacterium sp.
ATATAATTCCCAAGAAAGGCTCTATCTCAAAGCTCACCGCCGGAAAGAAACAGTTTACTGTTAAGTGGAACAAGGATTCACAAGGTTCAGGTTATGAAATTCAATATTCAACTTCATCTAAGATGAAGAACGCAAAGACGGTCAAAATCGGAAAGTCCGGCACAACATCAACGACAATAAAGAAGCTCAAATCCGGCAAAAAATACTACGTTCGTGTACGAACATATAAGACAATCAAAGTCAACGGAAAAAGCGTTAAGCTTTATTCAAGCTGGTCCAAGGTTAAGAACATCAAGACAAAGTAAAATAAGAAAGAGAGCAGATCACTCTGCTCTCATCTTTTATTCTATATTGAATTATTCGCCGAAATATCTCTTAAGAAGTCCCTCGAATGCCTTGCCGTGTCTGGCTTCGTCTCTTGCCATCTCGTGAACTGTGTCGTGGATAGCATCAAGTCCCTGCTCCTTAGCCATCTTTGCAAGCTCGAACTTGCCAAGTGTTGCACCGTTCTCTGCGGCAACTCTCATCTCAAGGTTTTTCTTTGTGCTGTCAGTGATAACTTCGCCGAGAAGCTCCGCAAACTTTGCTGCGTGTTCAGCCTCTTCATAAGCTGCCTTTTCCCAATAAAGTCCGATTTCGGGATAGCCTTCTCTGTGAGCTACTCTAGCCATTGCGAGATACATGCCGACTTCCGAACACTCACCGTTGAAGTTGTCTCTGAGTCCCTGAATAATTTCAGGATCTACGTCCTTTGCAACGCCAACTATATGCTCTGCTGCCCAAGTTACCTCGTTTGATTCTCTCTCTTTCATCTTAGCACCGCAGATCGGGCATTTCTCGATGGGTTCGTCACTTTCATAGCCGCATACCGGGCAAAAATACTTTTTCATGTTTTGTTCCTCCAAATTAAATTATTTTGTTTTGCAATTTCTGCACTGACCGTAGAATATTACCTTACAGTCATCAATGCTTCCGTCAAACTTTTCTCTCGCAAGCTCGATCAACTCGTCACCAACTTCAATATTGATGTCAAATACCCTGCCGCAGGTGTTGCAAATAACGTGTCTGTGATTTGTCATCTGTCCGTCATAATGCACCGCATCCGGAGCTATGATCGCTTTAATTCTGCCCTCGTTGTGTAACAGGCATAAATTGCGATAAACCGTAGCTAAACTGATATTTGGCATCTTCTCTTTAAGTGAGAAATATACTTCTTCAGCTGTGGGATGATCATATCTTGAAAGCAAGTTTTCAAGTATAGCATCTCTTTGTTTACTTTTTCTTGAAGTAGTCATATCACTGCTCCAATCTTTTTCTTAACAATAACGATAATCATTATCATTATCTGCCTGTATTGTATATCATATTTTTCCACTTGTCAAGTGTTTTTTCAAATTTTTTTGAAATATATTTTTGGTATACAAAGTATGTGCTTAAATATGACTAATTCATATTTCGTTTAATTGTTCTTAATATTTTCATAATGTTTTTAATTGGTAAACCCCTCTATAAGCAGCTATAATTGATATGAATAGGAGGGGTCAAAAATGACAGAATTCAATTCAAAAGAACTGATGAGCAGTGCCGAGCTTTTAGCGGGCGTTGAAAAAATGAACTCATTCGGTGCCAGATATACCGGCAGTGCTGCTCATAAAAAATTCATCAAATATCTTAAAGATGAAATTCACTCAATGGGAATCGAAACCAAATCAGACCTTAAGACGTTTAAGCGTTGGGAGAAAAAATCCGCCTCACTTACCGTACATACGGCAAGCGGTGATGAAGATATCCCTGTTTCATCAGCGTATCCTTATTCGGGCAGAACACCTGAAAACGGCGTAAGAGGCAAACTTGTAGCTGTCCACGAAAAGCATATTGGATTCATTCCGAAAGCTAAAGACAATATCTGTGTTGTTAAGGTCAGCAATCTCAGCGTACCGACAATAATTGTTGAGGACAGAAGAAATTCAAAACCTGAAGGTCTTGATCTTCCCAGAAAGTATGGCGGCCCGGTATTGACAACATTCGCAAACTTCCCCTTGCTCAAGGTTGCGAAGCTTTCCGGAGCAAAAGCGGTTATCTGCATTTGGAACGGAATTTCAGACGAATGTACCGAAGGTCAATATCTTCCGTTCATTCTTGACTATCAAGATATGCCGGCGATATGGGTAAGTCCAACTCAAGGCAAGAAAGTGATAAAAGCCATAAATGACGGAAATGATGCCACTGTTGTTCTCGATGCCGACATAGAGGAGTATTGTCAGACTGAAACGTTTTATTCAATCATCGAAGGCGAAAACGCAAATGAAGCTATTATAGTCAACACCCATACAGATGGTGTAAACTGCGTTGAGGAAAACGGCCCGATCGCTCTGCTTTCTATGATGAAATATTTCAAAGCTCACAAACCTAAGAGATCAATTATATTTGTATTTATGACCGGTCACTTCAGACTTCCGGCTCTCAAAGCACCCGGAGCTATTCAGGTCACATCAAGATGGCTCAAAGATCACCCCGAACTTTGGGACGGACAACTTGATCATATTAAAGCTGTCGCCGGATTGACAATCGAACACTTCGGTTGCAAGGAGTTCACCGATAATGAGGGACACAACGCTTATCTTGAAACCAATCCGATAGACATTGAAATGTGCTACACCGGCAACAAAAAGCTTGATGAGATATATTATCAAGCTCTTGAAGGCAGAGATAAAGTCAGAACTGTTTCCTATCGTGGTTGTAATGTTCTTCATTTCGGTGAAGGTCAACCTCTGTTCAATGTTGGTATACCCACAATCTCGATTGTACCGGGACCGAGCTATTTGTGTGTTGTTGATGAGGACAATCACTGTATGGATAAATTCGATGTTGAACTTATGGCGGCTCAGGTCGAAACATTCACCAAAGCAGCAATAATTATCAACGAAACACCTGCCACTGAACTCGGAGTCAGTGACGGTTATACATTCGGTATCACAAAGAAGTTTGAAGCACCACATATAAATGCTGTCAAAGCTAAAATTGAAGCTATGATGTGATAATTAAAAGACTCAGCACTCTTAAGCGAAAACTTAGGAGTGCTGTTTTTTGCGTTCTTATTTTAATTGATTTTATATTTTTACATAACAGTAGTCGTTGCCATAATGCTTGATAAATCTTATCAAATCATCATGTTTCAGCCAAACAAAGCCGGTGTTGTCATTCGGGTGAAAACCTATCAGACCGTCAACCGAACGCAGGTCACTGTCGAGTACGATTTGAACCTGATGATCTTCATTATTGATAATTCCGAACGGAGAAACAGCTCCCTGTGTCAATCCCAACTGTTTCATCAATCTTTCGTCAGAACCAAAGCTTAAACGGCTTGAACCTATCTGACTTCTGAGATCAACAAGATCAACTTTCTTATCTTTCAAACAACAAACGAGATAATGTATCTTTCCGTTTGCATTTCTCAAAAACAAATTTTTGCATACTTCACCGTCAGTGAATATTCCCATTTCGTCCATTTCCTCTATCGTACATACAGGTGGGTGAGAAATCGCTTTATATTCTATATTTAAGTTCTGCAAGGCTTGAAAAACTCTCTCTTTTTGTGTCGTTTCAGTTGTCATTTTTGATATAATTCCCCTTTTCGCCGCTTTCCGTGTCAATCAATGTCAAAACTTTTCCGTCAATTTTATATTTGAATTTCTTCTTTATAACACCGGTATAAATCGAATATTTAATTGTCAGTGTATCGCCGTCTAAAGTATAAACACCATTAACAGTACCGTTTATCGGTAAAGTAATTCCCATTGAAGAAAGGTCAATAAATGTTATCGCAACAACACCTGTATCCTTAAACTCATAGCCATTGAGATTCGATTTCCATGAACCCAATAACTTTTTGTCAACGTTTTTCATAACTGACGATGCACCTTTTCTGACATAGATGGCGGACTCCCCTGCCTCATCTTTGAGTGTCAGCGTGTTTTCATCAACTTTTACCTTGTACGACTTAGTTATAGCTTTTGAGTAAATCGTATAATTCACCGTAAGTTTGTTTCCGTCTAGAGTATATGTTCCCGTATATGTTCCGCTGATTACATCATCAAGCTCAAGAAGTTCCATATTAAAATATGTCACTTTCATGATGCCGTCTTTCATAAATTCATAACCGCTGAAATTTGCGTTATCTGTCCAAGAGCCTATCAAAAGCTCCTCAACAGATTTTTTTGTGTTGTCTTTTTTCTTTGTTGTAGTTTCTTTTTCGGTGTTGTCCTTGCTATCCTTCTTATCATCTGATATTTGAGTCTCGCTTTTATTCAAAGTCGATTCCTCTGTTTTATCCTCAGAATCAATCTCACTCGTACTTTCAGAAGTATTATCGGTCGCATCAACATCAACATATGGCTTGTTGTTGACATTCTCGCCGTTGTCTGCCGGATGCCTGCCAATATACCAGCCAAAAGCCACAGACGCTCCGATAACAACTATCGCAATTAAAGCAATTAGTAGCTTTTTTATCATAAGATCCTCCTTTAAGCCAATCGGGGCAGATATAATCTGCCCCGCTGTTTTGTGTATTTAGTTTGTTGCTGAAGCTGCCTCAGATCCGCTTTTGATATAAGTTGTCGTATTTCCGGTGTCGGGATCCGTCAAATTCAAAACAGAATCAACAACTTCATATTTATACTTTTTCTGAATTGTCTTTGACCAAATAGTATAGTTAAGTGTGACATAGTTCTCATCATCAACCTTTTCGGTTGTGTAAGAACCGTCAACCGTTCCGTTAAACGGCATATTGATAATGGGTACAGTAAAATTGATGTATGTAATGTTTACTGTTCCGTCATCATGGAATGTGTATCCGCTGAGGTTGTTTGAGTCAACCCACTTTGCAACAAGCTGTTTGCTTTGCGGCTGCAAAGTGCAAGCGGCAAGCGTTCCGACAGCAATCAAAGCGACAAGAATTAAAGCTGTTATCTTAGCAATTTTTTTCATAGAATCTTTCATCCTTTCTGAGCCAAAACGAGGCTCAAAAATATTATACTACAATTTTCGCCAATTGTACAGTGGTTTAATTAAAATTTACTTCTCTTTTTGACGCTTGGATATCTTTAGACGTGAGAAATCCTCTCTTTCTTTTTCTTCAAGGGCATCGGTAATAAATTTGACAGTGCTTTCAAATTGAGGAATAAGAATATTATCTAAAGCATTCGCTCTTTTTTGTGTCTTTTTGATCGCATCTGCAAGTCTGTAAACGTTATTTTCAATTTCAGCCAGTTCAGCCGTAAGTTTCTTTACTTTTTGAAATTCAAGATAGGCTTCATCAAGCATCGAATTTGTTCCTTGAAGTCCGTAATAAGCTCTTTCCTCGCTTTCACCAAGCTTGACGATTGGCAACTCAACACCCATGACACTACGGCGGTCAACCATGAGGCTGTCATCAACGGGAACATTTTCGGCAAAGTCATAGCAATCACCAAGAGTTATAAAAGCCTTTTTTAAAGCACTGTATGCTTTTGAGTAGGTTTCAGACACCGCCGATTGAACTTCTGTTGCCTTATCAATCAAAAGCATCATTTCACGAACGAGGATATTTCTCTTTCTATCCATAAGCTCATATCCAAGCTTAGCGAGTTCAAGAGACTTTTTGGTGTTCATTAAGTTGGTTTTTGTCGGAAAAACCTGAGCCATTGTGTTCCCTCCTTTATATTATTTGCAGTACGAATTAACTATGTGCGAAAAGTTACTGTTCCTTCGGATTATAATGCTCATCGAGAATCTTTTCGTCAACTCTGTCCAGCATTTCTCTGGGAAGAAGCGAAAGCAGTTCCCAACCGAGATCAAGAGTCTCGTCCATTGATCGGTTTTCATTGTAACCCTGATTTATAAATCTCTGTTCAAACTCTCTGCCAAACACCATGAGCTTTTTATCGTCATCGGAAAGTTCTTCTTCTCCTATGACGGAAGCGAGTGCCTTAGCATCCTGAAGTTTTGCATATGATGCAAAAAGCTGATTAGAGAGAGCCGAATGATCCTCTCTTGTGTAACCCGCACCAATACCGTCTTTCATAAGTCTTGAAAGTGACGGCAAGATACTTACGGGCGGATAAATTCCTTTTGTGTCGAGAGTTCTGTCAAGAACGATCTGACCTTCAGTAATATATCCCGTAAGGTCGGGAATTGGGTTAGTTATATCATCATTGGGCATTGTAAGAATCGGTATCTGTGTAACTGAACCTTTGGCATCTTTGATAATGCCTGCTCTTTCATAGAGCGTGGCAAAGTCTGAATAAAGATATCCGGGGAATCCCTTTCTGCTGGGAATCTCTCCCTTTGATGAGCTGAACTCACGCAGAGCCTCAGCGTACGAGGTCATATCTGTCAAAATAACAAGTATATGCTTATTCTGTGTGAAAGCGAGATATTCTGCCGCTGTCAAAGCACATCTGGGTGTAATGATACGCTCAATGATCGGATCATTTGAAAGATTGAGAAACATTGTAACTCTGTTCATTACGTTAGCTTCTTCAAATGAACGGCGGAAATAATCGGCAACATCGTTCTTAATGCCCATTGCAGCGAAAACTATGCCAAAGTCCTCGTTGTCGGCTATAGATGCCTGACGGACTATCTGAACGGCAAGTTCATTGTGTTTCATACCGGAACCGCTGAATATCGGGAGCTTCTGACCTCTGATAAGCGTGGCAAGAGCATCTATAGATGAAATGCCGGTATGAATATAGTTTCTCGGATAAACTCTGGAAACGGGATTTATCGGCAATCCGTTGACATCTCTTGATTCTTCGGGATAAATCTCTCCGAGTCCGTCAATAGGTCTGCCTAAGCCGTCAAAAACTCTGCCGACTATTTCGGGGGAAAGTTTCATCTCAATCGGCTTTCCCGTCAGACGCGTTTTAACGTTGTTCATGGATATACCGGTCGTACCCTCGAAAACCTGCACTGCGACCTTATCGCCTTCAACCATGACTATTCTTCCGGTACTTTTTTTGCCGTCAGCCATGGTAAATTCAACCATTTCGTCATATTGGGGATCAACTACATTTTCAAGAACAACAAGTGAGCCGTTAATGCTGCTTAATCCTATATGTTCAATTTTCATCGTATTCCCCTCCTTAACCCATCAGCGGTCTCAAAGCCGTGTTGATGTCCTCTATATAGGTGTCGAGCATACCGATGTTGTTATTCGGCACATCGTATTTTATCTTAACAAGTTTATCAAAAAGTCCCGTGGCGACTATCTTTGATATAGGCACTTGCTTTGCGACTATATCACGGCAAACGTGATACATATGGAGAATAACCTCCATCATCTTCAGCTGTTTTTCAAGCGGAACATAGGTATCTTCTGGATGGAAAGCGTTCTGTTGCAGAAATCCGACACGGATAACTCTAGCTATCTCTATCGTTAGTTTTTGATCATCTGGTAAAACATCAGCACCTATAAGCTTGACAATTTCCATAAGTGAGCTTTCTTCCGTGAGAATATTGCATATTTCTTCTCTGTATTTAAGGAAGTTTTCACCTACGTTATCATGATACCACTTTGAAAAATCATTGACATATTCGCTATAGCTTGTGTTCCAGTTTATAGCCGGATAATGTCTTGCGTACGCCAAAGACTTGTCAAGCGCCCAGAAGCAGCGAGTGAAACGCTTTGTGTTCTGTGTGACAGGTTCGGAAAAATCAGAACCCTGCGGAGATACCGCACCGATAACAGTGACAGAGCCTTCTTTTCCGCAAAGAGTCTCAACATAGCCTGCTCTTTCATAAAATTTTGAAAGTCTTGACGGAAGATATGCAGGGAAACCTTCATCAGCGGGCATTTCTTCAAGTCTGCCCGATATTTCACGCAAAGCCTCAGCCCAACGTGAAGTTGAATCAGCCATCAAAGCTGTGTGATAACCCATATCACGATAATACTCGGCAAGAGTAATTCCGGTGTATATTGATGCTTCACGGGCAGCAACGGGCATATTTGAAGTGTTTGCTATGAGTACAGTTCTGTCAGTTAAAGGCTTTCCGGTTTTGGGATCGGTTATTTCGCTGAACTCCTGAAGAGCCTGAGTCATTTCGTTTCCTCTCTCTCCGCAGCCGACATAGATAATAATATCCGCATCACACCATTTAGCAAGCTGATGCTGTGTCATTGTCTTTCCGGTTCCGAATCCACCGGGAATAGCCGCAGCTCCGCCTTTAGCAACCGGAAAAAGTGTGTCAATAACACGCTGTCCCGTGATAAGTGGCTTTAAAGCCTCCATTCTGTGGTTGACAGGTCTTGGCGTTCTTATCGGCCATTTCTGACAAAGAGTAAGCTCTTTTATCTCACCGTTGGAAGTTTCTATTTTGATTATTGTGTCATTAACTTTATATTTACCATTCGGCTTAGCCTCAACGACTTTGCCCTCAAGATAAGGCGGAAGCATTACTTTATGAGTTATAACATCGGTTTCGGGGCAGGTTGCGTAAATCTCGCCACCCTTAAGGTTGTCGCCGACTTTGGCAATAACCGTGACGTTCCATTCTTTCTCAGTATCTATAGCGCTCATCGAAAGTCCTCTTTTGATGAACGAACCGCTTTTTTCTTCAAGAGCAGACAACGGTCTTTCAATACCGTCAAATATGTTCTTTATTATTCCGGGGCCGAGCGTGACGGAAATCTGATCTCCCGTTGAAAATACAGGCTCACCGGGCTTAAGTCCGCCTGTCTCCTCATAAACCTGAATGGTCGTTGACTCCTTATCAAGTCTTATGACTTCGCCGACAAGCTTTTCATTGCCGACATATACCATTTCGGTCATCGAAAGGGCTGTTACACCCTTTATTGTCACGATAGGGCCGTTAATTGAATATATAACATTGTTTTCAGGCATAACTACACCCCTTTACTCACTGATTTTGAAGTTTGAATTAGCAAAAAACCACTCTCTTTGATCTTCAAGCCTTGAATCAAGCGTATCATCAAAGATTTTAAGCATTTTTTCACTTTCGACCTTGACTCCGCCGAGCTTTATTGTCATATCGGCTTTTATTTCACAAGGTACGCCACACTTTTCGGCAGCTTTTATAACTTTATCCGTATCTTCAGGCTTAACGCAAACTTCAAGTTTTTCACCGACATAGCCATAGATCTCCTTGAGACTTTTAGCTAAGAAATCAATATATTCGTCACTGTTTGTGAAATCAATAAGTTTTGTTTTTGCTTTTTCAAAGACTTTTTCCGTCAGCTCTGTTCTTCTTTGAGCTGTCTTAGCCCGACAGTTTGAATAACTCGTGGCAACATTTTTGTTGAATTCCGTCTCAAGTTCAGCTTTTGCATAAGCTATTCTTTCCTGAATTTGAACTTCAACTGACTTCTGAAGTTTTTCAGCCTCACCGGTATAAAGCTTTTTTGTGGCTTTTTCTATTCTTTTACACTCTTTTATAGCATTTTTATTTATTGCATCAATGAACTGCGCTATTTGTTTTTCTCTGTTAACCATAATTCAATTCCTCACCTTATCAGATTTTAATTCCGATCGCATCGGCAACATATCTTGTTATGCTGTCGCTTGACATATCCGAATTATCCTTATCGGGTATCTCAACTATCAAAGCTTTGGAATTTTTCTTTATTTCAACAAGTTGTTTCGGGATAGACGAAGCTAATGAATTGCTTAACATAATTATACCTACATCTTTCTGACAGCTAAGCCTGTCAAGTGCCGAGAGAACTTCCTGCGGCTGTTGTGCAATCTCGCCTTCTATGCCGGCTAAACGCATACCTATAAGTGTGTCATAGTCGTTTGTTATAAGTCTGAACTTCATCTTATCACCGCTTTTCTTTTAAATTTCAAGGTTTATCAGACCTTATTAAGAATAAGAATTGAAATAACAACACCGTAAAGTGCTATTGATTCACCGAGAGCAACGAAGATAAGTGACTTACCGAAGCTCTTGGGATCTTCACTTGTTGCCGCAATAGCTGCCGGAGCACCTGCCGCAACCGCAATACCGCCACCGATGCCTGCAAGACCGGTAACAAGACCTGCTGCAAGAAGTCCGAGACCGTTTGAAGATGAATTAGACGCACTTTCCGTTTCAGCCGGTGCATCGGTTGTTGCTGCCGCTGCATCGGGAACTGCCGTGTTGTCGCTGCCGGCCGCAGAAGCCATAAATGTCATTGTGCAGATAAGTATTGCGATAACCGCAAATGTGAGAAGATTGAACTTCATTGCTTTTCCCGTGCTTTTGCCCTGAATTCTCTTATTGAATGTTATAAAAGCTGAAACCATGATTGCTGCTATTGGTAAAATAATTACTGATGCTAATAAAACTGTATTCATTTTCTTATCCTCCGATATTATTTTTTTAATGTATTTGGTTTAAAACCTACGAAATTTTTGCCGCCGCCCTCGTGACATCTTGAGAACATCTCATAGAACACAAGTCGCAGACTTTGAATACCTGTCAAAAGTCCTTCAAGAGCTATGACGACTATATTTCCGAGAATGACAACAATTATACCCTTAACGCTTGAGGTGTCACCTGCGAGCGTAAACACGACCATCATCATACTTGCGTGTACTATAACAAAAGCACCGACACGCAGGAATGAAAGTGTGTTGCTGAAGTACGAGAGAACATATTCGAGACATTCAAATAAGTTCTGAAGTATAAAGTCCGATATCGAATCGGGTTTCCAATTTTTGTGATGATCGACAATTCCTATCAAAATTTCCTTGCAGAAAAGAATAGCAAACATACCGATCATTAAAGGAATTAAAACCACATTCGGTATAAGCGTCGGGCCGCCCATGAAAGCATATATCGCACTCGCACCGCAACAATAGAAAATTATTCCGGCTATACCGTTTTCACTGAATAGTGCCTCACCTATTTGCTTTCGCTTAAGGCTAATCACCGTATGCAGAAGCATCGCCGCTATGACTAAGACCACACCTATTGCTATAGCAAAAACCAGAACGCCATTGACGCTTTCCATAACGTCAACCGGCTTTGATTCTAAGCCTATTGCGTGATACAGAGGATCAAGTGCTTCTTCAAATCCGAATACCGAGCCAAAAACCAAGCCGCCTATCGTTGAAGCAATTCCACACGGAACAAGTATCTTTCCAAGTTCGATCTTTTTAAACTTATAGGCAAGAAAACCGCCTATTGCCAGCACTAATCCCTGACCGACATCACCAAACATTACACCGAAAACAAAGGTATAAACCAAAGCGACAAAGAACGTGATGTCCATATCATTATAGTTCGGCAATCCATACATATTGACGAAATATTCATAAGGTCTTGTGAACTTCGGATTTTTAAGTCTTACAGGCGGCTCATGCTCCGGCACATCTTTAGGATCATAAACTTCAGCCTCGACTCCCTTAAACGAAGTCAGTTTTGAAACAAGAGCCTTTGCTTTTTTAGCCGGAACCCAGCCAACCATATAGAAAGAATTTTCAAGAATAAACGCATATTTTCTGACTTCAAACACTGTGTTCTTTGCTCTGAGCATAGCATAAATTGCTTTAAGCTTATTTTCTTCGGTGTTGAATATCTCTTTTATCTTATCGTCACATTCTTTAATTGAGGCTCTTATAATTTCCTCGTTATCTTTAAGGTTTTTGATAATATCATCAATCGAGCCAACCGCACCCGGTATCCACATTCTTTCAAAATGCAAAGCTGAGAATATTCTGTCAACCTCATCGGCTCTGTCTCTCGGAGCAACATAAGCTCCCCAGCTATCCTCACCTTGAACTGTACACGGAATATATAAAACATAAGGGTTATCGCTGTAGGCAAGTTCAAGCTTTTCGGCGTTTTCCTTTGGCATCCTTCCAAAACGTGTAGCGACAAATTCGCTTGAAAGAAGTTCGTCTATCGGTATCTCCAAGCCTTCAAAGTGGCTGAATTTGCTTATTCCGTCCTCACATTCTTTGAGCTGATCTAACAGTTCTTTTCTTTTTTGGTTAAGCTCTCCGACTTTTCCGCCAACGGATATGACATATTCTTCCAATTCATCTTCGTCAATCTCAAGTTTATCGTTTTTTCCTGAATAGTCTTCAACGTCAAACTTAAATTCGTCTGCAAGCTCCTTAACACTTTGCTGTATAGCAGCATTGGGATTTTCGCCTACATTTGTGCTGATTCCCAAAACATTTGACATATACTGAATCGCCTGCTGCGGATTAAATTTTCCGTCAACCGTGCTATATTCAAGTATTCCTTCAAGGTGAATGTCCGAACCGCTTGAAAGTGTGAGCTTTAATATATCGTTAAAGCCAATGTACTCATCAGCTTGTTCAACATGGAACTCACCGTTCAAGAGGCATTTAGAAATAATCTTGTCAAGCTTGTTTGTCTTTCCGGTGAATGACACAAGCTTCATTTTTTCTATTGACATTTTCCACTCTCCTTTCCTTTCTTCTTAATCACCTACACCTATGAGCAGGCTTCTTATTTCATCGGGACTCATCTTATACTTGACACCCTCGATTATATGAATCATGTTTGAAACTTCAATGTTCTCAAGAAACATAAAGCAAAACATGGTAACATTCGGATCCGTGCTAAATCTAAGCAGGTGCTTATATAACTTATAATTTTCTTCATTTATCGCCTGCTCGGCATAATCGGATTTCTCTATTTTCAATGCATAGTTTTTATACTTGGTGTTTTTAAGTATGGCTAAAAGCTCTTTTTCATCAGCGGCATTTAAAAGCATTTTTATTTGCTTTTGTGTCAGTCCTGTCAAATGAGTTGGTGTAAGACTTCTGATTATCTGTTCAGACGATGAAGAAAAATATTTCTTTGTTCTGTAAAGTTTGTCTATAAACTGTGTATCTGCTTTTGTTGAAAGCAGATCGAAAAGTTCACCCTTCGGTTTGGATTTCTTTTCACTTATAAGCTTATATTCAAACTCATAAAAATAATTAATAAGCTCACATTCATATTCAACATAGCCTGCTGAAGATTCATAGCATTTCTTTATGAGCGTTTGATATGCCGTACCCTCAAGACTATCTATGAGTTCCGGTATTGACTTTATGTTCATAAGGTCATACGCATCGAGGCTGAAACTTTTTGTGTAGAAAGCCGGAACGCTCATAACGTATTTATCTGTGTTTTTAAGAAGAATACTTTTTATACATGAAAGTATCTGATTTATTTCCTCTTTGACGATAAAGTAATTATGCAACTGTTCTCCGAAAGACATTTCATATCTGCACAAAGTCGCAAATCGGTTATAAGACAACTTTTTTATCAGAAACTCAACGTACCCCTCGTCTATTCCCGCTGTCACTGTGTTTTCAAAAGCATCGGCATAGCTCGTTCGGCTTTTTAAATATGAAACTATCTCAGAAGTCGAACGGCATGAATAAAGACTCACATAATCTTGCATTGTCAGCCTTTTGCCATACATTGCACGGGCTTTAGCCATTATCGCATTAAGCTTATATTCAAGTATTTTCATAGAAGTCCTCCTTTCACGAAAAATAAGGCAGTAATTCAGCTAACTGTTCTTTCGACAAGTTTATTAACCCACTCATCGCATTTTTCGTTATAGAGTGCCTCAAGTGCAGCTATTTTCCTCTCGCAGTCACTTTCGTGTACCTTAATAACGGCATCGTATTCTTTTTGCTTTTCGGCTTTAAGCTCATCTATTGCTTTTTTGACTTCGGTCTCACTTTTCTCCTCAAGCTGAGTTTTTGCCTCTGCAAGCTTCTTTTCAACGTTTTCACGTTCTTTATTAGCTTCATCAACCGTTAACTTGGCTTTTTTATCGACCGCCAGTATTTTTTCAAGCATATCTTTCATAGCTTTTTTCTCCTTTCTGGCAACCATGTGCCGAGACCTTAACAACTAAGCAATTATAGCACTAATTAATTTAAATTCAACAGCAAAAAGTAACGAAAATCAATAAGTTTTTACAGCCGTTTCTGTTACTTTTTTTGTTCTTCGATATACAGGTTAACCGCCTTGGTGAATACCTGTCCGTAGCTTTCCGCTTTTTTAGCTCCGACTCCTTTGATTTTTGAAAATTCAACACCGGTTCGTGGCTTCAAACTGCTGATCTCACGGAGCGTTGCATCAGAAAATATAACAAACGCAGGGACATTCTTTTTATCTGCAAGTTCCTTTCTGAGCTTTTTGAGTATTCTGAACAAATTCTCGTCAAGTTCCGGAACATACTTAGTCTCGTTTTCGGAAACTGCATAAGGAATATGTACTTTCTTACCCGAAAAAAGTATCTTTTTTGAGTTATCGTTAAGCTTAATTATTCCGGAATCGGTGTCTGCCAAGTTTTCTCTGACAAGATACATTATGATTTCCGTTATTCTTTCTTCGGAATAATTTTTCATAGCTCCGAACGTCTTAATCTTCGCAATCCGATATTCTTCCAAAACGGTCTCGTTGCCTTTGAGAATATCAATTATTTTCCCAATAGTCAAAGTTTCGTTGGTTCTTGCCACAGCTGAAAGTATTTTCTGTGCTTCAACAGTTATATCTGCATATTCTCTGATCGAGCAACAGACAGAACAATTTTTACACTCGCCCGTGTAAACTTCTCCGAAGTATGACAGAATAAAAGAACGCAAGCAACTTTCGCACGAACAGTAACTTATCATTTTATTGAGTTTGCTGTTCTTTCTTCTTTTTAGCATCTCCATATCGGAATCGCTGAGTTCTTCGTTTTCGGCAGGGTGATTTATAAAATATCTCTGAATACTGACATCTTTCGCTGAATAAAGTAATATGCACTCTGCGTTTTCTCCATCTCTGCCTGCTCTTCCGGCTTCCTGATAATAGCTCTCGATATCTCCCGGCATATTATAATGAATAACAAAGGAAACGTTCGACTTGTCGATTCCCATACCAAAAGCATTTGTGGCTATCATAACTTTAACATCGTCACGAACAAAGTTTTCTTGATTATATTTTCTTTCCCGTGAAGTTAGTCCGGCATGATATTTTGTAACTCCGTAGCCGTCAGTATTCAAAACGTCAAATAGCTGTTCAACATTTTTTCTGGTTGAACAATAGATTATTCCGCTTTTATCCTTATTAACTTCAAGATAGCTTTTAACAAAGCCAAGTTTATCTTTCGGCTTTCTGACTTCAAAATACAGATTTTTTCTGTCGAATCCCGTCACCACTCTATCAGGCGTTTTGAGTCTTAACAGCCTTATAATATCGTTTCTGACTATCTCTGTCGCAGTGGCGGTGAATGCCGCAACAGTCGGTCTTATATCAAATGAATCTATAAAATCAGCGATTTTAAGATAACTGCTTCTGAAATCCTGCCCCCACTGAGAAACACAATGTGCCTCATCAATGCAGATAACAGATATTTTGATTTTTGACACCAATTCAAGAAAACTGACAGAATCCAATCTTTCCGGAGAAATATAAATAAGTTTATATTTTCCCAAATAAGCGTTTGAATAGATATCACGCATTTGGGAAACATCGGCTGACGAGTTTATAGCCTCAGCAGCTATTCCGTTTTCCTTCAAGGCGAATATTTGATCTTTCATCAATGAAATCAGCGGAGAAATAACTATCGCAGTTCCGTCCAACATTAAAGCCGGTATTTGAAAGCAAAGCGACTTTCCGGCTCCGGTCGGCATGACGGCAAGAATATCATGTCCGTCAAGTATACTGTCAATGATCTGTTCCTGACCGTTTCTGAATCCGGAATAACCGAAATATTTTTTAAGTACGCTGAGCTTATCCTTTGTTTCGTCTATCATCTGCAAATATTAATTATTGCTTTGGTGAATATTTTTGCCGCTGTTATAAGATCGTCTATCAGCATGAACTCATCAGCGCCATGCATATTGGTGTCAACATCGGGCATGATCGCTCCGAAAGCTACGCCACCGTCAATTTCATGGACATATGTACCTCCGCCTATAGCCTCGCAATAGCCTTTTCTTCCACTGACTTCCTCGTACGCCGAAAGAAGTTTCTTAATAAAGTCACTGTTTTCATCAACATAATGTATCGGTGTAATAAAGGTACTTTCAAGAGAAAATCCCTCACAAGAAAGTTCGTCTCTAACCTTGAAAGCGAGATTTTCTTCATTAGCGCAAAGCGGAACTCTTGAATCAAACGCACCTTCAAGATGCTTTCCGTCAAAATTCAATATATCAAGAGTCATTGTCAGTTCACCTGAAACATCATCTTTCATACTGACATTAAGGCCCTCTCCCCTTGTTTTTCCGTGTGGGAAGAAGTTCGCAAGAGATTTAAACGGTTTGAGCGTATTTGAACGAGAATCAAGAGCTGCTATAAGAGCGACAAGTGCTGTTATGGGATTATTTCCCAATTCCGGTGTCGAGGCATGAGTGCCTGATCCGACAGCGAGAATATTTATTTCGTTTCCGTTTTCGCTGATTTCAAAATCAATCTTTGTTTCGCTGTGAATTCTATCTGCAACAGACTTAACCAACTGATAAGAAAAGCCTTCGAGTACCGCAGAAGCTTTATTCGGAACGGCGTTGATAACAAAACCGCCGTTGAATGAAACAACCTTTCCGTCATCTGAGCAATCATGTGCTATCTCAGACTTAAAGAACTTGCTGAAGTGACCTCTTTCGACATTTGTCACGGGGAAAGATGAATCGGGAGTGAAAACCATAGGCGGCATTCCTCTGTGTTCCGAATAATATTCGATATCGTTTCCACCCGTTTCTTCGCTTGTTCCCACAATCAATCTGACATCGCTATTGAGCGTAATACCCAATTCACGAACACACTTCATTGCGTACAAAGCGGCAATAACCGGCCCTTTATCGTCACTTGTTCCCCTGCCGAACACCTTGCCGTCACGCTCCGTCATTTCATAAGGCGGAACAGTCCAACCATCACCTTCGGGTACAACATCGAGATGTCCAAGCATAGCAAGTGAAGCATCGCCGCCGGTGAAGCTGATCTCACCGGCATAGTTATCGACATTGACTGTGGAAAAACCATAGTTTTTAGCGATATTAAGCATTTTTTCGAGAGCTTTTTTCGGTTCGACACCGAAAGGTGCATCATCGGTTTTTTCTCCTCGAACTGACGGAATCCTTATAAGAGAGCCGAGGTCAGAAAGCATATTTTCTTTTTCTCTTTCAAAGTACGCATTGATTTTATCGTTCATGACATTTTCACTCCGATTTTAGAATTTCATTTAAATTTTCTAAGTTATTATAGCACTTTGGCAATGCATAAGCAAGGAAAAACCAAAATATTAGGAATTAAGAAAATTTAATTGAATATCTGATAGTATTTTGCTCAAAAATAAAGTTGGATAAATTTTTCGAGTTTTTTTCAAAAAGGGGTTGACAAGAGAGGATAATAAGCATATAATAGCAAAGCACTTGAGAGTGCTGCATATATCGCGGGGTGGAGCAATTGGTAGCTCGTCGGGCTCATAACCCGGAGGTTGCAGGTTCAAGTCCTGTCTCCGCAACCA
>CAZTSC010000032.1:0-15827 GCA_964616655.1 uncultured Faecalibacterium sp.
AATATACACAGTATAAGCAGAGGTGATGGCGTGAACATTTTAATCGACAATAAAAGCGGAACACCGATCTACGATCAGATATATTCCCAGATCAAGAGCCAGATCATCAGCGGAGCGTTAAAGGAAAACGATATGCTGCCTTCTATCCGAGGTTTGGCGAAAGACCTTCGTATCAGCTTTATTACCACAAAGCGTGCATACGAAGAACTTGAAAAGGAAGGATTTATTTATACGCTTCCGGCAAAGGGCTGTTATGTAGCACCCAAGAATGTCGAGCTGATACGGGAAGAAAATCTGAAAAAGATCGAGGGACATATTGAGCAGATCGTACAGCTTGCCGCTACCTGTAATTTGAGCAAAGAAGATATACTTGAAATGGTGAATTTCAGTCTGGAGGAACAAGGATGAACGCACTTGAAATTAAAAACCTGACAAAATCATTTGCCGGCTTTAAGCTGGATAATTTAAGCCTTACACTGCCCTGCGGTTGTATTATGGGACTTATCGGTGAAAACGGTGCCGGCAAGAGTACAACGATCAAGCTTATTCTTGATATGATCCATAAGGACAACGGAACGATCACGATACTCGGTAAAGACAACGAAGACAATATACGGCTTACGAAGGAGGATGTCGGCATTGTTATGGATGAGGTCGGTATTCCCGAATGTCTGACCGCAAAGCAGGTCGGCAAGGTGATGAAACACACCTTCCGTAACTGGGATGATGCCGAATACACACGGCTGCTTCAAAAACTATCCTTGCCGGACAATAAGCCTTTTAAGGATTTCTCCCGTGGTATGAAGATGAAGCTCGGCATTGCCATTGCCATGTCCCACGGCAGCAAGCTCCTTTTGCTTGATGAAGCAACATCGGGGCTTGATCCTGTAGTCCGTGATGAAGTAGTGGAAATGTTCAGCGATTTCACAAGGGATGAAAACCATTCTATTCTTATGTCCTCGCACATTGTCAGTGATTTGGAAAAGTTGTGCGATTATGTAGCTTTCCTGCATAAAGGGAAACTCCTTTTGTGCGAGGAAAAAGATATGCTCCTGGCGCAATACGGCATCATTCACTGCACAGCAGAGCAATTGAAGGAGCTTTCACCGGATGCAATCAAGCATAAGAAAGAATCCCTCTACGGTGTGGAGGCAATGGTTTTGCGGGATGCCATACCTGCCGATATGAATATTAGTCCTATCAGCATCGAAGAACTGTTTGTATTTATGGTCAAGGAGGCGAAATAACATGAAGGGACTTCTCTTAAAAGATTGGTATATGATGAAGAAGTATTGCAGATCATATCTTCTCATCGCCGCCGTATTTATTGCGGTATCACTTTTCAGCACCGATAATTTGTTCTTCGTTTTTTACCCTTGCCTGCTCTGTGGTATGATTCCGGTGAATCTGATTGGCTATGATGAACGTAGCCGATGGATGCAATATAGCGGAACGATGCCTTACACAAAAGCACAGATCGTCTCGGCAAAATATCTGATCGGCTTGCTTGCACAGGTAACAATGCTGATCGTTACCGGCATTGCACAAGGCATTAAGATGACCGTAGCCGGTAATTTTGTGTTCGGTGAATTTGTTGTTCTAATGCTGCTAATGCTTATCGTGGCAACCATTACATCATCTATTTCACTTCCGTTCATTTTCAAACTGGGTGTAGAAAAAGGACGAATAGCTTACTATATAATGATTGGTTTTGTATGTGGAGTCAGCGTACTGGCATCAAGCTATTTCAGAGGGCAGCTCGTGGCAGAGGTTGAGCCAAATGCAGTCCTCGCTTTCCTTGTCATTATCGGAATTGGAATATATGCTCTCTCGTGGTATCTGTCGATTGTATTCTATAAAAAGCGAGAATTGAAATAATGTATTTACTTATAATGAAGCTTCAATGGGGTGACAGATATGAAACATAAAAAAGCAAGGTAAAGCGGAATTGGGATTATATCTGTATTGACTATTCTTTTCATAGTTCTAAAGTTATCAAATGTGATCACTTAGTCTTGGCTGTGGGTGTTTAGCCCTATTTGGATTTCTATCCTTTTGGCTACTATTATTTTTGCGGCAAGCCTCTTTTATGGAAGAATAAAAAATGAAAAATGATAAAACCGTGTGTGTGCCTTTTGAATAGTTCTAATGATTTCTGCTAACCCCTTGAATTTCTAAATAAAATCGCTTACAATATTTTCGTACCAATTTCATATTATCCACAGTGAGATTATTTTTATTATCAGCCTCGATAACAAAATGATAACATAGGATAATACAGATATATCGTGTATCAAAAAAATCAAGACTAACAACAAGTGAAAATATATAAGCAAAATTATTTAGTCTTGATCGAATAGGAATAATACCAAAAACACTGAAACTCGCATAAACACTGGGTTTTTGAAGTTTTAAAAAGCCTCGTGACAATGATTTTCAGATTATTCATAAATGAATTTAAAAAGTAGACATATGGTGTTCTCCATGTGTCTAAAAGGAGATTGTGGCTTTATGAGTGTTATAATCGAAAAAGCTTCTTGTGAAGATGCAAAAGCAATTTTGGAGTACATGAAACAAATAGGCATGGAAACCGATAACCTTACTTTTGGCGCAGAAGGTCTGCCATCGACAATCGAGGAAGAATCAGCCTATATTGAGAAACTGAAAAATTCTCGTGATGACGTTATGTTTCTCGCAAAAGACAACGGCAGAATTGTCGGTGATGCAAGTCTAAATCGCTTGCCGCGCCGAATGAACAAACGTGGAGACTTCGGAATTGCCGTTATAAAAGAATATTGGAACAAAGGAGTCGGTAGTCAACTACTTAGCAAAATTGTCGATTTCGCTAAAGAAAATTCGTTTGAAATAATTGATTTGCAGGTACGCAGTGATAATTTAGCGGCAATTCATCTGTATGAAAAATTCGGTTTTCAAAAGATCGGAACACACCCTGCTTTCTTTAAAATCGGTGACAAAGAAATCCCATTTGATTATATGTATTTGAAGATATGCTGATTATATCAGACAAATATAAAGCCTAAGACATTCAATAAGGTAATCTGTCGCAAGACTTGATTATATAAAATTAATTTTAAGGAGATTGCTGTTTGAAAAATAACAACACCTTGGAGATTGTTGCATAACCGGGAGGTTTGCGTAAATACGATCTCACACAAACCTCCCAGCATTGCAGTCAACAATCATCAGGAGGAAAAAATAATGAGTAAAAATGACTATATAATACGTTTGGAAACACCTGCAGACCATGCTGAAACAGAAACTTTGGTCAGAGAATCTTTTTGGAATGTGTATAGTCCCGGTTGCCTTGAGCATTATGTGCTTCACTGCTTAAGAAATGACAAAGACTTTGTTCCGGAGCTTGACTTTGTCATGGAAAAAAATAATAGAATCATCGGACAAATTGTGTTTATGAGAGCTTGTATAAACGCAGATGATGGCAGAAAGATTTCTATTATGACTATGGGGCCTATACGTATCGCAAATGATTTAAAACGCAAGGGATATGGAAAAATTCTTTTAGATTATTCTCTCGAAAAGGCAAAAGAAATGGGTGCAGGAGCATTATGCTTTGAAGGTAATATTGATTTCTACGGAAAAAGCGGATTCACTTATGCATCTGAATATGGAATTCGCTATCACGGTTTGCCGAAAGATGCAGATGCCTCATTCTTCTTATGCAAAGAGCTGATTCCGGACTACTTGAACGGTGTGACAGGAGAGTATTCCCCTCCCCACGGTTATTTGGTAGATGAAAATGAGGCTGAAAAGTTTGATGCACAGTTCCCATATAAGCAAAAGCTAAAAATGCCGGGACAACTAGTGTAACAAGTATTCCAAACTGACAACGGTGGGACAATATGTCCCACCGTATCCCATTATCAAAAACATATCAAAAATAAAGCATAGGGAGTGATTAATATGCCGGAAACAGAAAGATTGATATTGAGAAAATGGACAGAGGCAGATGCAAGCAGTTTGTTTGAATATGCAAAAGATCCTGATGTCGGCCCAATTGCCGGTTGGCCACCACATAAATCGGTAGAAGAAAGCTTAGACGTAATTAAAAATGTATTTAATGGTGCGGAATGTTATGCGATCTGTGAAAAAGGAAGTCAAAAGGCAATCGGTGCTATTGAATTAAAACTGAACGGACACACAGATATGACAGATAGAGATGACGAGTGTGAATTGGGTTATTGGTTAGGTAAACCTTTTTGGGGAAAAGGTTATATGCCGGAGGCTGCAAGAGAAATTATCCGCCATGGATTTGAAGACATCGGAATGACTACTATCTGGTGCGGATATTATGACGGAAACACGAAGTCAAAAAGAGTTCAGGAAAAGTTAGGCTTCGTCTATCATCACACTTGTAACGATGTGTTTGTTCCATTGATGAACGAGATGCGGATAGGACATACAAACGTTATGACCAAAGAACATTGGCAAGAATTGCAATTAAACAGTTCCGGTTGTAAAACAGAATGAACTATAAGTTTAAGGAAAAGAAGAAATGAAACAATTGGTGATTTATGTACACGGAAAAGGTGGAAGTGCAAACGAGGCTGAACATTACAAGCCACTTTTTCCTGACAGTGACGTTATGGGTTTCGATTATAGATCACAAACCCCTTGGGACGCAAAAGATGAGTTTTCCGATTTTTTTGATTTGCATATCAGCGAATATGATTCGGTAATTCTAATTGCAAACAGTATAGGAGCATACTTTTCGTTATCTTCACTTGCAAACAAGCGAATTGATAAAGCTTTGTTGGTATCCCCTATCGTTGATATGGAAAAACTGATAAAAGATATGATGACTTGGGCAAATGTAAGCGAAAAAGAGTTGTCCGAAAGGCTTGAAATTAATACTGATTTCGGAGAAACATTATCTTGGAATTATTTGTGTTATGTCAGAAAAAATCCAATAAAATGGAATATCTCAACCCACATTTTATACGGTGAGTCGGATAATTTAACTTCTCATGAAACCATATCAAAATTCAGTGATGAAATTGGTGCAAAACTCACTATTATGCCAAATGGTGAACATTGGTTTCACACCGATGAGCAAATGAATTTTCTTGATGAATGGATCAAGAAAACGATTTAACTCTCCCCTTTTGGTAATATTCATATCAAGAACCGCAACGGACGTACCAAAAACACAATAAGTAATAAAAGGAATCAAAATTATGCTTAAGATAAGACCTTATAAGTCAACCGATGCCGATACGGTGCTGTCATGGTGCAAAGATGAAAAACAATTTTATCAGTGGACAGCCGGCAAAATCGGGACTTATCCCGCTACAAGGTACGAATTTAGTTTCG
Source organism: uncultured Faecalibacterium sp. (assembly GCA_964616655.1). Taxonomy (GTDB): domain Bacteria; phylum Bacillota; class Clostridia; order Oscillospirales; family Acutalibacteraceae; genus UBA6857. The sequence continues at coordinate 5,350 of CAZTSC010000032.1, forward strand.
TAGAGAAGTTAATTTCGTTTATCGCATTTGATGAAGTGGGAGATGTCGGCTTTTTTACGCTGAGAAATCAGAATAAATCTTCTGACGAATTGCGATTGGGATTCATTATTTTGAATCCTGATAAAAGAGGCAAAGGCTACGGAAAAGAAATGGCTCAACTGGGACTAAAGCTTGCTTTTGAATCCTACAATGTCAAGAGAGTGACAATTGGAGTTTTCGAGAATAACCCAGCCGCATATCATTGCTACAAAGCAGTCGGCTTTGCAGAGGCAGGCGAAGAAAAAAATGAAGTTTTTCATATTTTAGGCGAAGATTGGAAATACATAGAGCTGATAAAGGAAAGATAAACGGCTGTATGTTTAAAAGTTAATATTGATTAGACAAAATTCGGCAGTCATCAAATGATGACTGCCGAATTAAACAATATGATATAAAACTTATTTTGAGCTTATGTCTTCAAATTCGCTCGCATTGTTTTCTGCCAAAGTTTGAGGATCTTCATTTTTGATCTCTGCCTTTGCATACTTTTCCGCTTTCTTTGCGGCTTTCTTATCCTTGCGGCTCATTTTCTGACTTTTCTTAACTTCTTTCTCGTTTGCTTTTTCAAGACGCTCTTGCTCTTTTTTCTGATGCTCAAGGGCAACTCTCTGCTCCTTTAATGCAATCTTTTCAGCTTTGCGTTCTTCTTTCTTTTCAGCTTTTCTGACCTTGTAGGCAGCTTTTGACATAACCTTTTTGAGTTCTTTCTCAAGTGCCTCAGACTGGAATTCTGAAATCTTAAGCTCAAACGGTCTGCGTTCAACTGAATCATAAAGCTCCGAAACAAGAACTGTGCTTGCAGTATCATTGACCTGAGTCGCACAAAGAACAATTATTTCATTGCCAACGGGAAGCTTAACCTTTCTCGCTCCCTTGACATGAAGATCATATCTAAAGAAGAACAACTGGTTAGCCACATTGTCGCCTTCCGCAGAATGAGTGTGTGTACATTCCCAAGCGACCTTATCTCTCTTTATATAAGCTGTCTCGCCAAGACCGTAGAGATCCCAACAACCAACTCTTTCTTCGATAGCTTGCATAGGAACGATTGCTTCTTCACCGTCTATTTCAAACGTAAAGTCGGCATCGCCGATAAGTGATGCAGCAATTATCGAGAATGTATCACAATCAACATCTATCTCCTGTCCGTCACAGATAAGAGCGTTGTTCATTGTGTTCATAGTGCTGCTTGTCTTAAATACAACACCACCGCAGGTGATTTCTTCGGGAAGTATCTCAGCGGGGATTGAAACTCCCTTTGTGGGAATGATTGTATGCTCTCTATTTGAATTAAATGTCACAACGTCAACATTGAAGGGCAACTCAACCGGCTGCTGCTTAGCTTTATCCGATATTTTACCGGGCTTAAGTTTAAGAGCAAATGTCTTAACTTCAAACGGCTCCATGTCAAATGTCAATCTGCCGTCTATGATCTCAGCTTCACCCTTGTACTCCTCCGATGCGTACATCTCACGAGCACTTTCAATGCCGTCACCAAGAACAACTTTAACATTTCTCGCAGTGCGGTTATTGCCTTCATTAACTCTGAGAATTATCTCGTCACTGTTTTCCGCTTTCTTGATAGCACGAATGATTACACCGCTGTCGGATATAGTGCCGAAACTATAGCTGCTGCCGAGCATTCCAACGTGTTTGTCTGTGACAAACACACCCATCGGGCATGAGAAGCAACGAGCATAAAACTGTGTTCCGTTTTCATATCCACCATGGTGAGAATAGATAGCATAGCCGTAGCGGTTAAGACCAAGATCCATCATGCTCTGAAGGCTATCGTCTCTATAGTTAGCTTTCGGTGTATGTATAGCAGTGAGTCTGATAGTATTCTTATCGGGCTTATCCCAACCATACTTACTGTCACTAAATACTGAAACACCGTAATAGTTTTTAGCATCGCTGATATCAGCCCATCTCTGAGCCGGTACTTCGTAGCACTCTTTATTTCTGTTTCCTCTGCCAATAACACCGAGACCTAAGTCAAAGCTAGCTGTCTTTGAAGATGCGGTAAATGAAAATCTGTTCTTGAGAAGAGCTTTTGTGGTGTTCCACTCAATTTCATTCTGAACTTCAACGTACTGACCGCCTGCTGAGAGTGATACATAATATACATACTTCGCATGGTCTGTTGACTGAGTTATTTTAAGAGTTACTCTTGCCGGTCCTCTTTCATAAATCTCAGTTACACCGTTTCCTGCAAATTCCCAAGGAATACCGGTTACATCTTTATATCTTATCTCCCATGCGGCATATTCTTTTCCGCCCTCACTGAGCATAACATGATAGCCGATCGGCTTGTTAAGAAGCTCTTTATTGGCGAGAGTCTTGTCGATGATAGAAGAAATGTTTCCATTGTCATCTATCATAACAAAATATTTCTCATTTTCAAGTGAACGTTCACTAATACGCAATGTTGATTCTGCCGGATACTTTTCGCTTGAGAGTCTAATGTCAAAAGCTTTCATGCCCATTGGCGGAACTTTTGCAACAAATACGCACTTTGCACTTGATCTGGTCTTATTTGAAAGCTGACAGGGATATTCATTGCCTTCAGCATCATAAACTCTTGCAAATTCAATGTCCTCACCGATAAGCTCAACATCAACAGCGCCAACTCTTTCTTTTTCAAGAGTATTTGAAACAACAACAGCGGTTCCCTTAACCCAAGAAGTGTCAAGGTTCTTGATTATCTGCTGACCTGCGCCTTCATAGACGTTTCTAAACTGGTTTGCACTGACAATAAGATCATTCCAGCTGCGTTCATATACCTTTTGAATTGAGGTGCCTGTTATATCATCATGGAAAGTGTGAGCGATAGTTCTCTTCCATGCTTTCTCAAGCTCTGTCTGAGGATACTCGCTGCCGGTAAGGAATGAAGCTGTAATTGCAGTTCTTTCAGCCATATCAGCAAGTTCTTCATTACGTCTGTTCATTCTCTTGCTGAATCCTCTTGACGTGTACGCACCGGCTCCGTGCATAGTCATAAGAAGTTCATCTTTAAATTCGGGAAGTGCGTATTTATCGTCATTTGAAAGTGCGTTAAGGTCATTGAAAATCTTATCCGAGCTTGATGAAATAACCTGAATCGGCTCATTCGGATTAGCAACCGCCTCATCGCAAATGACCTTGACACCCTCCTCTTTCGGAGCGCCGCCGATATCGCCGACTCCGTAAAGTGCGAGAGTCCAAGGCAACTTGCCCTCTTTCTCGTTTCTACGCAATTTTTTAATAAGCTGCGAGTTCTTTCTGATATTTTTATAAGTATTACAATATGATAAACCGTTAAGGTTAGCAAATATCCATTTTCCGTTAGAACCGTACCATCTGCCGATATCAAAAGGAATTCCGTTTACGCTGCCCCATGAAAGTTTCTGCGTTGTGAAACCGAGAAGATTAGCGTGTTCAGCTATAGCGGGAAGCGCCCAACCGAATCCAAAGCAGTCGGGAAGATAAATGTCTTTGCTTCTCTTACCGAATTTTTTGTCAAAATATTCATTTCCGTAAAGAATATTTCTGAAAAGAGATTCAGGTGACGGAACATTGACATCGCCGTTTTCATAGCTGCTTCCGGCAACGTTCCATTTTCCTTTCTCTATGTAGCCCTTAAGCTGTTCAAACAGTTCGGGATAATACTCCTCCATCAGCTCATAGCGATATGCACCCTCAAAGCTGAACTTATAATCAGGGTACTTTTCAAAAAGCTTGAAGTTTTCCGCAAGGGTGTTAAACAGATGTTCACTTATAGTTTGCTCAAAATCCCAATTCCATACCGTGTCAAGATGAGCTGTGGCTACGGTATAAATTCTCCTGTCATTTACCATCTTAAACAATTCCTTTCGATTGCAAAAGTAGTTGTGTGGACACAACAATCCAAATTACCTTGACTATTTTAACATATCAAAATATTTTTTACAATATGGTTTTGCAAAATTTATGAGAGATTTTTTCAATAATATTGACAAAATTTCAACGTTTTTGCTAATTTAGCATAGAAATTGTAATAATAGCTCAAATCGGTGTTGATTCTTAATATTAATAGATTATATAAATTTCCGTTTATGATGTGACCTGCAAATGACGTAAAGAGCCGCTGATATGACAGCGACTCTCACTTTGGCTTAAAATAACGTTTAGCAATTATTTCTGCTGGAACGATTCACAGTCAACACATTCACAGACTGTCGGGTGAGGCTCATGTGTTCCAATAGAAACCTTTTCAAGTGTACAATAATCTTCACTGTCGCAATGATGTCTGCATGAAGCAACGGTACAACTGATGCACTTATTTGCATTGTTTTTACATGACATGGTAAAAATCCTCCAAAAATAAAAATACAGCGAAGCCGAAAGGCCTCGCTGATATTTTATCCGTTATTTTTTCAATTATTCTGTCTTATCTCCATGTGAAGATAACATCTGCACCACTCTTTATATAGGATTGGCCATAAACAAAGCCATTTTCTTCAAGAGCTTTAACAAATGCAACAGCCATTGTTTCGTTTTTAAGTGTTATTCTTCCTATCATAACCAAAGAATCTGTGTTGATATCGCCTGAAGCAGCACCGACAATAGCTGACGGAAGAACTCCCGGAACAAATCCGGTACACCACCAATATGCACCGTACGGACGGTTAATTATGACTTTATCATTGTGATAAAGAACCATTGACATATTCAAAAGGTTTTCGTCACTTGCGCAAGCATAGAAATCAGCTACATTGAAGTCCGGAGCTTTAGTGTAAACACCTATTTCAGCTCCAATGAATACCCAGCCATACTGTCCCTTCCAAATTTGAACCATCCAATCAAGTCCATCATAGTTGAATTTAATTCTCTTAGTGTTGTAGAACATGATCGTAAACGGAGCGCAAGCATCATAAATCGGAGTAAATCCAAAGTTTCTCTGCCACGGATCGCTTGCAGTATAGAAACAATTGTTCACGGGATCATAGAGATAACCAAGTATGCCGTTCTTTTCAAGATCGCTTATAGTTTCATTGCTGCTTTGCGAATTTGATTTATAATAGACATCAACTTGCGGAGTGTATGCACTGTAATATTTTTTTGAATCAGATACAGTGTAACTTCTGACTTTGAAAGTATATGTACTTGTTTCGTCTACGGAATAAGTGCATGATGTTGAAGTCGTAGTAATAATACGAGTCCACTCACCTTTCGATGCATCATATCTGTAAACCTGATATCCGCTGACATCAGGAACAGCATCCCATGAAACCCTAATTTTCTTATTATTCGGATCAGCTGTCACTTTAAGATTCTGAGGAGTAGCAGGATTGGTGTTCACTTTTGCTTTTCCGGATTTAGCAACAAGCACATCTGAATATGAACCGTAAATTTTGTCATCACCGAGAAATGCAACGGCTCTAACTTTATAGCTCACCTTTTTTCCCGTTGAATCGCTTACGGCAAGTGAAGTCTTACTCGTACTCTTAAAATATTTCCAAGTATCACCCACAAGCTTATAGACATAGTATTTGTCGGCACCTGTGACCTTATTCCACATAAGTGTATAACCGCTTTCGGTGACGCTGACGCTCTTAAGTCCTTTAACTTTTGCAGGCTTTGTTATAGTCGATACCGCTGAAGAGAAAGAACCATAAACGTTTTTATCATTCACTTTATAGTACGCTCTGACTTTATAAGAATAATAGCTTCCCGATGACAGTGACGTGACCTTATATGACTTTGAAGTTGTTGTCTTGATCTTTGTCCACTTATCGGTAGAAGTATTATAGGCATATATTTGATAGCCTTTTGCCTTGCTTACAGATGACCATGAAAGCTTAAGTGAAGACGTTCCAACTGAGCTGATTTTAAGATTTTTAACCTTGTCCGGCTTTGTTGCAGCCTCAAGAACCGAAGAATACTTTCCGGTCTGACTGCCCTTTTTCGCTCTGACTTTGAACTTATATTTTTTCGCTGTTGAAAGTGATGCGACCTTATACGATGTTTTAGATGTTGTTGTGATCTTCGTCCATGACTTTGATGAAGAATTATATCTGTACACCTGGTAAGAATCAGCACCGGAAACCTTGTCCCACTTTAACGTTATTGTCGTTGCTGTAGAATTTGATGCCTTAAGCTTTTTGACTTGACCTAATTTAGCTGCCGAAACGTATGCCGCATTAGGTATAAGCATACAAACGCAGAGTACGACAGCCATGAAAGTTTTGAATATCTTTTTCATAAGAACTCCCTCTCAATTTGAATTGTTTATAAACATTTTAGTATTTCCATGTGAAAAAATCAAGGATTTTCACATATTGCTAATAAATTTTCAGAAATAGGACACAATTAAGCCAAACAAATTCCGCCGACCGGTCTTATTGACAGTATGTAGCAAGAGTCATCGCCAAAGACCGCCTTCATTTCTTCTGTATAAATATCAATGAGATCATTGGGAACAAATGCCTGTATCGTTCCGGCAAAACCGCCGCCGTGAACTCTCCATGCTCCCCTGCCCTTAAGTATATGTTCGCTGAGACAAAGAGCGACAGATACCGGCTGCTCGTCAAGTTTCGGAGCGTAAACATTTTGGTTATACTTATATGATGAATCGCCACTGTCTATAACCAAGCTTTTGAAAAGTTCAAAGTTGTTGTTCTTAAGGGCGTTAACTTCTTCTTCAACTCTGCTGTTATCCCCAAAGAAGTGTAAAGCTCTCAGCACAGCCCTATCACTTGTCTTTTCACGGACAAGAGCGATATTTTTCATAAATTCATGTTCATCGACATCTCTCAAAACGCTCTTTCCGAAAACAGCCGCAGCCGCCTCCATTTCACTTCTGACCGCCGCATATTCATCGGTAAGCTCAGAATGATCTCCTTTCGAGTCAACTATAACAAGCGAATGACCGCAAGATGAAAAGTCAAAATCGACTTTATTGATTATCGGAGCTGATGTATCCTTAAAGTCTATTTCAACAAATCCGCCAACCGAACAAGCCATCTGATCAAGAAGTCCACACGGCTTTCCAAAGTGAACATTCTCAGCGAATTGAGCTATCTGGGCTATCTCGACAGGGCTGATTTTTCCATCATTGAAAAGATGATTAAGCATCGTGCCTATAAGTACCTCAAATGCCGCTGACGATGAAAGTCCGGAACCGGAAAGGACTTGTGATGCTGTTGTGGCATCAAAACCGCCTATTTTATAGCCAAGCTGTTTGAATCTTGCCATCATTCCTCTGACTAAAGCCCTGCTTTTGCCTTTATCAGCTTCGTTTATGTCGAGATCATCACAGCTTACACTGTCCATGTCATAACCTGCCGATTTGATATTGACTGTGTTTGTGTCATTAAGCGATGCCGCCGCTATTGCATCAAGACTTATTGCCGCCGCCAAAACACAACCATGGTTATGATCTGTATGATTTCCGCAAACCTCACTTCTTCCCGGAGCAGAAAACAATCGAACATCTCTGTCGGCATCACCATAGACAGCTACAAAATCGTCTAACACTTTGGCGTACCTTTCATATTGAGCTTTAGCGAAGTCATCGGTGACATAGGCTTTCTTGAATGAATCAAGCAACGCACCGCCCTTGATTTCAGCTTTTGCAGTTGATAATTTCATAGTATTTCCTCACATTTTATTTTTTAGCTTTTGAAAGCTTAATTCTTCTTCTTGCCGTCACGGTCACAGTTATAGCTCCATTTAAAACTAGCAAAGCCACGCTTGAAATCAGGAATAACGGAATGAACGGCACTATAAACTTCGCCGACAGCGGATCATAAACGTTTCGACCAATGACCGTATAAGAAAACAGTTTATATGAAAATCCGGCAATCGAAATCAGAATATATTTCCAATATTCATAATTGATAGCTCCGTATATCTGGCTTATGGTATTAATCGGTAAACAGGGAAAAAGTCTTGCACCAAACAGCACAAGCGGCCGGCCCACACTGTCATTTTTGATTATATCATAAACTTTCTCGTACCTTGTAATAAATTTGTGGATATTTCCGCCACCGAGATTTTTTCCCCAAAAATATTTCACTGTGAACAGCATTATAAGTCCGATAAGATTTATCAAAATGGCAATATACCATTTAAACATTACACCGGAAATAACACACAAAAAAGATATTGGCAGCCACGGTATTATTGCTTTAATGACAAAGTTAAGCTCGATAACTAACACGGCAAGCCAACGATTATCCATATTTTCTATATTTTGTTCAAATCTCATCAATGTATCCGTGTACTTACCATACCACTGAGAAATGCTGTCTATTCGCATTAGTTGTAACACAATAACCAGCAGGATAGCTACAAAAAAGCAAACCGCAGCGGCTATATTTAACGCTTTGAAACGTGCCTCTTCCCTATTGTTTTTCATCAAGTCACCTCACAATAGGTTTATAAAACCGTAAAAATTCATTATATATATTATAATATTTTTTCAATTAGGTCAACTGTTTATCAATAAATTATTATTTTTTGTAAGCCACAAATATGCTTTTTTCTACAAAAAGAAAAAAGCCTCACCGATGATCAGTGAGGATAAATTAAGTCCTAAATCAATCTTTCTTTGACTTTGCTGACTTCTTTTCAGCCTTTGCCTTTTCGGCCGCCTCTTTAGCTGCTGCTCTTTCCGCTGCAAGTTTTTCCGTAGCGGTGATATTCTGCTGGATAGACCACTTTTTGAATCTGAGCTTTGCTCTGTCTGCTCCGGTCTCAATGACGATCGTGTCATCGTCCTTAACAGTAATGACTCTGCCACAGATACCGCCGATAGTAACTATCTCATCGCCAACCTGAACGTTATCTCTCATTTCCTGCTCTTCCTTCTGACGCTTTTTCTGCGGTCTGAGCATAAGGAAATACATAAGAGCGAACATAACAACCAGCATTATAAGCATTGTATAGTTGCTACCGCTGTTAGCACCACTTGTTGATTGTAAAAAGTTATAATACATTTGATTACCTCCGATAAATAAACGTAATAGATTTATTATACAGAAAATCCAACTGATATTCAATAGAAAAATTGTTTTATCTATGAATAATCCATTAAAATTGTCTAATTTTTAGATAAACTTTGCTTTTTTATAAGTCAAATCATATTCTTGTGTCCAACAAATCGACATATTTATTTTTAAACTCATCAAAGCGATCCTCGTCTATTGCCTCACGGATTCTCTCCATAAGTGTATTATAAAAATGCAAATTGTGAAGTACGGTAAGTCTCATTCCGAGCATTTCCTTACTTTTAAGAAGATGCTTAACATACGCTCTTGAGAAATTGCGGCAAGTCGGACAGTCACATTCTTCATCTATTGGAGACTCATCAAGTGCATATTTCGCATTATTAAGATTGATGATACCTTTCCATGTGAAAAGATGACCGTGTCTCGCATTTCGGCTTGGCATTACGCAGTCAAACAGATCAACGCCCCTGCTGACTCCCTCGATGATGTTACCCGGCGTACCGACACCCATGAGGTATCTCGGCTTGTCCTGCGGCATATATGGTTCAACCGCCGATATTATCCGGTACATATCCTCTTTCGGTTCACCGACAGCAAGACCTCCTATCGCATATCCATCGAGATCGAGCTTTGCGATTTCTTTCATGTGATTTATTCTCAAGTCGTCAAATGTGCAACCCTGATTTATTCCGAAAAGCAGCTGATTCGGATTAACAGCATCGGGCAAGGCATTGAGTCTGTCATGCTCCTGCTTGCAGCGATAAAGCCAACGAACTGTTCTTTCACATGACTGTTTTGAGTACTCATACTTTGCCGGATTTTCGACACACTCATCAAAAGCCATGGCTATCGTTGAGCCGAGGTTTGACTGAATACGCATACTTTCTTCAGGGCCCATAAATATTTTTCTTCCGTCAATGTGTGAAGAAAAATATACTCCTTCTTCTTTAATATTGCGAAGTTTCGCAAGAGAAAACACCTGAAATCCACCGCTGTCGGTCAAAATAGGGCCGTCCCAACGGGTAAATTTATGAAGTCCTCCGAGAGTCTTAACATTCTCGTCACCCGGTCTCAAGTGGAGATGATAAGTGTTGCAAAGCTGAACTTGACAATGTATTTCTTTCAAGTCCAAAGCTGACACAGCTCCTTTTATAGCTCCACAGGTGGCAACATTCATAAATGCAGGTGTTTGCACAGTTCCGTGAACCGTAACAAACTCTCCTCTACGTGCGTTGCCGTCTTTTTTAATAACTTTTAGCATGGTTTCCTCCGTGTTATACTGTCATTTTACTGTAGTATTTTATAATGAGTCGATAATAATGTCAATGAGTTTTTGTAAAAAGGCTGTATTCGACAGACAAAAGCAAAATGCCTGCGAGAGGCATTTTGCTTTAAAGTTATTTAGTTTTAACGTTCTTGACACTTGACCAGCTTGAATAAAGCTTAACACTCTTTCCGTTAATCTTA
>CAZTSC010000033.1:0-14630 GCA_964616655.1 uncultured Faecalibacterium sp.
CGATAAAACTAATCGCAATAAAAAATTCTCTTAAGTAATATATCACCCTGCAAGGTAAAATCTTGCAGGGTGTTTTCTTATACTCTGATATATGTAAGACTGCAAGGCAGGTCGCCCTGCGGTGTTGATTTCGTATGTCGTGATTATCTGTCCCTGTCTTGGGATTTCTTTCTCTGTTTCGGCTGATAATTCTGTTTGCTTTCAGCCTGCAACTGTTTGAGATCGTTAAGCACACTTTGTTTGGTGGGCGGTCTAAGCTGTTTTCCCAGAGCCTTTCGTTCCTTACCTTTGAAAATACCCGTTGTTTCCGCAAACTGCTGTCGCAGATTTGGGAGTGTGACATCCTGTATCTTTTTGATTGCCTTTGCCTGCTTCTGTACCTTTAACATAAGGGTCTGCATTGTACGGAACTCGTCCATATCAATACTGAGGACTGGCTTGGGTGGCATATCCTTTTCATGGATGATGGCTTGCAGAAATTTCTTTGCCTTTCCTACGATACCTCGGAACAGATTTGGAAGCCAACCGTTTTCACGGATGATGGCTTGCAGAAATTTCTTTGCCTTTCCTACGATACCTCGGAACAGATTTGGAAGCCAACCGTTTTCACGGATGGACTGACCGGCTTTGTCATGGATTTCAGTCTGTTTGATTTCCAGTATCTTTGCTTCTTCAATACCCGATACAAGAGCCAAATCCGCTGTTCGGTTACATTCCTGCCTTGCAGTGTTGTCCGCTTCGATTTTTATTTTTCGGTCTCTATACCGAGCTTTATTTCACTTTCGAGCAGTTACTTGTTCAAAAGCATACCTTTCCCGTACCTCAAGAAAGTAACACAACTCAGCCGTCAGCATAATATGTTGATGAAAGCAGTTGAAAGGAGGTCAGGCTGATGTGTAATTTATTCGGCGGTAACAGCTGCACTTGGATAATCGTTCTTCTTATTCTCTTCCTTATCTGTGAGAACGGCGGTTTCTTCGGTGGTTGCTGCAACAACGATGAACAGACAACTCGCAATCAGTGCGGTTGCGGCTGTATGTAATTTAAGTTAAATCTCAATTGGGCGGTACACAATGCGTGTGCCGCCCAATTTCATTGAAAATAAAACTTTTACCCCTTGAAATGCTCTTGAATATAGTATATAATAATTTGGTTAAATTACATGAAAGGCGGAAAATCAAATGGCTGATCAGAAAAAAATGGTTGACAACATAACTTCCATGGATGTTGACTTCGCCAAATGGTACACCGATATTGTTAAAAAAGCGGAACTTGCCGAATACACAAGCGTTAAAGGCTGCATGGTCATCAGGCCCTACGGCTATGCTATTTGGGAAAATATCCAGAAAAATCTTGACAGTATGTTTAAGGCAACAGGACATGAAAATGTCTGTATGCCAATGTTCATTCCCGAAAGCCTTCTTCAAAAAGAAAAAGATCATGTTGAGGGATTTGCTCCTGAAGTCGCTTGGGTTACTCACGGCGGTAATGAAAAATTAGAGGACAGGCTTTGTGTCCGCCCGACCTCAGAAACTCTTTTCTGTGAGCATTACTCAAACATTATCAATTCATACAGAGATCTTCCGAAGCTCTATAATCAGTGGGTTAGTGTCGTTCGTTGGGAAAAGACAACAAGACCGTTCCTGAGAACAAGAGAATTCCTTTGGCAGGAAGGTCACACAATACACGAAACAGCTCAGGAGGCTATTGAAGAAACAGAGAGAATGCTCAATGTTTACGCTGACTTCTGTGAAAACTATCTCGCTATGCCGGTCGTTAAAGGCAGAAAGACCGACAGTGATAAGTTCGCCGGTGCTGAGGCCACATATGCTATTGAGGCTCTCATGCATGACGGAAAAGCACTTCAAGCGGCAACCTCTCACTATTTCGGTGACGGTTTCGCAAGAGCTTTCGGTATTCAGTATCAGTCAAGAGAAAACAAACTTGAATATCCGTTCCAGACCTCATGGGGCTGCACAACAAGACTTATCGGTGCAATCATCATGACTCACGGAGATGACAACGGACTTGTTCTTCCGCCGAAAGTTGCTCCAATTCAGGCTGTTATTATTCCTGTCGCTCAACACAAGCCCGGTGTAAAGGAAAAGGCTGCCGAGCTTAAAGCTATGCTTGAAAAAGATTTCAGAGTTAAACTTGACGACAGCGACAACAGCCCCGGCTGGAAGTATGCCGAATATGAAATGAAGGGCGTACCTGTCAGAATTGAAATAGGTCCTCGTGACATTGAAAATAACCAGTGCGTTATCGTCACAAGACATAACAGAGAAAAGACGGTCGTTTCTCTTGATGAGTTGAACGACGCAGTTGCAAATAAACTTCAAGAAGTTCATGACGGAATATATCAAAAGGCTCTTGAAAACCGTGAAAGAAGAACCTATGCCTGCACAAGCATGGACGAGATCGTAAAGACACTCGAAGAAAAAGGTGACGGTTTCGTAAAGGCAATGTGGTGCGGTGATGAAGAATGTGAAGACAAGGTCAAGGAAATGACCGGTGTCGGCTCAAGATGTATTCCATTTGAGCAGGAAGAACTTTCAGACGTTTGTGTGTGCTGTGGCAAGAAAGCAAAGCAAATGGTTTATTGGGGTAAAGCATACTAATTAAAAAATATGTAAAATATCCTTAAATTAGGTATTGATATTTTTTATTTATGTGATACAATTATGTAAACTGACTTATGTCAGGAACTTATAAGGGAGGTAACTCACAATGGCATATGTAATTAGCGACGATTGCATCTCATGCGGTGCTTGTGCAGAAGGCTGCCCCGTTGGTGCTATCAGCGAAGGCGATGGCAAGTACGTTATTGATGCTGACACTTGCATTGATTGCGGTGCTTGCGCAGGCGAATGCCCGGTTGGCGCTCCTGTCGAGGGCTGAGTTTAGAAAATTTGAAGGACGGGTTAACCCGTCCTTCTTTTCGTTTTGACTAAAAGATAATAATATGATATGATATATATAGTTTTGAGTACGGGGAGGTATGAGTGTGATGTCAGTCTTATTATCAGATGAAAGACTTGAGCCACTTGGAAAAAATGTGAAAATAGTGGTCAGCGACTCGCACCCTTTTGGGACTGATGCAATACTTTTGTCTGATTTTGCCAATGTCAAAAGCGGTGACAAGGCTTGTGATCTCGGAACAGGCTGCGGTATCATTCCCCTACTCTGGTGCAAAAGCGGAAAATGTAGGAGCATTGATGCTGTTGATATTCAAAAGAAAGCTTGCGATCAGCTTAATAAAAGCATTGAGATAAACAATTTTTCAGATAAGCTCAAAGTACACAATGCGGATCTTCGTGAAATAAAGGGTGTTCTTCCTCTTGGCAGTTATGATGTTGTAACTATGAATCCACCCTATAAGCCTGTCGGAACAGGCATAGAAAGTTTGAGTGAGGCTGAAAGAATCGCAAGACATGAAACCGAGTGTACATTAGATGATGCGGTATCGGCGGCAAAAAAACTTCTTCGTTTTGGGGGAAGATTTTGCCTTTGTCACAGACCGGAGCGACTTTGCGATATATTAGTCAGCATGAGAAACGGAGGAATTGAACCCAAAAGAATACGCTTTGTCGTACAAAACTATGGCAAAAGTCCATGGCTTGTTTTGGTCGAAGGCAGAAGCGGTGGAAAGCCTCATCTCACAGTTGAGCCGGAGCTGACAATAAAATCGCCTGACGGTGCTGACAGTGATGAGCTTTTAAGAATATTCGGAGACTATAGGGAGGGACATTGAAATGTCAGAATGGTTTAGTCAATATTGGTACTTAGTGATAGTTTTCTTTATAGTGCTTGCGGTGACAGTGTTCGGAATGTATAAAGCATCTGATGCTTACAAAAAGCACAACAAGCTCTTTCATGAGGAAGAAGAAAAGATGAAGCGTTTAGCTGAACTTAAGCAAAAGTTTGTCCCTTTGACAAAAAAGGCTATAGACAGCGGAAACGACCAGGAGCTTTTAGAGGGTGTGGCACTCGCCTATCAGTTGCAACTTCAAAAGGAAATCGACATGACAGCAGCCTTTGAAAATTTGCCGATTGAAGCGAGATATATTTATACTCTGGACATATTTGTTTCCGAAGGAGCTGTTGTCAGCGAATTTTACAGAAATAACGGCAAGGAGCTTAAAAGCTTGATAGTACCTGCTATGAAAGCTATAGGTGAAAGCGATTCGGCAAAGCTTTGCAGTTCTTTATACTCAATGTTCGATGAGGACAGCGAAGTCTCTGTTGACAGAGAAAAGATAGCCGAAACCGATGAAAAGTTCAAAGTTGTTTTCGATTTGGACAGATTTATGTCAAATGCCGCAAAATTCATCAGAGCTAACATAGACAATCTGATTTAATAACAAAATCATATAGGAGAAAATTCAATGGAATTAAAATCTTTGCTTAAAAAGCCGTTGCCTCAGATGCCGTCTGAAATAACTGATGCCTTAAAAAATAGTATGATCACTCCGACTTCGTTTGAAAATATGAATGATATACTGTCTGACAGCGAATTACAGACCGAAGTCGGATATACGAAAATGAAAGACGGCACTTATCTTGTATCTATGGTTTGTCCTATGTCCGGAATTACCGCAGATATGATCGAATGGTGGTTCTGGTGGCACACGCAGGAAAGCTTACGCTATAAAGTTTGGTTTCCGGGAGAACACATTGGTATTACA
The DNA here is from genome assembly GCA_964616655.1 of uncultured Faecalibacterium sp. Taxonomy (GTDB): domain Bacteria; phylum Bacillota; class Clostridia; order Oscillospirales; family Acutalibacteraceae; genus UBA6857. The sequence goes on from CAZTSC010000033.1 coordinate 4,689, forward strand.
TACGCTAAGAAAGACAAAGAGTTCTTTAAGCAGCCCAAGTTGCCTAAGTTCTCTCCGAACACACAGTATCCCATTGAACAAATCGGGAAAATAAAACTGCCTTTAAGAATTGATTTTGTTACACCTGAGGACTTTGGATTTTCACGTCAAGTCATGCAGGAAAACAATATTCCCATAATTGTATGCGGTCATGTCGGGGCGTTCAATAACTTAGTTAAACACACTGAAATGGCACATATTTTTAAGCAGACAGACGATGGACTGTTTATGTTCAGTCGCTTTTGGCTCGGAAAGACAATGACAAATCCGTTGTTGAGAAAAGTCATCATAACCGATGATATGGCAAGAGGAATGGCTGAACATTGTTGCATAGAATACAGAAATTTAGCGGAAATTCTGCCAACACTTTACAGTGAGTATGGCAGATAAAGGTTGGCGGCGAACCCCGCCCGCAAAGCGGGCGGACGGCTGAGGATCGTGTATCTGCGAGTGTGTGCCGTGAGGCGCACACTCGCAGGTGCCGATCGTTAGCCGCAAAAACTTGAATTCAGAACAAATTTAATGCCCAAACGCATGGTTAATCCACACGTTTGGGCATTATCTGTAATGTTGAATTTCCGGAATGATTAGTTATAATGCAAAAATAAAGCAAGCAATAAAAAAATCAGTATTGTATCTGCTACTATATAACCTTTATACTGAGGTTTGAAGTTTGTCGATCCACTTTTTGCCATATGGATCTCGATTCTGTTAAAAATCTTTATTTCAGCAAAAATCAAAACGGTACAAATTATAATAATCGAACAAAATATTACAAGCTCTGTCATCTTATTTCACGATAAGCTTCATGAATTTCTTCTTTCCACGCTTCAAAATCATTTCTTCGCCGATATCTTCTTTTGTATACGTCATCTTGAAGTCGGATACCTTTTCACCGTTGACACTGACACCGTTCTGTTCAACAGCTCGTCTTGCCTCTGATCTTGATGCCGTCAAACCGGTCTTGACCAAGAGTGAAATAACGTCAACTGCTCCGTCTGTGAAATCTTCATCGGAAAGTTCCGTTGTCGGCATATGTGTCGTGTCTGCTCCGCCGCCAAAAAGTGCTTTTGATGCTTCTCTTGCCTTCTCCGCTTCTTCCTTGCCGTGTACAAGCGAAGTAAGCTCATAAGCTAATATGTCTTTCGCCTCGTTGAGCTTGCTGCCCTCCCAAGAACTCATTTCATCTATCTGTTCAAGAGGCAGGAATGTGAGCATTCTGATGCACTTCATGACATCAGCATCGCCGACATTTCTCCAATACTGATAAAACTCATACGGTGTTGTCTTTTCGGGATCAAGCCAAACAGCACCAGATGCTGTCTTGCCCATCTTCTTACCCTCTGAGTTCATGAGGAGAGTTATTGTCATTGCGTATGCATCCTTGCCGAGTTTCTTTCTGATAAGCTCAGTTCCGCCAAGCATATTCGACCACTGATCGTCACCGCCGAACTGCATATTGCAGCCGTAATTTTTGTAGAGATAGTAGAAATCGTATGACTGCATGATCATATAGTTAAACTCAAGGAAGCTTAAGCCTTTTTCCATTCTCTGTTTATAACATTCGGCTCTGAGCATATTGTTAACAGAAAAGCAAGCGCCGACCTCACGCAGAACGTCAACATAGTTAAGATCAAGCAACCAATCGGCATTGTTAACCATGATAGCCTTTCCGTCACTGAAATCAATAAAACGGCTCATCTGCTTTTTGAAACATTCGATATTATGCTGAATTGTTTCCTTTGTCAGAACCTTACGAAGATCTGTTCTGCCGGAAGGATCACCGATCATTCCTGTACCGCCGCCGAGAAGAACGACTGGCTTATTTCCTGCCATCTGAAGTCTTTTCATAAGGCAGAGAGCCATGAAGTGACCGACATGAAGTGAATCGGCTGTCGGATCAAATCCGATATAGAATGTAGCTTTTCCGTTGTTGATAAGTTCCTTAATTTCTTCCTCGTCAGTGACCTGAGCTATCAGGCCTCTTGCGACAAGTTCATCATAAATTTTCATTTGAAATCCTCCTGAAAAATATAGTAATAATTATAAACGAATAAAAAAATACGTCCTTGCAAAGCAAGGACGGCTATGCCGTGTTACCACCTTGATTTATGCGTCACTCACGAAACGCACCTCAAAGAGTGAATCTCACTCGCCCCTATAACGTGGGGTACACGTCAACTCCTACTCGGCGCACCGTTCAAAGTGAAACTCAGAGATGTATTCGCCGAAAGTTCCTCATGTGCCTCTCATCAAACGGCAACTTTCTGTTTTCGGTCATAGCGGCTACTTTTTCTCGTCAAAGTCTTTTGTTTATTTGCTACATTGTATAATGAAAATTCAAGTTTGTCAAGAGGGAAGAAACATTCGGTTTTAGGTGCGAGTAAAGTGGATATCAAATAAAATTCAACAAGATTTGACACGTCTTTATAATTTTTAATAAACTATTTTTGAGAAAATTGTAATGAAACACCGCAAAATTGCATCTTATACTATAGAAGGGTTTGAAAATGGAGTCGCTAAATTTTGACATTTATTGCTATAGAGTTCATATGTTTTATGTATAGAAGTTATACTTCTCTTTTTCCTTAAACGTGAAGTCACGGTGGCAGAGCAATCTACCGCCGTGACTTCCTTTTTTATTAGTTTTAAACTAAGCTCTTGACCTCTCCCTTTCTTTGTGGTACAATATCCGCATATTCTAAAAACGTAGCAGGATAAGACGTTTTTTCAAAGCACAGAGAGGAAGCGGTCGGTGTAAGCTTCCGTGAAGAAAAACGATCGTTGTCACCTGTCAGTTTCGGGAAGAACAGAGTCATCGTACCAAAAACGTCAGCTCCCACTAGAACCCGACGTTCGCCTGCGTTAAAGGTTTTGAGTGCGGCTTTTGCCGAATTCAGGTGGTACCACGGTATTTTTCCGCCCTGAGACATCTCAGGGCGGTCTTTATTTTGTTAAATATTAATTTTTTATAGGAGGTTAGACTTATGGCTAAAGAACTCGCTAAACAATACGATCCAAAAGAAGTCGAAGACAGAATTTATAAATCTTGGCTTGACGGAAAATATTTTCATGCCGAAGTCGATGAAACAAAGAAACCCTACACAATCGTTATTCCGCCCCCGAATATCACAGGTCAGCTCCATATGGGCCATGCTCTTGACAACACCCTTCAGGATATTCTTATTCGTTTCAGAAGAATGCAGGGCTATGACACACTGTGGCTTCCCGGAACAGACCATGCCTCAATCGCAACAGAGGCTAAAATTGTCGAAGCGATGAAAAAAGAGGGCATCACAAAAGAAGAAATCGGCAGAGAAAAATTCCTTGAAAGAGCGTGGGATTGGAAAGCTCAATACGGTGGAAGAATCATTGAACAGCTCAAAAAAATGGGTTCGTCATGCGATTGGGACAGAGAACGTTTCACTATGGACGAAGGCTGCTCAAAAGCTGTTCGTGAGGTATTCGTCAACCTCTACGAAAAGGGCCTCATATACAGAGGTGAAAGAATCATCAACTGGTGTTCTCACTGTAAAACTTCAATTTCCGATGCTGAAGTTGAATATGAGGAAAAAGATGGCGCTTATTGGCATCTTCGCTATCCGTTCGCTGACGGCAGCGGCTATGTTGAAGTCGCAACGACAAGACCTGAAACCATTCCCGGCGATACGGCTGTCGCAGTTCACCCCGATGATGAAAGATATAAGGATATTGTAGGCAAGACCTGTATTATCCCTGTAATCGGCAGAGAAATTCCGATAGTTGCCGACACATATGCTAAAATGGATAAAGGTACAGGTGCAGTTAAGATCACACCGGCACACGATCCGAACGACTTTGAAGTCGGATTGAGATGCAATCTTCCGATAATTGATGTCATGACAGATGACGGTTACATGAACGACAAAGCAGGCAAATATGCCGGCATGGATCTCATGGAGTGCCGCAAAGCTATCGTCAAAGACATGGAAGATGCCGGAGCTTTAGTCAAAATTGAGCCGACAAAGCATGAGGTAGGCTCATGCTACCGCTGTCACACAACGGTTGAGCCGAAAGTTTCAAAGCAGTGGTTTGTCAAGATGGAACCGCTTGCTAAACCGGCTATTGAGGCCGTTAAGAGTGGCGAAGTTAAATTCGTACCCGAAAGATTTGACAAGATTTATTATAACTGGATGGAAAATATCCGTGACTGGTGCATTTCCCGTCAGCTTTGGTGGGGTCACAGAATACCTGCTTGGTACTGTCAGGATTGCGGAGAGATCACAGTTTCCAAAACAGATGTACATGAGTGTTCAAAGTGTGGCAGCAAGAATATCATTCAAGATCCCGACACTCTCGACACTTGGTTCTCATCGGCACTCTGGCCGTTCTCAACTCTCGGTTGGCCCGACAACACACCCGAACTTAAGCACTATTATCCGACAAGCACTCTTGTTACAGGGTACGACATAATATTCTTCTGGGTTGCAAGAATGATCTTCTCAGCTTGTGAACATATGGGCAAACCGCCTTTCAGCACAGTATTTATCCACGGTATAGTCCGTGACGAACAAGGAAGAAAGATGTCAAAGTCTCTCGGAAACGGCATTGATCCCCTGCTTGTTATTGACAAATACGGTGCAGATGCACTGAGATTCACTCTCGCTACGGGCAACAGCCCCGGAAACGATATGCGTTATTCCGAGAAAAAAGTTGAAGCAAGCAGAAACTTTGCCAACAAGCTCTGGAACGCTGCGAGATTTATTCTTATGAATCTTGACGGCACGGAAAAAGCTCCGTTCGTACCGCAAAATCTTGAAACCGAGGACAAGTGGATTCTTTCACAGTTCAACAGACTCGCCAAAGAAGTCACTGACAACCTTGAAAAGTTTGAGCTTGGTGTAGCCGTTCAGAAACTCTACGACTTTATCTGGGACGTTTTCTGCGACTGGTATATCGAGATCGCAAAGATCAGACTTCAGGCAGGCGGCGAAAAAGCAGAGCAGGTCAAAGCGGTTCTCATCTATGTTATGAGTGAAACACTTAAACTTCTGCATCCATTCATGCCGTTTATCACGGAAGAAATTTGGCTCACTCTTCCGCATGACGGAGAAACAATCATGAGAAGTGCATGGCCTGTCTATGACGAAAAACTCAACTTCTCAGATGACGAGAAGAAAATGGAGAGCATCATGGAGGCTATCAGAGCTATCAGAAACAGACGAGCCGAAATGAATGTTCCGCCGTCAAGAAAAGCTAAAGTATATATTGCAACAGACAAGAAAGATGTTTTCTCATCTTCATCTGTATTTATGCAAAGACTTGCATCTGCCTCCGAAACGGAGATCGGCGACAACTTCGATGAGCTTTCCGATGCGGTATGCATAGTCACTCATGACGCGAAAATATATATTCCCATGGGCGATCTCGTTGACTTCGAGGCTGAACGCAAGAGACTGCAAAAAGAGCTTGAGGGAGCTGAAAAGAAACTCGCTCAAATCAACGGCAAACTTTCAAATGAAGGTTTCCTCAGCAAAGCTCCTGCGGCGGTTGTCGAGGGACAAAAACAAGAAAAAGCTAAACTTGATGAAAAGATCAAAATGCTTAATGAGAGCATAGCAAAACTCGGTTAATAATAAAAGCAAAATGCTGACAGATATCTGCGGCATTTTGCTTTTTTCTTTTGTTAAATTTGTTGCTGTATGCTATTATCGTTTACTTTTTGCGAAAAAGATGATATAATACCCTCATGAAAACTCTAATCAAATGTCACTAAGGGAGGTCATGCCGTGTTCACTAAGATAAAAAGTATGGGGCTTATCGGACTCAAATCGTACATAATAGACATAGAAATGGATATATCCACAGGCTTGCCCCGTTTCGACATTGTCGGTCTGCCTGATGCCTCTGTCAGTGAATCTCGTGACAGAGTTCGCTCAGCTGTTAAGAATAACGGATTCAAATATACAGACCAAAGGATAACCGTCAATCTTGCCCCTGCCGATGTCAAAAAGGAAGGTCCGGTCTATGACCTTCCGATAGCTGTGGCAATGCTCAAGGACACTAAACAGATTTTCTGTGAAACTGACGGCAAAGCTTTTGTCGGTGAACTTTCTTTAGACGGTCACATTAGAAAGATAAACGGTGCTTTACCTATGGTTATATGCGCCAAAGAAAACGGAATAGAAGAAGTTTTTGTGCCTGCTGAAAATGCAGCTGAGGCCTCTGTTGTCAAAGGCATTACCGTGTACGCCGCAAGTGAACTTCGTCAGGTAACGGATCACCTCACGGGAAAGAAAACGCTTAAGCCTTGCAAAAGCGAGGACTACACCGACAGCATAGACAACACACCTTATCTCGATTTTGCCGATGTCAAAGGTCAATATCACGTCAAACGAGCATTGGAAATAGCCGCAGCCGGTGGTCACAACACTCTGATGATAGGCCCACCGGGTTCAGGTAAAAGTATGCTTGCCAAGAGAATACCGTCAATACTGCCCGATATGACATTTGAAGAAAGCCTTGAAACGACAAAAATATATTCAATAGCCGGTGCTTTGCCAAGCGGAACATCTCTTATTACAAGACGTCCGTTCCGTTCTCCTCATCACACTGTTTCAACCGCAGGACTTTCCGGTGGCGGCCGTATCCCCCACCCCGGTGAGCTGAGTCTCGCCCACAATGGGGTGCTGTTTTTAGATGAGCTGCCGGAATTTTCACGAATAGCTATGGAAACGATGCGTCAGCCTGTTGAAGACGGTGTTATCACGATTTCCCGTGTCAGCGGAACACTAACTTATCCGTGTGAAACTATGCTTGTGTGCGCAATGAACCCATGTCCGTGCGGATATTATGGTCATCCGACAAAGAAATGCACCTGTCCGAACGGTGCGCCTGCGAAATATTTGGCAAAGGTCAGCGGCCCTCTGCTTGACAGACTTGATATTCACGTTGAAGTTCCTCAGGTTGAATTCAAAAAGCTTGCCGATGATGAAAAGGGCGAAAATTCAGCCGATATCAGAAAACGTGTCAATGCGGCAAGACTAATTCAACAAAAACGTTTTTTGGGTACAAGCGTAAAATGCAACGCAAAGATGACTCCTGCCATGACAAGAGAGTTTTGCAAAATTGACGAAAATCAAAAGAAGTTTCTCGAAGAAAGTTTTGAAAAGCTCGGACTTTCGGCAAGAGCATATGACAAAATATTGAGAGTCGCAAGAACAATAGCCGATCTCGACTCAAGTGAAAGCATAGAGCTTATACATCTTAGAGAAGCAGTTCAATACAGAAGTCTTGATAGAAAATTTTGGAAATAAAAAATCCCACCGCACATTAGCTGTGTTTGGTGGGATTTCTGACTCATGTCAAAGATTGAAGATAAGTTTCAAGGATTTTTAGTGCAGTTTCTCTTTCTTTCGGTGAACAAAGAGCCAGACGGTCGAATAATTCTTCCTGTTTGAGTTCGGCTGAGGATTCTTCGGTGAAAATTTCATCGGGGGTTATATGAAGTGCTTGGCAGATTTTCAGCACAGTTTCGGTTCTCATATTGACACTGCCACGTTCGATATCCGCATATGTGCGGTCGGAAAGTCCTGCGGCTTCTGCTGTTTCAGCCTGTGTCAGACCTAAACTCTTTCGGACGGAATGTAATTTATCACCGATAACTCTCATATCAAAAATAAGCATTATTCTTCCTCCTAAAGCTGTTATATAAACATTTTACTGCCTAAATCGCTTGACAGTTAGGAGTTAAACCTGTATAATTATAGGAAGAATAGTTCCTTTTTTAAACTTTGCGGTCAAATTTAGGAATTATGAAAAGGGAGGTCAGGCAAAATCACACCGCAAATCGAAAATTATAGAAAATTTTCCAAATAAAAGTCGATATAAATATTGAATTTTGGAAAATGGAGTATTATAATTAATAAAAAACAAAAAGGAGACACAAAGGTATGAGAAAATCAACAAAAAAACTAATTTCAATATTGCTCACGGCAATATTACTTCTAACTGCACTCCCGACAGTGAGCTTGGCGGCAGATGTTGTCGATAGCGGAACGTGTGGCGACAATCTCACTTGGACACTGGACAGTGAGGGAACACTGACTGTCAGTGGCAACGGAAAGATGAGTTATGATGATATTCCCTGGATGCAATACAGCGTTAATATCAAAACTGTCGTTATTAATCAAGGTGTAACAAGTATCGGATATGAGGCATTCTATGGTTGCATAAACTTAATAAATGTAACCATACCTGATAGTGTAACATATATAGGTGATTTTGTATTTTGCACTTGCACCGGCTTAACAAGCATAACAATTCCTGGTAGTGTGACGAGCATTGGAAGCTGTGCGTTTGAAAATTGTAGTAGTTTGAAAAGCATTACCATTCCTGACAGTGTGACGAGCATTGGAAGCTCTGCGTTTGAAAATTGTACTAGTTTGAAAAGCATTACCGTTCCTGACAGCGTAGTCAATATCGGTACAGATGCGTTCCGCAATACGGCATATTACAATAATTCATCAAATTGGGAGAACGATGCCCTTTATTTAGAAAATTATTTGATAAATACTAAAACTTCTATTTCCGGCGAGTATACTATAAAGTCCGGCGTAGAACTCATTGCCAGTGCCGCATTTAGAGGATGTAGCAATTTAAAAAGTCTAATAATTCCTGACAGCGTGATATCTATAGGTGATTTTGCATTTCATAATTGCACTAATCTAACAAATGTAGTTATTCCCGACAGTGTGACTTCCATAGGTGGATATGTGTTTATGAATACCGCATATTATAATGACTTATCAAATTGGGAAAACAGCGTTCTCTATATTGGAAATTGTTTGATAGAAGCAAATAGGGAAATTTCCGGAGCATACACAATAAAGCCCGGAACTAAATTGATTGCAGATTCTGCGTTCTACGGTTGCAGCAGCCTAGAAAGTATAACAATTCCCGACAGTGTCACAAGCATAGGAGAGCATGCGTTCAGCTATTGCGATAGTTTAACAAGCATAATAATACCCGACAGCGTGACAAGTATTGGAAATTCTGCGTTTGGTGGTTGTAGAAATTTAACAAGTGTCACTATTTCTAATAACTTAACAAGCATAGCCGTTTCTTTGTTCAGCTATTGCGATAGTTTAACAAGCATAACAATACCCGATGGTGTCACAAGCATTGGAAATACTGCGTTCCATGATTGCAATAGCTTAACAAGCATAACCATTCCCGACAGTGTAACAAGCATTGGCGATTCTGCGTTCCGTGGTTGCAGTAACTTAAAAAGCGTAACTATTCCCAACAGTGTAACAAGCATTGGCAATTATGCGTTCCGTTTTTGCAGTAGTTTAACAAACATAACAATTCCCGACAGCGTAACAAGCATTGGCGATGGGGCGTTCGAGTATTGCAGTAGCTTAAAAAGTGTAACCATTCCCGACAGTGTAACAAGCATTGGCGATTTTGCTTTTGGCTATATATATGATTTTGATATTGACGACTATGTCAAACTCCCCAACTTCACTATCTCCGGCTACACCGGCTCTGCCGCTGAAACCTACGCAAAAAGTAACGACTTTAAGTTCGTTTCTTTAGGCGGTTCACACACCCACTCCTACACCTCAAAAGTAACCAAAGCCGCCACTTGCACACAGGTAGGCACTAAGACTTACACTTGCTCATGCGGTGAGAGCTATACCGAAACGATAGCTAAGACAGCCCACAAGCTCGTCACTATCCCTGCCGTTGCCGCTACTTGTTCAAAGGCAGGCTCAACAGCAGGAACAAAGTGTTCTGTTTGCGGAACAGTGACAGTTGCTCCGAAAGCGATAGCTAAAAAAGCTCACACTTATAAAAAGACAACAACAAAAGCCACAACATCAAAGAACGGCTCTGTTGTCGAAAAATGCACGGTTTGCG
>CAZTSC010000034.1:0-11535 GCA_964616655.1 uncultured Faecalibacterium sp.
TGTGTCAAGCGTTGAAATATCCATAATATATGCCCTCCTCTTTTATGGTATTATATATTAGATGCAAAAGTTTGTCAATCAACACAATCAAAGCGTACCGCAAAAAGCAGAAAACGTAAAATGTAAATTCTTCTGTAACTCTTGATTATTTTATCAAAGTATGATATGCTTTATATTAGCTATTATCAGAAATCAATTTAAACGGAGTGAAATATAATGATAGAACCTGTTGAAAGAAAAATCGGGCAAATAAATGCTCAGAAAAATAAGGCTCTTAAAAAGCAGAGAGAAGAAAATCTCGCCCGTTGGGGCTTTGACGGCAAAAAGAAAAACAAGAACGACATTCCTCTTATTCTGACCGATGAAGAATATGATGCTGTTTTGGAGGCTGACAAGGAATACAGCGCTGTGGCAAAGACCGATAAGAATATGATGTCTCGTATTCTTAACATATTCGCTATAATCATGCTTGTTATCGGCGTTGTTGCAGGTGTCGTTTTCTACCAAATCGCAACCGATCTCGGCTTTGTATATCTCACTGTCTGTATCGCTGTCGGTATTGCACTGTCAGTTTTATTCTTAGGTCTTTCCGAAGCTATAAAGCTTTTGCAGCAGTTAGTTGACAGAGACTAAATCCACCAAAACTTTAAATGGGCTCAAAATAACGAACAATTCCAAACACCGCAATCGTTGCAAACCGGTTGCGGTGTTGTTTTGTGTTTGTAGTCAAGTGTTGATGAATTTACGGTTACGATAAAAAATTTATAAATAATTTACTATTCCATTGACATAAATTTTATAATAGTGTATATTTAAGAAAATAAAAATGACATTAGGAGGAAATTAAATTGAAAAAATTAATTTCAACTCTGCTTGCGGTATTGATGCTCTTTAGCGTTATCATACCCGTTTCGGCGGCAAACGAAATTGACAGCGAGCAAAAGAACCCGATAATTTACATCAGAGGCAACGGCAACCCGATCTATGACCGTTATGGCTATCAGGCATATCCGCTGAGTGTCAACGACAACGAGATGACAAGTGCTTTGGTCGATGCTTTGATGGGAGATTTTATCAAAGCCGTTACTCTCGGCAAATGGGAAGAATACTATGATGCTTTTGAAACGGAGCTTGCTAAATTCTTTGAGGGCTGCGCTCTTGACGAAAACGGAAATATCGCCAACGATTCCGGAATAGCTAACGTTTGCTATGACATCAACAAGGAAAATATGAACTCGGACTACTTAAACGCTGACGGAAATTCAGAACTTTTCTCATATGTCTTTTGGTACGATTGGCGTCTTGATCCTTTTGAGATTGCCGATCAACTCGAAGAATATATTGATCATGTTCTTGCCGCAACAGGAGCAAAGAAAGTTTCCGTTGTCGGAAAATGTCTCGGCGGCTCATTTCTTCTCGCCTATCTCGCTAAATATGGCGGTTCAAAGCTCAGACGTGTTGCTTTCGATTGCACGGTAGGTGGCGGCTGTGAGGAGGCAAGTGACCTTTTCAGCGGAAAAGCAAATGTTGACTTCGAGGCTATGGAAAGAAAATATATAGACGACAACGTGATTATAACAGACGGTTTCACAGACGGCGATCAATCTCAGATGGTTCTCAATGACTTCATCAGAGCGACACTCAATGTGGTCAACGAAACCGATCGCTTAAAGCTCACTGAAAAAGCAGCAACAGAAATTTATAATCGTCTTTCAAAAGAGCTTACTCCACGACTTTGCATGGCGACTTTCGGTGGCTGGCCCGGATATTGGACAAACGTCACAAAGGACAGCTATGAAGACGCAAAGAATATAATCTTCTACGGCGCTTGTGAGGACTATGCGGAGAAATATAAGGGACTTATCGAAAAACTCGACAGATATGACGTACAAGTTCGTCAGCGTATCCCCGAACTTCTTAACTCCGTTAAAGAAGAAGGCGTTGATTTCGGTGTGCTTTCAAAATACGGCTATCAGATATCACCTCTTATTGAAAGCAGAGACATGATCGGTGACTCTCTCGTTTCTCTCCACGCTTCATCATTCGGTGCGACCTGTTCAACTGTCAACACCACTTTAAGCGATGAATACATATCTCAAAGACAGCAGGCAGGATATGGCAAGTATATATCCCCTGACAAACAGGTTGACGCATCAACTTGCGTTTTCCCCGACTCAACATGGATCATAAAGGGAATGACGCATGAAAACTGGGCTGCTTGCAATGATCAGCTTATCTACACAATCTGCACTTCGGAAGAACCGCTGACCGTTGACAGCATGGACAAATATCCTCAGTTTATGGTCTATGATCGAGATGCAGACAATATTATCCCGATGACCTCTGACAACTGCAATGTCACAAACTGGGATGCAAGCGGAATAAGCACTCACAACTTTAAACAATATTTAAAAGCTTTCTTTGATTGGTTTAAGGCAATGATAGAATATCTGAAATTCCAAATCGAAAACAAAGAAATAAAGGTAATACAATAAAAATAATGAACGGAGCTGTTGCAAGTTTGCAGCAGCTCCGAGATTTTATGGGAAGATATCAGCGAGCGAAGCGAGCGTAAAGGCAGGAGTTCGTGTACCCCCGAACGAAGTGAGGGGGTGCCGAACTCCTGCCCCGCTGTGGAAAATGCGATAAGATGAAAATTTTGCAGGCTGTAGAAACAGGAATTTATACAGCTAAGCATAAACTCGCTGAGGAGAATAAACCGAAAGCCCACATAAGAGACTCAATTCTCCCTAATATCAAAACCTGATTTTATTCATAAAAACCTATTTCTTCAATGCAAGGCACCGATCTCGACTGTCTGATAACCAAGACCGCACCCTTTGCTTTGCGTCTTAAGGGAATTATCTTTTTCGCTCCGATAACAGAACCTTTATATGCTTTTCTGTATCTGCCGTTCTTTGTAACGGTGTAAAGCTCAAATTTCTCGACTCTCTGACTTCTGGTGATGTCCTCACCTATAATGCAGTATCTCAGCTTTTTGGATTCGTTGAAGTTAAATTCAAGATATCCAACTCCGTCCTTGAGCTGACCGAAATTTTGAACCAAAATAGGCTTTTCGGTCATTCTTTCTATCTTTTTTCCAAGTCCTTCCAAAGCCTTGGCATCTTTCGGGTGAATTTTTCCGTCTTTCGCCGGCGGAACGTTCAATAGCAATGTGCAGTTATTTCCGACCGAACCAACATATATCTTGAAAAGTTTTCTTGAACTTTTAACTGTTGAGTTGTCTTTTTCATGCCAGAACCAACCCTTTCTCACGGAAACATCAACCTCTGCCGGATACCAGCAAAGTTTATCCGCAGCTTCAAGCACCTCTCTTGAACCGAGATCAGCACTTTGCTCGTTGAACTTCTTGACATTTTTACCCTCGATATCATGCTGTGAATTTTTCTCGGTCATCTGAGTTTCCGTCAAACTATGAGGTACAACAGAGAATTCGTTCTTTCTCGTTTTTCCTGCCTCGTTTCCAACCCAACGGATATCCGGACCGCAAACAGCTATGTTCGCTTTCGGCTGAAGCTTATGAATGAGATCATAATATCTTTCCCAATCATAGTTGAAGGCTTTCGCATCAGCACCTTTTGCTCCGTCAAACCAAACCTCGAATATCTCTCCGTAGTTTGTCAAAAGCTCCGTCAGCTGAGCGCAAAAATAATCATTATATGCCTCTGTTGCGTAGGTTTTTTCATGCATATCCCACGGTGAAAGATAAACACCAAAGTCAAGTCCGGCTTTCTGACATTCATCACTGACCATGCGTACGATATCTTTTCCGAAAACCGTATTCATCACACAGAAGTCCGTTTGTTTCGTATCCCAAAGGCAAAAACCGTCATGATGCTTGCAAGTGAGAATAATGCCCGTTGCACCTGATTTTTTTATAACTTCCACCCATTGATGCGCGTCAATATTTGTGATCGTGAAATCTTTAACTGTCTCTTGAGCGCTGCCCCACTCTCTGTCGGTCGAAGTGTTCATTCCAAAATGAATAAACACATTGAACGGCTTTTTGCAATACCTGAGCTGATTTTCGCTCGGTACGACCGAAATGTATCTTTCAACCTCGCTGTCGTTAAGCGGAAAACCGTTATTTTCCGTTAAATAGTTATTTTTAAAATTCGGATCAAACATTTCATATTCCTCCGTTTTAGTTATTGCATTGAAAAGTTCTTAGCCAATCCACCCTCGGAAGTTTCTCTGTAAACCACCTTAAGATCCTTACCCGTTTCGTACATAGTATCAACAACCATATCAAAGCTTATCTTTCTTGAATCGGCTAAGAAATCGGCAAGGTTAACAGCGTTGAGCGCTCTCATCGCCGCAACGGCATTTCTCTCGATGCAGGGAATCTGAACAAGCCCATTGACCGGATCACAGGTCAGCCCCAAATGATGCTCTATCGACATCTCGGCGGCATATTCTATCTGGTCTAAATCAAGCTCATACAATTCGCCTATTGCAGCCGCAGCCATAGCACAAGCCGTTCCGACCTCCGCCTGACAACCGCACTCGGCTCCACTGATAGATGCGTTTGTCTTGATAAGGTTTCCTATAACACCGCCGGTTGCCAAAGCATGAATTATTTGTTCATCTGAAAAGCCTCTTTTTTTCTGAGCAAACTTCAAAACAGCCGGAACAACACCACTCGCTCCACAAGTGGGTGCTGTGACGATAGTTCCGCCCGATGCGTTCTGCTCACTGACTGCATACGCATAAGCGCAAACCAAACGGTTGACCTTCGTTTCCTCACTCTCGTCAATATGACGCTGTCTGAAAAGATATCTTGCTTTTCTTTGAGTACCTATTCCGCCGTGAAGGATTCCTTCGGCCTCAAGTCCCTCTTTTATTGCGTTCTGCATTGTTGACCATACCTGCTCAAGGTATGCCCAAATGTCAGCGCCTTCACACTGTTCAACATATTGCCAAATTCGCAGCTCATTTTCACGGCAATAGTGCGATATATCAGTGAACTTATTCAAATCATATATTTCCGCACTTTCGTGTTCCTTTTCTCCCTGCATGAGAATTTCTCCGCCACCTATACTATAAAAACGCTTAGTAAACTCCTCTCCGTCTTTATATGCAGTTATATCAAGTGTGTTAGGATGTTCGTTGGCGGCAATCTCGGTTTCGGTGTCAAGTATTATTTCACATTCTCTTTCCGAAAATGCCTCTTTCAAAATTGCATCTGTCATATGACCTCTGCCGGTTTTGGCAAGTGAACCGTAAAGCACAACTTTATATCTATCGGCATCGGGATACATTGAAATAAATCTGTGTGCGGCTTTATCAGGCCCCATTGTGTGTGAAGATGATGGGCCTCTGCCGATTCTGTATAAATATTTTAGTGACTGCATAGTTTTTCCTCCATATGGCTCAAAGCCGAATATCGCTACTATAATTATAGCAAAAACACCATACACAATTCAACACCTAATTCCAATAAAGTGCAAAAGTTAGGTCTGATTTTGTTCAGCCTGCCGCCATTTCGTAAAAATTTCAACATTGTGCAGCGGGGCGGCAGTTCGGCACCGCCTCGCACTTCGTGCTTCGGCGGTACACGTCCTGCCGCCGTACCGCCCACTTCGTGGGCGAGTCACATCAAAAAATATTGACACAGCTAAAAATGAGTGATAAAATATATTTAATTGTTAATAAATTTTGAAAAAGGAGAAATTTTTATGTCAGGAACAGAAGAATACATAAAGGAATATGGTCATATTTCGTTTGACGAGAAGCCATTCGGCGATGCCGACAATATCGCTTTTTGTGAGGCATTCTATATGCCGCTGGAAAAAGTCGTCTCCCCTGACTTCGATGCTGAACCCAGAAACTTCACAGATGTGGCAAACGATATGTTCGCTTATATGGGCAACAAGCATAAAGCTCTCGGTCTGATGATAACAAAAACTCCGAGTGTTACACTTATGGAAATGTCAAAAGTAAGACGTTTCGCAGAAATGAAAGTTGTCGCTTGTCAAGAAGCCTTTTGCACTGATCCGGCTGTTCAATTTGCCGCCGCAACGTTCATCTTGCCTGACGGAACGCTCGTTATCCCGTTTAGAGGCACTGATGACACCATAGCCGGTTGGAAAGAAGATCTCGACTTATACATAAGAAAGGGAATTCCCTCACATAGTCTCGCTGTGGAGTACCTCGAAAAAGCGGCAGAAAAATTCAGTGGAAATATCATCATATGCGGTCACTCAAAGGGCGGAAACGTTGCTTTGTACGCCGTGCTTAACTGCTCGGAGAAAGTAAGATCTCGAATTGTCGGTGTATATAACAATGATGGCCCCGGATTTGTTGACTATAGCTTTTTATCAACCGAAGCTTATCGTGAAATTCTTCCGAAATATAGACACTTCGTTCCCTCCTCATCTATGATAGGTATGCTCTTAGCACATGATGACGATTACACTGTCGTCAAAAGCTCCAGACATATCGGAGCTTTGCAGCATGATTTGGCAACATGGAAACTCACGGGCTGTGAAATTCAGACAGAGAAAGGGTTGACCAAACAAGGTCAGTTAGCCGACTTGAGCCTTATGGAGATAATTTTCCGTGTCACCGATGAGCAGAGCAAGATCGTTGATACGGTATTCAGCAAGATAATATTGGCAACAGGCGAACTTTCACTGACAGGTTTTGTGAAGAATATCGTTCCGGCCGTTGACGGAGCTGTTAAAGCTTGGAAAGATATTGATGAAACAACCAAAGAGGCTTTCAAAGAAACTTTCAAAGGAGCAGGTAAATTGTTTGTCGGTGCAATAAAGACCGTCAGAGAAGAAACCGTTCCGGCAGTCACCAATAGGGCAAAATCCATGGCCGAAAAAGCCTTAGCAAATGCATAATTTTATGCATAAACGCATATATTGTGCATAAAATCATGGTGCGAGTTTAAAATTTAAGATAAATCAACGAATAAAACAGTCAAATAAACCCTGAAAATCAACTTGAACGGGCTCGATTTTGGCTGTTTTTGTTCAACCTACACAAAAACGGAGCGAAAAATTTAATGCATATTGTCTGTATTTTTATTCAAAAAGCGTTGACAATATGCATTTTGGGTGATATAATCCAAACATCACAAATCGTGAACAAATTAAAACCAAACAAAACAGAAAGGTTATGAACATCATGAAAAAGAAAATCACTCTCATCGTGAGCCTTATCGTTGTTGCAGTTCTTGCAGTGACAATGTTTGCGGCTTGCGGAAACAACGACAACACAAACTCAACAGACAACACAAACTCAAGCGATGTTTCCGGTAACGAAGTAACGGGCGACAACGACTCAGCTAAAAAGACTCTCACACTCGCAACAAGCGCAGACTTCCCTCCGTATGAATATATGGAAGGCGATGAATACAAGGGTATCGACATTGAGGTCGCAGGTCTCATCGCTGAAAAGCTCGGCATGGAGCTTGTAGTTTCCAACATGGACTTCAACTCAATCCTCACCGCTGTTCCGGCAGGCAAAGCCGACATGGGTATGGCAGGTCTTACAGTTACACCCGACCGTGAAAAGTCAGTTGACTTCTCAGACAGCTACGCAACAGGCGTTCAGGTTCTTATCGTTAAAGAAGGCAGCGACATCACATCTGTTGACGATCTCTATGACGAAGCTAAGGGCTTAGGCGAAGGCAAGAAGATTGGTGTACAGCTTGCAACAACAGGTGACATCTATATTTCAGGCGATGTAGCTGACAAAAAGACAAATGTCGAAGTTAAGCAGTATGAGCAGGGTGCTGAGGCTGTTTCAGCTCTCTCATCAGGCAAGATTGACGCAGTTCTTATCGACAATGAGCCGGCTAAGTCATTCGTTGCAGCTAACGAAGGCTTAAAGATCCTTGACGGTGAATACACTGTTGAAGATTACGCTATCGCATTCGCAAAGGGCAGCGAGCTTAAGGATCAGGTCAACGCAGCTCTTAAGGAACTCATCGCTGACGGCAGTGTTCAGAAGATCGTTGACAAGTATATTCCTGCTAAATAATCATCAAAGTTAAACAAATAAAGCAAGATGAATAAGGGCGGATCTCCGCCCTTATTTACGGCTTTTCGGGAGGTAAAGTATGCAGCTTTTTGAGAAAATAAAAGCCGAATTTATATTGAACTTTATCGAGGCTAACCGTTGGAAACTTCTTGTTCAAGGACTAAAGACAACACTTTTAATCACGCTTTTTGCACTTATTTTAGGTGTTGTTATCGGACTTATAATTGCGATAATACGTTCAACATACGATAAAAACTATTCTAAAATGCACGGTGTAGGCAAGCCCATATGTGCTGTGCTGAACTTCATAGCGAAGATATATCTGACCGTTATAAGAGGTACTCCTGTAGTCGTTCAGTTGCTTATTATGTACTACATAATATTCGCTTCTTCTGACAATGCGATTTTGGTCGCAATCCTCTCTTTCGGCATAAATTCCGGTGCGTACGTGGCGGAAATATTCAGAGGAGGAATTATGTCCGTTGACGAAGGTCAGTTTGAGGCAGGCAGAAGTTTGGGATTCAACTATGTTCAGACAATGAGATATATCGTAATCCCACAGGCAATAAAGAACGTACTCCCATCTTTGATAAACGAGTTTATCGCTCTCATCAAGGAAACGAGTGTCGCCGGCTATGTCACATTGGTTGATCTGACAAGAGCCGGAAACATCATCAGAGGCAACACATTCTCGCCCTTTATGCCGCTTGTTGCGGTGGCGATCATATATCTTGCTATCGTCATGCTTTTGACATGGCTGCTTGGCAAGGTTGAAAGGAGGCTTCGTACCGGTGACAGATAATAATGTACTCATAAGTGTCAGCGGACTTGAAAAAGACTTCGGCGACCTTCACGTTCTCAAAGGAATTGATGCCGAAATAAAAAAAGGTGAGGTCGTGGCGATAATCGGCCCGTCAGGCAGCGGAAAATCGACTTTCTTACGCTGTCTTAACAAGTTGGAGGAATCCACAGCCGGCACGGTTACTTTTGAAGGCATCGACATCACAAGCCCGAAAGTCAACATCAACCTGCATCGTCAAAAAATGGGCATGGTATTCCAGCATTTCAATCTTTTCAATAATCTTTCAATAATAGATAACATCGCCTACGCTCCGATGAAACTTAAGAAAATCAAAAAAGCCGATGCTTACGAACAGGCTAAACAGCTGTTGAAAACAGTCGGTCTTGAGGACAAAGCCAATGCGTACCCGTCACAATTATCGGGCGGACAAAAACAGCGTGTCGCCATAGTCAGAGCGTTGGCAATGGAGCCTGACGTTATTTTGTTCGATGAGCCGACATCTGCTCTTGATCCGGAAATGGTCGGCGAAGTTCTCGAAGTTATGAGAAAACTCGCTAAAGATGGAATGACAATGGTCGTTGTCACACACGAAATGGGATTTGCAAAAGAAGTTGCCTCAAAGGTTTTATTCATGGATAACGGAATAATTCTTGAACAAGGTACACCAGAAGAAGTGTTCGACAATCCAAAAAGCGAAAGACTCAAAGATTTCCTCAGCAAAGTTATCATATAATATTAATTCAGCTGACTTCTGTCAGCTGAATTTTTTATATTGATATAAAAACGATCATATAAATAATTGTTACAAAAAGATTACACTTGCTTAACAGATTTTATTTTAATTATATTGTTTGTGTGTGAATGAGATATTATAATTATATTATAATCTTTAATATGGAGGACAAAGAAATGAAAATGTCAATTAAAAAACTCATCTCGGTATTCCTTGCTTTGATGCTTGTCACTGTTCTTGCAGTTCCTGCCATCACCGCTTATGCCGAAGAAACAAACTATGTTCCGACTATATTAATCGGAGGAAGAAACAGAAATATGCCGATCTACACTCCGAGTGGCGAAAAAGTTTTCCCGATAGGTGACAATCTCAAAACTGAGGACATCACAAATGCCGTTATGCATTGCCTGCCCTATCTCGGTGTCGGTATGGTCAGCGGCAATTATGATGCTTGGGTTGATGAGTTCTACAAAGCAATGGGCCCCTACTATGAGAACATTCTCTGTGACGGAAACGGTGACATTGCCCCCACAAGCCTTGAAACAAAGTATGACTACTCAAACCCCGTTGAGGGCAACTATAATGAATGTGAATATGTTTTTGAATATGATTGGAGAATTGATCCCTGTCAGGCTGCCGATTATCTCGACACGTTTATTGACAGTGTATGCCGAGTCACAGGTATCAAAGAAGTTAATGTTGTCTCCAGATGCTATGGCTGCAACGTACTTTCCGCATACCTTTATAAATATGGCATTAATAAAATAAATAATGTTGTTTATTATGTTTCGGCATCTCAAGGTTCTTCACTTCGTGCAAGTGAAATCTTCGCCGGAAAGCTCAATATCGACACCGTTGCTCTTGAAGATGCTTTGCAGACAGGCCAAGCTGAGAAAATCTATGAAAATTTCATAGATGATCCCGCAATGAGACAACTCATTCTCGCAACTCTCAGCTTACTTAATACTCTCAATTCACTCAACGTACCGATGAGCAAGCTCACCGATTTTGTTAATAAGGTTTATCCGATGCTCGCTCCGAAGCTTGTTCCCGCTACCTACGGTTCGTTCGCATCAATTTGGTCAACGGTCACTCCTGAAGACTATGAACAGGCTAAAAAGCTTGTTTTCGCAGGTCAGGAAGAAAAATATGCTGGTCTTATAGAGAAAATCGACCACTATCATTATGATATTCAAGCTAACGAAACTGAAATGCTCGCAAGATTTAAAGAGCAGGGCATGGGCCTTGGCGTGGTAGTAAACTACAATGTACCGAGTTATCTTCCGTTCGTAGACAGTGCAAAAGCAAACGGCGATGCCACTGTCTTGGTAAAACACGCATCTTTCGGTGCAACAGCCGCCGACTATGGCTCAACTCTCACCGATGAACAGATGTCAGGAGCAGACGAGAAATATATTTCATCTGACCGTATCATCAATGCCGCAACCGGTTCATTCCCCGAAAACACTTGGTTTATCAAGGGCTGCGACCATTCTATATTCCCGACAAGCATTGATAAGCTCAACAAGAGTATCTGCACAACAGACGGCATGGACATCAACACAAACCCGAATTATCCTCAGTTCCTCAAATATGATGAGGAAACACAACAGATCTCTCCTCTCAGCGACAAAGCTGAAGAAGGTTCTATTGCAGGCCCGACAGTTAGCATCATTCAGAAGTTCATAAACTTCATTAAGTCAATCTTTGAATTTATAAAGAACTTGTTCAAATAAGGCGAACTAATCAAGCCGTGAGCTAAACATTCGTATTCTGCGGATATATCTGAGAGCTTGTTTATGCCAACATGAAAGAAACAACCTTTGTCCATCGGACAAAGGTTGTTTGCAAATAAGTGATAAGTGATGCAGCTATGCTGTGATAGGTGATGCGACACGTTCCACCCACGCACCGAAGGCGTTCATCATATTCCGCAAGGAACGCATCACTCAAAAAAGCCTCTCTTGTCTTGGTAGACAAAAGA
>CAZTSC010000035.1:0-11336 GCA_964616655.1 uncultured Faecalibacterium sp.
CCGGAGTCCGTAAAAACCGGGAACAGATGTCCTTATCTGTAAAAAGGAGCAGCAACAATGGAAAATGATAATACGCAAAATGCTTCTTCCACTCAGACGGAAAATACGCAACAAACAGCCGAGAATATCTCTCAGCAGTCCGAAGAGAAGAAGTACACAGACACCGAGATGAACAACATCTCAAAGAAAAACAGCGAAAAGGCAGTCAATAAGCTTTTAAAGGAGCTTGGAATAACCGATAGGGAAAAAGCCAAGCAGATATTAGCTCAAGCTGCCGAAAACGAGAAAAGCGCTCAGCCTCGACAGCAAAATGAATCAAGCCGTGAATCGCAGTTGGCTTCTCAACTTGAAGAAGCAACTAAACAGGCTCAAAACGCTGTCTTGGAAAATATTTTTCTCACAAATTCAGTCAAAGCTGAAAAAATATCAAAAGCCGTTAAGCTGATTGATATGAAGGACTGCCTTGACGAAAACGGGATATTTTCCCGTGAAAAAGCACAAACAGCGGTGACCGAGCTTTTGAAGGAATGGCCTGAGCTTATAGCAAGGAACGACAACACACAGGTCGGCTTCAAAATAGGCGCAGACACTTCTTCACAGAACCTGTCCGGTGTACCGCAAAAGAAAACGGTTCAAAAGAGCTGGAACAAATTCAATAATTAAAGGAGTAAAAAAGAATGCCGAACACATTAAATTACGCAGAAAGCTTTTCACCGAAGCTTCTTGAGATCTACCGTCAAGAAACACTGATTTCACCGTTCATGACAACAAATGTCAAATTTGTCGGTGCAAAAAGCTTTCACTTCACTCAGATGTCCACAACAGGATACCGCAATCATTCTCGTCAAGGCGGTTGGAACAGCGGCGAGATCATACAGAAAGATGTCGTCTATACACTTGAGCATGATCGTGATGTTCAGTTTCTTGTCGATATAGCCGATATTGATGAGACAAATCAGACTGCGGCTATCAAGAATGTTTCCGAAACATTCACAAGAACTCAGGGAACACCTGAAGCGAACGCTTTGTTCTTCTCAAAGGTTGCCGCACAAGCCAAGAAGGTAACGGGGCTTCATTCCGAGACAAAGCTTTCCGAATATACAGCGGAAAATGTTTATTCTAAACTGAAATCCGCTATTTCATCAGGAAAGCTCAAGCTTTACAGAGCAAAGGGCGCTCTTATTATGTATGTTTGCACTGAGATCATGGATCTTTTGGAGCAAAGCAAGGACTTCACAAGAAAGATCGAAATGACACAGATCGCCGAGGGCGGAACGGGTATAGAAACACGAATAACATCTATCGATGGTGTAACTATCATGGAAGTTATCGACGATGAAGTTTTCTATGATTCATTCAATTTCGATCCGACAGAATCAAGATCCGGTGACACTGTTCACATCGGCGGCTTTGAGCCTGCGGCGAGCGCAAAAAAGATCAATATCCTTATCGCTTCACCTCTTACCGCAAAGTATGTTCCTAAGATCAACTCGATATATTTCTTTCCGAGAGGCACTCATACTCAGGGTGACGGAGATCTCTATCAAAATCGCTCTCTCTCAGACGTTTTCGTGTTCCCAAATGGCTTGAACGGCAAGATCGACAGCGTATATGTTGACCTTAGAGCAGCTGAATGATGAAATATAAAGCGTATGCCGACATTGATAAATACACCGAAATCGCTGAAAAATATGGTCTTGATCTTTTATGTACGAGTGAAAAGTCGATAACTCAAAGCCTTAATCTCGCCACTGTGAAGATAGATGAACTGACATTCGGAAGAATAAGCCAAATGGGCTTTGACAACCTCACTGAGTACCAAAAGGAAAAGGTTTCTGAAGCTGTCTGCGTACAGGCGGAATATATCGCCGAGGAAGGCTTTTCAGATGGTGTGACAATAGACAGCTACAGTGTGCTTGATATATCGGTGTCGGTATCTTCATCAAAAAGTGAGAGTGAGAGGCTGGGTGTTTCTCCTTTCGCTCTTTCGCTGCTTAGGCAGTCGGGCCTTATGGAAAGGGTGTGTTGAAATGGCAAGAAAAATCAAAAAAGCCGTTCCGTTCCCCGATTGGCTTTTAAGTACGCCCTGCACGGTGTTCTTAGATGCAAATGAGATCTCGGAGGACGGTGAAAAACTGACGGAGAAAACCGAAATAGAAAGAATGTGCATTTATTCCGAAAGAATAAAGCGCATATATCAAAAAGACGGCAAAGTCACGGAAATAACGGGCAAAGTCATTATAAAAGGTGACATAGCTCCTGATATGAGCGAAATATCAGGCGGAGATATCATGATAAACAAGAGAAAACGCAGAATATATTCAGCTGTGAGAGCTAAAAACCCTGACGGCTCAGTTCATCATACGGAGTTCGAGATAATATGAAAATGCCAAAAGTCAAGGTCAAGCTTAACACGAAAAACATAGCCGCCAAAGAAAAGGATATAGAATACACTCTTATTGAGACTGCCGAAAGAGTGAGAGGCGATGTCCAACAGTCACAGACAATGCCGTTTAAAACGGGCGCACTTCAAAATCGGTCAACCTTTGTCGATGACAGTGAAAGATATAAAGGCAAGGTCTCTATAGTCTCGGATACGCCTTATGCAAGACGGCTGTATTTTCATCCGGAATATAACTTTAAAAAAGAGGACAATCCACTAGCCGGTGCAAAATGGTTTGAACCGTATATCACGGGTGAAAAGCACAAATTTGTCAAAGACACATTCACAAAAATTCTTAAAGCGAGGGTGCAACAATGACACTCGGAGAATTGAGAGATTGGTTCAAAGCCGAATATGGTTGGTCTGAAAGCGTTTCAATCGGAAAAATCGACCGTGACAAAGATAAAGCAATATGCTTCTATCCAACGCAATCCGGCAAAAACCGAATTGCCACAATCGGCGGAAAGAAAAACCGCAGTTACCAACAAAGAAAAGTGACCGTCCTTTTAAGATACGGCACTAATGCCGCAAAAGCGGAAGAAAAAGCTCAAGACATCTATGACTTCTTCGATGAAAAAGAGGAAAACACAGACGTTTTGAGTTTTTTCACTATTATGAGATATTCCGAACCTATATCATTAGGCACAGACAATGACGGAATATATGAATACACATATGAACTTGAAGTTTATGAAAGGAAGAAATAATTATGCCAAAAGTTAAAACCGGCGTGTTTCCGTGTCATGATATTGATATTCAAATATCTACTAACGGTGATACGGAATCGCCTACTTTTACGCCCATTAAGGATATGGAAAGTGCAAGCATTGATATTGACACGGGAGTTGAAACATGGAATTCGTTTGATACAGGAGGTTGGCAGAGAGCCTTGGTAACCGCAAAGGCGATCAATATGTCGTTTTCGGGAAAGAGAAACTTGGGTGATCCCGGAAACGACTATGTTGCTTCAAAAGCCTATTTAAACGGCAGAGATTGCGATTCAATAGTCAAAATCGAGTTTCCAAACGGTGACAGTGTGCAAATGCCATGTGTTATTGCCGTGACTAATCCCGGTTCATCAGATTCAACAGCGGTTGCCCCGCTTGAATTTGATCTTAATTCAAACGGCAAGCCCACATATGAACAGGCTTCAAACTAATTGCGAAAGGAGATATAAACAATGCGAATTATAGACACCGAAAACAAAATCCTTTCGGGCGACAACCACCCTCAACTCAAAATCGGTGATCGCCTTTACACGGTTGATGACAGAAAAAGCACATGGGATAAAATCCAAGCGTTGCAGGATGATGAGAGTGTTTCAGACAAGGATATCGAGATATTAAATCTTGCATTGGGCAAAAAAGAAACCAAAGAGATACTTTCAAATGAGCTTACTGTTGAAGGGTACACGAACTTAACGTTCTTCGTCATGGCGGCAATCACGGGCGAAGATTTTGAAACGCTTAAAAAAGCGGCAAACGAAAGAAAAAACTAAATGAGGTCTGGTATGATGAGCAGTATGATGAAGCACTTATAATTGCCTCGTTCGCACAGCAGTACGGTGTACGTCTTATGAAAGAGGATATATCCGTTTCGGAATACAGAAAACTGTTGTGCGGACTTTCCGGCGATACTCCGCTTGGTTATGCGATTAATATACGCTCTCAAACAGACCGGGAAAGAATAAACGAAATGACAGTTCACGAAAAGCAAATGCGACGAGAATGGCAAAAATTCATTTCATCAAAGCAAGGTGAACACACAACGCAATACACAATGACTGTGACTGAACTGCAGAATATGTTCAAGAGCTTGGCGGGGGAGGGATAACATGGCATCGAAAGTCAAAGTTGGTTCAGTATTCTTCGACATACAGACAAACTCCGGTGCGTTTACAAAAGGGATTAGGTCTGCTGCCTCATCAGCTCAGTCAGTTATGTCCTCTGCCATGGGAAATGTCGGAAAATATATTGCGACCGCCTTTTCTGCCACGGCAGTTGTTGCCTTCGGTAAGAAGTGCGTTAAAGTTGCAAGTGAAACTCAATCGGCTTGGAAAGGGTTAAGTTCTATTTTAAACGGTCAGGGTAAGAGTTTTTCACAGGCGAATGACTTTATTCAGTCCTATATAAAAGATGGCTTAGTTCCGCTTAACAATGCTGTTTCTTCCTACAAAAATCTAGCCTCAAGGGGCTATAGCACCGAACAAATAGAGAACGTAATGCTCGCATTGAAGGATTCGGCAGCTTTCGGAAGACAAGCATCGTATTCCTACGGTGAAGCTATCCAAACCGCCACAGAGGGATTAAAGAACGAAAACAGCATACTTGTTGACAATGCCGGTGTTACAAAAAACGTAGCCAAAATGTGGGAAGAATATGCTCAAAGCATAGGCACAACAAGAGATAAGCTGACGGACACACAAAAGATAACGGCGGAAGTCAACGGAATAATAGCCGAAACAAAGTGGCAGACAGGTGATGCAGCCAAATATGCTGACTCTTTTGCCGGAAAGGTAGCAAAGCTTTCAGCATCCTATACCACGTTCAAAACAAGTATAGGTGAGGCTGTTATGCCGATTGTTAATCTCTTTCTTCCGGCGGTTCAGTCGGCAATAAATGGTGCAACAAGGCTTGCAAATGCAATGAAAAGCGTTCTTTCCTCGCTTGGCTTTGAAGTACCCGATATTTCATCGTATACGAACACGGCAACTTCCGCTTTGCGGTCTGCACAAGCTGTCGAGCAGGAAGGAAACGCAATCGAAAACGCAGCAAAAAAGGCTAAAAAGGCAAAAGGTGCGTTTGCGGCATTCGATGAAATAAACGTCTTAAACAAAAGCACATCAAGCTCCGATTCTTCCGATACATCTTCATCATCAGCCGGAGAAAGTGCAGCATCAAGCGGTGTGGTGAACACGGCACTGAAAATAAACGAGGAAACACAGTCGGTATTTTCGAGTATGTTCGATCCATTTGTTTTAGCTTGGGAGAATAAGGGCAGCGGTGTTATAGCATCGGCCAAAAAGGCATTCTTTAATTTAAGCGAATTTTTGACAAGCATTAAAACAAGTTTTTCAACCGTCTTTGAAAACGGCACCGGTCAGATAACACTCGAAACATTCCTTTCAATCACAAAGAACATATTTGACACAGTTGGAAATGTCGCTTTTGCATTCAAAAATGCATGGAACAACGCAGGAAACGGAACTCAGTTTATTCAAAACGTGTCGAATTCAACAAACAACCTGCTATGCATAGTTGAAAGCGTAGGAAGGACCATATCCGATTGGTGGAAAAGTGACAGCGGAACCTCTTTTGCAAACACGACAGTCGAAATGTTCACAAAGATAAGCGGCGGTGTTGAACGTGTTACGTTAAAGATAAGACAATTGTGGGAAGGCGGCGGAAAAGACGTTTTCAATAACCTCTTGACGGGATTTGGGAACATTGGAGAGATAATCGAAATAGTATCCGGGTATCTTTCAGATTTTTATGCCGATCTGGTCGATTGGTTTGCCCCGGATGTCGAAATGGGGATAGCTGATGTCAACGATAGTCTGACAACCTTTAACAATCTTCTCGATTGGCTGAAAACCGATGGAAAGCCTATACTTGAAACTGTGGCTTATGTAATAGGAATTGTAACCTCGGCTATGCTTCTTTATAAAGGTGTGACAACTGCGGTAAAGATTGCTACAACAGCATTTTCAACGGCTCAGACTATAGCCAATGCCGTTATGAACGCAAATCCCGTCATGTTCATCGTGGCAGGCATAACCGCACTCATAGCAGTTATCATATTGTGTATTAAGCACTGGGATGAAATAAAAGCTGCCTTTAAAAGAGCATTTGACTACATGAACGAAAAAGCAACGGCATTTGAAGAAAGTTTTAGCCAAGTATGCGAAAGCATTAGAAACTTTTTCTCCGAAAAAATAACGGAAATTGAAACAGCCTTCAAAAATGCTTGGATAGCCATAAAAGCCGTCTTTTCAAATGTCGGTTCATTCTTTTCGGGCGTTTGGAACACTATCAAGTCAAAATTTTCCGATGTCAAAACCTTCTTTAAAAATGCGTTTACTTCCGCATGGACAGCCATTAAAAATGTTTTTTCAAACGTTGGTTCATTCTTCAGCGGAATTTGGAATACGATAAAATCAAAGTTTACAGATATAGGAACAAAAATAGGTGAATCAGTATCGGGTGCATTCAAAAACGCTATAAACTCAGTGCTTGCGACTATCGAAAAAACGCTTAACACTCCTATCAATGCGATCAACAACTTGCTTGATATTATCAACAAAGTTCCCGGAATCAGCATATCGAAACTTAGCATATTTTCACTTCCTCGTCTTTATAACGGCGGCTGGTTCAGTGCCAATAATCCGACACTTTCAATTGTCGGTGACAACAAGCATGAGGGCGAAATAGTTACACCTGAAAGCAAGATAAGAGAACAGGTTGAAAAGGCCCTTTCAAAGTTCAAGGGTGTCGCAACACAGACGGTTCAGACGGTCAAACTTGCGATAGAACTTATCATCAAATATCCCGATGGAAGAACTGTTATAAAGCAGATAAACGAAGCTCAAATAAAAGAAGGGAGGATTTTGCTTGAGTTATGAAAAATACGAAGTTATAATCGACAGCTCAACCGTACTCAGACCTGATGTCGGCATTTCGTGGGAGTACCCGCAAACTGATGGCGAGGGAAGCGGTGCGACAGACGAAAATGTAATGATTCGTGAGGTTTTGCCTGAACGTGATAAGCTCGTTTTAAAGTTTTCGGGCAGAGGATTGACAGAATCGGAAATAAGAAAAATACTTTCGGTACGCAGGAAAGAAGATTGTATGGTGAATTTTTATGACCTCGCCGATGGAAAGCGACTAACAAAGAAAATGTACCCAACGGCAGATACGATAAATGCGGATTTTTTGCTGTCTGACGGTGAGTTTGTGGTTGAGCCGTTTGAACTTCGCTTTATCCAAATGATACCGAATTAACGGAGGCTATATGTACAATTCAACAGATGAATATAGAAATTACACAGCATCTTCTCTTATCAGAAAGCCGCTTAGTAAAATAAGAGTCAACAATATTGAATATACTTCTCTTAAACAATACCCGAAAGTTGAACATTCGACTGAAAGTCTTTTCGGCACTTTTCCGTCAAAAAGTTGTGAATTTGAGCTTTATGACCTTGAAAACGTTCTTTCTTTGGTCGGAAAAGAAATTGAAGTATACAGAGGCCTTACCTTGCCAAGCGGCAATGAATGGATACCAATGGGGATCTTTAAAGCGGATGCAAGAGATGTTTCAATCGACACTTCCAAAAAAACTGTGAAGTTTAAGGGGTACGACAAAGCAACTGACTTTGACATAGCTTTCAATCCCGAAAATCATACTTATCCGTGTACACTTACGCAGTTTTTACAAAAGCTGTGTCAAAATCACGGCATTGAGCTTGAAACAGCCGATTTTCCTATGAGCGATCTGACACTTTCCACTCAGCCGGAAATAGGTGAGAACGTCACTGAACGTGAACTGATATCAAAAGCAGCCGAACTCGGAGGCTGCATAGCTCAGATAACCCGAAACGGCAAACTCAGAATATCAAAACCTAAAATCACCGGCATGACATTGTCATCACAAAAATATAAAACTTTTTCTCAGAAAAAGCCTGTTTATATCACAAGCCTGATTCTTAGAGATAACGGCGGTGAAGATGTAACTTGCAAGGACGGCACAAATGTCGGAAAATATGGGGATCATGTGTACACAATACAAAATAACCCATTTATAAAAGGTAGACTAACGGAAGTAGCCGATGAGATAGCAGAAAATATTCTCAACATGAACTTAACACCGTTTGAATTGGTGGAAACAGTTGACGATTTTATTCTCGATCTTAATGACGAAGTCACGGTGACAACAAAAAGAGGTGAGACAGTAAAAACAACACTGCTTTCACTCTCAACTCAAAACCGAATCAAATCGACCTTGAAAGCCGAACTTAAAGAAGAAAAGGCCTCGTCTGTTCAAGGCAGCATTAAGCAACAATTGTTTGATGCGATTAAAAGAACAGATGACTTTCACACTGCCCACCAAACCTTTCTGAAAACCCTCAAAGACGGTCTTGACAAGGGATTATATCAAACCGTCAAAAAATCCGCAGACGGCAGCTCGGTGACATATTATCATGACACACCGCAGCTTGAAAACGCAACCTATATCCAAGTTTTCACCTCTACAGGCAGAGCGTGGACACAAGGTTCCGGCTGCTGGAACGGCGGAGATCCCAATTGGCAGTATGGAGAAAACAAAGACGGTGATGCAATTCTTCGTGATCTTCTGATACGCACTCTGACCGCCGACCTTATCCGGACCGGAAAGCTTTCTTCATTTGACGGAAAAACATATTTTGACTTAGATAACGCTAATTTCCATACAGAAAACGAATATACTGAATCCGGAACAACATATTTAGATATAGCAGATATAGCAAATGGAATTGCAACGTTTTCAAAAGTGGAAAAAGATACAGATGATACAAGCAATTCTCCAACGACAATGGTTGGTAAAGCCGGAATATTATCACTCGGACCCAGCCCCAAGTTAAATTCGGAAATCACAAAAAGATATCTGCCGGACAATTATGAGTCGTTGTCTCTATTGGAAAAAATGCTGGCATATAGTACGGCACTTGTAAAAGCAATTTTTTACAATATGTACGGATTTAACGCTATTACATCTGATACTGAAAACGGAAATTTACTTTATATGCACTCAGACGGAAACGGGATTTCCTTTATTCAGCTTAACAGTGAAGATGATGAAAATACTTCTTCGACTGCATATTATGGTAAAGACGGTGCAGAAGCACCCGATTTCACAATATCAAAATTTGACGGTACAAATGACTTATCTATCAAAGATGCACTTGATGCTATAGAAAAATATGTTACACCACGTGATTTTAGAAATGAAGTGACTTTTGAGTCAGGAGAAGAAGGTACTTATAATTCTATTTTTATGCGTACAGGTAATAGAGTGGACATAAATTATCAAGGAACGGCAAAAGCTCACTCATCTAACGATTTATTGTTTACACTGCCATCATCATTGTTTCCGCCTCACCAAGTACATGTAAGTATGGTGAAAAATGCCAGTGCGTATGGTACTGTAGTCATAGGTACTGACGGAAAAGCAAGAGTAAATTTTATCTCAAACACAAATACTCAGACCAGAATATATTTTCAAGCAACATATTACATTAATTGAGGAGGGAGAGAGTGTGACTGCTTCACAAGAACGTTTAGTGCAGAGAATAATAAAGATAATAAACATGATAAAGCAGATGATACGTGGTTATTAAAAAGCTCAATAACAGTGTATAGATTTATTATAATTAAAATATAAAAAGCATAAGCTGACGGGAATCGAACCCGATACGCTCAAAACACAACATATACGATCTCGGTTGAGGTGGAGTGATGTCTTTGGAGAGATCTCCGATAGTCAGAGTGTGGGGCAAAGCAGATAGCTTTGACATCGAATTTTCACAAAGCAGCAGCGGCAAATGGACTTGCAAAGTGCCGCCCGACACAAAAGACGGACAGTATGCTTGCGAACTGAAAGCACAAAATGAAGCCGGAAAAACCGCATATTACACCGGAATACTTTTCATGTGTTCCGGTGTTTGTCATGTCGATTTAAAACCTCGGTGTACTGAAATAAGAGAAGAAAAATATCACGTCAAAATAGGCGAAAAATATCGTCTGACGGTCGAAAAGGGGTGTTGTCATGTTCGTTGAAACGATTGATTTTTTATCGGGTGAGCGAAAAATTTTGTCGGGAAATGCCGTGCCTATAGATCCTTGCGAAACCGTTGTTATCAATAGTGCGAGGTACGAGTTGGTTTCATGCGGAACTTCACTTATACTTGAAAACGGAGAATGTGAAATATCCGAGAACGACAAAAGCAGATATCAGCTGCTTTTGGGGATAGACAAAAAAGGAAGTTATGAATTGACCGTAACTCTTGAAATCGGCAGAGAAACGATCAAGAAAAGAGTCAATATAAAAGTGAGGTGATTGCGTGGCTGAATACAAATGGGAAACAGGACTAAGCAAAACTGCGACAGGAGTTTCCACCCACTGCGAAATATTTATATCGAAAGATGATATAAATGCGAAAGCTAAAGCAAATATCCCCGGCAATGCTGTCCTTGACAAAGTTGTAATAAGTGTTCAAATGCGGCAAGGCTTTACAAGCTCCAACACTGACGGTTGGATAATATGGAATAGTAATAACAGTTCAACAACTCCGACCGAAAGCAGCAAAGTAAAAAATTTACGCAAGGCATTAGATCAAGTCACAAACAGCTGGAAAACATTCAGCACAAATGATGAAGCTAAAGAAAGCAATGATGTTATCAACGATGCGACACCCGACTTTTGTCAAAGTGGCGACAATGTTGGTCAAATACAGCTTGAAAACGCAAACTATCTTGCTTTTATGCAGGTATGCACATTCGGAAGAAAGCTGTTAATCCAAAACCCAATAATCACATGGACATATCATATCCCCACATACACACTCACAGTTGCTGCCGGAGAGGGCGGCACGGTCACGGGAACACCAAGCGGAACATATGAAACCGGAACTCAAATAAACATTGAGGCAGTTCCGAATGAGGGATATCGCTTTGTGAGTTGGTCTGACGGAGTTACAGAAAATCCGAGAACGGGCAGTTTGATGTGGAATGCATCCTATACCGCCATTTTTGAAAAGCAAATTGAAAGCTATTATTTAGATCTGAACGGACTTCTTGATGGAACAGCAAGCGGAAATATCACCGGATACGGTACTGCCGATGTATATATAAACGGAGCA
>CAZTSC010000036.1:0-10890 GCA_964616655.1 uncultured Faecalibacterium sp.
ATATAATTCCCAAGAAAGGCTCTATCTCAAAGCTCACCGCCGGAAAGAAACAGTTCACTGTCAAGTGGAACAAGGATTCACAAGGTTCGGGTTATGAAATTCAATATTCAACTTCATCTAAAATGAAGAACGCAAAGACAACTACTGTCAAGAAGAACTCGACAACTTCCGCAACAGTTAAAAAGCTCAAATCCGGAAAGAAATACTACGTTCGTGTACGAACATATAAGACAATCAAAGTCAACGGAAAGAGCGTTAAGCTTTATTCAAGCTGGTCTAAGGTTAAGAACATCAAGACAAAATAAGACTTTCCGAAAGCAGATACTTATTCGTACCGGACACAAAAATATCGCCTCACCAATCGGTGGGGCGATTTTCTTATCAGTTGTAATACTTGTCAAGCTCAAAGTCTGCTTTTTCGTATTTCTTGATTTTCGGATTTTTGTAGACTTTTCCTCTCGCAACGACCATGTATGGCTGTGAGAGTGAACGGAAGTCTTTGAGTGGATCGGAGTTTGAAATGAGGAAATCGGCTGATTTTCCAACCTCAATACTACCTGTTTCGTTGTCGATTTGAGCAATTCTTGCGTTGCCGAGTGTCGCCGTGTGTAAAGCGAATTCGGGTTTAACACCAACATCACGGGTGAAATAGTGAAGTTCACGCCACATATTATAGTGTGTGGTGTAGGGACAGCCGGTGTCCGTTCCCAAGCCGACAGGCACACCGCTTTCAAGTGCCGCCTTTGAGCCTAATACCATGTTGTTATAAACAACGTTCGAGTTGTATTGTACCGCCTCGGAAATTCCGAGAGTTTCACGTTCAAATCTCGCCATTGGCATCGCAGGAGAAAGAGTGCAGATGAGCGCTGCACCGTGAGCTTTGAATACGGCGATCTCTTTTTCCGAAAGCGTAGAGCCATGTTCGATCGTGTCAACTCCGTTTTCCACTGCCGCACGAACTCCGTCAGGACTTTGAACGTGGGCGGCGACTTTCAAGCCGTGTTTATGAGCCGTATCGCAACAAGCCTTGATCATGTCCGGTTTCATCATAAGTACGCCGGGTTCTCCTTTAACTTTGGCGTCCATAACACCGCCGGTGATCATCAGCTTGATAAGGTCAACACCTTGAGAGGCGAGATCTTCGACCATTGCGACCGCCTCATCGACATTGTGAGCAGCTTTTGCGACAGATCCGACCATGTGACCATCGGGTACACCTATAGCATAGTTTGAGGCTAAAATTCTGGGGCCTTCGAGTTTGCCTTGATTGATCTTATCTCTGAGTTTTGTGTCAAGATCACCGAGACCGCCGACAGCTCTGACTGTCGTCACACCCGACATTAATCCCTGCATTGCATAGCCGTGGCAAAGACCTAAAGCTATCTTTCTCATCACTGCGGTTGAGAGTGCCGCTTTCGCCAACAAATCAGCTTTCATCGGCTTGTTTTGCGGTTTTCCGCCTGCTGGAAGATGGACATGAAGATTGATAAGTCCCGGCATGAGATATTTTCCGCTAAGATCTATGATTTCATCGTTTTTGTCGGTTTTGACAGAGCCGACCTCTGTTATTTTGCCGTTTTCAACAGCAACGTCAATGCCTGCTTTTGCGGTCATGTTTTCAGTTCCGTCAAGCAGGGTACAATTTTTGAATACGGTTTTCATTGTACTGTCCTCCAAGAATTTCTATGGATAGATATTAACACTATTTCGCTGCTGTGTCAAATGTCATGGGATTAATTTTTGTTATGGCTAAATGAGTTTTTTATATAGCAAGGACTTTTTACATTTAACAAAATTTAATAAGAAGCAGCCTGTCAAAACTACTTCTTTTCGATTTCAATACTTTCCAAAAGCTTTGACTTTCCCGTACACAAATCGGAAAATCTTCAGGACAAGCACAATCTGTTTTTCCGTTCTCATTTTGTTACCCGTCACCCTTGCCTTTTCATTTGAGATAGTATATAATAATTCGGAATATAACCGAAACGGAATGATGTTTTATGTATGAAAATCCAGAATACGGCACTCTCTATATTGTGGCAACTCCTATCGGAAACTCCCGTGATATGTCACCCAGAGGCATTGAGATACTCACCGAATGTGACATGATCGCCGCTGAAGATACCCGCCGTTCAATGATACTTTTAAATAAACTCGGAATAAAAAATAAGCTTGTCTCTAACCACAAATTCAATGAATACGGAAAATCGTCATACTTTATTTCTGAGCTTAAAAGCGGAAAAAGCGTTGCTGTTATCACCGATGCCGGTACACCATGCATTTCCGATCCGGGAAATGAGCTGATAAAGTCCGCAGTTGAGTGCGGTGTTCGAGTTGTAGGAATTCCCGGCTGCTGTGCAGCTGTGACTGCTCTTTCAATATCCGGATTTGATTTGAGTACATTTTTGTTTTACGGCTTCTTTCCCAGAGAAAACTCCGAGAGGAGAAAACTGCTTGAGGAAATGAGAAAGGGTATCGGAACACTGACCTATGCTTTCTATGAATCACCCAAGCGTATCATGAGTGCGGTTGATTTCTTTATAGAAAACGATGCTGTTTGCAGAATGTGCCTTTGCAATGACTTGACTAAACTTCATGAAATGACATTCAGAGGAACTCCGTCTGAAGTCAAGGAACAACTTTTAGCTAAGGGCAATTACGATAAAGGAGAGTTTGCACTGATAGTCGAGATAGATAAAAGCTATATCTTCAATAAGACCGAGCATACTGTATCGCCGGAAGCAATGCTTGTTGATGCACTTGTCAGAGAACAATGCACTGTCAAAGAGGCAATAAAAGCAGTTCTTGCAGATGAAAACAACTCTTACAGCAAGAATGAATTGTATGCGGCAAGTCTTAATTTGAAAAATATGTTTGCAAGATAAGGTGAATTATATGAGTAACCTAAGTCAGGATATAAGCGAAGCTCTCGGAAGGCTTGTCAAACTTGTGCTGTCAGAGCCAACCGATAAAGAAAGCTATACAAAGATAATAATAAAGCCGGTTGAAATAAAAGGTGAGATACGCTATCAGGCTGAAAGATTTAAGGATAAAAAGGTTTTTCATCGGAATATGACGGAGAAAGAGTTCATTTCTTGTTTTTCATCAGAGCTTGACGGAAAATACCGCCAAATACTCGTTGTGACAGAAGAAGAAAGCCTACATTATCATCTTAAGTCCGGAGCGTACAAAAAGAAAGTCAACAAGAATGAAGTAAAAAAGTCAGCGGATCTTTCTCACAACAAAACCAAAAAATATATTCTCGGAGAAGGTGAGAATATTCCCGCCTTGGTCGAACTCGGAGTTTTCACTCACGATTTTCATATTGTTAAGGCGAAATATGACAAATATAAGCAGATAAACAGATTTATTGAACTTGTTGACGATGAATTTTCAAAGAGCGATAAGAGTGAAATAACTATTCTGGATTTTGGCTGCGGAAAGTCATATCTCACGTTTATTCTTTATTATTATTTTACGGTCAAGCGTGGAGTGAAAGCTAAAATCATCGGCTATGATCTCAAACGTGATGTTGTGGAAAACTGCAATGCCATAGCCGAGAAATATGGATATGACGGGCTGAAATTTGTTGTCAGCGATGTCACAAAAGACGTGCTTTATGATGAGAAGATCGACATGATTGTGACACTTCACGCCTGCGACACTGCAACCGATTATGCACTTGAATATGCAATAAAGAAGAATGTCAAATATATATTTTCAGTTCCATGTTGTCAGCATGAGGTAAATAATCAAATATCCAAAGGCGGAGATCTGGATATTATGCTCCGTCACGGAATAATCAAAGAGAGAATGTCGGCTCTTTTGACTGATTCGATAAGAGCCGCTGTTTTGGAGGACATGGGTTATTCGGTGGATATGATCGAGTTTATAGATTTTGCACATTCCCCGAAAAATATTATGATAAGAGCAAAGAAGGTCAAAAAGCCCGGCAAGGACAGAATTAATGAGGCTATGCGGCTTTGCGAAAAATACGGATTTAAGCAGAGCTTGCTTGAGCTGGTTTTGAACGAATAGCGAACCGCCCGACACGCGAAGCGTGTCGGGCGGAGGCTGCGTGTGTACCCCTGTGCGGTGGAGCCGCACAGGGGTGCCAAGCAGCCTCCTGTTGATGAAACCGAAAGTCAGATAAAAGCCGAAAAGCTGATAAAAACCGCTTACCGCCGGTCTGTGCAGCTTTCCGGTCAAACATAAATTCCACCCGACAGCAGCGGCGGCTGCTCAGCCACCCCCACGCCACTTCGTGGCCGTGGGAGTGTATCGCAGCCGCTTTCCAAGCTTTAACCTCAAATTTGCCGAATAATCTTGATTTAAAACTTTTGATATGATACTATATAATTGTTAGAATATGCAAAGAAGGTAAAGATTTGAACGAAAAAACAAGGCTTATTAAAATAGTCACTAAACAGCATACTAATGGCGAAACCGATGAAATAGTTATGCATACACAAGCGAAAGTAAAAGGTTCTGATGATGAATATTTCATAACTTACCGTGACGATGACGGAGATCTTGAGGGCTGTGAAACAACACTTCGCATATCACGGGGCAGACGAATATCAATAAGCCGAAAAGGGCCTTACAGCTCTCATATTATAATAGAAAAGAATGTCAGACATCTGTCTCACCATGCTACACCGGCAGGAACTTTTATAATGGGAATGTCTTGCAATGATATCAGATCCGATTTTGATTCGGGAAAGCTTTATTTCAGCTATTCGACTGATATAGATATGGTTCCGATAGGAGAAATAGAGTTTGATTTTGAATTTTAACTGAAAAGCAGAGGGGTTTATATATGTCAAAAATAGTTTCACAAGCTAAATCACAAATCAGAAATATTATAATTGAGGCAATAGGGAAAGCTGTCGCAGACGGCAAATTGCCTGCTGAGCCGATGAATGACTTTATCGTTGAA
This sequence comes from uncultured Faecalibacterium sp., assembly GCA_964616655.1. Classification (GTDB taxonomy): domain Bacteria; phylum Bacillota; class Clostridia; order Oscillospirales; family Acutalibacteraceae; genus UBA6857. The sequence continues at coordinate 4,940 of CAZTSC010000036.1, forward strand.
GTACCGTCAGACAGAGCTAACGGTGATTATTCTGCCAATGCCGCAATGGTCAATGCCAGAGCATTTCGTTCAGCTCCGAGAAAGATAGCTGACACAATTTTGGAATATATGGATAATGCTGATACTTATTTTGATAAAGTCGAGGTTGCAGGGCCGGGATTCATTAATTTCTATCTCGGTGATGCATATTATGCCGATGTTTTGCTTGATATAAATGAATGTGACAATAATTACGGTAGATCCGATTACGGCAGGGGCAAAAAAATCAATGTTGAATTTGTTTCGGCGAACCCCACAGGCCCTATGCATATGGGCAACGCAAGAGGCGGTGCATTAGGTGATTGCTTGGCAGCTGTTCTTGATTATGCGGGATATGAAGTCGCAAGAGAATTCTATGTTAATGATGCAGGAAACCAGATTGATAAATTTGCACTTTCTCTTGACGTCAGATATCAGCAACTTTACAAGGGTGAAGATGCAATAGAACTTCCGGAGGACAGTTATCACGGAGAAGACATTAAGATTCGAGCTAAAGAGTTTGCCGCTGAATACGGTGACTCGTACCTTGAAAAGAGTGAGGAAGAAAGAAGGAAGGCTCTTGTTAAATTCGCATTGCCAAAGAACATAGACAATATGAAAAAGGCAATGGAGAAATATAGAATCAATTATGATCTTTGGTTCAGCGAGCTTTCACTTCATAACGGAACGGAGCTTCAGGAAACTCTCGATATTCTCAAAGAAAACGGATATACCTATGAAAAAGACGGTGCTTTGTGGTATAAAAACATTCAAGTGCAGACAAAAATATTAAAAGCACAGGGCAAGACAGACGAGGAAATAGAAAAGCTTGAGCTTAAAGACGATGTTCTTATCAGAGCTAACGGTAATCCGACTTACTTCCTTGCCGATATCGCATATCACAGAAATAAATTCGCAAGAGGTTTTGATAAGGCGATAGACATTTGGGGTGCTGATCATCATGGTCATGTTGCAAGAATGAAAGGCGCAATGGAAGCTATCGGTATCGACTCAAACAGACTTGATGTTGTACTCATGCAGCTTGTCAGACTTGTCAAAGACGGCGAACCGGTTAAGATGAGCAAGAGAACGGGCAAAGCAATAACACTTGTCGATTTGCTTGATGAAGTACCCATAGATGCAGTTCGATTTTTATTCAACATGCGTGAAGCCGGCTCAACTATGGATTTTGACCTTGACCTTGCAGTTGAGCAAAGCTCACAAAATCCGGTATATTACTGTCAGTATGCTCATGCAAGAATTTGCAGCATATTAAGAAAGCTTGAAGAAAAGGGTGTTACTCCCGAAGAATGTACACAAGATCAGCTCAAACTTTTGAAAGCCGAAGAAGAAAGAGAGCTTATTCGTCATCTTTCGTCATTGACAGATGTTATAATAGGCGCAGCTAAAAACTATGATCCGGCGAAAGTCACCCACTATGTTATAGACCTTGCGACTTGTTTCCATAAGTTCTATAACGCTTGCAGAGTCGATGTTGAAGATCAAAATTTAATGCAAGCAAGGCTCTATCTTTGCGTTTGTGTTAAAGACACAATAAAGAACGTCTTGAAGATGTTAAAGATAGATGCTCCCGAAAAAATGTGAAAATTTTAAAAAAGTTAATATCTAGGGGAAAAATAGTTTATATAATACATTTATAATCTAACGCAAAGGGAGGAATGAACATGAGTTCAGCTAAAATTCTCGTCGTTGACGATGACCTTAACATTTGTGAGTTGTTAAGACTTTATCTTGAAAAAGAGGGATATACTGTTGTAATTGCCAATGATGGTGTTACCGCAGTGACGACATTCCAAGAGGAATCACCGGATCTCGTTCTTCTTGATATAATGCTGCCAAGACTTGATGGTTGGCAGGTTTGCAGAGAAATAAGAAAGTTTTCAGATAATCCGATAATTATGCTTACCGCTAAGGGTGAAGTGTTCGATAAGGTACTCGGTCTCGAACTCGGTGCAGATGATTATGTTGTCAAGCCGTTTGACACAAAGGAGATAACAGCCAGAGTTAAAGCTGTTCTTCGCAGAGCTGCAAAGAACCCTGTCGATGAAATCAAAGAAGTACATTATGATAAGCTTTCAATAAACCTGACAAATTATGAGCTTAAGGTCAACGGAAAGCAGATTGATACTCCGCCAAAAGAGATGGAACTCATATTCCACCTTGCTAAGAATCCGAACAGAGTATTCACAAGAGATCAGCTTCTTGACGAAGTTTGGGGATTCGATTATTACGGTGACTCAAGAACTGTTGACGTTCACGTTAAAAGACTTCGTGAAAAGCTTGAGGGCGTATCTGACAAATGGGAGCTTCGCACGGTTTGGGGCGTAGGCTATAAGTTTGAGACTAAGGATTGATAACTAACCTCGGCTGTGACGTTTTCGTCACAGCCTTGTGTTAATCCGGCAAAATCAGAGGATATAATATGAAAAAACGACTAAAAAAGAAAAAAAGCTCCGTCTTTCTTAAATTTTATATAGTTAGTGGACTTGTTATAATGGTAGCCTTCCTTATCTTCGGAATTATGGCTCTTGTTATGATAACGATGCATTGGTGGAATGAAAAAGTTGAAATGCTTGATGTGAACTGTCAAAGCATAGCTTCCGACTATATAAACGCTGTCTATCAAAGTGGCAGCGATTTAAGTACACTTATTCTGGGCAACGATATTCAAACAATATCCGAAGCTACGGAGGCGGACTATTTTATATGTGACACTAAGGGCAAAGTTATGGTTTGCAAGGAATTCCTTGAAACTAACGGCAGAGTATGTAAAAAACACGCAGCAATCAGTGTCAGTGGTGATCTTGTTGAGCGCGCACAAACAGAACGTTTTTCGACTTTCAGAAGTATTGACGATAATAACCGTGATAACTTTGTTGTTGCAATGCCGGTAATGTATAAAGGTGCTATTGTCGGTGAAGTGTTTGCAGTTGTCGATGCGGTTCAAGGCTTGTTGCCTTATGTTGGTTCAATGTGCAAAATGATATTTTACGCATTTATAGTCGCACTTTTCGTTGCGTATATAATGATATACTTCTATTCACGAAGAATAACACGACCGATAGCAGCTATGATTGAAGCCACTGCAAGATATGCGAAAGGCGACTTCTCATATCATGTTGATGCAAGCGGTTCAAGCACGGAAATGATGAACATGGCTGAAGCTTTGAATAAGATGGTTGATGAACTTGCGATTGACAATAAAGCCAAAAAGAGCTTTGTTGCTAATGTCTCCCATGAACTGAAAACTCCAATGACAACGATAGGAGGTTTCGTTGACGGAATACTTGACGGTACTATTCCGAGAGAAAAAGAAAATGAATATCTTCGCACCGTTTCAAATGAGGTCAAGAGACTTTCAAGACTTGTTGTTGCCATGCTCAACCTATCAAAGATAGAGTCAGGTGAAATAAGCATCAACCCGATAAAGTATAACGTATCGTCACAGATAATCGAAGTGTTACTTTCGATGGAACAAAGGCTGACAGAGAAAAACATAAATGTTGATGGGCTTGAAGAAATGAGCGAGCTTAAAATATACGCTGACAGAGACCTTCTTCATCAGGTGATATATAACTTGCTTGACAATGCGGTTAAGTTTACACCTGAAGGTGGAAAGATATCATTTTTTGGAAAGCATGAGAACGATGCAACGACAGTTATAATAAGAAACAGCGGTCAAGGTATTTCTGATGATGAGATATCACGAATTTTTGAACGGTTTTATAAAGTGGATCAATCAAGAAGCTTTGACGTCAAAGGTGTTGGCCTCGGTCTTTATATTGTTAAAACAATCGTCAATATGCATGACGGCACGATAAAGGCGGGCAGCAAAGAAGGCAAATATACTGAGTTTACGTTCACAATACCCGATTATAAATAAAAGTTTATTAATTTAATAACTTAAGATAGAAAAATCAAAAAATCAACAAAAAAATGACAAAATCAATTAAAATCACTGCTCTAATGTTTAAAAAAACTTAATTCAAGTGATTTAGAAACATGAAAAAAACGATTTATCATATTGCACAGTAAAGAAAGAAAGGAATCATGAATCATGGATGAATTTAAGAATGAAAATTCCTACGGTTCGGATAATGAAAACGAACAGAATAGGAATGAATATTCTCAGTACGCTGAGAATGAGCAGACGCAAAGTGACGTTTCCTCGGAAAATGAGACCTTGAACGACAATGAGTCAAAGACTGAACCCGAATATTCTAACGGTTATGACTACAGTTCACAGTCGTACGGTGGTTATCAGAATCCCTATCAGAACAACAACGGCTGCACATATCACAGCGGGCCGAGTAACAGCCAAAACAACAATCCCTACACGCAGAACAACTATAATAATTACAGCGGTTCTTACAACTCGAATCAAAACGCATCAAATTACAGCAGCTATAACGCATCAGCTCAGCCACCAAAGAAAAACAGCGGCAAGGGCAAAAAAATTCTTGCGGTGTTGCTTGCGTTCTTTGTTATAGTTGCTTCAATAGGAATAGGAACGGCTATTGGAAGAAACAGCGGTTCCAAGCCCGATGTTTCAGATGGCGAAGAAAAATCAACGGCAGATAATGCCCAGGTCGTACTTGACACAACAAAAAAGAATAGCGACACAAGCAATCTCGATGCTGTCAAAAAGGCGAGAGACAGCGTTGTGGGCATAGTTGTCTACGATTCCAAAGGAGAACTCGCCGGCGAAGGCTCAGGTGTTGTTATGGGAACAAATGACGCAGGAAACTTGACTTACATTATCACTTGCGCTCATGTTGTTTCCGACAGCGATATCAAGTCATGTGGAATTCTCTTAGAAGACGGAACAATATATGATGCGACAATAGTCGGATATGACGAAAGAACCGACATCGGAGTTTTGAGCATTAAGGAAACGGGACTTCCGGCAGCAACATTTGGCGATTCAACAACTCTTGAAGTTACTGAAAATGTTTACGCCATTGGTAATCCCGGCGGTTCAGATTATTACGGCTCTGTCACAAACGGTATAGTTTCAGCTCTTGACCGTTCGCTGACATCAAAATATACCATGCAGGTTATTCAGCATACAGCGGCAATCAGCCCCGGAAACTCAGGTGGCGCACTTGTCAATTCGGCAGGTCAAGTTATAGGCATTAACTCATCGAAGATCGCTGCTACCGACTATGAGGGTATAGGTTTTGCAGTCCCGATTTCAATAGCGAAGCCGATAGTCGATAACCTTATTAAGTATAACTATGTTCCGAACAGACCTAAGCTTGGAATATCATATGCGGCAGTTACGAATTACCAGGCGTACAGCATGGTGGTTCAAATTAAGGGCTTGCCGAAGGGTTCGGTTATCATCGCATCAATATCTGACGATAGCTCGCTTGCCGGTGGCGAAGTACAGGTCGGCGATATGATAACATCTGTCAATGGCAAGGATCTTGACTCATCCGATGTACTTCTTGATGCTATTGACGATGCAAAGGTCGGAGATAAAATCAAGCTCGGCATCTGCCGAATCAATTCGAGAACCTATGAAGTCACAACATTTGACGTAACTGTTACCCTCGTTGAGGACAAAGGTTCAAGCACAAAGGACGATGAAACAACAACCGAAAGCAATAATATGAATCCGTTTAACGGTTCAGGTTCAGGTTCCGGTTCATACAGCAGCGATGAATGGAATGAATTTTTCAAACAGTTCTTCGGACAGTAATTTGCACAAATAGAATAGGAGAGGCTGTCGCATTTGCGGCAGCCTCGTCTTTATATATCAATCACGAAAACGTCTAAATTTATGAAAGCCGCTGACCGAAGCGGTTGCTCGGACATCCCACTCACACCGTTCGGGAATGTCGCTTCGCAACCGCCTGCCGCCCGTCCCCGGCACCCCACCCAAGCAGGAGCCGCAAGAAAACAGTGAG
>CAZTSC010000037.1:0-10214 GCA_964616655.1 uncultured Faecalibacterium sp.
ATAAGACAATCAAAGTCAACGGAAAGAGCGTTAAGCTTTATTCATCTTGGTCTAAGGTGAAAAACATCAAGACGAAATAAATAAACACAAATCAAAATCAGCACACCGGTTTCACTCCGGTGTGCTTTCTTATCCGCACAAAAACCGACCGAGGCGAAACGTTTTCCGTTCGCACTCGGTCGGCTTGTACTTCAAAAAATCATTAAGCTAAACGCTTTTCAAAATCACTTCTTAAACATTGGTCTTGCGACATATGTCGTGTGTAAAACTTCGTGTGCCTTGTGGCTGCCCGGCTCGCCGAGATATTCCTTATAAAGAAGTTTGATCGCCTCGTTTTCGTGAGACTTTCTCTTGGGATTCTCTGCGTCTGCCTTATAGAGTGCCTCAGCACGTCTCGCCTTGAGATCAACGAAGTTTCTGACAACTGCGTGTTGGATCGGCTGACCGCCGCCGTTGATGCAGCCGCCCGGACAACCCATTATCTCGATAAAGAGATAATCGCTCTCACCGCTTCTGACCTTGTCCATGAGAACTTTTGCGTTCTTTGTACCACTGGCAACTGCGACCTTGATCTTCTTGCCGCCGACATCATATTCAGCTTCTTTGATGCCGTTCATACCTCTGACCTCGGTGAAGTCAACAACTTCAAGCTCCTTGCCTGTCAGTTTTTCGACCGCTGTTCTGAGTGCTGCCTCCATAACACCGCCTGTTGCACCAAAGATAGTTGATGCACCTGTTGACTCGCCAAACGGCTTGTCAAATTCTTCATCGGGCAAGTGTCTGAAATATATACCGGCGCTTTCTATCATTCGGGCAAGTTCACGAGTTGTGATTGCAATATCAACGTCAGGATAACCCGATGCCGACTGACCGTCACGCTTTGTTTCAAACTTCTTAGCCGTGCAGGGCATTACACCCACTACAACTATATTTTTCGGATCAAGCCCCATCTTTTCGGCATAATATGTTTTCATAACTGCACCGAACATCTGCTGAGGTGATTTACATGATGAAAGGTGATCAAGCTGATCGGGATAATAATGCTCACAATATTTGATCCAACCGGGTGAACACGATGTTATCATCGGAAGTACTCCGCCGTTTTGTACACGGTCAATAAGCTCGTTTGCCTCCTCCATGATCGTCAGGTCGGCCGCAAAATCAGTATCGAACACCTTGTCGAAGCCGAGTCTGCGAAGTGCGGCAACCATTTTGCCCTCAACATTCGTTCCTATATGCATACCGAATGCTTCACCGAGAGTCGCTCTGATAGACGGAGCCGTGTTGACGATAACAAACTTTTCAGGATCGTTTATAGCTTCGAGTACCTTTCCGGTGTCATCTTTTTCAACGATAGCACCTGTCGGACAGTTAACTATACACTGACCGCATGAAATACAAGAAACGTTTCCAAGGTCGAGATCAAACGCAGAAGAAACGTGAGTGTCAAAACCACGGGCATTCGCTCCAATGACGGATATTCCCTGCTGATCACAAGCTGCGATACAGCGGCGGCAAAGAATACATTTGTTGTTATCTCTGACCATATGAGCCGCCGAGTCATCAAAGTCATAGTGCGGAGTTGCTCCGGCGAATGCGTTTTCATCGTCAACACCGAATTCCTTGCAAAGCTGCTGAAGTTCACAAGTTCCGCTGCGTACACATGAAAGGCACTTCTTATCGTGAGTTGAGAGAATAAGCTCAAGCGTGAGCTTTCTCGATCTTCTGACTTTTTCGGTGTTAGTGAATATTTCGGTGCCGTCTCTTTCAATCGGATAAACGCAAGCTGCAACCAAACTTCTTGCACCCTTAACCTCGACCATACAAATACGGCAAGCACCTATTTCGTTTATATCCTTTAAAAAGCAGAGTGTCGGTATTTCTATACCTGCCATTCTTGCTGCCTCAAGGATAGTTGTGCCGTACGGCACGGTGAGATCCATATTGTTAATTTTAATATTAAGCATTCTTTCTTCCATTGTCGGCACCTCCTTATTCCTTAATGATCGCTTTGAACTTACAGCCGTCAATACAAGCACCGCACTTAACACACTTGTTCGGATCTATTTCAAGTGCCGGAAGCTTCTTGCCGGGAGCAACATAATCTGTCTTTGTGATAGCGCCGACCGGACACTTTCTCGCACAGACACCACAGCCAAAGCAGTTATCCTTAACGATCTTATATTTAAGCAAGTTCTTACATACACCTGCCGGACACTTCTTGTCAACAACATGAGCGACATATTCTTCACGGAAGAATTTGAGAGTCGCAAGAACCGGATTGGGAGCTGTCTGACCAAGTCCGCAAAGAGAGTTCTCTTTAATGTAATGGCAAAGTTCTTCTATCTTATCAAGATCCTCAAGCGTTGCCTTGCCGTCTGTCACCTTGTCGAGCGTTTCAAGAAGTCGTCTTGTGCCGATACGGCAGGGTGAACACTTGCCGCAAGATTCATCAACGGTGAAGTTGAGGAAGAACTTAGCGATATCAACCATACAGTTGTCTTCGTCCATGACGATAAGTCCGCCCGAACCCATCATACAGCCGATAGCTGTGAGGTTATCATAGTCTATTTCGGTGTCCATAAGCGAAGCCGGAATACAACCGCCTGACGGGCCACCCGTCTGAGCTGCCTTGAACTTCTTTCCGTTGGGAATACCGCCACCGATCTCCTCGATTATTTCACGCAGAGTCGTACCCATAGGTATTTCAACAAGACCTGTGTTCTGAATTTTGCCGCCGAGTGCAAAGACTTTTGTTCCCTTTGACTTCTCCGTACCCATAGATGCGAAGTATTCCGCACCCTTGCGGATAATAGTCGGGATGTTTGCGAATGTTTCAACATTGTTTTCGGTTGTCGGCTTTGCGAACAGGCCCTTAACTGCCGGATAAGGCGGACGAGGTCTCGGTTCACCTCTGTTGCCCTCGATAGAGGTCATGAGTGCTGTTTCCTCACCACAGACGAATGCACCTGCACCCAGTCTTATATGAAGATCAAAGTCAAAACCGGAATCGAAAATATTCTTGCCCAAAAGTCCGTAAGCTCTTGCATCGTTGATAGCTTTCTGAAGTCTTTCGACAGCTATTGGATACTCGGCACGAACATAGACATAACCTTCACTTGCTCCGGTCGCATAGCCGCAGATAGCCATAGCCTCGACTATACAGTGCGGATCGCCTTCAAGAACCGAACGATCCATGAAAGCTCCGGGATCGCCCTCATCGGCATTACATACAACGTATTTCTGATCGGCTTTGTTGGCAGCCGTAAAACTCCACTTTAATCCTGTCGGGAATCCACCGCCGCCACGGCCTCTGAGTCCCGAATCTTTGACGACCTGAATAACTTCTTCCGGAGTCATTTCCGTCAAAGCCTTACCGAGAGCCTGATAGCCATCCATGGCTATGTATTCATCAATGCTTTCGGGGTTGATAACACCGCAGTTACGAAGTGCGACACGGTGTTGTTTTTTATAGAAATTTGTGTTATTCAGCGAAACTATTTTATGAGATTCCTCAACGAAATCTTCGCCTACGTCTTTATAAACAAGTCTGTCAACCTGTCTGCCCTTAAGAAGATGTTCTGAAACTATCTCTTTAACATCATCTTTTTCAACACGGCTATAGAACGTGCCGTCCGGATAAACTATAACAACCGGGCCTAATGCACAAAGACCGAAACAGCCCGTTCTGACGACCTTGACTTCATCTTCAAGGTCAAAAGCTTTAATCTGCTCTTCAAACTCTGTGATAAGAGCCGAGCTGCCGGAAGATGTACAACCGGTACCGCCGCAGATCAATACTTGAGCACGAATCATGATTTATACCTCCAATAAATTAGACAATTTTACTTTATCAACCGAGCTTTGTGTATTCGGCGATAGGCTGACCGCCTTTGAGATGCTTTTCAATAACCTCTTTAGCTTTCTCAGCTGTCATTTTTACATAAGTTACTTTCTCTTTGCCGGCTTCAAATATCTCGACAACCGGTTCATACTGACAGATACCGATACAGCCGGTCTGTGTGACCGTGACTTTTTCGGCGAGTCCTGCCTCGTTGACACCCTCAACAAATGCGTTGAGAACGGGCCTTGCTCCTGCCGCAATACCGCAAGTTGCCATGCCGACAACGACTCTTATGTCGCCTGTACCCTCACGCATTACGACCTTATTTTGCATTTTTTCCTTAATTGCTGCAAGCTCTGCTAATGACTTCATGATAAGGATTCCTTTCTATAATAATTTAATCATTTCCGTTTTCTCCGTCATATTGCTCCTTTAAATATTCATTTATCCATGAGATAACTTCAAAATTATCAAGCGGAACATCGCCCAATATTTCTTTCATCTCATCGGTGTGAAGCTCAACGGTTTTATCTTTCATTTTATGGACAAATCTCCAGCTGATATCGGGTTGACCTTGAATCAGTGTCACAACCGTAGAGATTATATCTCCCAAAGGAGTGAAGTCCATGTGATTTTTATAAAACAATGCCGATGTTTTTGTGCCGTGACTGTCAGGATAAAGCGAAACGTGTTTTGATTCGATTTCAAGCTTTCCGCCCGTCTGTTCCGCCGCCAACTTTAAAAGCGGAATACCGAGTCCGACTTTTCTTGTGGTTCTTGTCGTACAAAACGGATCTGTCACGCTTTTCAAAAAATCCGGTGTCATTCCGCAGCCGTTATCTTCGACCGAAAACGTCAGCGTACTGTCTGTTTCTTCGATTGTTATTTTTATTCTGTCTGCTTCTGCCTTGACGGAGTTTTGAGCGATATCGAGAATATTAAGGGACAATTCTTTCATATCTTTTCTCCTCTCAATATCTTAAAAAGCTCTCTCCTGACATTTTGGGAAGAATAAGGCTCATCGTCTATCTCAAAATACGCATCTTTATCACGAATATCCCAAAGATAGTGAGCATCGGAGGATATGACGATCCCTTTTCCCTTTAAGCCTTCATATTTTTTATTGTACGCACTGACGTTTTCTTTCGAGTGAAACTCTGCGTTTTTCACGTTCAGTTCTTCCGGAAATACGCCCAACGTGGCGATTATCCCATTCGACTGTCTGTCAACATGAGCCGGATAACACAGCCCATGAAATTCTTCAACTGCGGCAGGTATCTTCTCCACCGGAAGTTCAGTTGCATTAGGAAGAAGAAATTCATCTGTACCTATTATATTGTCCTCTCCGTCACAGATGAGCTGATCTCCGAAGATATCAGTGCGGTTTTTTATCTTTATTCTTTTCGTGTCTACAAATTCGCTGAAAGCCATTGCATCGGAAAGTTCCTCAAAAAGGCATATCATGTGAATGTCCTCTGCACTTGTAAGTTCCATGCCCGCAACAGGGATAAGTCCGTTTTTCTTCGCCGCTTCAAAAAATGCGGGACAGTTTTTGCAGGTGTTGTGATCCGTCAGAGCAACTATATTAAGTCCGCCCAAAATCGCCATACCGCAAATGTTATTCGGTGTCATATCGTTGTCACCACATGGAGAAAGACACGAATGAATATGAAGATCGTAGTAATACTTATTCATTATATATATTTACTGATAAGAGCAGCAGTTTCATATGTTGTGAGGTTTGTTGACAACACGTTCACGTCCTTTTCTTCAGCCGTTTTGATGACGTCATCTTCAACTTTTACTCCCTCGGTGAGAATAATACAGCCTACGTCAGCTAAAGATGCCACTGCGATTATATTCACATTTGACATTATCGTTATCCAAGCACAGCCTTCCTTGGCTCTGCCCATAACCCAACTGAGAAGATCTCCGGCATATCCGCCTTTGACCTGCTTATCTCCGTTTGGAGAAGCGACCTTATTGAAACCGCATTTTTCACAAAGTTCGTTGACCGTCATTGTCTATCCTCCTTGCTGCTTTTAATTTTTTCGTTTTCAAGAACGATACACTTGCTGTCGGAAGGAATCTTTCCTCTGACAAGATCCTCGGCAAAAGCTCTGCAAGTCGGTGAACCGCAAGCTCCGCAATCTATTCCCGGAAGTGTCTGCCTTATCTGTTGGATCTGTGACATCATTCTCATTGATTCGCCCATGTTGTTGCTGAGTCTGTTAATAGGTGTATAAGACGGGAAAGTGTTCAAAAAATATTCTTCGGGTACGAATTGCTCGTCAGCTGAAAGATGATTTCTCGACACCGGCATATATCTTCTGACCGTTTGAAGTCTTGTTTTGGCTATAAACGGATTTTCAATCGTCATAACTCCGCCCACACAGCCGCCTATGCAAGCGTTCAATTCGACAAATTCAAGCTGAGGAATGTTTCCGTTTTCTATCTGGTCAAGCACCTGAATACAGTTTTCTATGCCGTCTGCGGCAAGATATCTGTCGTTAAACAAAGCCGATGCTTCGCCTCCGCTTGTCGCCCAGCCTATGCCTATAACTCCGGCCTCGGTTTCTTGTTCGGGAGCTTTATCCTTCTTCATAGCACCGACAAGAAGAAAATATATTTCGCTCAATGACACAACAACATTTATATTGCTCTTATAGTCGCCATATCCGTTTCTTATGTAACTGACCTTAGCAGCACACGGAGAAATAAAGAATATTCCTATATCCTCATCGGAAAGCTCCGGATGTTCTTTTTTGGCTTTCGCCCTTGCAAGTATTGCGGCAACCTCCATCGGGGGAAGAAGCGGCATAACGTTATCCTTAAGATAAGGGAAACGCAGAGCTATAAGCCTTGAAATAACCGGACACGCCGATGAAATGACCGGCTTTTTGATGCCCTCCATTTTAAGATATAATCTGGTATACGCCGAAACAAGTTCAGCAGCCTTAGCGACTTCATATACATCATCAAAGCCTATATCATGAAGTCCCTGAATGACGTAGTTCACATCTTCAAGTCCGTCAAACTGACCGAACAAAGCCGGAGCCGGCAAAGCTATTTTCCATTTATAATGGAGATAATGCTCAAACTTTGAACACATCGCTTTCTTTGCCTTATGCTGACACACTCTGATACATTCGCCGCAATCAATGCAGCGGTCAGTATTGATATGAGCATGGCCGTCTTTTATTCTTATTGCCTCTGTCGGGCAGTGCCTTATGCAAGTCGTACAGCCCGTACATTTTTCGACATCAAGTTCAACAGAATGTCTGTAATAATTCATTTCTATCACCTATCGAGATTGACAAACATAGTTATTTTCGTACCCTTGCCAACCTCGGTGTCAATATGCATTTCATCTGTATATCTTTTCATATTCGGCAGCCCCATACCGGCTCCGAAGCCGAGTGAACGCACTTGATCTGACGCAGTGGAATATCCCTCCTGCATAGCAAGACCGACATCTTTTATCCCCGGCCCCTCATCGGTCAGAACTATCTCGATCTTATCCTCGTAAACATTGACGTCAGCCTCTCCTCCGCCTGCGTGTATGACCATGTTGATCTCGCCCTCATACATAGCGATCGACACCTGTCTGATGACTTCGGGAGAAAGTCCGAGTTGTCTCAGACTTCTCTTAACGCTTGCCGATGCTTGTCCCGCAGAAGTGAAGTCCGTTCCGTCAACATCAAAATGGAATGTCAGTGAATCACTCATATCTGCCTGCTTTCTCCCGTCAGACCGTTTGCATAAAGCCTTCCGCAAGCTTCATACATACGAAAAGGAGTAGTCAAAACAACTATTCCGCTATCTTTCGCCAGTGCGATCATTTCGGGTGTTGGCTGTTTGCTTCTGACAAAAACAATGCATATCATATCCATCATTTCTGCTGTCCTGACGACCTGCGAGTTGACAAGACCGGTTAAAAGTACAGCCTGGTTCTTAACATAAGCGAGAACATCGCTCATCATATCGCTGCCGCAAGCTGAGGCAACATCTTTATCAAGACTTTCCTCACCGCAGACAACTTCGGCTTTTAAGAGTTCTTTAACAGTGCTTATTCTCATAGTGATTATCCTTTGCGATTATTTGCACTCATCGGTCATACTATTTATATATACATTATGAGTGGGATATTATTGTGTAACCGTAAAGAGTGCTTACCGTGCGTACTTACTATGTGTACTTATTATTTATATTTTTCGAGAATGTCTTTAACATCAGCGGCAACAAGTCTGCCGTAAACATCATCATTGACCGTCAGAACCGGAGCAAGACCGCAAGCACCTATACAGCGGCAAGCGGTGACTGAATATAATCCGTCATCTGTACATTCTTCGGGTTCGATACCCAACTGAGCGCATATCTCATCGAGTATTTCCTGTGAGCCTTTAACGTAGCAAGCAGTACCGAGGCATACGGAGATATTATACTTGCCTTTCGGTGACAAAGCGAACTGTGCATAGAACGTAGCGACACCGTAGACCTTCTCAAGCGGTACTTCCATACCGTTGGCGATCTCATTCTGAACCTCAAACGGAAGATAGCCATATATACGCTGAGCTTCCTGCATGACGTGCATGAGCAAGCTTTTGTCATCTTTACATTCGTTGATGATCTGCTGCAATTCGTCATGCTGTTCTGGTGTGTCCTTAAAAGGAATTTTGCTAATCTTCTTTAGCATAAATGTTCCTCCCTCTCAGATAATAAATTTCTTAACTGTGGTTTATTCCTTAACAAAGTATAAACTTCCACGATTGTCATTATATCAGAGATAAATCAAAAAATCTACTATTTGAGATGATAATTTTGTGAAAAATGTTAGAAAATCGGTGAAATTTTTTTGCGGTACGAGTTAGCAAGTACGAAAGGGAAACATATCTTTAAAATCAAGAATTGATTGATAATACCAATCAGATAAATACGCTTGTTTTTTAGTGTGACAAGGTGAAAAAATTTTTTTCGTGCCTTGTCACATATTGCACAAAATCGAAAAGGTTGTATAATTTTAGTGTAAACATTTTGAAAGGATGAACTTAAATGAAAAAATCTGTCAGAAAAACTTTGTCTCTTATGTTGGCGACAATTATAATGTTAGGCATGATGCCTCTGATAAATGCTTCAGCGGTAATGACAAGCGGTTATCTCAAATATGAACTCGAAAATAATAATGCAATAATCACGGGCTGCGATATATCGGTCAGCGGTCAACTTGTTATTCCTAACACACTCGGCAGTCACCCTGTAACTGAGATAGGCGATTCAGCTTTTAACAGCTGCGAAGATTTAACTGATTTGGAAATTCCCGACAGTGTGACAAGCATTGGCGATTATGCATTTAGGTATTGCAGAAGTTTAAAGAGTTTAACAATACCTAACGGTGTAACATATTTGGGCGAATATTCATTCTACGAATGTGAAAGCTTAACCGAAATAACATTGCCTGACAGTTTGACTGAAATCAACAAGGGAACGTTCGAGGGTTGCAGAGGACTGACAAACATTACACTTCCAAACAGTATAGGCAAAATCGAATCAAGAGCATTTTTTGGCTGTATAAAATTAAACAACGTAAATATTCCCGACAGCGTAACTGAAATTGGATATTATTCCTTTTACGGCTGCGAAAATCTGACAAATATAGATATTCCCGACAGTGCGATATTTATTGATTCAACTGCATTCAACGAAAGTGCATATTACAAAGACTCATCAAATTGGGAAGATTATATTCTTTATATGGGAAAGTGCTTGGTCAAAGTAAACTATCTTGATTCCGACAGCTACACCGTAAAAGCAGGGACAAAAGTAATCTCTAACAATGCTTTCAGCGGTTGCTCAAGCCTTGTTAAAATAGAAATTCCGGACAGCGTAGTGAAAATCGGAGAGCAAGCTTTCCTCTCTTGCGAAAATTTAAAAAATATAGAGCTGCCCCCAAATATAACCTGCATAAAGCAAGGTACATTTAAATTCTGTAGCAAACTGGAAAGTATTGTTATTCCAAGCAGCGTAACCGGCATTGGCGATTCTGCGTTTCAAGATTGTAGCAGTTTAACAAGCATAACTATTCCCGATAGTGTGACGAGCATTGGCTATTCTGCGTTCCATGGTTGCAGCAGTTTAACAAGTGTTAATATTCCCAACAGTGTAACAAGCATTGGCGATTATGCTTTTGGCTATATATATTCTGATACTTGGGAAATCGTTAAACTCCCCAACTTCACTATCTACGGCTACACCGGTTCTGCCGCTGAAACCTACGCAAAAGAAAATGGGTTCACGTTCGTTTCTTTAGGTGGTTCTCACACCCACTCCTACACCTCAAAAGTGACCAAAGCCGCCACTTGCAAGCAAGCAG
>CAZTSC010000038.1:0-10197 GCA_964616655.1 uncultured Faecalibacterium sp.
GTTCCGTTACCGCAGTTGTTCTTTTCAGATGAAATGAGTTGCATCTTGTCGTTATCGGCAGCTGAATTGTAACCCTCGTCTGACGGGAGAAGACCGTGACCGGTCGCCGAAATTTCTTCATCCTTTGTTCTATAATCACAATCGTCATTTTGACATTCTTTGTGCTTATATCCCTTTTCGGTACAAGTCGGTTCAAGCGAAACGACATAGTCACCTAACTTGTGATCTTTGGCTTTGCCGATAACAACTGTATATGTACATCTTGTATTTGTGTTTTTATCGATATGCTTACACTGATACGTATCGACTGTTCCGTTACCGCAGTTGTTCTTTTCAGATGAAATGAGTTGCATCTTGTCGTTATCGGCAGCTGAATTGTAACCCTCGTCTGACGGGAGAAGACCGTGACCGAGGGCTTTAAGCGGCTTGCTTTCAGTCTTTGCACAAGCCTCATATTCATCGGTCGCCGTTGTGTTCTCGCAGTATCTTTCCGAAAGTCCGCTTTCCAAGCAAGTCGGGTGCTTCGTTGTTTCCCAATCGCTGAAATTATGCTCTCTCGCATTAATGACTAAAGTTCCGAGAAGCTCATCACAAAGCTTGCCACTGTTTACTCGTACGCAATGTTTTTCACGCTTGCCGTTATCGGTGCAGGTCGCTTTCTCGGTGACTTTGTAGTCTCCGCTGTAGTCGTGACCTAACATCGACTTATTGTATTCGTCGAATATGTGCTTTGAGTCATTGTTGCATACATATTTATCGTAGCCTTGAGTCGTGCAGGTCGGCTCAACTGTGCTTGTAAACTTCCAGTCGTGACCTGTAGCCGGAATTATCTCATCGGCTGTTTTGTATTCGCAGCCGTCATTTTGACATTCCTTATGCTTATATCCGTCTTCGGTACACGTCGGCTCAAGCGAAACAACATAGTCACCTAAATTGTGGTCGCTTGCTTCGCCGATAACAACCGTGTACGTACAACGCTTATTTGTGTTTTCGTCAATATGTGTACACCGATACGTGTCAACACTGCCGCCACCGCAAGCGTTTTGGACACTTGAGATAAGCTCCATTTTGTCGTCACTGCCAGCATATCCGTCGTCAAGAGGGGAGAGGGCATGACCTGTTGCATCACTTGTTCCGACTGTATCTACGAGTCCGCAGTAATTGCAAGTTTTGTTCTCTGTTGCACCCTCGGTGCACGTTGCGTGTACATAAGAGGTGTCGCCCCAATCATGATTTTTGAACGAAATGATATCAGACCAACCGTGCTCATGATCTGTGCCGTAGCAATTCATGCAGGTGTACATATCATAACCAAGCTCAATGCAGGTCGAGTCTTTGTGTTCAATGATCTGATAGTCCGGTGTGATTTCGGCAATTTCTCTTTCGTCTATGAGGTAATGGTGGCTTGTGTGATTTTCACATTCAATGTTATAATCGCACCATTCGTTCTGACAGTAAAGTCTTTCTCTGCCGGTAACACCGCAAGCCGGTTCGACTTCAACTATCCATTCTTCATTGCCCGATGAATTTTTGCGGTTATGTCCGGTTGCTTTTGTTATCCAAGAGTTCTCTTTGATTTCGGTCTTGCCCTTATCGTCGGAGAAATACTTCAAGCAAACCGAACAAGTATAATATTCTGAATTACCGTCTTTTTCGCAAGTCGCCTGTGTGGCTTCTGTTTTAATAAGACTGTGACCTAAAGCCGAAATAGGAGCGGTCTCAATATGATCGCAAGTCACGCCGTCATCATAACGAATACATTTTCTCTGTTTGAGTCCGTCTGTTGTGCAAGTCGGTTGTGTGACTATCTCCCACGGAGAGCTGTCGCAGTAGTGCCCGAGTTTATCGTCGGTTTTCACTGTGTATGTTTCGCCGTGCTTTGAGCAAGTGTAGATTATATATCCGTCGGTCGTGCAAGTAGCATCAACTTCTCTTTCCTGTTCAAAAACGCAGTTGTCAATTGTTTGAACGACATAGCAACCGCAACCGTTTTTACAGTAGCCGTGATATATTTCAACATCAGCACCGCTTTCATTTATAAGCTGATATTGATCTTTTTCGGTCTCCCAATCGGGAATAACGTGATTTGTCTTTTCACTATCCGGCGAAACAGCACCACAACGTGAGCAGGTGCGACCTATCGAATAGCAAAGCGGATCTTTAAGCGAACCGTCGCTGTTTATTTCAAGCTGTTTGTCGTTTATGTTGTATACCTTGTCTGTTGCTACGGTAAAGTCGTGTCCTAAAGCCGCAAGGTCATAGCTGTATACGGTTCTTGTTTCGACCTTTCTTGTGTCGGTGGCTGTGACTTCTTCGTCCTGCCATTTTGACCAATCCGACCACTTATAATAATTGAAAAGCTTTTTGTAGTCAGTGTAGGTACAACGCTTGACTTCTAATTCATACCACCATTTGGTATCACCGCAATAATATGAGTTATAACCTTCATAAGCATTTGCAGCACTTACCCAAGTCAATCTTGATGAGCCGTTTTGTCTGGCATGCCATTGTGGAAATCCGGATTCATAGTTACTGCGAATCTGTCTGTTGTTATCTATGCTCCCCGCAGTTGTGCTGCCTCTACACCAATGCCAATAAACCCATTCAGCGGTAGAAGTTGAAACAGTTGTTTTTGTAGTTGCTGTTTCTGATGCGGTGCGAGGTGTTTTATTGTAAGCTGAGTAAATAGAACTACCTGTATTAAATCCACCCGGCCAACTTGGAACATAATCAATAGTTCCCGAACCACTCTGAACCCATTTCCCACCGTCTTGAGTCCAACCGTCTAAAGAGGTCTGATAGGAAGTAGTCGTTGACTTGTCGCTGTATCTGTATTGTACCTTAGACTTGACCTTTCCTGTCGGAAGATCATGGACTTCCTCAGTCCAGTCAGACCATGTGTTGTCGGCATCAATATAATCTATATAGCTGTCGCCGCAACGTGAGCATTTATATGTTTTAGTTCCGTTGTCAACGCAGTTGGGGTCTGTCGCACCGGGAATGTAATCATGACCGAGAGCGGGAATTTCCGCAGTGTCAAGATGAACATCACATAAAACTCCGTTTGAAACTCTCTTACAATAAAGCTTCTTTTCACCCTTTTCCGTACAAGTCGGCTCGAGTGTTACTTTCCATTTTCCGGTTGAGTCGTGGCCGAGTGCCGGAGTTAAAACAGCAGAGCATATCTTGCATACTGACGGCTCAAGACATGAAGCGTCTTTGTTGGCGACGTGACCGCCCTTTGTTGTCTTTTGCTCGACCTTTCCGCAACGCTTACATACTCTTTCGGATAATCCGTCTTGCTGACAGTTAGCGACTTTTTTAACTGTCCAATTGCCCCAAATGTGGTTTACCGGACCGGAAGAAACATGATGCTGATATCTGAGTTGGCTAAGCCGAACCCAGCCATAACCTTTACGACAAACCGTATAGCCCCATGCTACACCGTCAACATATTTTGTTTCATAAACGTGAACATACTCGCCGGAATTAAGAGGACCGACATAGGTAGATTTGGTTGATGTGGTTGCATACAAAGAGCAACCCCCGGAGCCTGCTAAATATACATCAAAATCTCTTATCTTGTTTTCATTGCAAGTCGCACCGTACATTTTAACGAGGTGCGTATTGTTGCCGGAAAAACCGCAATGCCAATCATATGTGGTATAGCAATTATATTGATCCGAGTGTGCGGCAACCTTGATTGCACCGCCGCTCACCTCAATTACTATCGCACAGTGTCTGAAACGACCGGATTGGGGCGAATAATAGAAGAACAAATCGCCGACTTCAACTTGTGATGCAGACGGATTTGTGATATCTTGACCGCCGATCGAAACGACATAATCGTGAAGCTGTTTTGCTCTGTAGAATGAACCATCGCTTACATCTGAACTACATTGAAAGCCAAAGCTGTTCCAATATATGTTCATATTAAGTCCGCCCATATAGATACATTGGGAGACAAAGTTTGCGCAGTCACCTGTGTTTATAGCCCAATATCCCTGTCCATTCAGACATGACCAAGTGTCATATACATGGTCCTTTGCCCACTGAGCGGCGGCTATTGCGTTATAACCGGAAACGCCCAATGCCTTGGTCGAAAACCATGGCCACTCAATTCCGGTCAATCCCTCCAAAGGTGCCGCTGTCAACAACATCAGTATTGCTAAGAACACTGATAGTGTCTTTTTTGCTAATTTTTTCATGCTTACATATCCTCCTTGAATATTGCATATTTTTTCACAATATAAATATATCTCTATTTTTGGGTTATGTCAATACTTAACGAGAAATTTGTAACACTATTATTTCACTGTAAAAATGTCTACGGTTAAAAACTAGATAGACCAAATTCAACGACTTTAGTCTGAACAATTACTAAGCGGTATGTTCTTTTGAATTTATATGTTAGGGAATAATAGCATAAAATCTTGATTTTCTTCCTTGTTGTATGATGTATTTAATAATATAGAATATGGCAATATAAATATCTGAAAAATAGTCAGTTAAAGATCTTTGTCTACAGCCTGAGTCGCACTATGTGTGGCTTTTATTTTTTTTGCCTGATTTCAGTTTCGATTGATGATCACGCATACGCTCGCAATGTCGTTTTATTCATATATTTAACTGATACTTCTATGAACTAAAGCTTTATGTCGAAAATAAAATATTTCACAAAAGCTTTAACACTTTGCAAATTTGGTTTAACAACTCACGCTTGCAATTTTCAGACATATGATATATGATATAAATACTGATAAAAAGTCAGTTACTAAATCTATGGAGGAAACATTATGTCAAGAGTTTATAATTTTTCGGCAGGTCCGTCAATGTTACCGGAATCGGTTCTGAATTTAGCCGCAGCTGAGATGCTCGACTATAAAGGATCAGGCCAGTCAGTTATGGAAATGTCGCACAGATCGAAAATATATCAGTCAATCATTGACGGTGCGGAAGCACTCGTCAGAGAGCTTTATAACGTTCCCGATAACTATAAAGTCCTTTTCCTGCACGGTGGTGCATCAACTCAGTTTGCCGCTATACCTCTCAATTTTATGAATGGCACAGGTAAGGCTGACTATATTGTTTCAGGTCAGTGGGGAAAGAAAGCTTATGAAGAAGCTTGCAAATACGGTGATGTCAGAGTTATTGCAAACTCAGTTGATAAGAACTACTCATATTTTCCGAAGATCAAGCGTGAAGATATCAGACCTGATGCAGACTATGTTTATTATTGCATGAATAATACAATTTTCGGTACTAAGGCCAATTATATTCCCGACACGGGTGATATTCCTCTTATTGCCGATGTTTCAAGTTGCTTTTTCTCAGAGCCGCTTGATATCTCAAAATTTGCGGTTATCTATGGTGGCGCTCAGAAGAACGTTGCTCCTGCCGGCCTTGTTATAGCCATTGTCCGTGAAGATATGCTCGGCAAAGCCCGTGACATCACTCCAACAATGCTTAATTGGCAGATTCATGCAGATAACGGTTCAATGTATAATACACCGCCTTGTTATATCATATATATATGTAAGCTTGTTCTTGAGTGGATAAAGAAACTCGGCGGACTTGAGGCTATTAAAGAAAGAAACGAAACTAAGGCAAAAATTCTCTATGATTTTCTTGATTCAAGCAAAATGTTCCATGGAACTGTTGTACCCGAAGATCGTTCGCTCATGAATGTTCCGTTCGTCACAGGTGACAAAGAGCTTGATGCAAAGTTTATTAAAGAGGCTGATGAGGCTGGTTTTATCAACCTTAAAGGTCACAGAATTGTCGGCGGTATGAGAGCTTCAATCTATAATGCAATGCCCATTGAGGGTGTTGAAAAGCTTGTCGAATTCATGAAAAACTTCGAGAAAGAAAACTCTTAAGGAGACAGCTATGTATAAAATTTCAACTTTAAATAAAATCGCACAAGTTGGTCTTGACGTTTTCGGTGATGGATATACCGTTGGAGAATTTGATTCTCCCGATGCCGTTATGGTACGCTCGGCATCTATGCATGAAACAGAATTTGCAGACAACACATTAGCTGTTGCAAGAGCCGGAGCCGGAGTCAATAATATTCCTCTTGATAAATGCAGTGAAAAGGGTATTGTTGTTTTTAATACTCCCGGTGCTAACGCAAACGCTGTCAAAGAGCTTGTTATAGCTTCTCTGTTTCTCTCATCAAGAAAGGTCGCTGCCGCGTATGATTGGTGCAAAACATTAAAAGGCGAGGGCGAAAATGTCGGCAAGCTTGTCGAAAAAGGCAAGAGCCAATTTGCCGGCCCTGAGATTCTCGGCAAGACTCTCGGTGTCATAGGTTTAGGTGCGATCGGCATTAAAGTCGCAGGCAGTGCTTTGGCTCTTGGAATGAATGTCGTTGCGTACGACATAAGAAAACCCGATTCAATGCCTGACGGTGTCGTTTTCACAGATAGTCTCGACACGCTGTATTCACAAGCGGACTATCTGACACTGCATCTGCCACTCCTTGAAAGCACGGCAAAAATGATTAATTCCGACAGCATAGCAAAGATGAAAGACTCGGTTCGTATTCTCAACTTTGCTCGTGGCGGACTTGTTGACGATGACGGCCTTATTGAGGCTTTAGGCAGCGGAAAAGTTGCCGCATACATCACAGATTTCCCATCGGATGCCGTTATAGGTGTATCCGGAGTGACAGCTCTTCCGCACCTTGGTGCATCAACGCCGGAATCAGAGGACAACTGCGCTGTCATGGCGGCACAGCAGATAAAGTTATTTATCGAAACGGGTTCAATCAAAAACTCGGTCAATATGCCGAATGTAATGCTCGGTGAAAAAAGCGGAAAATTCCGTCATTTGATAATTCATCGAAACTGCGGTGAAATTGTCGGCAAAATCAAAGCACTTTGTTCAAAGGACTGTTTAACACTTACTCGTGGTGAATACTCTTACACAGTGGTTGACTATGATGAGGACATTTCAAATGAGATATCCAAATTTGGGTGTGTTATAAAAGTCAGAGTGATATAATTCGATTTTTCACCAAACGCTCCTGCTTGACGGCAGGAGCGTTAATTTTATTTTGTGCGATTGGAAGCTTTATCTGACTTTAAGTCTTGGACAGCCTTCCGACTTTTAATCTGACGGAAAACGACAGCAGCGGGGCGAACTCTTGCCACCTCTTCGCAGCTTCGCCGCTGCGAGGCGAACCGAGTTCGCCTTTTCAGCCCCCAATTCTTAAGCATTGAAGTCAAATCCGAAACCGATTTGTTTCGGATAAATGCCGCACCTGCGGTGTTAAAATGCTCGCAAATCCGACAGGATTTGCTCCGCTTTTGCCTTGTATTTGCAATCATTTCTCCCGAAACAAATTCTGCGACCTAAAACGGATGGAGTTTCGAGGGATTTAAGCCGCAAAGCACCAAAAATACGCCGTTTTAGGCGACTTCGGATTTAACTTTAATTCTTAAGAATTTCTGTCAAACCTTAAGTTTTCCTTAAGAAAACCTTAAGATTTTCTGACGTTTTACTTAAGACCATTGCCAAACATATTTTTTCTTGCTAGTATGTTTTTGCGGAGAAAATCAATTTCCCGTCAAAATAAACTTAGTAGGAGGAAAATAAAAATGAAAACAAAAACAAAACGGATATTATCGTTTGTGTTAGCGATAATGGTGTTGATGAGCGTTGTTCCGACAATGAACGTTTCCGCAGCCTCGACTATAGCTAAAGGCACTTGCGGAGAAAACCTCACTTGGAAACTCACTGAAAAAGGTACGCTGACAGTGAGTGGTAGTGGAAAAATGTCTGATTTCGAGAGTGTGTTTAAAACACCGTGGAGTAAACAAAGACATAAGATCAAGAAAATCGTCATAAAAGACGGAGTGGAAAGCATAGGTAATCATGCTTTTGACAGTGCCGTAAATCTCACAAAAGTCAATATAGCAGACAGTATTCAAACTATCGGCAAAAAAGCCTTTCAAAGCTGTCATGATTTAGAAAAGCTTGTTTTGCCGGATGGAATAACATCTATCGGAAAGTATGCGTTCAGTTCTTGCGAGAGCTTGAAAGAGATAAAACTGCCGAAAAATATAAAGACGGTCAGCTATAAAATGTTAAGCGGTTGTAAAAATCTGACAGAGATAGTTATTCCTTATGGTGTGAAAAAAATTGACGATCAAGCTTTCTATGGCTGTAAAAAATTGAAAAATATAGTTATTCCCAACAGCGTTAATACTATAGGAAAAAATATTTTCCAGGGTTCTGAAAACTTGAAAACAGTGAATATTCCGGCAAGCGTGACAACAATTTCACCGCTGGCGTTTGGTTACTTCAACAATATAGAAAATATCAATGTTGACAGCAATAATTTGAATTTCTCATCGGACAACGGTGTACTTTTCAATAAGGATAAGACAGAGATCATTCGGTTCGCAAGCGGAAGAAAAGAAAACTCTTATGTTATCCCAAATAAAGTCAAGACAATAGGCGCATACGCTTTCATGAATTGCGAAAACCTTAAGAATATAACGATTTCGGAAAGTGTAACAAGAATTAATAAGGGAGCGTTTGAATCAACGGGTTTGACGGCTTTAACGATTCCCGAATCCGTTAAAGTGCTTGATGAGGAAGCATTTATGTTTCTTCAAGTTTCCGAACTCAAACTGCCTTCAGGTATAAAATCAATATCGAAAGGGCTATTTGAAGGCAGTAGAATTGAAAGCATTGAGATTCCCGACGGAGTTGCAACTATCGGAAAAAATGCTTTTAGATGGTGCAGCGAATTGAAAAAAGTTACTATCCCTGCAAGTGTTAAAAAAATAGAGAAGTGTGCATTTTCTGATTGTATGGGAATTGAAGAAACGCATATAAAAGATCTTGCAGCATGGTGTGAAATAAATTTTTTGAATGATGAAGCCAACCCTCTGTTCCGCAGTAAAAAGCTCTATCTTAACGGTCGGCTTGTGACGGATATTGTTATACCGGAAGGAGTAACCCAAATAGGTGATTATGCGTTCAACGGATACCGTGGCAATAACCTCAAGTCGCTCAAACTTCCAAGTACATTAAAGTCTATCGGACATTTTGCATTCGGCGGCTTATCCGGTATAAAGAGCGTTGACATACCTTACGGTGTCACAGAGATAGGTGACTATGCGTTTTCTTCTTGCTACTCATTGGAAAAAGTCACTATTCCGAGCAGTGTTAAAAAAATCGGTGTTTATTCATTCGGCGGAACCGGACTTGTGTCGGTGAAAATTCCGAACGGAGTAAAAGAAATTGGTGAATATGCATTTAACTGTAATAATTTGAAAAGTGTCAGCATACCAAAGAGTGTAACAAAGATAGAAAATAACACATTCAGTTCATCATCAAAATTGGAAAAAATAAAAGTTGATTCTAAAAATAAAAATTATAAATCGGTCAAGGGTGTGCTTTTCAATAAGAAAATGACACAGCTGATACAGTATCCGGCTGCGAAGTCAGATACATCTTATACGATTCCCGACAGCGTAACAAAAATCAAAGACAATGCGTTTGAACATTGCAGTAATCTTGAAACCGTAAAGATACCGAACACGGTTAAAACTATAGGCAATTATTCATTCTTTGCTTGTGAAAAGATTAAAAGCATTAAGCTTCCCGATTCTGTCAAAACTATCGGTAGAGATGCATTTTTCAGATGTTATGAGCTTAAGAGTGTTAGACTTTCAAAAAATATAAAGGTCATTCCCGAAAATGCATTTGGAAGTTGCTATGCTTTAAGCGAAATTAAATTTCCAAGCAAGCTTGTGTCTATCGGTGAAGGAGCATTTGCCGGTTGCAAAAGCTTAAAAAAAGTCAAGTTCCCGATAACTCTCACAGAGATATCCTTCGATGCTTTCGCAAACTGTCAAAAGCTCAAGACATATGAAATTCCTGCGAGCGTGACGAATTTGAGTGACTCATTTATTGGCCGATATTACAAAGGCGAATATGGCGAATACACATATAAAAATGTTAAAATCAAGGGTTATAAAGGTTCGGCGGCAGAGAAATATGCCAAAGCCAACGGCATAGAATTTGTTAAGCTTAAAAGCCACAGCCACAATTACAGCGGCAAACGGACAGTACCGGCCACAATAAAATTAAGCGGCGAAATATGTGATGTTTGCAGTGTCTGCGGAAAGCAAAAGTGAAAACAAAGATAGCCAAGATAAAGTCTGTCAAACTTTCAAA
>CAZTSC010000039.1:0-9866 GCA_964616655.1 uncultured Faecalibacterium sp.
ATTGTCATTCGCCTTGCCCCCAAAAGTGATTGTTATAACAAACTCTTAGGAGGCGAACGCTCTATCCTGCTGAGCTACGGGCGCATATTATGAAATTTAGGTAAATTGGGCTTTGATGGCTTATCCCTTACATTTTTTCGAAAAGGTGCCAAAGGGTACCAAACAGGGTGCTAAATCTCCGGAGGGATTCAGGCAAGGTCGCGAAATCGGCGTTTTTCTCGCGTTTTTGCAGTTTCCCTCGTGTATCAAGCGGATAGAGCAAGCCCTTAGGAGGGACTTATTATATCCATTTAACTAAGGGGGCATATATTCTCCGTGTATGGTTTCCCATACACGGATATTCTCTTTTTTACGGCTGCCAGAATCCGACTTTCTTCATCGCTTTGCCGAGTGTTCTGTTGGCTATTCTCGATGCCTTTTCCGCACCTTTTTCCGCTACTTCTTTGAGATATGCTTTGTCGGAAATATATCTCTCGTAGTTCTCTCTCACCGGTCGGAGTTCTTCGATGACAGCTTCGCCAACTCGTACCTTAAAGTCTCCATAGCCCTTGCCTTCAAACTCTCTCTCAATTTCTTCCATAGTTTCGCCGGTGCAGCATGAGTAAATTCCCATGAGGTTGTTTATGCCGTCTTTGCCCTCGGCAAATCTGACCTTTGCCTCACTGTCGGTGACTGCTCCCTTGAACTTCTTCATGATGACTTCCGGTGTGTCAAATATTGATATGTACCCCTTGGGGTTCGGATCTGATTTGCTCATTTTCTTCTCCGGATTTTGAAGCGACATAACTCTCGCTCCGTTCTTTCCGATATATGGATCGGGAGTCGTGAACACGTTTCCGTAAATTCCGTTAAAGCGGTTAGCGATATCTCTTGCGATCTCAAGATGTTGCTTTTGGTCTGCTCCAACAGGTACAAGGTCAGCCTGATAAAGAAGTATGTCCGCCGCCATGAGGACAGGGTAGCTGAAAAGTCCGACATTAACATTGTCGGCATGAGCCGCACTCTTATCCTTGAACTGTGTCATTCGGCTCATCTCACCAAACTGAGTGTAACAGTTAAGCACCCAAGCAAGCTGTGAATGAGCAGGAACATGGCTTTGAACGAAAATAATGCTCTTTTCGGGATCAAGACCTATAGCAAGCAAAAGAGCGAGAACCTCTGTTGTCTGCTTTCTCAGCATAGTCGGATCTTGACGAACGGTTATTGCATGAAGATCGGCAACAGCAAAAGCACCGTCAAATTCATCGGCAAGGGGCGGCCAGTTCTTCAACGCTCCAAGATAGTTGCCAAGTGTCGGAATACCCGATGGTTGGATACAACTGAGGATTTTTTTCTTTTTCTGTTCAGTTACGTTTTCCATTGAAAAGCCCCTTTCATTTTATCTTAATCATATTTTTGTTTCAATATGCCGAAAAATATACTCGGCTGAACTAAGATTATACCACAGTTTTTCTCTCTTGTGAAGAGGTTAGAGGAAATTTTAGTAATTTGCGAGCGAAGCGAGCATAAGGCAGGGGTTTGCGTACCCACGAGCCGCAGGCGAGTGGGTGCCAAAGCCCTGCCCGCTGATGTGAGTTTGGAAAAGAAGTTTCTTCCAAGCTGAACAGAGTCCGCAGCTTATCTAAGCGGCGGGTGAAAAACCGAAAGTCAGCGAAAAAGCCCAAGCGGATAAAATCGAAAAGCAAAATGTCCCCACTGTCGGTCATGAAATCGCCCTAACACCTGATCGTGTAGCAACCGCACTCAATCATTCATAGAATGAAATAACAATCATTTGGAGGTCTTTATATGAAAATCCGTCAGGTCGGAAAAGCTGAAAAAATCTCTGTTGCCTCTGTCATGACCGACACACTTCTCGCCGTAATCAAACTCTCTGTCGGCACTGTGACCGGCTCTCATGCCCTGATTTCCGATGGAATACACTCATGCGCCGATATATTTTCGTCATCTGTCGTTCTTATCGGCTCTCTGCTAAGTCACAGCAAAAACAGCTGCCGTCTGTCATCACAAAAAGCCGAAACCGTTTCTCTTTTTATCCTTTCTCTTTTACTCGGTACGACCGGAATGTTTATCGGAACTTCGGGTTTTTGCGAAATTTTTGGTCTGTCTGAAACTCAAATCACCGTTCCGCCGGCATACGCACTTTGCGTTTCTGTCTTTGCTTTATTTTGTAAGGAGCTTATGTTTTTTCTGACATTCAAAACAGCTAAAAAGGAAAAAAATGATATACTTCTTGCCAACGCTTGGCATCATCAAAGTGATGCGCTGTCGTGTCTCGGCAGTTTCTTCGGAATTTTTATGTCAAGACTCGGTTTTCCTAAATTCGATCCTATAGCAAGCATAGCTATTTGTGCGTTTATTATGAAAACAGCTGTCGATATTTTTTTGAAAGCCGTCAAACGTTGCCAAAAAGAGATAATTCCCTCTCAAGAAAACACTCAGCGTGTACAAAATAAACAAAAATGACATGACTTTTTTATAAAAAGCTATTGATTTAGTTCATGAAAATGTTATAATATACTCATCTTTTATCGCCTGCCCTTGGCACTGTCAACCGAGGGCAAAATCAGCTTTATTAGAAAACAAACAGCAGATAAAATCTGTAAAACCTAGGAGGAAGACATGAAATTAATCGAAAAAATTACCAAAACCCCACAAGGCTGGGATACCAAACCCAAGGAACGAATGAGTTATTATCTCTATTTCTGCGGTCAGAATGCGATATATAACTTGGTCGCATCATTCCTTTCAACCTATCTTATGTTCTCTTTTGCAAGTGAGGCAGCAACCGGTGTTGATCCTCTTGCTTTGACGGCCGGTGTTATGCTTATCGTTAAGGTTTGGGACGCAGTCAATGACGCTATCTTCGGTGTTATCTTCGACAAAATAAAGTTCAAAAGCGGTAAGAAGTTCGTTCCGTGGTTGAAAATATCTCTCGTTTTCATTCCGCTGACGACAGTTCTGCTTTTCGCTATCCCCACATCTTTAAGCACAAACGCAAAGCTCGTTTGGCTCGCTGTTTCATACATACTCTGGGATACAGCTTATACACTTTGTGATGTTCCCATCTTCGGTATCATCACTGCAATGAGTGAAAACCTCGATGAAAGAAACTCCATTCTTTCATACAAGAGCATTTGGGGCGGTGTCGGCTCAGGTGTCGCTCTTATTCTTGCCACTGTTCTTGTCGGTGAACAGATCCACCTCAACTATACAGTTGTGGCTATTGTCTGTGCGGTATTCTCACTGTTCACAATGGCTCCCGCTTGCTTTAAGCTTGAAGAAAGATATGTCGGAAGTCAAGACGAAGATTTCACTCTTAAAAAGATGTTCAGCTATCTTGTTAAGAACAAATATTTGCTTCTTTACTACTTAGGTTATTTCTTCTATTCTGCGGCGAACGTTTCGGCAGCTCTCAACCTTTTCGTTTCGTTCTATCTGTTCAACAACTCTCAGCTTTCTCTTGTCGTTCAGGCACTCGGACTTGTTCCCTCAGCGATTTTCGCTTTCCTTGTTCCGACAATGATCAGAAAAATGGACAAGATGAAACTGTTCAGAATTTGCACATTACTTTCAATCGTACTCAGCATAGTTATGTGGATTGTCGGATATAACAGCTTTATCCTCTTTGCAATTCTCTCGGCGATACGCTCAGTTCCCGTTTCAATTGTCGGTGTTATGCTGTTCATGTTCACACCCGACTGTGCAGAATATGGTAAATTCAGAACCGGTATTGAGGCTAAGGGTATCACTTTCGCTATTCAGACTTTCATGGTTAAGCTGACTGCCGCTGTTTCAAGCGCACTTCCGCTGTTCATTCTCGGTCTTAAATCAACCGGTTGGGTTAGCGTAGCAGTTGAAAACTTTGAACAGCTCGCATCAAGCGGTATCACTCAGACACCTCACGCTCTTAACGTTCTTTGGTTCCTTTACGTTATGCTTCCGGCTATCGGCTGGGCTGTTGCATTAGTTATTTGGAAGTTCTATAACATGACTGACAAAGACGTTCAGCTTATGGCTGACTGCAACACAGGCAAGATTTCAAGAGAAGAAGCAGAAAGCAAACTTTCAAGAAAGTTCTGATAATTTACATTATAATCAGAAAACCCCCACTTTTAGTGGGGGTTAAATTTTTAGCCGATAGAATGTAGATGTTCTGACTTTCGGCTTGTTCGCTCTGATAAGTCTGTTATTTCTGCAGCCTGCCGAGTTTCTTCTTTTCGCACTTCTCAGCAGCGGGGCGTTGGTTCGGCACCCCCTCACTCCGTTCGGGGGTACACGCCCCAACGCCGTAACGCTCGCTTCGCTCGCTCCCCTGCACAACAAAAGGGCTTTCCAACAGGAAAGCCCTTTTATACGTCATCTTATAAGATTAAATATTATCGTTCTTCCGTCCTCAAGAACAACGTTTGACGAGTCATATATCTTGTTTTGAACTATCTGAGCAACTTTCGGATAGTCTTGAACAACGATACTCACTCCGTTGACTGTCGGTGTCTTGAAAATATCGGGATCTGTTATGGTTATCTGCTCTATATCATAGTTGAGCCAACCGTTAGCTAACGCTCTCGCCGCATAGCCCAGTATTTCCGTCTTGTTCATGTCCGTCTGGAAATATTTGAATACCTTGTTGAGCATATCCGTCAGCTGTGATATTGATGCACCTTTGCAGCTGTCGATGAAAGCCATGATGACCTGTCTTTGTCTCCTTGTTCGGCTGACATCAGCATCGGCATCGGAATGTCTTTGTCTTGCGAAATAGAAAGCCTGTTTTCCGTTGAGAAGAACATTTTCGCCGACCGGACACTCAAGCTGCCACTCTCTCATCATGTTCTTTGATTCATATTCCTGAACATCAACTCTGATGCCTCCGACAGCATCAACTAAGTTTTGGAATGACTTGAAGTCTGTGACAACATAGTGGTCGATCTTAATTTTGAAAATATTTTCAATCGTTTGCACCGTACACTTGGCTGATTTTCCATAGAAGTATGACGAATTCATCTTGTTATAATACTCTCCGCCGCTGGGAGTTTTGAAGTACACCCAGCTATCTCGGAAAAATGAAACCATGTGAATCTTTTTTGTCTTTGTGTTGAGGGAAACAAGCATCATGGTGTCACTTCTGCCGCCCTCTTGAAGTCCGTGTTTTGAGTCAAGACCTAAAAGAAGAACATTTATGACATTTTTTGATTGCATCGGTTCACCGGCATTATACCACTGCTTGACATAATCGTTGAGACTTCCCGCTGAGCTTACAGCCGAAAAGAGATCAAAGTCTTCTTCTTCATAGATTATATCTTTGTTGCTTTCCTGTTCATCAACAACAGGTGTTTCAACAGGAGTCTCGTCTTCCACTTTATCAAGTATCGCATTGACAAAACCATAGCCTACACCGACAATTACCATCACAAAACAAACTATCGCATAAGCAAGTTTTGCTCGTCTCCTTTTGTTCTTCCAAAGGCTGACGAAGAAATTCATCTTTTTCTCTTGATCCTCTTTTTCAGGTTCAGATTCACTTTCGGGTTCATAGTTACTGCTTATGTCCTCAAATTCAAACTCATGTTCTTCTTCCTTCGAGCTTTCTTCTTCGGACTCCGTGCTTTCTTCCCCGTACTCTTGAATATCATCGTCTTTCTTTTTATCAGTGCTGCCGAAATTTTTGAAAAAGTTGTTATCTATGTCGTCAGTTTTCATTATTTCACGCTCTGCATCTTCAGGAGCATCATATTTTTTCTCCTGCACATCGGGTAAAAATTCATCTAAACCGCCGTTTTCGATAATTTTCATCTTTTCACACCCTTAAGAATTTTTTGTTTATTCCTGCACTTCTTCCGTCTGCTGTGTTTCGTCTGTTTCTTTCTCTTCCTGAGCTTCCTGTGCCTTTTCCACTGCCGCAACGGAAACTACTTTTTCGTTTTCGCTGACTTTCATAACCCTGACACCCTTTGCACCTCTGGCAACGGTGTTGATCTGTGATGCGGGAATACGAATGATTATACCATCTGACGAAATAATAATCAAGTCGTTTTCATCATCAATCACATTTATTGATGCAACAAGGCCGTATTTATCTGTTTTGTAATTTTTAACACCCTTACCGGCTCTTGACTGCAAGCGATAATCTTCGTTTTCACTAAGTCTGCCGTAACCGGTTTCAGTAACGGTGAGAATTTTCTTTCCGTCCTCGATTATGCCCATTCCGACAACCTCATCGCCATCACGCAGAGTGATAGCTTTGACACCTCTGGCGGTTCTGCCCATCTCTCTTGCATCTGTCTCTTTGAATCTGATGCTCATGCCGTTTCTTGTTGCGACAACAACATCGCTGTCGCCCTTTGTCAGTTTAACCCAAGCAAGTTCATCATTTTCATCAAGATTAATTGCGATAACGCCTGTTTTTCTCAAGTTTTTGTACGCATCAAGGCTTGTTCTCTTGATAATTCCGTGCCTCGTGACCATGACAAGATATTGACCGTCATCATAGTCGGGTATTCTTATCATTGCGCTTATCTTTTCGTCTGTCTCTATCGGAAGAAGATTTATTATATTTGTACCTCTGGCGGTTCTGCTGCCCTCAGGTATCTCATACCCCTTGAGTCTGTAAGCCTTGCCCTTTGTTGTGAAGAACATGATATAGTCATGAGATCCGCAGGTGAACATTGTTGTCGCAACATCTTCTTCACGGCGGTTCATGCCCTTTATGCCCTTACCTCCTCTGTTCTGAATAGAATAAGCATCAACGGGCTGACGTTTTATATATCCCATGTTCGTCATGGTGAACACACAGTCCTCAACCGGAATAAGATCCTCTATATCGACTTCGCCGCTGACGTTGACAATTTCTGTCAATCTGTCGTCACCGAACTTGTCACCGATTTTTTTAGCTTCTTCCTTAACGATTTGAAGAACTCTTGTCTCACTCGCAAGAATATCCATATAATCGGCTATCTTGGCTTTTAATTCAAGCAGCTCCGCTTCGATTTTTTCTCTTTCAAGACCTGTCAACTGACCGAGTCTCATCTGAACTATAGCTTGAGCCTGAACTTCGTCAAGTCCGAATCTTTCAATAAGAGCCGCCTTACCGGAGGCTTGATCCTTTGAAGCTCTGAGAATAGCTATAACTTCATCTATGAAATCAAGAGCTATCTTCAAGCCCTCTAAGATATGCGCTCTTTCTTGAGCTTTTTTAAGATCATATCTTGTTCTTCTTGTGACAACTTCTTCCTGAAAGTTAATATAGTTTGTCAAAATATCCTTAAGCGGAAGAATTTTGGGTACACCGTCAACAAGAGCGAGCATTATAATTCCGTAAGTAACTTGAAGTTGTGTCAGTGAGAAAAGCTGATTTAAAAGTACCTGCGGATTTGCGTCTCTCTTTAAGTCAATAACAAGGTGCATACCGTTTCTGTCAGAATAGTCGTTGATGTCCGATATTCCCTCAATTCTCTTATCCTTAACAAGATCGGCTATGGACTCGATTAATCTTTTTTTGTTGACCTGATAGGGAAGTTCCGAAACGATAATCTGATATTTTCCGTTTTTGCCTTCGACTATTTCTGTCTTAGCTCTGACTAATATCTTTCCTCTGCCGGTTCCGTATGCGGCTCTGATTCCGGCTCTGCCCATGACAATACCGCCCGTGGGGAAGTCCGGACCTTTTATATATTCCATTATTTCTTCGAGAGATGCATCGGGGTTGTCTATCAAATAGCACATTCCGTCTATTGTTTCTCTCATGTTGTGAGGAGGAATATTTGTCGCCATACCGACAGCTATACCTGTTGAGCCGTTGACTAAGATATTCGGAAATCTTGACGGCAAAACGGTCGGCTCTTTGAGTCGGTCGTCATAGTTCGGCATGAAGTCAACAGTGTCTTTGTCGATATCCGTCAGCATTTCAAGGGATATCTTGCTCATTCGGCTTTCTGTGTAACGGTAAGCAGCCGGAGGATCTCCGTCAACAGAACCGAAGTTTCCGTGACCGTCAACCAGCATATACCTTGTCGAGAAATCCTGAGCAAGTCTGACCATGGCATCATAGACAGATGTGTCACCGTGGGGATGATAGCGACCGAGAACAGAACCTACTGTGTCAGCACACTTACGGTACGGCTTTTCAGGATAAAGACTGTTTTCATACATCGTGTAGAGTATTCTTCTGTGAACGGGTTTCATACCGTCACGGACATCGGGCAATGCACGGGAAGTGATGACCGACATTGAATAGTCAAGGAACGATTTTCTCATTTCTTTGTTGAGATCAACATTAATTATTTTTTGGTTTTCGTATGGGTTTGTGATATTATCCATATTCTTTAACCTCTTTTTCCATTATTGGATTTATCATTTTTCATTGCTTTTCTTAAATTTGTCCTTGTAAATCTCGTTGAAAAGACGTTATCTATCAGATGAAAAAGTTTAATTCTGTCCTCTTTTGTGAAAGAATTTTTCGGCACTCCTATAGCCTCTATCGGAGTCAGGAAGAACAGAAACATTTCATCTGTTTCGGTTATATTCAATATTTTTTCAAATGGGACATGAATTTCAGACTCATATGCTCCCTCATAGCTTGGGAGTACCTTTTCAACAAGGTGGTCGTTATAAAATTCAAGCTGACTTTCTTTGTCGAGTATAAATGAATTAACATAGTGTTTTCTCGTTGTATATCTAAGTAAATATGGATATGCTATGCCTATTATCAAAAATATAACCGCCTCGGTCACGGCAAGCTTAATATTTTCAGCCATAACGGAAATAAATCCCGTCATCAAGGCACAGAATAAGCATATGACTCTCATCATCCATGTCCTTTTTTTGAAAGCGACATCATTGAAATGCACAAGATCATCGACCGTCATTTTATATCTGACTGTTATTTCGCTCATTTTTTTCTCCTTTACATTTCATAAATAAACTTATCTTGGAGTTTTTCTCTAAAAACATTGTCAAAACTAAAGAGTACATCTGTATTTTGTTCATTCTTCGGTATAACAAAAAGTTTATCGTTGCCTCTTATTTTGATAGAAAATGAAAGAGGATCGCTTATCACTTTTTCTATATCCGTATATGGCACATATACTTTCGCATAAGGTGTCAGCGTTTCTATTCCGTTTTCTTTAATTGTTATTTTTTTACTGCTATTACGAGCTATTGCGTATTCATCACTTAGTTTACACATAGTGATAATGCTCTTTTTAACACTTGATTTGTAGACAAAGCCGAACACGATCGACAGAAAAATCGCAATAAATACATATCCGTAAACAGCAATAAAATTATTAACAACAGCAATACACAATGTTATCAAGATAAGAGCAAGAGATATAACCAAATTCTTTTTAATTATTTCTTTAGTTTGTAAGTTTCCGTATTGCTTATGATATTTTAATTCCTCATTGATATTCAAATTGATATTTTCGATATAAATTATACTTTGTTCTTGCATTATTCTCCTCCTTTAGGTGGTAGGGTGTAGCAAACCCCCTTGAAGCTACGCTTCAGTGAATAGTGAATAAATTACCCCTCCGTTGAGGCGTTGCCTCGACACCTCCCCTATAGGGGAGGGCAAGAAAGCTTTCTTTTAGCTCTGATTAAAACAGAGACTCTCGTCTCCCCTTTAGGGGAGATGTCGGCGAAGCCGACAGAGGGGTCGTCTATAGTTAATAACTAATAGTGAATAGTGAAGAAGTTAACCCCTCCGTCACGCTAAAGCGTGACAGCTCACCTTAGATTTAATTAAAATTGAGACTCTCGTCTCCCCTTTAGGGGAGATGTCGGCGAAGCCGACAGAGGGGTTGTCTCCCCTTTTAGGGGAGATGTCGGCGAAGCCGACAGAGGGGTCGTCTACCCTTTAGGGGAGA
>CAZTSC010000040.1:0-8160 GCA_964616655.1 uncultured Faecalibacterium sp.
TGTACGAACATATAAGACAGTAAAGATCAACGGAAAGAGCGTTAAGCTTTATTCAAGCTGGTCT
The DNA here is from genome assembly GCA_964616655.1 of uncultured Faecalibacterium sp. Lineage (GTDB taxonomy): Bacteria > Bacillota > Clostridia > Oscillospirales > Acutalibacteraceae > UBA6857. The sequence goes on from CAZTSC010000040.1 coordinate 65, forward strand.
AAGGTTAAAAACATCAAGACGAAATAAATAACATAAACCGTGCAAAAAAACTGCACGGTTTAATTTTTTGATGAGAGCAGCGAGCGAAGCGAGCGTAACGGCGGGAGCGTGTGTACCCCCCCCGAACGGAGTGAGGGGGAGTGCCAAGCTCCCGCCCCGTTGCAGAAAGTGTGATGAGAAAAATTTTCGTAGGCTGTGCAAGTTTGAAGTTGAACGGTTTAGCAGAAACTCCCCGAAATATTAACAAGCTTAAAGTCCAAACATATGGTGTCGAATGTCCGGAATACTATATATTCTCTTATTTTCGTTGCAAATCTTCTCTTTTTGTGTTATACTACCTCTATATGTAATATCAGGCAGTATGCTCTGCTGAGAGGAAAAACACTTTCAATTTTGAATCACTCTCGGTGTAATAATTAAAATGATGAATCTTGTGAATAATAAATGAGTGACTGCCTTAACTAAAATCAGGCGTTTTCGCCATGAAAGGACTCGATAAAATGGCAAAAAAAGCTCTCGAAGTCAAACACGTCAGCATAAAATTTAACCTCAGCAAGGAAAAAGTCGATAGCTTAAAGGAATATGTTATAAAATTCCTGAAAAGGCAGTTAAGATATAACGAATTTTGGGCTTTAAGAGATGTTTCGTTTACCCTCAATAAGGGTGATCGCTTGGGTATCCTCGGTCTTAACGGTGCCGGAAAAAGTACACTCATGAAGGTTATCGCAGGCGTATATAAGCCTACCCTCGGTGAGGTCAAGCGTCATGGAAGAATTGCCCCTCTTATCGAACTCGGTGCAGGTTTTGACCAGCAATACACAGGAAAAGAGAATATCTTTCTTTATGGTTCTGTTCTCGGATTTTCAAGATCGTTTCTTGAAGAAAAGTATGATGAGATCGTTGAGTTTTCGGAGCTTGGAGAGTTCATTGACGTTCCTATGAAAAACTATTCTTCGGGTATGCGTTCACGCTTGGGCTTTGCTATAGCCACAGTTGTCTGTCCGGATATACTCATTCTTGATGAGGTACTCTCGGTCGGTGATGCTAAATTCAGAAAAAAGAGCGAAGCGAAAATTATGTCAATGTTCGATAAGGGAGTTACCGTTCTTTTTGTTTCACACTCTGTCGATCAGGTCGAAAGACTTTGCAATAAAGCTATACTCCTCGAAAAGGGCAGAGTTATAGCATCGGGCGATGTTTTCGATGTGACGAGAGTCTATAGAGAAAAGACGGGCGAAACCAAGGGTGTCAAAGATGCCGGAAGATACAGACGTGACCTTGATGATAAAACGATCAAGGAGTCTCCGTTTATAATTCTTCCCGAACAGCAGATGTGACAGAGGATATCGGCATGAAAAAATTCTTCAAAAAGCTTAAAGATGTCAGCTTTTCCGATATGCTCCATATTTTCAAATTTATTATTGCGTACCCCATAGCTATGCTTTACAGACGAAAACGCAAAGATATGTGGCTTGTCTGCGAATATGAAAATGAGGCTCGTGACAACGGATATTGGTTTTATAAATACGTCTGTGAAAACACAGATCAAGACGTTGTTTATGCAATAAATCCGAAAGCTCCCGACTATGAAAAGGTCAGCTCTTTGGGCGAAACCGTCAGCTACGGAACGCTGAAACATTGGATATATTATCTCGCCGCAAGTGTGAATATCAGCTCCCAGAAAGGCGGAAAGCCGAACGCAGCCGTTTGTTATCTGCTCGAAGTCTACGGCGTACTGAAAAATAAAAGGGTTTTTCTTCAACACGGCATCACAAAGGATTACGCCGAAGTTTTCATATATAAAAACACCCGCATGAGACTTTTTATCTGCGGAGCTAAACCCGAATATGATTTTGTACGCAGCGAGTTTGGATATCCCGAAGATTTTGTCGCTTATACCGGGTTTGCGAGATTTGACTACTTGCTTGAACCGTATGAACAAAAACGGCAGCTTTTGATAGCTCCGACATGGAGAAGTTGGCTGAGAACAGCTTCAAGTGATCCTTATAAAAAGAACAGCAACAAGCATATAACCGAATCGGAATATTACAACACATGGAGGCATTTTATAGAAAGCGAAAAGCTTTCCGAACTTTGCCGAAAGTATGACATGACGGTAGTATTCTATCCGCACAGAAATGTGGCTCACTGTTTTGACGGCATAAGTTCACCGAATGTGACCGTGGCTGATTGGGAAAACTATGATCTTCAGCTTTTGATGAAAGAATCGACTATTATGCTGACGGACTATACAAGTGCCGTTATGGACTTCGCCTATATGGAAAAACCGGTTATATATTATCAGTTCGATTATGAAAAATACAGAAGTGAACACTTTACTCAGGGCTACTTTGATTATGAAAGAGACGGTTTCGGAAAAGTCGTTTATGACGAAAACGCTCTTTTTGACGAAGTGGAAAAACTTATGAAAGACTCCACAATGAGTGATAAATACAAGAAAAGACTTGACGGCTTTTTCACTTTCCGTGACAAGAACAACTGCAAGAGAATATATGAGCAGGTTAAAGCCGTTGATGAAGGGGATAAAAATGGCTGAAAAGCTAAGCGTGATAATACCCGTTTACAGAACGGAAAAATATCTTAAAAAATGTATAGACTCAGTGCTTAGTCAAGATTATTCCGACTTGGAGCTGATCCTTGTCGATGACGGCAGTGATGACGGTTGTCCGGTCATTTGTGACGAATACGCACGGCTTGATAAAAGGGTTAGTGTCATTCACAAGAAAAACGGTGGACTTTCATCAGCACGAAACGCAGGACTTGATGCGGCAATGGGAGAATATGTGACGTTTGTTGACAGTGATGACTTCATCGAAGAAGATATGTATTCTTACATGATGAGCGAAAAAGGTGAGAGCAATATAGTTTGCTGTTCGCACTTCGTTGTTGAGGGTGGCGAAAAAAAACAAGCTCCGTCATTTAGTGAAAAAGCGGTGTTTAATTCGGACAAAGCCGTTCATGAACTTTTGAAAGACCAAAAGCTTAAAAACTATGTTTGGAACAAAGTTTTTTCACGAGAGCTTTTCAATTCGGTTCGCTTTCCGGAGGGCATGAATTTCGAGGATATACCTGTCACGGCTGAACTTTTCCGAAAAGCCGATTCGGTTTGCATTTTGCCCGATGCAAAATATAACTATGTTATGCGTTCTGACGGAATATCAAAGACCGAGAGCGTGAAAAATTTATGCGACCGTTTTAAGGCGCATAAGATGCGGTATGAGAGACTTGTTAACTTGTACCCCGAAGAAAACGGCGAAATGCAGAAACATATGATGTATGCCGCACGGTTGCTGGCTCTGGGGCTGATAAAACAGTGGAGTGAGAGTGCCTATAATGAGGCTTTTAACTGCTGTTTTTCATACTATCGAGACAATATTGACAATGTGATTGAACTTGAATGTTTCAATAAATTTGAAAGAAAGCAGATAAGATTGCTTGCGGCGGCAAACAAAAAAGATTTTATTAAGCTTAGAAACGTTGACTATTTAAGAAAAGCGGATAAGCTTATTCACAGATAACGAAAGGATTGAGAAAAATATGAAACAGATGATAGACAACTTCATGCATTACAGATATTTTCTTAAAGAAAATGTCGTGAAAGGAATAAAACTTAAATACCGAAACTCATATCTCGGTATAGTTTGGACTCTTGTTGAGCCTCTTTTGACAACGATAGTCCTCACATTTATATTCGGAACGCTTTTCGGAAACAACGATAAGCTTTTCCCTGTCTATATCCTTTCGGGCCGACTTCTTTACAGCTTTTATTCTTCGGCAACAAGCAGCTGTGTCAGATCAATAAGAAACAATTCCGGAATGATAAAGAAAGTTTACGTTCCGAAATATCTCTATCCTCTTTCGGGAATACTTTCAAACTATATCACTTTCCTTATTTCACTTATAATTTTAGGTGCTGCGATAATAGTTATGGGCGTTTCACCGTCATTTTATATGCTGTTTTCATTTGTTCCCTTGCTGTTGCTTTTGCTCCTTGCGTTTGGTTCAGGAATGATTCTTGCGACAGTCGGTGTATTTTTCAGAGATCTTGAATATCTCTGGAGCGTTTTCCTTATGCTTATAATGTACACCTGCGCTATCTTCTATGATGTCAGCAGATTCGATGCATCGGGCAGAGCATGGATACTTAACATAAATCCGCTTTTCTGCATAATAAAGAATTTCAGAAATTGTGTTCTTTATGCGAAACCTTTGGAACTTTCAACTTGCCTTTATGCTTTTGGTTTCAGCGTTGTTTTAACAACTGTCGGCCTTATTATGTTTAACAAAAATCAAGATAAATTCATACTTCACGTTTAATTATTTTCAGATCATGTCTGGTCATATTACTGTAATTTTAAGAAAGGTGCGGTATTAAAAATGGATTATATTCAAGCTGAAAAACTGCTTCGTGAACACGGTCAGGAACACGTTTTAAGATTTTATAATGAGCTTTCAGAAAACGAGAAGGAAGCTTTACTTAGCCAAATAGAAAGCATTGACTGGCGTATATTTGAAGTTCTCACCGCCTCTGATGTTATGGCGGGCAGAGGAAAATTTGAACCTCTCGGTGCATTAACGGTTGAGGAAATTTCCGAGAAAAAGGAAGAATTTGAATTGGCAGGAATAGAGGCTCTTGCCGCACAAAAGGTTGGCGCTGTTCTTTTGGCCGGTGGTCAGGGAACAAGACTCGGACTTGATAAACCCAAGGGTACACTTAATGTCGGAATAAATAAAGAGTTTTTCCTCTTTGAAGCTCACATAAAATGGTTACTTCATGTCAAGGATATATGCGGTGAGTATGTTCCGCTTTATGTTATGACGAGCGACATAAACAATGCCGACACGGTTAGCTTTTTCAAAGAGCATGATTATTTCGGCTATGACAGCAACTATATAAAATTCTTTATTCAGGAAATGACACCTGCTGTCGATTATGACGGAAAGATATATATGACGGAAAAGGGCAAAATCGCTCTTTCACCTAACGGCAACGGCGGTTGGTTCAGATCAATGATCAGTGCCGGACTTGTCGATGAAATGAAAGCAAACGGCATTGAGTATCTCACTGCATTTTCGGTGGATAATGTTCTTCAGAAGATAAACGATCCTGCTTTTGTCGGAGCGACTATACTTTCGGGGGCTGACATTGGAGCTAAGGTTGTCAGAAAAGCCGATGAAAGAGAAAAAGTCGGTGTTCTTTGCCTCGAAGACGGAAAGCCCTCTATTGTTGAGTATTATGAAATGACAGATGAAATGGCAGAGCTTAAAGACGAAAACGGTAGACTTGCCTATGCTTTTGGTGTTATTCTCAACTATATGTTTAAACTCGACAAGCTTATTGAACTTGCAGGCAAGGATATGCCTTTGCACATCGTCAAAAAGAAGATACCGTATATAAATGAAAACGGTGAAAAGGTCTCTCCGGAAGAACCGAACGGATATAAGTTTGAAACTTTGATTTTGGATATGGTTCATCTTATGGATAGTTGCCTTTCTTATGAAGTTGTAAGAGAGAATGAGTTTGCACCGATAAAGAACAGAACCGGTGTTGACTCGCTCGAATCGGCAAGAGAGCTAATGAAGATCAACGGAATGGAACTTTAATTATCAAATCTCATCCGAAAAGGAGGTTGGGGTTGTTTCGCTCCGGTTATAGTCGATTCATTGAACAAATATATTTCCGGAAATGAGTATTACGCTTGTAATCTCACGGGCGAAAGCATGAGTGCGCTTGCAGCGAACTATGTTGCTAAAGGAACACCGGTCGCTGTGTGGTGTACTATATCCATGCAGGAGATAAACGAAGTTTATCAGTGGCAGTCATATGATAAGAAACAGACATATCTTTATCCTGTACGCCAGCATTGCATGGTACTTATAGGTTATGATGAAAAATATTATTATTTTCTTAATCCGTATAATTCAAACGGTGAGGTTAAATATACGAAAGAGCAGACGGAATACTGCTATAATTCAATAGGCAGACAAGCTGTTGCGATTTTAAACAAATCAAAATAACCAAAACGGTATTTTTAAAGCAAAGAATAACAGACAAGCATATCTTTACAAATTCCCGCATACCTTTTTTTGAGGTGACGGGAATTTGTTTATTTTATTAAAGCCGATAGACAGAGATGACAATTTAAAAAACCGACTTCACGATACATTTTTTGTTCCGAGATTTGATATAGAACGTGTTGAAATGAAAAATGCTGCTCCGTTTTTTGTGATGAGTTGTCCTAAATATAAAGGCCGTGTTCCGTATAACACTGTAGCAGTTGCGGCAGGAAAAATGAAAAATAAAATTGTCGTTCCCGAAGATCTTATATCGCCTGAAAATGCGGCGATTACACCGTTTTCGGGCAGGAAACTGAAACGTCAGCTTTTAATAAACACGGCTTTAAAGATATTAAGCGGCGCACAAAGCGAATGTTTGAATACAAAACTTACCTTTATAGATGAGTTTGCTGCGTACACGGAAAAAATTGACAAATTTGCTGAGTGTGTCAGAGAATTGACCGTTTTGACAAACTATCCCGAACGTTATGAAATGACTGCACAAAAACTGGTTCAATGCTATGGCGTTAGTTTGAAAGTGAAAAAGGGAACATATTTTGATGGTCAGCAAGGAATAGTTATATCAGATAAGTCGGAAAATGTTACTCCTTTTTTTAAAGGTTTGATTTTCACTAACAGTGAAAAATTTCCGGTATGTTCTCATGCTGTCATCGGAAACGGAGTCAATCTTAAAAAGTACACAGATTATGATTTTCCGATTGAGTTTGACAGCGTTGATATAGGCGAAGCAATGTATGAGCTTTGTTATGCGGGAAAACTGGGAAATCTGTGTTACGAAACCGTAAGTTTTGATGAAACCGAGCGTACATATGAAGAAATATCAAAGCTTTGTCTGAATAGTCTGATACAATATTGCAAATAATGTGGTTACAAACCGAAAGGAGAATAAACTATGGATATATATGAATCCGTTAGGGAACTTATCAGCACACAGCTTGAAATAGAAGGCGACAAAATTAATTCGGAGACAACATTTGACGAGTTGGGAGCAGACAGCCTTGATATTATAGATGTTGTTTCCGACATCGAAAGTGAATATGAAGTCGAGATAGCTAATGGCGATTTTGACAGAATAAAAACAGTGGGGGACATTGTGAAACTCCTCGGTGAGAGCATATGACTTCACGTATAGTCAGCGTCTTAATAGGTTATCTTTTCGGAAATTTTCAGTCAAGCTATATCTTAGTCAAGGCTTTCAGAAATAAAGATATAAGAGATATAGGCTCACACAACGCAGGAACGATGAATACGACACTGAATGAGGGCATAGGATTAGGCACAGCGACATTTTCACTTGACGTGATAAAAACTGTATTGGCTTCGTATTTGAGCTTGTATCTTTTTAAGGATACGCTAAGCCGTGAACTTGTTTTGAGCTATGCCTGCCTTGGGACAGCTCTCGGTCACGAATTTCCGTTTTGGCTTAAGTTCAGAGGGGGAAAAGGCGTTGCGGTTGCTCTTGCGTTTTTGCTGATATTTGACTACAGAATACTTCTAATGACGATTGTGGTTACGCTGATTGTGCTTGCGGTGACAAGAAGGTTGTGGCTTGGCTCAACAGCAATATCGGTTATGATGAGCTTGGGTGCATTTTGTCTCTATTCTGTTGAAGTTGGTATAGTTGTTACAATTCAAGCAGCATGGATAGTCATATTGCATTTGGTGCATCTCAAAGATGACGGATAATGTAGAATTTCATGAAGGGGAAGCTTTGCAGCGGCTTTCCCGAAATTTGTTTTATGAGAAAAGCCTTACAGTTTCGCAAGGTTTTTGCACCGGCTTATCGGCACCGCCTGACGGCGGTACACGCTAAGCCGGTGTCCGCCCGCTTCGCGGGCGGGGTTCTCGCACAAAAAATAAAAAAGATGAAAAAAATTGAAAAAAGGTGTTGACAAATGCTTTTTGTTAGTGTATATTATACAAGTCGCTGATGAGCGACATATGGGAGCATAGCTCAGCTGGGAGAGCATCTGCCTTACAAGCAGAGGGTCATAGGT
>CAZTSC010000041.1:0-4032 GCA_964616655.1 uncultured Faecalibacterium sp.
CCGAAAGAGCCCGAAGCTCTCAAGAAGATGATGAACAAATAGTAATCTTTTTCTCAAACAACTGTGTAATCAGGTTTGCACAAAAAACTTTGCGGTAACGCAGAAAACATCAATGCTTTATTCTAAAGCAACTTTTAAAAAACAGGAGGATTATTCTATGAAATTTAAAGTGTTAACAGTGACATTTGCCGTTATGGTAATGGCTCTTTCAACAGTGACGGCATCGGCTGAATCCGTCAAATCAGGAGAGGAATCATATGCGTCAAATTTGTTAAATGGGAATACTGTAGCGTCGGTATCTGCAACCGTTACATATAACAGATTTAACAAAATAACACCTTACACGCAAATAACAAGTAGCGGATGTGCCACGACTTGCGCAGGAATGTGCGTGGGAAAAAGCCCAAACGAACTTCAAAATGACGGATTTAATCTTAATTGGGCTGATTGGGAAGGCATTGGAAGAAAATACGGTTATACGGTAGATTGGCTTGGCAGAACAGATTTAAGCGGAAAAGACGCCTTGAAAGTCGTTTTTGACTACCTTAAAGCAGGTTATCCGGTATGTGTCTGGATTAACCAGACCAATCCTCACTGGGTTGTAATATACTCATATTCCGGTGACGGTGTGAATTTTAACGCAAGCGACTTTATGTGTGTTGACCCCGCTCGCTGCTGGTCAACAACATCACGTTTACGTCGTTTGGATCTTGCCTATAATTATGACGGCGTGTACAATACGGTTGTTTTTAAATAACGAAATCAAATTTTTCGTTGGGTGTTCAGACATAAGAGTTATCCGAATAACCCCTTATGCTTAAAAAGCTTTTAGCAGCTATTCGGGAAAGCTCTTGACGAAAGGATAAATTCGGAGGAATATGACATGAAGCCAAGAATAGCAGCCTGTATATTAAGTCTTGTTGTCGCGGTTTTACCGCTGTCGCTCGGGGGCTGTTCCAACAGCGAAAGCACAGACGAAAGTTCTCAAATCGGCACGAAACAGTCGGAAGAAAACTGCTCTGGTAATTCATCAACAACATTTGACAACACTTCAGCAAGCTCCACGGAAAACGTTGACAGAACGCCAAGCGGCAATCCAACATTCCTCATAGGGCTTGACAGAGAGCCGATTTACACGGGCGAAATCACGCGGCTTGAAAACACGGACAAAACCTCGGAAACACTCACCGAAGAAGACTTATTTGCGAATGTTTACTGCGACGGTTTTACATATCTTAAGGAGCCGTCGGGCGTTGCTTACGACAGCTTTAAAAACCCCGAAATGTTTGACGGATTTGATTTTAAAAATGAAATTCCCGAAAATAAAAACGCTTGGAAACGGGTTTATGTCGGCGACGAGATTTGCGGTTTGAAAGTAAAATCCGCTTCGGTTCATTTTATGGTTAACGATTTTGACGAATATAAATTCCCCGAGAAATTTCTGGAATCGGCAGGCACGGGCTGCGAGCTTGAGGGAACGCTTGAAATTGAGGGATTTTTTCAGATTTTGCCAAACAACATTCAGTATCCTTTTCAAAACGAGCTGATAAATTTTTATCCGTGCGAAGCTAAGCTGCCGCTTTCCTTGCCGAATCCCGACAAGGAAAAGGGCTTTGTGACAAAGCTTCAAATCCACACCTTGTTTAATCACAACGATGATTTTGTTATTCTAAGCGAAAACAATTATATCGAATTGGGCTATCTCGGCGAAATCGGTTGCGATACCGACGGAATAGGGCGCGGCGATTTAGCCAGAGCGCGGGTGACATTGGGTAACATCAAGCTAAACGGCAGCGGCATTTCTGCTTCTTTGGAAAAGGTAGAACGGCTTTCGGAGATTTTAGCTCACGATAAGGACTCTGCCGGTGGAACAACCGCCGCACCTGTACAGTAACGTTGTTAAATCCGCGCAAATTTCAACGGGAAATAATCCGGGATAACGGGTTTTCGGGATTGTTCGCGCACATTTGAAAGGAGTTGTATACGCAGCACGCCGCAATTATTATCGGGAATAATCTGCGGCGATAAATAAATTTTTATTTGCTTAATTGTTTTAAATGTACTGTTTATACGGTTTGCAAAAAGGAAAATCTCATGGTAATGAACCGCAAATTTGATTTCATTTCGGAGGTATCAATTATGATTAACACACAGTATGATAACATAGGCAGCCCTATTATAACAAGTCAAAACGTCAACGGAACAGCCTTTGCTAAAACCGAACGCATAGACACGGAAGCACGTAATACGGCTACAAATCTCAACAGGGATACGTTTGAGCATATCAAAACTGATGCGATTGTGACATATTCTCCCAATACAATTGAGAAGGTTGTGTCTGAGAAATCAATTATGCAGACAACATCACAGGCAACAACGGATTACCAAAGAGAAAAAATTCCCATTTTACTTGCAACCAAAATAGCGGGAATAGGATCGGATTCTAATGGAATGCCTATTGTTACAGGTAAATACGATTATGAACAGCTCCAGGCGGCTTGGAATACAATTCACGGCAATCACACCAAACTTAATTACAATCAGAATTATTGTTATAGTCAAACAGGAGCATCTTATGGAAATCCTAATCCAAGAGAGTCTTGCTGTACTTTTGCATTTGCAACGGCATTGAGCATTAAGTATGGTAAGTCCATAACTCCTGACAAAATTGTAACGGGGTCTGGAGGATTTGTAAAAAATCATTGGGATAGTGCTGACGATCGGGTTATGGAATGGAGATGGAACGATGGAAGCGAAGTAAAAACAGCATACAGGATCTCGGAAAGCAGTGGAAATGCTACTCTTACCGGTATAGATGCTCAATTGCAATTGGGAAATCCTGTGCTAATACATACAAGCGGAAGAAGTGCACAAACCGGCGAAGAGTCTGAACACTGGGCAACGGTTATCGGCAAAGAAAACGGCAGATATAAAATAATTGATCCATGGGATGGCACAGAACGTTGGTTGGAAGATATGGAAATTTACAAAAACGGTGGTAGCATCTTAGATTATACAATATTAAGCGACAAATACTAATTTTCGAAAGGCGGTGACATCTTATGAAAAAACAAATAACGGCAATTCTTACTGCAGTACTCATTCTGGGAAGCATAACAGGCTGTAGCAACAACGAAAGCAATCCGCCTTACAGCGTCGGTTCATCAGGCTCTTCCGAAAATATTTCCGAGTCAGAAACCGAGTCAAATGATAACTCAACTGTTTCGGAGAACTTTAATCTCACCAAATCCGACGCAAAACAGATTGTAGAGCTTTTCAAGGATTGGGGAGATTTGGATTACAACATACATCCCGATGAAACCAATACAAATCGCGAATATTTCCCGGATTGTGTGGACAAAACTCAATTTATAACCGAGGAAATCACGCGCAGGGGAAGTACAAAGACATACACCGAATATTTCTACAAGGTGGTTGAAGGGGACTTTTCCACAGAGTATGGCTTCAACAAAAGGCTTGATGAAATGTTTTCGGAAAACTTAAAAGAAAACTATTGGGAATCATCTTCCGGGGCAATGTTCAGATTCAAGGACGGCGAAACATATGTTGCGGGATTTGGTCACTATATGGAATCGAAGCCCGAAATCACTCTGAATATTTCTGCGGAATTTCTTGATGAAGACACCATTGCTGTCACTGTTTCTCAATTAATTGGTGAAACAACCGGTGATAACCAATATAAAGCAACGCTTGTTAAAGGGGCGAACGGAGTATTCAAAATATATTCTGTGGGCAAAGATGACGGTAGTTTTTCGGGAATACCGCAGTTGTTCAGCAATAAAAACGTCAAAATCAATATACTTCAGGACGGCAATGTTTCATTTACTTTTTAAATGAAGCGAATCCCGATAAACATAAAGCGGCAAGCTTGGAAAGATGATATGCCCCCTGTCAAGTTGACACAGAAAAAAGCAAAAGAATCATTAGAATTTTCTGAAAACCACCCGTCTGCATAGTGATATGCACCCCAAAAGTTAGACACTTTTGGAGGTGCATATTTTTATGGGCAAA
>CAZTSC010000042.1:0-2486 GCA_964616655.1 uncultured Faecalibacterium sp.
CACCGAAATCAATATCAACTCTGTTACACAGATTCAGAAATATCTTTCGGGATATGCTACTGAATCATCAATCGGACAGCCTGTTGACGAGGGCGAGGACGGCATAATTGTTGAGAAAACCACAAAGCTAAATATGCCTGCTGTTATGGAAGGCATTTTGGAAGAAAACCAGCAAGTTTATTATTCCACAAAATACAATGACATTCCGTTTATTGAAGTAAATAACGGTTTAAACTTTTTCAGAGATTTTCTTGAAAAGTCTGACTTTAATGTTGAAGCTTCAGACAACGGAAACATTGTTATCTGCACAATCGGCGATGATTTAACGGCTGAATTTAATTATTCCGAAAAATACATAGAATTCAGCGACTATGACCTTTTTACCACCAAAAAAGATGGTATGCCTATGGATTTGATTGAAAATAACGAAAGCAAATCAAGCTCTGACGAGCCTGTTATGTTTTTAAGAAGTCCTTACGACCACTATTACAACGGTGATCCGATAAGAATCAGTCTTGAGGACTATTCAATACCAATGCTTAACGATAACGGAAAGCTCTTTATCCCCCTATCAACTTATAATGATATTTTCATTTCGCAAACAGGCTATGAGTTAGTTTCAATTGATGACCATTTATTCTTTTTTAATGAAGAAATAATATTAGATAAATCAAACGAGCTTACTAAGCTGTATTATTCCATTGAGCCGAAGGAAACCCTTTCGGAAGAAATGACAAAATTCAATTACAACGAGCTTTGCCTTAATCTTGATTTGCACTACGGTCTTAAAGACACTCACAACATCAGCGATTTTGACAGTTACTTAAACAGAATGGGTTTAAAGAAAGAATATCTGTCAGGAAACGTATACAGAATAGACAAGGCAAATTTACAGCTTTCCACTGCGTGCTTTGCTGATTTTCACAGCACATATGTTTGCTGTTCGCCGTATTTCGACAGAGAAAAATACAATATAAAGGACGAACCGACTGCAAACAGCATGGTTTATATGGACAGATCCAAAAGAATTTCGACTGCAAAAGTAACACGAAGCTCTATTCTCGGCGAGGTTGAGCATTATGAACGTCGGGGAGATACTGTCTTTATAACCTTTGATGGCTTTACGGCAAAATCCAAGGATTTGTATTATAATAATGAAAATAAAGAACCGGATCTTTCCGACACAATTGAACTGTTCAGCTATTCACTTGAAAAACTTAAAAACGAGGACAGCGATGTAAAAAATGTCGTTATTGACCTTTCGTGCAATACAGGCGGTGACTCCATGGCTTGTTCATATGCAATTTACGCCGTATTAGGTTCTTCAAACATATCCGTTTTCAATCCGATTACAAACGCACTTCATCAGAATGTTGTTGAATGTGACCTGAATTTAGACGGAAAAATTGATGAAAACGATAAGTCAATCAAAGAGCTCGGCAAAAACATTGCCTTAATCACGTCAGATGCATCATTCTCCTGCGGCAACCTCTTCCCATGCAACATTAAATACGATGATGCAAATGTTCTTGCTTTGGGACAGCAAAGCGGCGGCGGTGCATGTTGTGTAGGATATGTTGCTACCGCAACAGGCTCGTTTATGCGGATTTCTTCAAACAATCAGCTCGTATCAGTTAAAAACGGAAGCTTACAGGACATTGACAACGGTCTTACTCCCGATATCTATCTGACCGCTAACAGAATGTATGACAGAGATTATGTAGCAAATATTGTGTCGGAACAATTCGGAAATCAAAACGATAAAACCTTGTATTAATTATTTTCACAGTCAAAGCCACCCGTAATTTGGGTGGTTTTTTCTATGCATATTTTTAAAAAAATTAATATATTTTGCTGTTTGATTGTTATATTTATATTGATTTTTGCTAAAATGTATGTTATTATGTAATCAAATTTTGGAAAGCGAGGAATTCCAATGAAAAAACTATCAGTCAAAAAGATATGCGCAGTATTTTTATCTGCCGCATTATTAACTTCAACGATAAGCGGTCTTACCGTTTCTGCGGCTGAAGAAACTCCGCTGATTCTGGGTGACGCTAATCTTGACGGAACGGTGTCTGTTGCCGACGCAACCGAAATTCAGAAATACCTTGCAGAAAGTGCCGACTTCGGCATAAAGCAGGAGGTTGCCGCAAATGTGGACAACACCGAAATCAATATCAACTCCGTTACGAAGATTCAGAAATATCTTTCGGGATATACTGCTGAATCATCAATCGGTGAGCCTGTTGACGAGGGCGAGGACGGCATAATTGTTAAGAAAGAAGTCACAAAGTATTTTTCCGATGATGACGGAGGAGTGTCTGAAGAAACATTAGATACTTATTTTTCAACAAAATACGACGACATTCCCTTTTTCAGTGTAGATTTTTGTATGCCGTTTTTTTCGGATTTTTACGAAAAAAGTGATTTGACTTCAGAAACAAGCGATGACGGCAATGTTGTTACTTACACAAATGAAGACG
>CAZTSC010000043.1:0-1997 GCA_964616655.1 uncultured Faecalibacterium sp.
GATAATTACAGTTATGCAAACGATTATCAGATTATGACCAGACTGAAAAGTTTCGCAGATACCTACGGACTTTGTTTGTTACTTGTTCATCATACAAGAAAGCAAACGGCTGATGATAAATTCGATATGATTTCGGGTACAAGCGGATTGCTCGGTGCGGCAGACGGTGCGTTTCTTTTACAAAAGGAAAAGAGAACAGCCAATTCTGCAACGCTTGAAATATCGGGCAGAGACCAACAAGATCAAAAACTTTATCTTGTTCGCAATCCCGAAACACTGTTATGGGAATTGGAAAGAGCAGAAACAGAACTGTGGAAGCTGCCGCCCGAACCATTGCTTGAAAAGGTAGCGGCTTTTATTTCCGCAGACAATGCCGAGTGGTGCGGTTCACCGACAGAGCTTGTTGAGATGCTTAGCGTTGATATGAAAGCCAATGCTTTATCAATGAAGTTAAATATCAATGCAGGGCGTTTGTTTAATGAGTACGGTATCTGTTATGAAAACAAACGCAGTCACGAAGGGCGAAGGATTAGATTGTGTCTATCAACACCTCAAGCGTGACGATGTGTGTCGGTCGTGACGGTATTATAGGTGGTAGTGAAATTACCGTCACCATCGTCACAGACTGACACGGATAAAGTTTAGACGGGGTGCAGGGTGTCCTTTCCAAAGGACAGCCCTTGCCTCTCAGAGAGCCTTCGGAGAACGCAAAACCTGCCTGCAGGTCGCATTTTTGATAGGGTTACCTGTCAAAAGTGCTTTTGCGTTACTTTTGACAAAAGTAACAAAACTGTTTTAAGGAAAGGAAGTGATAGATTATGAAGAAAACAATAAGTATAGAGGTCGGTAAAGGCTCACAAGCACACAACAGCCGAAAGTTTAAGGCTTCAAATGTTGATGCGGAGCGTACTGAAAACAATGTCTGCTATTGCAATGAAAATATCCGCAAAGTATATCATGAACTCTTTGACGATGCCGTTAAAAGATATAACGATAAACAGACAAGAACCGACAGAAAAATAGATGATTATTATAAAAAGATACGCACCGGAAAGCAAGAAAAACTGTTCCACGAGATTGTTGTGCAGATAGGAAATAAAGATGATACCAATGTCAAAGGCGAGGATTGCGAGCTTGTAAGTCGAATTTTAGATGAATATTATAGCGGTTTCAAAGAGCGAAATCCACAACTTCGAGTATTCTCTGCTCACTTGCATTTAGACGAAGAAACACCGCATCTGCATATAGATTTTGTTCCTTTTATGACCGGAAGTAAGAGAGGGTTGGATACAAGAGTTACGTTGAAACAGGCTTTGGCTATGCAAGGTTTCAAGGGCGGCACTCGTGAAGAAACAGAGTGGAGTCAGTGGGTACAATCCGAAAAAGATATACTCGCTACCGTTATGGAAAAGCACGGAGTTGAGTGGCTTCAGCTCGGAACAAAGCGAGAACACCTTTCCGTTTTGGATTATAAAAAGCAGGAAAGAGAAAAAGAAATCATCGCTCTTGATGATAAACTTGCCGATAAAAAAGACGAATTTCGTATTATGGCAGAGCGTATTGAGAACTTCGATAACGGTGAAAAAGCATTGCAGAATCTTGATGAAAGCATAATGAATGAACCCGAATATCAGCTTCCTGAACCGCCTGCAATGATGTCTGCAAGAAGTTATAAAACGAAGTTTGCAGAGCCGCTTATAAGCCGATTAAAGTCGCTAATCAGCACCTTATTTGCACGATATTTCAAGGCAATAGACAGTTACAACAGACTTAATATTACAAACGGAAATCTTTACCGTACAAATGAAAGGCTGACAAAAATCAACGAAAGACTTAAAACGGAAAATGAAACTTTGAAGTCTGAAAACAAGGATTATAGGCTTCTGAGAAAGGCTTTCGGACACAAACAGATTGACGAATTGCTTGAAAAAGCAAGGAATATTAAAGGTCAAAAGCGTGATAATTCACGCTCACGATAAAAATAAATTTAGGAGGAC